>CAZOFX010000088.1:0-23246 GCA_964579055.1 uncultured Pirellulales bacterium
AGAAAGGACTCCATTCACATCCCAAAACAATGTGCGAAAAACATCCTACGTCATCGCGCAGTCTGATGGTGTACACGAGGCGGACCTTTTAGCAGACCATAGTCACGTTGCGCCAAGCTTTCTATGGACTGCTGATTGGGTCGCAGCGATTCACCCGAGGGACGCTGTCCAGTAATGTCCATTCGTAAGCCTGAGCCGGGTAGGTGCGCGCGGGATGAAAGACCACGACCATATACGATTGCCACTATAGCGACCACTCCGACTACAGCGACAGCGACGATTGCGGTCAGAACCATTGATTGGTGCCCTCTCTGAAAGTCCGTGCCACATTGACGAGTTCGGAGACAATTATAGGTGATGCCCCGAAGGCCGGTAAGAAGAGTTTTGGGTGAGTGGTCTGTAAGTCCTTTTGAAAAAACGACTTGTGGACTATACGGTGCCCCGCGGGCCGGCAAGAAGAGTCTTGAATGAGTGGTCTGTAAGTCCTGTTCCAGGAACGACTTGCGGCCGATGATTGGCTCCCGGAGAAGTAACGGGCCAGATGTTACTTCGGGGGCCAGAGCGGGAGGGACAAGCGCCGTTTTCGCGGTGGGTGCAATGCGCCCCCTACGGGGGTGGCGTCGGGAACGACGTTGGGCAGGAGGGAACTCGGTCCTGCGGAGGCGGGGCGGGACCTTTGAAGGAACGCCTGACGGCGCTACTACGAGCGACTGTGAAGGCTCGATTCCCTGGGCCGCGGCGCGGTGGTATAATCCGGCCGGCGTGCGCGGGGAGAGAAAGGAACCTGCTTTCCTGGGGCATGGACGGTGGCGATGGGGATGGAATCGTTGATCGGCAGACGGATCGGGGTGCTCGACGACGGGTTCGTCGAGGTGGTGGACTGCATGGGCGACGATGGGGCGATCGTGCAGGCGGCCCGCGTCTCGTACGGCGAGGGCACCAAACGCGTCAGCGAGGATCGCGGCCTGATCCGCTATCTGATGCGGCACCGGCACACGACGCCGTTCGAGATGTGCGAGATCAAGCTGCACGTGCGGACGACGATGGACTGCTGGCGACAGTGGATCCGGCACCGCACCGCCAACGTCAACGAGCACTCGACGCGGTATTCCGTCGTGATCGATTCGGCACAGCGGACGGCGCCCGACCAGTGGCGGCTCCAGTCCAAAGACAACCGCCAGGGCAGCGAAGGCAGCCTGAGCGCCGAGCAGGGCGAGCGCTTCAGCGAGCGCGAGGCCGAGATCATCGCGAGCACGCGGCGGGTCTACGAGGAGCGGCTGGCCGCGGGCATCGCGAGGGAGCAGGCGCGGAAGGACCTGCCCCTGTCGACCTATACCGAGGCCTACTGGAAGATCGACCTGCACAACCTGCTGCACTTCCTCGAACTGCGGATAGAGCCGCACGCCCAGCACGAAATCCGGCGGTACGCCGAGGCCATCGGTTTTCAGATCGTCAGCCAGTGGGTGCCGCTGACGTGGGAGGCGTTTCTGGACTACCGGCTTGGCGCGATGTCGCTGTCGCGGACGGAGATCGGCCTGCTGTCGCTGCTCCACGCCGGAAAGGCCGCCGAGGCGGTCGAGGAAATGCAGGCCGCCGGCTGGCTCCCACGCGAGGGCGACGCCTGGAAGCCCAGCCGCGAAGCGCGAGAGTTCGCCGCCAAGCTCCAGCGCTTGGGCTTGACCCCACCCTGGCAGACGTGACGGGATTTCGTCGTGTGGCCGAGATGGTCGCCATTGCGGCAAAACTCGCCTGCTTGTTGACATAAATGGTGGTATCGTGTATGATACCACCATGGCAGTTCCTCAGATCGTGATCGATACGAATGTCTTCGTCGCGGCTCTTCGCTCACGGCGGGGTGCTTCCTATAGACTTCTGCTGCTCATTGACAGCGGCAAGTTCGATGTGAATGTCTCTGTTCCGCTCGTTCTGGAGTATGAAGACGCAGCGAAACGTTTCCTTGACCAAATCCATCTGAGCGAGCGTGACGTTGGTGACATCATAGATTATGTATGTGCAATGGCCCGGCAGCGGGCGATCTTCTACCTCTGGCGACCACTGCTGAGAGACCCGAAGGATGATATGGTCCTGGAACTGGCTGTCAGCGCCGACTGCGAGTTCATTGTGACCTACAATCAACGCGACTTCGAAGGTGCGGAAGGCTTTGGCATTCGTGTGGTTACGCCAAGAGCCTTCCTGCGGGAGATTGGAGAACTGGCATGAGCACCATAAGCCTTCGGCTGCCTGAATCGCTACATGACACCATCCGTGCGTTGGCGGCAAGAGAGAATATCTCGATCAACCAGTTGATTACCCTCGCCTTGGCCGAAAAGGTGTCGGCTCTGATGACGGAGGAGTACCTGCAGAAACGGAGCAGACGCGGCAGCAAACAAAAATTCCGTCGGGCGATGGCGAAGGTGTCTGATGCCGAGCCGGAGACACACGACCGCCTCTGACCGGTTCATTTCTGGGTGTAATCGATGAGGCGGGCGATTTCGCTGCGGAGGTCTTTGCGGTCGACGATCATGTCGACGAAGCCGTGTGCCAGGAGGAATTCGGCGGTCTGGAAGCCCTCCGGTAGCTCGATCTTGATGGTCTCGGCGATGGTTCGCGGTCCGGCGAAGGCGATCAGGGCCTTGGGCTCGGCGATGATCACGTCGCCGAGCATGGCGAAGCTGGCGGTGACGCCTCCGGTGGTCGGGTCGGCCAGCACGGAGATGAACAGGCCCTTACGCTCGTTGAACCGGGCCAGGGCGGCGGAGGTCTTGGCCATCTGGCCGAGCGAGACGACGCCCTCGTGCATGCGGGCCCCGCCGGAGCAACTGACGACGACCAGCGGCAGCGATTCCTCGATGGCCTTCTCGACCGCGACGCAGAACTTCTCGCCGACGACGGCGCCCATCGAGCCCATCAGGAAGTCCGGCTCCATGACGCCGAGAACCACGCCGCGACCCTTGATGAACGCCTTGCCGATCTGGATTGCCTCGGCGGCGCCGGATTTCTCCTCGTCGGCCCGGATGCGGTCCTTGTAGGTAGTGCCGCGGAACTGGAAATCGAGCGGGTCCGCCGACGTCATGTTTTCGAGCATCGGCTGAAACGTGTCCTCGTCGACCAGGTACCGGATGCGGGCGGTCGCCCCGATGCGGAAGTGGTGGTTGCAGGACGGGCAGACGTCGAGGTTCTTCTGTACTGCGCTCTTGTAGAGCATGTGCTCGCAGCCGGGGCATCGCACCCAGAGCCCCTCGGGCATTTCTCTGCGGGGCTTCAGGGAGAAGCCGTTCCAGGTTGCCTTGGCTTTCTTCGTCATCGTCGTGGTGCTGGGTCCCATCATTGCCGTCACCGTTGGCCCGCTCGGCGCGGACAACATCCGCAGGTCTGCCGGCACGGGCACCACTACTATACCAGAGAGTCGGCCCGAAGGCCACGAGAAGTTAATTACAGGCCTTTCGAATGGCGTCGATGGCGGCGGCCCGGTCCGCTTGGCCGAAGATGGCGTTGCCGGCCACCAGCGTGTCGGCCCCGTAGGCGACCACGATCGGGGTCGTCTCGGGGTCGATGCCGCCGTCGACCTCGATTCGCACGGCCGGGCCGACGATCTTCCGCACGTCGACGATCTTGCGGGCGGCCTCGGGCATGAACTGCTGGCCGCCGAAGCCGGGATGGACGGTCATCACCAGGACCATGTCGCACAACGGGGCGACCTTCTCGATCGCCTTGACGGGAGTCTCCGGGTTCAGCGTGATCCCGGCGGTGCAGCCCAGGTCGCGGATTCGGGCGACCATCGCCTTGGGGTCGCCGGCCACCTCGATGTGGAACGTGATGTTGTCGACGCCGGCCTTGGCGAACGCTTCGACATACCTGTCCGGCTCGCTGATCATCAGATGGCTGTCGAACACCAGGTCGCTGTGCTTGCGGAGCTTGGCGATCACCGGTGGGCCGATCGTGATATTCGGAACGAAGGCGCCGTCCATGACGTCAAGATGGATGATCTTGACGCCGGCGGCCGCGACCTCGGCGATTTCGCTGGCCAGCCTGCCGAAATCGGCGCTCAGGATCGACGGTGCAACCTCAATTGTCCCTGCCGGCGGTAACCGCATGTCTCGGCGCCTCTTGCTGGGTCAGATACAACGGGTGGCAGCCTCAAACGCAGCTTGGGGATGGCTTCCTTGTCAACCATCCCCAAGTCCTGCGGACTTGAGGCTGCCACCCGGGATTGATTTCGGAAGAACCGCTATTTCTCGTCGAGGATTTCGAGGCAGACGAACTTCTTGCCCTCGAGGAACTCCAGCGAGGCGCCGCCGCCGGTGGAGATGTGGCTGATCCGGTCCTCCAGCCCGAGCTTGGCCACGGCGCTGGCGCTGTCGCCGCCGCCGATGATGCTCTTGGCGCCCTTGTCCGTCGCCTCGGCCACCGCCAGGGCCACCGCCTTGGTCCCTGCATCGAAGGGCTCCATCTCGAAGACGCCCATCGGGCCGTTCCAGACGATGGTCTTGGCACCCTTGACCTTCTTGGCGAACAGCGTGCGGCTCTTGGGCCCGACGTCCAGACCCAGCCAGCCGGCGTCGATGTTCTCGCCGACCACCTTGTTGGCCGCCCCCGCCTTGACCTCCTGGGCCACCACGGAATCGACCGGCAGGACGACCTCGCAGCCGGCTTCTTTCGCCTGCTCCAGCAGTTGCGTCGCTTTGTCGAGGAAGTCGTCCTCGCACAGGCTGTTGCCCACCTGCTTACCCTGGGCTTTAAGGAAGGTGTACGCCATGGCGCCGCCGATCACGATGGTGTTGACCTTGCTGGTGAGGTTCTCGATGACGCCGATCTTGTCGGAAACCTTGGCGCCGCCGAGGATGGCGACGAACGGCCGTTCAGGGTCCTTCAGCGTGTCACCGAGGAACTTCAGCTCTTTCTCGATCAGGAAGCCGATGACGCGGGGCTTGCCCGCCATCACCATGGGAACGGTATACATGGAGGCGTTGTCGCGGTGGGCGGTCCCGAAGGCGTCGTCGACGTAGACGTCGGCCATCGACGCCAGCTCCCTGGCGAAGTTGTCCTTGGCTTGGCGCAACTGGGCGTCTTCCTTGGCGGCCTTGTCCTTGATCGTCTCTTCCTTGTAGAAGCGAACGTTCTCAAGCAGCAGGCACTGGCCGGCCTTGAGGGCCTTGGCCTTCGTCTTGGCGTCCGGCCCGACGCAGTCGGTCGCGAACACCACCTCCTGGCCCAGAAGCTCGGAAAGCCTTTCGGCTACAGGTTTTAGCGAGAACACGTCCTCCGGCACCCCTTTCGGCCGGCCCAGGTGGCTCATCAGGATCAGTGCGCCACCCTTCTTGAGGATGTGCTTGATCGTCGGCAGCGCCTTGACGATGCGATCGTCGCTGGTGATGTTGCACTTTTCGTCCAGCGGCACGTTGAAATCGCACCGCATCAGCACTTTTTTGCCCTTTACGTTGACGTCAGCTACCGTTTTCTTAGCCATAGTCCAGTCCAAAACAAGTCCATTCTATGCGGTTTCGTCGCTCGATCGTCCCGGTGGTCGTCGGGATTCATCACGGCGTTGTCGCGGCGCAGATCGATGTGAAACACTATGTCTCGTCGCCGGGCCTGTCAAGTCTCTTTCCAGGACCCTGGCGGGGGATTCTCGCCCGACGGTTTGCTGCTACCTCTTGGCCCGTAGCGATTCTGCTACCCTTGGGCTGTCCGATTGACGAGGTACTTGGCCACGACCTTATTCAGACGGCCACCCGAGGGCTTGCCATCGGCGTGCTGACGGAGGATTTCGAGATCGGACTTCCAGACCACGTCGCCGGGAGCCAGCAGGAAGACGCTTTCCGGCTCATAGGTGTTGAAGAGCCGGTCGTCCTTGAAGTAGTAGTGGGTCTGGCACACCTCCGTGGGATAGGCGCGCATCAGGGGCGGGATGTCGTGGGGCAGGAACCAGAGCTTGATCTCCCGTTCGGCGTCTTCGTGGTTGGCCGAGGCGTGGATCAGGTTGTCCATGCGGTCGTCGATCTTCTTGCCCTGGGCGTCGAGGATCGGCACGACGGTCCCGAGGGCCCGCAGGCAGCCCGGTCTCTCCTCGCGGGCCTTGTGCGGATTGGTCGGTCCGGCCATGTCCCGCACGGTTTTCAGCACGTTCGGGCCGAGGTAGACGATGGCGATAACCCGCCGCTTCCACACATCCACAGGGTAGTGGACCACGCCCATGATGTAGTCGAGCAGGGCGGGGTAGAACCCCTTGCCCCGATGCTCGGCATAGTGTTCCTCGGCCAGGAGCCGGTGGACGTTGACGATCTTGGCGGCGGCAAAGCGCGACCCGGTGTGAAACTCCGAGAGCTGAGACAGGATGAACCCGGTGACGGAGTTCTTCAGTGCGTCCGGCTTGATCAGCACCAGGGTCTGTTCCAGTTGCTTGTTGTCCATGGACGAGGATCCTCACTGCATAGCGAGACACAAAAGACGAAATCCGAAACAAACGCCAACGACCCAAATCCGAAGGTCCCACACCATCGCGAGATTCGAGCGTTCAAGTCTTTGTGTCTGTTTCGGATTTCGATATTTCCGTTTCGGATCGGCCGAGCCGATTACAGCTTCGCCATCTTCTCCATCAGGTCGACGCTGCGGTTCGAGTAGCCCCACTCATTGTCGTACCAGCTCACGACCTTGACCATGTTGCCTTTGACCATCGTCGAAAGGGCGTCGAAGATGCTCGAATGGGGGTCGTTCACGATGTCGCTGCTGACGATCGGCTCGTCGCAATAGGCCAGAACGCCCTTCATCGAGCCCTCGGCCGCCTTCTTCATCGCCGCATTGATGGCGTCAACCGTCGCCTCTTTCTTCACTTCCACCACCAGGTCCACCACGCTGCCCACGGGGACCGGGACGCGCAGGGCGAAACCGTGCAGCTTGCCGTCGAGTTCCGGGATCACCTGGCCGATGGCCTTGGCCGCGCCGGTGCTCGTCGGGATGATGTTGGCCGCCGCAGCGCGGGCCCGACGCAGATCGCTGTGGATCATGTCCGCCACGCGCTGATCGTTGGTATAGGCGTGGATCGTGGTCATCAGGCCCTTCTCGATGCCGAACGTGTCGTTGAGCACCTTGGCGATGGGGGCCAGGCAGTTCGTGGTGCACGAGGCGTTGGAGACGCACTTGACGTCCTTGGTCAGGACCTTGTCATTGACACCCATCACGACGGTGGCGTCGATGTTGTCCTTGGCGGGCACGCTGAGCAGGACCTTCTTGGCTCCGGCCTTGAGGTGGTCGGCGTAGCCGCCCTTGGGCGACTCGGCGCTGCGGAAGATGCCGGTCGATTCCAGCACGACCTTCACGCCCATGGCCTTCCAGGGCAGCTCGGCGGGGTTCTTCACCGCCAGGACCTTGATCTCCTTGCCGTCGATCACCAGGGCGTCGTCCTTGGCCTGGACGGTGCCTTTCCAGCGGCCCATGACGGTGTCGTATTTGAACAGATGGGCAAGGCTCTTGGCATCGGACAGGTCGTTGATAGCCACCAATTCCAGCTCGCCTTTGCGCTGCATGATGATCCGTGCGACCGCTCTGCCGATCCGCCCGAAACCGTTGATTCCTACCTTTGTTGCCATCGGTTGTTCTCCTTTTAGCCTTGTTCTGACCTCTCTGAACGGGTCTTCTTCGTGATCTCGATACTCCCCCGGCGGGAGCCTGCGCATTTGAGAGGGCCACTGTAGTGGGCGCTGCCAACCCTGTCAAGGATTTCTTCCCCTACGCGGGAACCGGGTGGATTGTGCGAATTCGCACAAATGAAAGGGCTCTACGCGCGAGGCGGAGGGCGGTGCGATTGCGGCCTTCACAACCGCTTCAGACGAGCTTCGTCCGCAGACCGGCCTTCCTGGCTGCTGAAACCTGCCTCTGGTCGGCCGAGACGAATAGCTCGGCTCCCCACTGGACGGCGCAGGCGATGTGCAATGCGTCCATCGCACCAACCGGGCTTTTTTCGAGGATGGTCGTGCAAGTCGCTATCGCCTCCGGCGTGAGGTTGACAATGTCGGCGTCGCGGGCATCCTCAAACACGTTGTCCTTCGCTGTTTCATACTGCCGGCGCGAGAGATCACGTTCGCGTACGCGCCGGTTGAGGGCCGAGACGACCTCGGGAATGCAGACAACGCTCACGGCAAGCTCCGTGGCCGCCATGAACAGCGTCTCGACGTCCTGGCTGCCCGTTTCCTCGACGTACCGCTTCACAAAGGCCGAGGAATCAAAGAACGTCTTCACGCCTTCGCTCCTCAAGAATCGTGGCCGACAGGCTGGCCCCTTTGATGGTCAGCCGCGACCCAGGCCGTTTCCACGAAAGTCTGTCGCCGCGCTGGGCCGATGGGGGCGAGATTTCCGCGACGGGCTTGCCGTGACGCAGCACCAGAAACGTCTCCCCTTTCTCGACGTCGGAGAGCACCCCCGACGCCTGCCTTCGAAACTCCGTGAACGTGATCGTCTTCACACGAACCTCCCGATCCAAACTGTACACCACTGTACATAAGTGTACAATATGAACATCGCTCTGTCAAGGCCCTGCGCGCAGCGTACAGCAGCGGCAACTCTTCTATGGATTTGCTGCCAGCCCACCTCCCCGCTGATCCGGTCCTTAAGCCCACCGTCGCCCGACGAGCCGCCCGCTACGCGCCGACCTTCCATCACCCGCCTGCCCGACAAGCCCATCATGCCTCGATCCAAGATCATGGCCCGCCCGTTGATCTGTTAATGATTATCGAAAGGGCTGACCCTGAATCTGCCTTAAGCCCGGCGTCGCGCAACGAGCTGCCCGACACAAACCGATCTTGCATCACCCGCCTGTGCACGATACTCGTCATCTATCTATCTTGGCCCTACTTCCAACAGAGGGCGTGGAGTTCTTCTTCGGTGCGGATGAACTTCACCGTCCCGTCGTTGAGCAGGACGCAGCCGCCTTTGGGGTCGTGGTTGTCGAACGTGAACAGCTCCGGTCCACCATGCTGGTTCCACCCCGCTGTTGTTTCGAACAACAGAACCGTATCAGCGGGTGAGTCCGGTCTACAGGTCGGATTCATCGCATAATGCGAGCGGCCACCTCGCGCACTTGGACATTCATACGTCTTCGCGGTCTGATCCGAAATCTGGAAGACCTGCAGCACAGCATCGCACCATCTCTCTGATGCTGGATATGCCATCGGATCTCCACCGGACACATCCTGAAGATGCAGTTCCTTGGCTTCATGGTATAGACGCAAGCGATGCCAAAGCTTATTGAGCTTGGTAGCACACTCAGCACGAAGCCCAAAGGGCTGTACCCACTTCACGGTTGATGTAATGGCTCGTATGCTAGCAAGTTCCTCGCTGTAGCGATAGCATCGCCGTTCCTCCGTCACAATAACCGTGCCATCGTAAACCGCGAAAGATGTCAGTGGTTCATTCCCTCGGTAGCACGCAACGCAAGCCATGGCACTTCGCTCACTGAAGATACAATTGCTGCAGCTCTTCCGGTCTTTTTGCCTGCCTACTTCATCAATCAGACCACTGATCAAGGTGGGACTTTCAATCAGAAGTCCGTTCTGAGTTTGCAGATATTCTATTTCATCATAATCCAGGACACCCTGTTGGATAGGATGGGGAAAGAGGTATCCCAATAAAGAGGGGCGATAGTGAACCTCTACCTTCGTACAACCGTGCAATCCGTCCAACGAGCACTTCACGAAAGCTGCCTTTGCGGTATACGGCACGTGGAGGTTTTCAATCGTAGCCTGGAGGACTTGCTCACCTTCAAGACTTTGGTCTGTCCAGGGGATCACGACCTGTTCATTTCTGTCTGGGATGATTTCATTGAGTTTATCAAACCAGACCGAATTGCCAAACCAGCCAATAGCATCGGTCGGATAACCCATGTCGTCGACATGTTCGTCTTGAGGATCGCTCGCGGCGTTCTCAAGCATGCGTGAAATTACCTTGGGCAGGTCACCGGAATAGTAGCCAATCTCAATCTGCAGACGTTTTGCGTATTTGATGGCCTCATCTCTAGCGCGTGATGGCAAAGTGATACGATGAGGGCGAACAGGCAAAGGAAGGAGCATCGTCTCCTCCAGGCTGCTTGCCCTGTGTATACGGATGAAGCTGCCGAAGACCTGCTCCCCCAATCCGGTTATCGGAACGTCAAGGCGTCTACGGACCAACAGGGTCCTACCATCGTCCATCATAGACACATCAGAACTGAAGGACTGGAAGACAGAGCCAAGGTTCTTACATATCCATATATCCTCCCCAGAACTGTTGTTAATCCGATACCCAATCTCAAAAGCATTGTCAGTGACATCCAAGTGTATCAGCACAAGCGTTGGCACCATCGACTGATTCTCGCCTTTAGTGTGACCACGTGCTTTTGGTTGCATCCCAAGACTGCCTAAGACACAAATGACCAGGGCAACAGTTATTGCTTTCGCCTCATTGGCACTTGCTTCCTGCGTCACAGATACTGGACCACGCTTCTCTCTGCCTATCATTCGAGATCCCTTTCACTATCCACCGAGTTGCGCCAGAACTTCAGCGCATGCGGTCAAGACCATGACAAGACCACGAAGCTCGACATATGGCCGTTCTTCTCTCCGACATCGTGAGGTTCAATTTCTGATTCGCGATATCGGTCAGGTTATGTTAACAGATGTAATCAGGCGCAAGAACTTTTCAATGATAGAGGTCCTATTCGCGCCGCCCCTTTCCATACTTCAAGTCCCTCCACCTGTATTTCTTCCAAGCCCGCCGAACATCTGAATCGAGGTCATCGACATCTGCCAAATAACCTGGTCTGGGAAATAGATTCGCCTGCGTCGGATCGTACATCCAAAGAGCCTTTCGGATGAAATTCTCATATTTCATGGCATTGAGTTCAGCGGCCACCGCTTCCCGTCCTCGCTTGCCATAGCATTCTGCAATCTGACCGGATCTGACTTGTTTCCGCTTCGGTCGTAGACGTAGACCCACACTGCTACATCGTTTGGTTCTGGAATGGAAATATACATGGGTGGAGTCTTCGACTCACCTGTGGACCCGCGCGGAGGGCTCTCATACGACTTGCTGCCCAGGACGTAGCCCTGCCAACGTTCATCGTCTTTCCGCTGGTCAGAGTCGCGAACTTCTACGGGGACCAGGAGATAGCTGAGGACCCCACTCAATCGATCGTGCGCAAAGACAGGATACTCTTCAACAAGAGAGGTCCCTTGGCCATCAACTACGTTTCGTTCCTCGCACACACCGGCACCGAGTATATCTTTGTCTTCATCGTATACGGCCACGCGTAGAAATGGGCTCTCCCCTTCGCGCCTATCTGCTACCAGACCAGCCACAATCAGCACGGGTTCGCAATCTAGGACATCGTTCTGTCTCAGAGAAAGAGCCGCCGCGATACGCGTCTTGGCGTCAGGATATTTCATGGTCAACTGAATGCGCCGAAGCTCATCCTCGATCGTATCGGGGGTCCCGTCTTTTCGTGTGGCGCACTCACATCCGGCAAGTCCGGTCGCGCATATGCTGATTGCCCACAAGATCCTCATGATTGTCTGCATAGACATTGTTGCTGACTCCCTACGTCACTATCTCAAGAAACTGTCACAGTGGTTTCAACGGCGCGCCACGTTCTCCCTGACGGGAAGGCTCTGAACCGCTATACCGATGGGGTGTATTGGGGTCAGCCCTTTCGATAATCATTAGCACTCCGCATGCACTTACTGAGCGTCATATGGAGGCCAATCGCACGAACCTCTCGTCGCATAGCTTCCCTTTGCCCATCCAGCTATAGCTTACAGGAATCTCCCGACCAGTTCAAGGGCCGTATCTCGAATCTCATGGGTGGGGCGGGTACATCCGCAGTGACGCCGGGCGCGATGGCGACGTCGGCGTGCTCCATGAGGTCCACGTGCAGATTAGCAGCGGGAATTCTGTTTCTGGCGGGTCTTGTTTTCGACGGTTCTGTCTGCAGCGGATGGAATCGGCCGGATCGGCCCTGGCGCATCTTCCGTTGGCATTCCCTACGCCGGTTGCTATACTCCGGGCGTCTCGTGACGCTATGAGCGTGCGAGCCTTGTGGTGAGGTGGCAACAAGCGATGATTGGATCAGTCCATGCCATAGCGACGCCCTATCTGATCCTGGGCGTGTCGATCCTGCTGCTGGCCAGCATCCTGGCGAGCAAGGCCTCGGAGCGTCTGGGCGTGCCGGCCCTGCTGATGTTCCTGCTGGTCGGTATCCTGGCGGGCTCCGAAGGTCCCGGGGGCATTCACTTCGACGACCCGTACTTCGTGCGTCTTCTGGGCACCTTCGCGCTGGCGTACATTCTATTTGCGGGCGGACTGGACACGGACTGGCCGAGCGTCCGGCCGGTGCTTCGCAGCGGCATGGTTCTGGCGACGCTGGGGGTCTTTCTGACCGCGGTCTTCGTGGGAGCCTTCGCGGTCCTGGTCCTGGGATTCACCTGGCTGGAAGGACTGTTGCTCGGCTCGGTGATCTCCTCCACCGATGCGGCGGCCATCTTCGCAGTGTTGCGTTCCCGCCAGGTCAGTCTGAAGAGACAGCTCAAGCCGTTGCTCGAACTGGAATCCGCCAGTAACGACCCCATGGCCATCTTCCTGACGGTCACGATGCTGAGCCTGCTGGGCGACCCGCCGCTGCCGTGGTGGTCCGCGATTCCCGCGCTCGCCCGACAGATGCTCATCGGCGGCGCCGTGGGATTCCTGCTGGGCAAGGCCATGATCGGCATCGTCAACCGAATCCGTCTGGAGTATGAAGGTCTCTATCCGGTCCTGACCATGGCCCTGGTCCTGCTGGTCTTCGGCGCGACGGAGGCGGTGCGCGGCAACGGCTTCCTGGCGGTTTACATTGCGGGCCTGGTGCTGGGCAACGCCGACTTCATCCACAAACGCAGCATCGAGCGATTCCATGACGGGCTTTCCTGGCTGGCCCAGATCGCGATGTTCTTGACGCTGGGCTTGCAGGTCTACCCGTCGCATCTGACCCCTCTGATCGGGTCCGGATTGCTGCTGTCGGCGTTTCTGATGTTCGTGGCCCGGCCGTTGGCGGTGGCGGCCTGCCTGATCCGCAGCCGGTTGACCTTCCGTGAGAAGCTGCTGGTCTCCTGGGCCGGACTGCGCGGGGCCGTGCCCATCGTGCTGGCGACGTTCCCGATGACAACCGGCATCCGGCAGGGCGAGATGATCTTCAATCTCGTCTTCTTCGTGGTCATTGCCTCGGTGCTTCTCCAGGGCCGATCGCTGACGCGTGTGGCACGCTGGCTGAAACTGGACCGGCCTTTGCGGTCCAAATGGCGCATGCCGCTGGAATTCGACCGGACGGAAGGGACCTTCCGCACCTCGATGGTGGAACTGGCCGTCTCGCCCGATTCCGCGGCGGCGGGACAGCAGATCATTCACTCAAAGCTGCCGCCGGGTGCGCTGGTCGCCATGATCGAGAGGAACGGCGAGTACATAGTCCCCAACGGGGGCACGGAGTTCCGGGCAGGCGACGTTGTGCTCGTGCTCGGAGACAGAGAGGTCCTGGAGAAAGTCAGAGCCCTGCTGACGGCTCCATAACCGACGAACAGCCTCTGTCGATCTCCCGGACCTCGGGTCTCATCCGGCTACTTGACGGCCTTGGCCTTGCGGATCGGCTTTTCCTGGAGGTAGCGGCTGATGTTGCGGATCGCCTGGCGCAGTCGCTGCTCGTTCTCGACCAGGGCGATGCGGAAGTAGCCTTCGCCGTTCTCGCCGAACGCAGCGCCGGGCGAGATGGCGACCTCGGCATGCTCCATCAGATCCATCGCAAAGTCGATCGTGCCTTTTCCCCGCAAGTGCTCGTCCGGGACATGGGCCCAGACGAACATGCCGGCGCGGGGCTTGTCTACGTGCCAGCCGATGCGGTCGAGGGCATCGCAGACGACGTCGCGCCGCGTGCGATAGATCTCGTTCTGGGCGGCAATGTTGTCGTCGCAGTGCCGCATGGCGATAATGCCGGCGATCTGGACCGCCTGGAAGATGCCGTAGTCGTAATAGCCTTTGATCGTGGCCAGGTAGTCGATCATCTGGCGGTTGCCGGCGACAAACCCGACGCGGAAGCCGGCCATGTTGTACGGCTTGCTCATCGTGGTGAACTCAACGCCGACGTCCTTGGCGCCCTTGGCCGAGAGAAAGCTGGGGGCCTTGTAGCCGTCGAAGACGGTCTCGCCGTAAGCGAAGTCGTGGATGACCGCGAACTTGAACCGCTTGGCCAGATCGACGACGGTCTCGAAGAAACCCTCGTCGACCGTCATGGTGGTCGGGTTGTGCGGGTAGTTCAGGATCAGCAGCTTGGGCTTGGGAAACAGATGCTCGCAGACCATCGCGATGGTGTCGAGGAACTTCTGATCGTTGCCCAATGGCACGGTGATGACGTTGCCTCCGGCCAGGGCCACCCCGTAATTGTGAATGGGAAAGGCCGGGTCGGGAACCACCGCGGTGTCGCCGGGACCGAGCAGGGCCAGGCACATGTGGCTGAACCCCTCCTTCGAGCCGATGCAGGCCAAAACCTCATGCTCCCAGTCGAGCTCGACGTTCCATTTGCCGGCGTACTTCTTGGCCATCTCGTTGCGGAGGCCCTTGATGCCCTTGCTGGCGCTGTAGCGGTGGTTGCGCGGGTCGCGGGCGGCTTCGCACAGCTTCTCGATGACCAGTTCCGGGGCCGGGTCCGACGGGTTGCCCATGCCCAAGTCGATGATGTCGGCGCCCTGTTGTCTCTTGGCGAGCTTGAGGGCGTTGAGTCGTCCGAACAAATACGGTGGCAGTCGTGTGATTCGCGTTGCCGGCTCGATCCGGTATTCCTTGTTGTTGTCGCTCTGCATCGTTGCAACCTGCTTTTCGTAGGAAACCAAGGGTGTCCGGTACCTTTTTCTTGAATCCGTTCTGACGGCTGGTCGAGAGGAGAAAAAGGTACCGGACACCTTTTCCTCACTCGATTCCAGTCCATTCGTGGGTCCGTGACCCACGCGACAAACGGGTATTGTAGCATCCCGTCCGCCATTTGCAAAATTTCCCGCGGCGGCAGTCCACCTGTTTTTCTCAGATTCCCTCCGTCCGCAGAGCCGTCGGGTGTTGCGGCGGCCCATCCTGCTGCTGTGAGGGCCCGCCTTGCAGCCGTTGTGCCGTGGTATATCGCTGTGGCGCCTTGAATTGGATGGGCCAATAGGATAAGCTGGCCCGATACGTGTCGGGACCGGCGGTGTCCCCCGTTCGCTGCGAGGGGACCGTGCGCATGGACAGGACCTGCAAGCCTCAAAAAGCAAGGAGATGACGTCCGAATGGATGTCGCCACGGGTCAGTTGCGAAAAGGCAGAGACAAGATCGAAGCACTCCACGCCAATTCCCGCCGGACGGAGATGAGCCAACTGCCGGACCTCGACAGCGCCGTGCTGACGATGTTTGCGTTGTCCTTCGGGCCGCTGACCAGGAACGACCTGATCCGCGCGTTGAGAGATGCGGGACTGACGATGCCCGACGGTTCCATCATTACCAGCCCGAAGGTCGGGCCTTCCGTCAATCGACTGCGGCAGAAGGGCTGGATCGCCGAGTGCGGTTCTCAGGTGCCCGAGTGCCCGCCTGAGGTCCGCGCCGATGCAATCGAGGTCGCTCGAACCAAGGGGCTGCTGCACCGTCTCGGCGAGGGTCTCCGAAAAGCTACGCCCGCGGAGCTGTCGCTCGATGCCTGGGAATACCGCTGGCGCCGACAGCGCTTCACATCGTTTCCTCACGCCTGCCGCGAGGCGTTCCTGGCTCTGGAAAGAGACGATCGCGATGAGCTGGACCGTCTGGCGGCGCTGTGCAAACAGGATGAGCGCATCCAGTCGTTGATCCCGGTCCTGTTCGCGGTCTGCGCCGATCCGTTCCGTCCCGAGTGCATCGAGCGTCTGGCCGATCCCTATCGCACCGATCTGTTGTATACCGCCCTGCGAACCGCCACGTATGAGCTGGCACTGGAGCACCCCGTCTTCGAGTATGTGCGATCGAAGGTGCTGACGGATCGCCATTCGTTTGAGAAACCAACCCTCGAAATCTGCCTCAACCACATCGTCGAGCGCGACATCCTGGCCGGCGATCTGGCCGGGGCGCGGGCCTTGCTGGGGGCGTTTGCCGATCTGGATACGCACATCGTGCGCGGGATGCTGGAACTGCTGTGCGGAAACGTTGTCGCGGCGCGGCAGGCCTACGATCGCGCCGTGCAGCACGCCGGCAGAACGAAGAGGGACCAGTTGGCCTACCTGGGGAGCTTCCCGGGGCTGCTGCACACGCTGCTCCTGATCCAGTCCGAGTCGCAGAGCGGATCGGGGCCGGACCGTCAGCAGGCGCGGACCTGGCTGAACTGGCTGCTCAAGGGCGGATCCCATTTGCTTTATTACGGCGCTTACTTCTTCCTGGACGCGCTGCTGACCTTTTACGAAGGGCACGCGGCGCCGGACGGACCGGCGTGGCGTCCGTCCTATCGCCAGGAATCTTCTCTGGCCTCCCTGGCCACGTGCCTGATGCAGATGCTCTACTGTCTCTATGTCTCCGACGCCAAGGCCCTGAAGGCTCGCGACGGCGAGGCGTTGGCGGGCGTGGAGAATCTGCTGGGCCAATGGGACCGGCAGGGCGCCCGTTGGCCGGTCATGCAGATCTCTCGCTTGATGGATCGGCTCGGCGTGGGATTGCCGCCCTACGTCGCGCGAGCCGAGTCGTTCTTTCAGCAAGGTCCGGCCAGAGACCTGTCCGAGCTGTGGGCCGTCAGGGAGATGTGGGAAAGCCAGGTTCGTGCCCTTGAGCAGCTCATCCAGGAGAGCGAATCGGCGGCGGGGGCGGTCTCTCAGAAAACGCGTCGCTTGGGCTGGAAACTCTCCGAGGCCTGGGAGGGTGTGATTTCGGTCGCCCCGGTCGAGCAGAAGCGCACCAAGAAGGGCTCCTGGACGGCTGGTCGCGAGGTGGCCCTGCACCGGTTGATGAGTCCCGACGCCAACGGACTGGACTACTTGGCCGATCAGGACAAGGCGGCCATCGCAAGCGCCGCCCAGAGACGCGCGAGCAGCTACTACGGCTACAGCTACGGTGTGGACCTGGAACCCGGCCTGGTCCTTCAACGCCTGGTGGGTCACCCCAACGTCTTCTGGGAGGATGCTCCAGGCGTGCCGGTGGAGATCGTGCAGGGCACGCCGGAAGTGCGTATCGCACCCAAGGGGCAGAAGCTCTGCATCACGATCGATCCCTACCCGGATCCGCACCGGTGGGGCGGCGTCCGGACCGTCGAGAGGGAATCTGCAAGCCGGCTGCGGGTCGTCAAATTCGATCCGGTGCATTTGAAGATGGCCGAGATCGTCGGGCCGACCGGCATGACCATTCCCAAGGACCGCACCGACGAGGCCCTCAAACGCCTGCAAGGACTGTCCCGGCATGTCGCGATCCAGTCCAACGTGGCCTTGGCCGGAGAGGAAGCCGAGACGGTCGAGCCGGATTGCCGTCCGCGGCTGCGCCTGCAACGGCTCGCAGGGGGGCTACAGGTGGAGATGGTTGTCGTTCCTCTCGGCGGCGAATCGCTACGCGCGTTCACTCCGGGCGTGGGCAACTCGCATCTGCTCGAATCCGCTGCGGGGCGAACCGTCCAGACCCGGCGCAACCTCAAGGCTGAGACCGCCCGCGCTGCACAAGCGACCGCAGCCGTCCCGATGCTCGAGGCGCCGGGCGGACGCGATTACGCCTGGATATTCGACGATGCGGGCGATGCCCTCGAACTGCTCGAGCAGTTGCAGGCGGTCCCGCCGGAACTGTTGGCCGTGGAGTGGCCCAAGGGCGATCCGATCACGGTGCGGCCTGTCTCGGCCAGGCAGTTCCAGTTCTCGATCCACTCGGCGCAGAACTGGTTCGAGGTCGAGGCCGCCGTGCAGGTGGATCGCGACCTCCTAGTCAGGATGCAGACGCTCCTGGAACAGATCGAGAACACCGACAGCCGGTTCATCGCCATCGGCAAGGACCAGTACATCGCGCTGACGCGGCAGCTTCGACGGCAGTTGCAGGGCCTTTCCGCCAGCGGCCAGTCCGCCCGCAAGGGCGGCACGCTGCGCATCCATCCGCTGGCGGCGATTGCGCTGGAGCAATGGAAAGACGAAGTAGGGCGGTTCGAGGCCGATGCCGCCTTTCGCGACTGGGTCGAGCGGTTCCGCGCGATCGAGTTGTATCAGGCGCCGATCCCCTCGACGCTCCAGGCGACGCTGCGTCCCTACCAGCAGGACGGCTTCCTCTGGCTGGCGCGCCTGGCCGAATGGGGCGCCGGCGGCTGTCTGGCCGACGACATGGGCCTGGGCAAGACCATCGAGGCCCTGGCTCTGATCCTGCACCGCGCGACGCTCGGGCCGACGCTAGTGGTCGCGCCCACGAGCGTCTGCGCCAACTGGGTCACCGAGACGCAGCGGTTCGCGCCGACGCTGCGCCCGATCCGCTTCGGCATCGGCGACCGCGGCCGGCGCGACCGGATTCTCGAAAACGTCGGGCCGTTCGACCTGGTAATCTGCTCCTATACGCTGCTCCAGCAGGAGGCCGATGCATTCGGCGACGTGCGCTTCGCGACGATCGTACTGGATGAAGCCCAGGCGATCAAGAACGCCGCGACGAAGCGCTCTTCGGCGGCCATGGATCTCGTGGGCGACTTCCGCATGATCTGCACGGGCACTCCCATCGAGAACCGCCTGGCGGAGCTGTGGAACCTGTTCCGTTTCATCAATCCCGGCCTGCTCGGCTCCGAGGACCGCTTCCGCGACCGGTTCGTGCGTCCCATCGAGATCGACCACGACGCCCACGCGCGAGCGACACTCAAGGCGCTGGTGCAGCCGTTCATCCTGCGGCGGACCAAGTCGCAGGTGCTCGAAGACCTGCCGGCCCGCACGGAGGTGATGCGGCTGGTGGAGCTGACGGACGAGGAGCGGGCTTTGCACGAGTCGCTGCGCCGCCGCGCGCTGGAGCGGCTCGAAGGGGTCCGTGACATGGACAGGGGCCAGGCCCATATCCAGGTGCTGGCCGAGCTGATGAAACTGCGCCGCTGCTGCTGCAATCCGCGCCTGGTGGTCCCCGATTGCGGTCTGGCCGGCTCGAAACTCGAAGCCTTCGCCGAACTCGTCGAGGAGCTGCTCGAAAACCAGCACAAGGCCCTGGTCTTCTCGCAGTTCGTCGATCACCTCAGCCTGCTGCGAGAGCACCTGGACGCCCGGAAGATTCGCTACCAGTATCTCGACGGCCAGACGCCCGTGCGGACCCGCCAAAAGCGGATCGACGCGTTCCAGAATGGCGACGGCGATCTGTTCCTGATCTCGCTGAAGGCCGGTGGGCTGGGCCTGAACCTGACGGCCGCCGACTACGTGATCCACATGGACCCGTGGTGGAACCCCGCGGTCGAGGACCAGGCCAGCGACCGCGCGCATCGCATCGGCCAGACCCGCCCGGTGACGGTCTACCGCCTCGTCGCCGCCGAGACCATCGAGGAGAAGATCGTCCAGCTTCATCACGCCAAGCGCGACCTGGCCGATTCGCTGCTCGAAGGCACCGACGCCGCCGGCGCCCTGACCGCCGACGACCTCCTCAACCTCCTGCGCACCCGCTGAACGGGATGAGCGTCTTGGCTTGCTCTCGCCCGACTGTGGTCCATCACGGTTTCCAGGAGGATCGTCCGGTAAAGAGCACCCGCTTGCGCTACTGAAAGAGGTTCCATCGGAGTGAAAGGGTTCGCTTCCGGGGTCTTTTGTGGTAGTATGATGATATGAAACCGACTGTGTATGTCGAAACGAGTGTGGTTGGCTACTGCACCGGACGTCCAAGTCGCGACTTGATCATCGCTGGGCGACAGGCAATAACGCGCGACTGGTGGGAGAACGAACGCCGGAAGTATTCCCTGCATATCTCGGTCTTGGTTCTACAAGAATCGCAGCGCGGCGAGCCAGAGGCCGTCAGGAAACGCCAAGAGGCCTTGAAGGGCATTCCACTCTTGGGGATGACGGATCTGACGGAAGAACTGGCGGATGCTCTCGTCCGGAAAGGGCCTATCCCAGGCCAGTACCCGGAGGACGCCCTCCACATTGCCTTGGCTGCGACGAACGCGATGGACTATCTGCTCACATGGAACTTCCGCCATATCAACAATGCGAGAATGAGGTCCGATGTAACGAGGATCATTTCGGGCTTCGGGCTGGAGTGCCCTGTCATATGCACGCCCGAAGAGCTTTTGGGAGGTTCCCTATGAGGGCTGGCGACTCCATTCTGGAGGAAATCTGGAAGGCGAGGGACGAACACGCTCGTCGTTTTGACTATGATCTGAAGAGGATCTGCGTCGATCTGCGGAAGATCGAGAGGCAATCCGGCCGACGAGTCATCACGCGAAAGCCTAAGCGGCTTTCGACGCGGCGTGCTGAGTAGAACGAGCGTTCGCGTTCGTTCCGCTTTGGCCGGTAGTGTCACGGGGTCGTGACCGGTTCGAGGATGAGGGCGCAGCCGCCGCGAGGCTCCATGGCGATGTACAGGATGTCGGCGCCAGTTGCCTGGATCACCTGGCGGTGGGCGTCGCGCGAGCCTTGGACGTCGCAGAAGATGGTGACGCGGTAGGGGGCTTGTTCGGCGAGGAAATCGAGGGGCAGCTCCACCTGCCGGGCGTCTTCGTCGTTCATGCCGCCGATGAACCACGCCCGCCCGCTGCGCCGCGCGATGACCACGCAGTCGCCCGGTTCGGCCTTCAGCACGCGCTCATCGTCCCATACGGTCGGCGCCTTCTCGAAAAACTCCATCTCCGCTCCGAACCGGTCGCGGCTGCCGTAGGCGTCGCGGACCGACTGCCGCGCCCCGTGGTAGACGACGAGCTGCGCCAGCTCGAACAGCTTGGTGCGCCCATCCTGCCCGCTGTACAGCGTGGGCGTGTGGTCGTGGGCGCCGACGAGGTGACGCGTGAAGGGCAGCATCAGCTCATGGGGCACCGGGGGGTTCGTCTCGCGTCCGCCTCCGCCTTCCTGCGTCAGCAGGTTGGGATACGTGCGGCGCATCCCGTCGGCGATGTAGCCGTCGTGGATGTTCAGGACCAGCTTGTGCTCAGCGGCAATCGCGACGAGCCGGCGCAGCCACTGGACATCCTCCTGGCTGTCGCACGCGACGAAGCCCGGCTTCAGCGCCGCCACGCCCCAGCCCGCGAGCGTGCGGAAGACCAGATCGACGTCGTGATCGCCATAGGGCTTCAGAGTTCCGCCGTTGACGTAAAGCGAAAGGCCGACGCCTCTGGATTGGCCGTAGCGGATGACCTCGGGCAGGTCCAGGTCGATGTGGCTCAGGACGTGGTAGTACTGCTCGTGGAATTGCAGGTAGGGCACGTAGCCGCTGGCGACGGTCATCGGGTTGCCGCTGGTGTTCTCGATCCAGTCCTGGCCTTCGAGCCGCTTGCGGGTGCTCTCGGGCATGTGCTCCTGGAAGTGGGCGATGGCTTCTTCGCTCCACTTGCGTTCCGTGCCGTACCAGCTCCAGTCGATGTGGACGTAGCCGAGGTGGTGCGCGGCGGCGAAGTCCATGTTCCTCTTGAGATTCTGCGTCTCGATGGGCCCGCAGTTGTCGATGAAGATGCCCGGCTTGATCCACGAGGCGTCTGCGATCGCGCACGGCGGATTGAGATTCTCGACGAGCGTGCGCCGCTCGATCAGTTTGGCCACGTTCGGCGCGAGGATCAAGCCATGCCAGGCAAGAGCTTCCGGCGTGGCCAGCGTGAGCTTGCCCTTGCGGAATTCGGGGCGCAGCGTCCGTTCGTCTTTCTGCTTCAATCTGCACGGAGGCTGGTTTGCCACGTGCGCCTCGATCAGCGACGCCATCGCGCCGTCGCCCAGTTCGAGGGTCAATGGAATGAGCGCTGACCTGCATTCGCGGATCGGCGTGGGCGTCTCGCTGTAGTGCGCTTCGGTCCACGGGATCGGATAAGCGCCGAAATCGCTCGCGAAGCGGAACTCCGTCGCCTCGCTCGACGCCGTCGCGCCATCCAGCGCCGGCTGCTCGGGCAATACGTATCGGAACGCGACGCCTTCGTCGTAAGCGCGAAACTCGACGTGGAGCCGGCGTTTCGGCTCGGCCTGCTCCTGCAACTGGACCGTCAGGTGGTTGTAGCGGTCGCGGACGATCTCTCGCTCGCCGACGGCCGGCTTCCAACTTGTGTCGACCGCTCCGGCCTGCGTGCCGACGATCTCGAACGCGCCGAACGGTTTGTCGTCCAGGTTCAGCCCCAGCGCTGAATCGCGGATCACCGCCTTACCGGCACACGTGACATCGTACAGCGGCACGCCATCGACGAGCTTCAGCGACACCACATTCTGCCCGTCCGGCGAAACGCACGCCAGGGCCTCGTCCGCCCGGCCCAGTGACACGCCCGCGCACGCGAGCAACACCATGATATGAATGCAAGGTCGCTGGAACATGGTTCCTCCAGGGATGAGCTTCAGCTTTTTTTTCCGGCGCTGTCCGGGCAGGATCACCACACTTTCAGCGTAAGCTGACCTTCGCCGGGATTCTCAAAGGGGCCGGGGGAGGGCTGTGCGTCTCGTTTCTTGCCGAAGTAGTCGGTGTCGACGGTCAGGGGCGTGCCGTCGGGGTCCTCGTAGGCCGCCTTCGAAACGGCCGCCAGTCCGAGGCGTTTCGTCGTCACCGGTGTCGTTTTCGCCGCCTGCCACGAGGGATCGACGGCGATGTGCAGATGCACGGACTTGCCTTCTTCGGCGATCTGAATCCTGGGGTCGGATTGCGTTTCTACGATGGGGTTCTCTTCTGCGGCGCAAGGCTCGGCTCCGTTGAGGTAGACGTTGCCCGCCGCGAAGATCGGACGCGCCGCCTTGTCGTAGACGGCCAGGCTGCTGGGGCCGACAAAGAGGTTGTTGTAGAACCGGTCGTCGCCGCCGGCGATCTTCAGCAGACCCGCGACCTCGGTGGAGTGAGGCTTGTGGAAGGGGGTTTCGCGGTTCAGTTCGGGGTGCGGCGCGATGCGGCCGGCGAAGAGGTTGTGCGCGTAGGCGCCGCCCTGCGAGACGTCCAGCAGCGAGCGGTTCGAAAGGAAGATGTTGTTGTCGACGAGGAAGGGACCGTGATCGACCTCGACGAAGAGGTCTTCCGACGAGTCGTTGTCGTGCAGCAGGTTCCGCGTGACGCGCGTGCCCTGCGCCATCCAGTCGAGCCAGATGCCGCGGCAGGTGCGGTAGATATGGTTGCGGCTGATCTCG
>CAZOFX010000089.1:0-23200 GCA_964579055.1 uncultured Pirellulales bacterium
GCCGTAGTGGCCGAAGTCCGCCGGCCACCAGTCCTGCGAGTCGGTCATCAGCGCCGCGAGATCTTTCTTCACAGCCGCCAGGTCGAGACTCTTGAACTCTTTCGCGTAGTTGAAGCCCTCGCCCATCGGATTGGACTTGGAGGAATACTGGTGCAAGATTTCCAGTCTCAACCGGTTGGGCCACCAGTCGCGGTTCGACGTGCCGGCGCCGGCTCCGGTTTGGCCGGCCTTGCCTGTTACGGGACATTTACTCTCTTTACTCATACGATCGTCTCCTTTCGTTGTCTGAACTGACGCATGGTGCTGCTGTGAGCCGGGCATTCCTGGGTCGCCTCCGGCCGACGACCGCCGTCAGTTTCTTCTTGTCCTTTGCCATCCGTTCTCTCCTATTGCAAAGCAGTCTTAAATCGTAATCATTCCTACTGTCCGTTCACACGGTAGGTTCATCCTCTCCTCGTGGTGTCGCTCACCGCCTGCCTTTCGCGCAGTTCGTACAAATCCCCCGCAGTTGCACCTGGGCCGATTCGACGCGCCCCAGCGACGAGACGGATTTGGGGATCGGAAGGTCGTCGAGGGCCGGGCTGTAGAAGTCGTGCACCCGCCCACACTCGGTGCAGATGAAGTGGTGATGGTGGTCCGTATTGGCGTCGTACCGAGCCCGCCCGGAGACGATCTCGGCCTTGCGGACCAGCGCCTGCTCTTCCAGGGTCGCCAGCGTGCGGTAGACCGTGTCCAGCGAGATGGCCGGCACCCGCCGGCGGACGTTCTGATAGATTGTCTCGGCGTCCGGGTGGTTCTCGGCGCCCGCCAGCTCGCGAAAGACCTCCATCCGCTGGTGTGTGGCCTTCAGCCCGCCCGCCCGGCACGTCTCGGCGAAATGCTGCATCCGCCGCTCGATCTCTGCCTTCGATACCGCCATACCCATCTTCTCTAAATAAGAATCATTCCGATTAAAGAAGAATACGCACCTGGATACCCCTCCCGCAATAAGGAATTTCCTTATACGGGAATGTTCTCCCCGAAGGGCTGAGATCGGCGGGTGGGTCAGGAAACCGAGGCGAGGGATTCGAGGTGCTCCCAGCGTTCGAAGGCCTGAGTGTGCTGGATTTCGAGGTCGGCGAGGCGTTTCCTGGCGGCCACGACGGTGTCGGGATTGCGATAGAACGCCGGATCGGCGAGTTGGCTGTGCAGGACCTCCAATTCGTTTTCCAGCGACTCGATCATCGCGGGCAGCGACTCCAGTTCCTTGGACTCCTTGAAGGAGAGCTTCCGCGGCTGGCTGACTTTGCGGGCCTCTCTGTAGAGCTTCTTCTTGTCGACCCTGGGCTTCTCGGGTTCGGGCGGCTCCTGGTCCTGTTGTTGGACCCAGTCCTTGTAACCTCCGACGCATTCGACAATCGTCCCGCCGCCGGTGAAGACCAGCGTGTTGGTGACGACGTTGTCGAGGAAGGCCCGGTCGTGGCAGATCAGTAGCAGCGTCCCCTTGAAGTTGACCAGCAGCTCTTCGAGCAGTTCCAGCGTCTCGCTATCCAGATCGTTGGTCGGCTCGTCGAGGACCAGCAAATTGGCCGGCCTGGTGAAGAGCTGGGCCAACAGCAGTCGGTTGCGTTCCCCGCCGGAGAGGTAGCGGACGCGCGTCTTGGCTCGCTCCGGCGTGAAAAGGAAATCCTGGAGGTAGCCGATGATGTGCTTGCTCTTGCCGTCGATGGTGACGGTGCTGCCATTGGGCAGCACATTCTCCCAAACCGTCTTGTCCTCGTCGAGCTGGTGCCGCAGTTGATCGAAGTACGTGATCGCCAGTTGCGTTCCCTGCCGGACTGTGCCTGTTTGCGGGGTCAGCTCGCCCAGCAGCAGGCGAACCAGCGTGGTCTTGCCGCAGCCGTTGGGACCGATGATGCCGACCTTGTCGCCTCGCGCGATCAGGACGTCGAAGTTCTTGATCAGCGGCTTGGCGTCGTAGCTGTAACCGATGCGCTGGGCCTCCAGCACCATCATGCCCGAACCCTGGGCCTCCGCCAGCTTCAAGGTCGCGGTCCCCAGCTTCTCGCGACGCGCCCGGCGCTCCGCACGCATCTTCAGCAGGGCGCGCACGCGTCCTTCGTTGCGATGACGCCGCGCCTTGATCCCCTGGCGAATCCAGACCTCTTCCTGGGCCAGCTTCTTGTCAAATCGTTCCCACTCCTTCTCCTGCGCATCCAGCACCGCCTGCTTGCGCTCCAGGAACGTGTCGTAGTCGCACGACCAGTCGAGCAACCGGCCCCGGTCGATCTCGATGATCCGCGTGGCCAGCCTGCGCAGCAGCATGCGGTCGTGCGTGACGAACAGCAGCGTCTTGCCCAGACCGAGCAGGTACGTCTCCAGCCAGGCGATCGTATCGATGTCCAGATGGTTGGTCGGCTCGTCCAGCAGCAGCAGGTCAGGCTCACAGACCAAGGCCGCCGCCAGCAGCACGCGCCGCTTCTGTCCACCCGAGAGGGTGCGGCTGTCCCAGTCGGGATTCAGGCTCATGCGCGTCGTGATCGCCGCGATCTCTTCGAGCACCGACCAGGCGCGATGGGCGTCCAGTTGCTCGTGCAGCTCGTGGAGGCGGCTGTGGTCGGGGTCGGGATGTTCGGCCAGGCGTGCCTCCTCGCGATGATAACGCACCATGAGCTCGCCGCGTTGACCCAGGCCCCGCGCGATGATCTCGAAGACCGATCCATCGAGGTCGTGCGGAATCGTCTGCGAGAAATATGCGATCTTGAGACCCGATTCGGCCTGGACGCTTCCGGCGTCGGGCGCGACCAGTCCGGCGAGGATCTTCATCAGCGTCGATTTGCCGGTCCCGTTGCGGCCCAGCAGACCGATCCGCTGCTGCTTGTCGATTTGAAGGCTGACCCCGTCCAGCAGCGGGGGACCGCCAAAGGCGATACGAATCTCTTGCAGCGATACCAACGCCATCGTTCAGAACATTCCCGCATCATGTCGATTCCAGGGTTCAGCCAAGGGCCACACGCCCGCCATCCTACCGTCCAACCCCCGGAAACTCAATTCCATGTGCTGTGCGGGTCTTTGGCCTATACGTCGCAGGCCCTCACGGCCTGCACGAGGGACTCCAGGGGGTCGCGCGTGGGCGTGTACTCGTGCGCGACGTAGCCGTCGTAGCCGGTCTCAACGATGGCGCGCATGACGGCGGGGTAGTAGATCTCCTGGTTCTCGTCAAGCTCGTGGCGGCCCGGCACTCCGGCGGTGTGGAAGTGGCCGATGTGCCGGATGTTCTTCCTGATCGTCGCGATGAGGTCGCCCTCCATGATCTGCATGTGGTAGATGTCGAAGAGCATCTTGAATCGCGGCGAATCCACCCGGCGGCACAGCTCGAAAGCCCACGTGTAGTTGTCGCACATGTAGCCGGGGTGGTCGACCTTGCTGTTGAGCAGCTCCATGCAGAGGGTCACGCCCTGATCCTCGGCGATCTTGACCGCCTCTTTGAGGATCGCCTGGCAGTTGTCCATCCCTTCTTCCTCGCCGATCCCGGCCCGGTCGCCGGCCATGCAGATCACGTTGGGCCATTTGTACTCCGCCGCCGCCTTGATATTCGTGCGGAAATCCTCCATGAACTTGGCGTGCATCGACTTGTCGTTGAGCCCCTGCTTGATCGAGCCGGCGCCCGGCACCATGGTCGCGACCAGATCGTACTTCTTGAGCATGTCCCAGTCGTTCCTGCCGACGAGGTCGCGTCCGACCAGTCCCATCTCGACCAGCAGTTTGGCCGTCTGCTCCTGGTCCAGCCGGAGCCCGCGCAGGCACCCGCCGCAGATCGACTGTTTGACCCGTCCGTTCTTCACCACTCGTCCGGTCTGCCCCCATGCGGTTTTCGACAACCCCATCAGCCCGGAGGTGGCGCCGACGACCGCGGCGGTGAGCACATCGCGCCGACGGAGAAGACGTCCCCCAACTGCCGCGCTCGCATCTACGTGGGTATGCGTGCCGTTCATCTGTTGCTCCTTTCAGCAATCACGGTGCTTCGAATCGGAACAGTCTTGATATGTCACACGGACAAACCGCCAAGCCTCTCAGTCCACGAGCACCAGGCCATAGTAGTTGGGACACTGGCGGGTGCTCTTGACCACCTCGATGGGAAACCCGGCCTTCTTCACTGTGGAGAAGACGTCGATACCACAAGCTTCCATCGCCGGTCGAGCCCGTTCGGCATGTCGGCACTGCCCCTGGTCCACAGGGCACTTCTTGCAGAGATAGCACGGACCGGCGCCCAGTCCGAACGCCTTCCACGCGCCGCAGAGGAAGATCTCTCGCTCCAGATCGGCCACGGCGGCCTTCACATCGGCCTCCGGATCGAAGTGAATCAGGACGGCTCTATGGTAGGCATCCAGCACTTTTCGCATCTCCTCCGGCCCGGGCGTGAAAGGTGGACACACCAGACACCGGCCGTAGCCGTCACACCCAAACCGACACTTCAATCGGACCCACGGCGCCGTCTCCACATCGGACGGCGCGACGATCCTGGCGTCCTTCGCGCCCGGCTTCTCGGTGGCCATGCAACAGAGCATCTCGTCGGAAAGGGTGGAGATCGTTGCCGGCGTTCTCGGTTTGCGATTCATTCGCCACCATCGCCTTCTGCCAAGGTACGAACCCTGCGATTGAATCAGATCGTGTACGGGACGCGCATCGCGCGGGACCGCATCCGGTTGGCTGTCGCATCGCCGACAAACTCGGCCTTGGTCAGATCGAACGAGAGGTTTCGCTGCAACTGCTCGCAGATGTCGGCCGCCAGGCAGATATTCATCGACCGAGCCATGACCTCCGGACTCGCCACCGGGGCTCGGCGCGAGCGGATGCAGTCGAGGAAGTCCCGCACGTGGTCCAGCGGCCGCTGTGTGCGGGCCACGTATTCGGCCAGCACCTTCGCGTAATCGCGCATCAGGACCGGCGAAGAGACATCGGTCTGTGCGTAGCCGTCGGCAGCCCCGGCCCATCCTTCGGGTCCGTCGAACCGCTCGCCGCAGGCGCCGTGCCAGTACTCGCACGGGTCCCACACCGAGCCGGCGACTCGGAACAGCACCAGCTTCACGCCGTTGGACAGTCGCGTCACCATCGTTGCATCGGGTCCGGCGTACTCGAACTCGATGCGCGAGACGCCCGTCATGTCCAGTCCCGCCAGCGCCTGGGCCACGGTGTGCGCGCCCCACATCGCGACGTCGGTCGCCAGATCGTAGAAGTGATACCACCCGCCGCCGTTGACATATCCGGCGTTGTAGGGTCGCCACGGACAGGGGCCGAGCCAGAGGTCCCAATCCAGCTCCTCTTTGGGCGGTTCGGGTTCGGCGGGCAGCCAGTCGTGACGCAGCCCGTCGCGCCAACGGCAGTCGGCGTACACGGTATGGATCGGGCCCAGGCGCCCCGACCGGGCCAACTCCATGGCAAACACGTGAGGGGGCTCGCTGAGCCGCTGGGCACCGGTCTGATAGACCCGGCTGTAGCGGCGGGCGGTCTCCACGACCGCCTGGCCCTGCGCCATCGTCAGGCACGCCGGCTTCTCGCAGTAGACGTCCTTGCCCGCCCGCATCGCCAGGACCGACGCCAGCGCGTGCCAGCGGTCGCCGGTGGCGATGAGCACGGCGTCCACGTCCGTCCGTTCGGCCAGGAACTGGCGCATGTCGCCGTACGCCGCACAGTTTTTGTTGCCGTACTTGCTGTCCACCGTGTTCTTGGCGGTCTCGCGTTTGGCCTTCACGACGTCGCAGACGGCGACCCACTGCACGTCCGGCTGTGTCAGCATATAGCCCAGATCGTAGGAGCCCCGGCCGCCGAGCCCGATGCCGCCCATCACGATGCGCTCGCTGGCCGCCACCGCTCCATCGCGCCCCAGCGCCGAGGCCGGAACGTAGTAGGGCAGCGCAATCGCACCGGCCGCCATCGCCCCCTTTGCCAGAAACCGCCGCCGCGTCAGGGTCATGCTATGGTCATCGCTCATAGGGTTTGCCCCTTCCTTTTCGACTTTGTCGTTTTGGTCCAAGCTTACCGCTACAGGTGGTCCGACTTCAAGTCTTCTCGAAGAAAGTCTGTGAAAGGCGAATCGCCACAATCGGACCTTTCACCCCTTCGCCGGAAAACAGCGCGGTGAGGCGGGACATGGTGTACAATGTGAGCCGGCCTGTGCTTGGAGACCCATCATGAAGACAGCGTCCATCCTGCTTGGCGTACTTGCCGCGTCGTCGCTGGCGACGGCCCAGGAGATGCCCATCGTGATCGAGAATCCCCACGTGCGATACACGATATCCGTGGGGGGACAGAACCTCGCCTTCGTCGACCGTGCGACGGGAGTGGACTACCTTAAACGCGATGTGCCTTCGACGTGCGCGTCGATTCGCTGCCGCGGCGTGGAATACCCTGCGTCGTCAGTTCGATTCGCGGACGGCCGGCTGATCATCGAGTTCAAGCAGGTGGATGCGAAGGTGGTTCTCCGCGTTGAATCTCGTGACTCTTACATTCAGCTCACTGTGGAGTCGGTCAGCGGAGACGGCATTGAATCGATCGTCTTCCTGAACGTTCCGCTTACGCTGCAAGGCACGCCTTCGGAGCCCTTCGGCGCATGCGCAATGTCTCTGAATCTGATCACCCGCGTGGATCAGTTGCCGGCGCTTCAGACGAACCTGCGGGCGTCATGCTATACCAAGTTCGGCATGGAAGGGGCCAAGGTGGCCATCGTCGGGATGCCGACCACGCGGATGCTGAAGGCCCTTCAGGAGGTCTTGACGGACGCGGATGAGATGCCTCGCTGTCCGGTTGCAGGGCCCTGGGCGGACGAGGTCCCGTTCAACCACGGCTCGTATCTGTTCAACTTCGGCTCGCTCACGGCTTCGAACGCGGACGATTGGATCGCGATGGCCCGGAACCTCGGGGTGACCCAGATCGACCACCACGGCGGCGGCGCGTTCTTCCGGTTCGGCGATTTCGTGCTGAATGCGGAGAAGTGGCCGCAGGGATGGGACACCTACCGGCGGATCGTCCAACGCCTGCACGACGCGGGGATCGGGTCGATCTTCCATACCTATGCGTTCTTCATCGACAAGCAGTCGAAGTACGTCCGCCCGATTCCGGATGGCCGGCTGGACGCCTTTCGCGTCTTTACGCTTGCCGGCGACATCGATGCGAATGCCACAGAAATCACGGTCGACGAATCGACTCGTGGCATGACGACCGTCACGGGTTTCTTCGAGCACAACAGCGTCATCCTTCACATCGGCGATGAACTGGTCACGTTCGGCGCCGTCAGTCAGGAGCCGCCGTGGCGCTTCACAATGGTCCGGCGTGGCGCATTCGGGACACAGGCTGCCGCACACGCACAAGGGGCGAAGGCCCGCCATCTCAAGGAGTGCTTCGGCCTGCTCGTGCCCGATGTGGAATCGACCCTCTTCGAGGAGATCGCGCGGAATCATGCCGAGATCGTGAACTCGTGCGGCTTCGACGGCATCTACCTCGACGCCATCGACGGCAGCAGTATTCTGCGTGGTCCCGACGAGTGCTGGTACTGGGCGGACAAATTCGTCTTCGAGATCCAGAAGCATCTCGACAAGCCGGTGGGCATGGAGATGAGCGCCATGTGGCACCATTTCTGGCAGTACCGGACCCGCTGGCAGGCGTGGGACTATCCGCAACGGGGCCACAAACGCTTCATCGACCTGCACGCCAGCGCAGTCAACGGCGGGCTCCTTTTGCCTCTGCATCTGGGCTGGTGGAACTTCCAGCATTTCAATCCGCCGCAGGTCGAGCCGACCTATCCGGACGTGATCGAGTATCTCGGGGCCAGACTCATCGGGTACGATGCCGGAATCTCGCTCACCGGCGGGATCGACCACGCCCGGCTTTCTGCGGTGCCGCTGTTTCGGCGCGCGGTCGATATCCTCCGCACCTGCGAGGAACTTCGCCGAGATGGCGCCTTCGATGAGACGATCAAGGCGCAATTGCGCCGGCCCGGAAAAGAGTTCTCGCTGGTTCGCAGCGAAGAGGGGACATGGCGCTTCCGCCCGAGTGTCTACGACTCTCACGTGGCCAGCGGTGCGGAACCGTGGAGCCTCTCGTGGGTGGTCGAGAATCCCTTCGGGCAGCAGCCGGTGCGTTTTCGCCTGGAAGCCCTCATGGCCGCCGGTTCGTATGACGACCCCAAAAACATCGTTGTGGCAGACCTCTCCGAGCCAAACCAATTTGCCGGGCCGCCGCGCACAGCGGCCGGAGTGACCGCATCGTTGATGGGGACGCCCGATGGCGCGGGGCAGGCCGGGATCTCCGCCGCGACGAATTCCGGCCAAGTTCCGCGCAATGCGGCGTGGGTCAGGCTGGACCGCAAGTTCGAACCATGCCTGAATCTCAAGGGACACGAGGCCATCGGCCTGTGGGTCGAGGGCGACGGCCAGGGGCAGATCATCGCCGTCCGGCTGGAAAGCCCGCGCCACGTCTCCTACGGCGCTGTGGCGGACCGCTATATCGACGTCGACTTCACCGGCCGGCGGCAGTTCACGCTCGTCGAGACCGAGTCCGCCCGCTGGAGCGACTACGTCTGGAACGACGGCAAAGGAGGCTATAACGTCTACCGCGAGACCATTGACTTCGGCGCGGTCGAGTCGGTGAGCATCTGCTACAACAATCTCCCCCAGGGCCGGCAAGTGCGATGCGCCATCGGACCGGTCAAGGCGCTGCCGATGGTGCCCTGCACGGTGAAGAATCCCGCGATCAGCGTCAACGGCACGGCCGTGCTTGTTCCGGTGGAGATGTCGTCCGGCAGCTATCTCGAATTCCGCTCGGACCACGAATGCGTGCTCTACGGACCCAAGGGCGAGACGATCGCCAACGTGACCCCGCAGGGCGAGAATCCTCTGCTCCGGCCGGGACCGAACCAGATCCGCTTCTCGTGCAGCTCCGCCGATGGACCTGCCCCTCGCGTACGACTCACAGTCATCCCCCAGGGACCACCCCTCTGAGGGCTGATCTCGCAATGCCGGGCGGCATCCATAACCGTTGCGTCCGTGTAGACCGTTCTTCTTGGAAGGGAACACCCTTTGACGATACACACTGCGGAATGCGTTTCTGAAGAAGCTCGGCGCGGTTGGCCGTGGGCCATTCTGCTGGCGATACTGTGTTCTGCTGCCGCCGCTTCGGCTCTGTCCGTCGACGGTCAGGAGGTTGCCCTGCGGTTCGACGAAGAGCATGGTTCTCTGGTTTCCCTGCTCGACAAACACACGGGCCACGACCACATCGATGCAGACGTCCTTGGCAGCCTCTGGACGCTGGAGCTGCCCGAGCAGGCTGGAGGCATGCTGCTTCCCGAACACGCGCAACGATTCGAATGCCGACGCGAGGACAACGATCCGCATCGAGTGCGCCTGTTCTGGACCGGGTTCAACCAGGACGCGATGCCCACTCTGTCCGTATCCGTCGGTGTCCGCCTTGACCGCGCGGCCCGGGCAGGTCGCCTCTCAATCAGTGTGCAAGGCCTCGCCGGCGTGGTTCCCCGCGTGCTGTGCTTCCCGCGCATCGACGCCATCGCGCCACAGGAATCGGAAGTGCTCGCCGTGCCTTATTGGATGGGCGAGAAGACGACGCAGGCCAGGCAACTCCTCTCTGCGACACCAGGCCAGGCCCAGCGGCGCGAGTTCGCCTATCCCGGCATACTGTCCATGCAGTGCATGGCGTTCTACCGCGACAATGGCCCGGGCCTGTATCTTGCCGCCGATGACATCGCGGCGCGCAGCAAGAGCTTCGCCGCCTTCGGCGATGGACGCGGCGGCATCGGCCTGGAGGTTTGCCATTTCCCCGGCGCCGACGCGGCGGCGCAAGGGACGTACGAACCGCCCTACGAAGTGGTGGTGGGCCTGTTTGAGGGCGACTGGATCACGGCAGCGGCGCGGTATCGCGAGTGGGCGCTTGAGCAGCCGTGGGCGCGGCAAAGCCGGCTGAAACAAGGCCGCACGCCCGACTGGGTCCGAAACACAGGATTCTGGGTCTGGAATCGCGGCCGCTCAGACGGCGTGTTGCCCCTGGCCGCCGCCATGCAGGACTATCTCGGCGTGCCGGTCAGCGTGTTCTGGCACTGGTGGCACGGCTGCGCCTACGATGTCAACTTCCCGGAGTACCTGCCGCCGCGCGACGGGACGGACGCCTTTCGCACCGCCGTGCGCCAGGCCCGCCAGCACGGGCTGAATCCCATCGTCTACATGAACCAGCGGCTCTGGGGCATGGCCTCGCAAAGCTGGATTTCCCGGAAGGCCGAACGCTACGCCGTCAAGAAGCCGGACGGTACGGTGCAGCCGGAAGTCTACAACAGCTTCACCCGGTCCCCCATGGCGTCGATGTGCATGGGCACGGCGTTCTGGCGCGACACCTACGCGGGCCTGTCCCAAGCCGTGTACAACGACCTGGGCGTCAGCGGCATCTACATGGACCAGGCTTGCTCGAGCCTCGTCTGCTATGACGCCGAACACGGGCACGCGCCCGGAGGCGGCACGTATTGGATGGAAGGCTTCCGCGCCCTCGAATCCGACATCCGCGCGCGATGTCCCGGCATCGCCCTGGCGGGCGAGGGTTGCGGCGAGGCGTGGCTGCCCCATCTCGACCCGATGTTGAGCCTCCAGGTCAGCCAGGAACGCTACGCGGCGCCCGGCCAGTGGGAACCGATTCCGTTCTTCCACGCCGTCTATCACGGCTACACCGTTTTGTACGGGAGTTATGCGTCCCTGACGCGGCCGCCGTATGACCCGCTCTGGCCCAAAGACTCCGCCCCGGAGCAGCCGCTTCAACTGCTCGACGAGAAATTCCGAGGCCAGTTCCGTCTGGAACAGGCGCGCAGCTTCGTCTGGGGACAGCAGCCTTGTCTTGCGAACTTCCTGCCGGAGCACCTGGCCGAGCGGAAGGCGGACCTGGCCTACATCAGGCAACTGGTCCAACTGCGGCAGGCGGCCTTGCCTTATCTGCTGTACGGCACGTTCATTCGCCCTCCGCGCATGGACATTCCCGACATGGAGATAGACATGTCGCGCCTGTCCGTCTACGCCGGCCAGCAGGGAGCCGTCCAGGAATATCGCAAGCGCGTGCCGCAATACCTTGCGGGCGCCTGGCGCGCCGATGACGGTAGCATCGCCGTGGCGATTGCCAACATTGCCGACGCGGACCAGCAGATCCGTTTCGCCCTCAGCCGCGAAGAACACGGACTGCCCGAGCGAGGGCGCATATACAAGCGGCTTCCAGCCGGCCGCACGGAAATGGGCCGCTTCGAAGACGGCCAGGCAGCCGTCACCGACACCCTCGCCCCCGCCGGCGCCGCCATCTACGAGTTCGTGCCGAGCCTGGAACGAGACGACGACACGCTCGTGCAAGACGCCGGTGAGCCGAAAGACTGACCGACCCATCCTGAGCCGCCGAGCCCGGAGTGCCCACCGAAGTCACTGATGCCAGGACTCCTCTTGGGCGGCGGTTGCTTCCTGCCTCGGCGTGGCCATGGTGACGGGCATCTCGACGGGTATCTCGTGCTTGCCGCGAATGGCCCTTGCGAGGGTCTCCCCCCGGGTCCGCACGGGCTTTGTCACCAACTCCGGAACACTGAACGTCCACAGGCAGGCGTCATAAGAGTGAGGATTCTGCTGCGGCAACAAGAAGGGCTTGTGCGCGGCGCCGCGATCATCGACATAGGCGAGGTACAGACGCGTGAAGAGGTGGCTGAGCCGCTTGCTGCTGAAGGCGATCCATCGGCCGTTGCTGGACCAACTATGCCAGGACTCGCTCGCGTCGCTGTTGATATCCAGTCGCCGATAGCTGTATTGCCCCGTCTGCTGCGCCATTTCGAGATCCATCATGTACAGATCGGCGCTCTGACGGTAGACGGGAAAACAACCATAGTCGCACATGGTGAACAGCAGCCAGCGACCATCCGGGCTGATCCGTGGGAGCAGGATGGACTGCCCCGTCTGGTCGGCCGACAGGACCGTCTCGAGGTCTCCCCACTGGTCCTTCTGAAGGTCATACCGAATGCGCACGAGGCTGTATCTGATCTGATGGAAGTTGTCCGGGACGCTGTCGCGGTCCTTCCAGGTGATCGGGGCGCAGCAGAAGTAGAGATACTGCCCATCCGGAGACCAGGCCGGATAGGTTTCGAGCCAGTCCTTGCGGGCCAGGGCGGGCGCTGTTCTCACCGTCCGGTCGTCGAGGCGATAGCAGGCGATCAACGAATCGAAGTCCAGGACGTCTCGTATCTCGTTGGCCGCCGAGTGAAAGACCTGCCGGACTTTGTTGACGGAAGATGCGGCGACGGACCCGCTGGGATGCCACGATGTGTATCCCAGTCTCGTCCCGATCTTGCTGACATGCCCGTCTTCGGCCAGGATCGCGGAGCTGCCGTACGTGGTGCTGCGCACCCCAAGGAGCATCTTCCTTGTGCGATGATTGCAGAAGGCATGGCAGTTGACGCATCCGTGCTGGAAATAGTCATTGTCCAGGATCACATCCTCGTCGTACGACCGCAGATCGCGCTGGTACACCCCCATCTGTCGCCACGTCGCATGTCCCGGCCAGATTCTCCTGTAGACGATGAAGTTGTCCACGTCTTCCGGTGCGATCCGGCTGGTCACGCGGGCGAAGCGATGCCACCGGGCCGGCGGGCGCGCCGTCCGGTCTGCGGCAGCGGACTTGACGAAAACGTCCAGGTTCAGCGTGCCGCCACGGTTCTCCTCCAGGATGCGTCGCCAGGGGCGCTGCGGGATGCGGATCTGGCGTTTCCTGCTGAGTACTTCGATGGGCTTGCCGTTGGCCGCATGCACACGCACGAAGTAACACGTGCCGGGTTCGTGGATGGCGAAGTTCAGAGGCGCGATGTTGGGGGGTATGACGATATCGCCGCAGTCCGGCCAGATCGTAGGCGCTCTATTCGCCGTCGCGTACGGCTCGTCCGGTCTGTCCCTGCCGCCGAATCCATAGAGCAAGACCAGGAGGCCCGCGCCGGCGGCCATCAAAGCACTGCCCAGATGCGCTGCACTTGCGTTGCTGGTTTCGGTTTGGCCAGGCCCTTGCGCGGCCTTCGAATCCATCATCTTGATTTTCCCCGGCGGCCGTAAATGTTGTAAAACGCATAGGTGTTTCCATGGGACCTCTCCAAATCCGCGAAGGCCGCCTGCTTGTCTCCCCCATGGCTCCGGAGAATCCCGCCGATATGCTCCATTTGCTCACGTACATCGTTCCGAGGGCTGTATCCACGCAACTGGACGCTTGTCCGTGCCGTAGCCGCATACACCAGTACGGCCTCTTCGTAGTGCCTTGGCAAAGTCTGGTATCCAAGGCCGGGAAGCTCATCGATGCGCTCGATGAAACGGCTCAACTGCCTGTTCAGAAGGTACGATGCCATCAGATACTCCGAGGCCATCCTGTTTTTGCTGTTCTTCTTCAGGAGGTCCAACAACATCCCCTCCTGGGCCAGGCGAAGCGAGGGATAATCCTGTTCCATAGCGACAGACCGCAGGTATTGGATTTCCTTGTCCGTGGCTAGGCCAGGGTCCCGCTCCAGGAGCGCCAGATAGCGATGGGCCCACTGGCGATGGAACAGGGTGCCCCTCAGCGTATGAAGGAAGACACGGGCCGTACCGAGATTGCCCTTGACCAGGTTGATCCACGCCAACTGCTGTAGAACCATCGGCCGCTCGCCCATGCCCCCCAGGCATTCCATCAGCGCGTTCTCGGCCACGTTGACCGCCCCCAGTTCCAGATGGGTGGCAAAACACTGCCAGTGCATCCATCTGTACTTGCTTTCCGTCAGAAACAGGTACGTCGGGTCCTGGGGCCATGCGAACATGGCGTCGCCAAGCCGGCCGGTATGGTATAGAGCTCGGTTCACGGCGTGCATGACGAATGGATCGTCGCAGGCCTTCCTGCCCTCGATGAGCAGTTCAGGCCACTTCTTGTGATATGCGAAGTAGTCCACCGCGAGGCGCGTCTTCTGTCTCGCGTCAAAGCTGCCGAAGGCCACGGCTGCTCCAAGGGCAACGAGTCCCACCGTGCCTGCCACCCGGCCCCAGACGGTCGGTTGAAAGCGGCTCGACAGTGTGGCTGCCCGTCCGTAGACCCTCGTACCAGTCGCTGTTCGACCCTCCTTTGCCTTACCGGCTTGGTGACTCGTCTCCCAGCATCTCCAGAGGATTGACGCGATCCCGCCCGCAATCATGGCGACTGGAGCCAACAGGTATAGAATGCAAACGGTTCCTACGCCCCGGCGGCGGGCGTCATAGAACAGGATCTTCCACGAAATGGGCAGCAGATCGCTGTACGCATTGACGACGCTTGTGCGAAAGACCCCCACGCCGAGAACGTACGGCAGCCCCAGGGCAATGAGCGCGTACAGCACGCCGAGCCGGCGCCGGCCGCAGGCAAGTGCTTCGCGAATCACGCAGATCGCTCCAAACAGGAGCATCGCTGCTCCGGCGGCATAGTAACACGCGCATGCCAAGCCTGTGAAAGACGCCGCAGCGGTCGCCGGTGTTCTTGTCGCCCTCAGACACATGTAGAGATGTGCCAGGAGCAGGGCGACAAGCAAGGCCATTGTCGTAGGGAAGAAATACGTATACTGACCGTACATAATCAGCAGCAGCAACGCCGGCACGTAGCCAACAAGGTGCAGCGTTGCGAGGTTCATCGTCGCCGCGAGGCGCGCGATCAGAGACCGGAACGCCCACGCCTGGGCCGTTATCACGAGCGCCCCAACCCACGAGTAATAGAACAACTGCGATAGAAATGCCGACGCATACTCGACCGGCCCGCCGAGCCGGTGCAGGTGGGACATGAAGAAGCTCCAGGTGGTGTAGAAAGGGGGGAAGTTCGCGATGCGATCGGACCCATGGAAGATGAGGTGGGGCTTGATGACGAGCCACAGATACAAGAAGAACAGACTGAAGAGCAGCAAATCCTGGAGAAGGAATGCCCAATGCCGGGCCCCTCGTCTGCGGGTCCGTTCCGGCCGGTCAGACGTACTGTTGATGATATCCGGCTCAGGCATCTCATTCTGCATCGTACGCCCGTGTTAAGCAAGGCGGGATGGGGGGGCCTCGATCCCGTCATTGCTTACGAGGAGAGCAACACCCTTTGGCCCACACATGGCCTCGGATTGAAGTTCTGATCATACTATAGCCTCGATATGGTACATTTGGCAGAAGCGGCGCAGGACCTTGGCGTGGTTGCCGTAGATCATGACGAGGTGGTGCCCTTTGAGGTTGGCAACATCTTCCAGTTCGTTGATCGTCGTTTCGACGTTCGTGCGGCAACCGCCCGTCTGCGGGATGGGCGGGCAACCGATCGTCTCGCCTGAGTATACGAGCATCTGCGGGACCTCCTGGTCGGAGGGGGTGTGCAGATACTTCGCGATCGTTACCTCCTGCCCGGGTGAAAAGAGCACGCGGGGCACGCAGCCCCATCCCGCCTCGGCGTGATTCATCAGCATATACGGCTCCGGCCGGGCATCAGGCCCCGCCATGCGCGAGGCGCTGGTGCAGTGCGCGCAGAAGTAGTGGTTCTTCTCGGTCTCCACGGCGGGGTTGTGCTGGAAGCCGGGTCGGTCGAACAGGTATTGCAGAAGCATCATCGTCAGCGTCGCATCCAGGTCCGATTCGCAGCCGGCCGGAATCCCCTCGTCCCGCAGATCCATAAAGCCCATGCACGGGGGCACGTGCTGATGCGGGTGCTGGAGCCCGGGCAGGCAGTCCATCATGACCGCGTCCACCCTCGCCTCGGCCACCACCTTCTTCAGTGCGACCGCCGCGCGGGCCGCGTCGAGGATGTCCTCATCGCTGGGCTGATGAACCTGGGTGGCCTGGGTCTTGTACCGGTTGGCAAGCGCCTTGACCTGGTCCGTTGGTCCCGTCCGCTGGAACTCCTCGATGAAGCCGGTGTTGGCAACGGTGTCAATTGCGGTGCCGAGGTGCGTCACTGTCTGCCTTGTTCCGGCCGAACGGGCGATGTTCAGGATGCGGCTCTGTTTCATCCAACTGGCGGCCCGGACCATCCGCATGCCATTCTCGACCGCCTCAAAGCTATCGAGTCCGTTGATCATGTACACGCCGGGCTTGCGGTGCAGCTCACGGACCATGCCGACCAGCAGCACTCCAAGCGGGGCAAGGACAACGGTTGGGAGTTTCGTCTTTTCGACGATCCGCGTGAGGTGCGGCCAGTGACCCTTCTTGAACGGCACGAGGAACAGCGCATCCGGTGGCTCGTCTTTGACCTGGCGGATGAATCGATCTGCCGCATCGCCATCGGCAAGCGGATCCCGTTCGATAGCGATTCGCAGACCCAGCTTGCGCTCCAGGTCCTGGAGTGTGGCCATGTACTGTAGTTGGCGACCCTCTGCGTCAAACGTCGAGCCGGGCCAGCTATAATACCCGGCCTTCCGGAGCTCCTCCGTCGGAGGGTAGACGAATGCGGCCCGTATGACCGGCGGTGTTTTGGCCTGCCCGGCCGGCCGGGCCAGAGCCGCGCCGCCCAGCCAGCCGCCGGTGGTCAGTGAAAGGGCCGCCGCCGTGCCACCGACAGCCTGTAGGAACGTGCGTCTGGAAAACTGCGTCGAGGTGCGTGACGGTCTCATCGTCGACCCTTTCCTGCAGATCGGATGGCGGATCTTGCCAACTGTCCATGGTCGTCAACGTTGAACCAGAGTATACAGGCGTTTGGGTGGCGATGCGAAGAGATTTGCTCAAGGCTGGCGGGGCGCCCGCGGTGGAGACGATGTATCTTCGGGAAACGCTGCATGAGATCACCGATGTACCCCATGGCGCTTGTGTTGAGGTCGAACGGATAAGAAAGGAGCCGGTGCCGCGGACCGTCGCCGCGTGTCCGGCGCGGTCCTCCAGCGTGACGTAGAGCGTCTGCGGCGAATTCGTCGCCTCGCCCCGGAAGTACAGTCTCAGGCTGTTAGCGCCGCCGATCGTCCAATCCTGAGCCTGCTCGAAGATCCGCTCCGCCTCTGAATAGAAGGGCGAAGCACTGTTGTCGTACGTCAGCGGCATCGACTGGCGGCCACCGTGAAGCTCCAGATCGGGCTGGGCCATACCGCGACCGCGTCGGCCTCGTTGACTTCTTCTGTAAACCTCAAGCCTGGAATTCGCGCTCACGGGCGGCCCGTCCCGCGAACCGAAGCGCCGCAGTCACAGGGACAGCCGGATCGACGATTGCTTCAGAGGTCGGACCGATCCACCTGCGCCGACGCCGCGAGTTCGAGGTCGGGTTTGCCGAGGATGAACTCGCCGAACTCCATCATGTCGGCGCATAGCATGCCAGTGGCCGGGTCGTACAGAGTCGGCAATGCCACGAACGGCTTCGTCTCCTTCGGGTTGCGCCGGTAGACGGTGTACGTTTCGGGCTCTCTCAGATGAAAGCTCTCGGCGCGGAGGAGAATGCGGGCGTTGATCGAATTGATCCCGTTGGCGCCGACTTGGAGCCGCACGGGAACGATTTGCGGCGCCGGGCCCTCGAAAGTCGGATAAAGCGGAGCCAACGGAGTCCGCACGACGCCCATGACGTTGTAGCCGGTGCCGGTATAGCTGTTGACCCGAATGGTGACACCTGTATCGACACCGCCCCGTTTGAACTCGTTGTCCCCGATGCCGACGTACTGCTTCGTGACGCCGTCGCCGGTGATGTCCTTCGGCAGGGGAAAGCGGAAGGCACGATAGCTTTCGACGGCAGGATCATCAAAGAACAATTCAAAGACCTTCTGCCCGTCCGGCGTGACTTCCGTGCAGACCGGACCATGGCTGCCACCGTCGCCACCCCAGCCGATCAACGTGTTGCCGTTGGCCAGGCGCTGGGCGTTGCCTCCGTGCCGGGCGAAGACCGGGGGATCCGGAACGTATGACCACACGTGTTCGGCGATCCGGTTCTCTTCGTCCAGTCGGCACTCATGGACCTGCGACGAGCGGGTCCCCGTGCCGTCGCTGCCGTCGTAGAGGAGGACGTTGCCGTTGTCCAGGCGATGCAGCGCACTGCCGCCGAAGTGGCCGACCGTTTCCTCCGCATCCACCCCGACAAGAGTGAACTCGTTCTCATCGCCCCCGAGGTGCCAGAGGACTTGACCGGTCTGGCGGCAGATCTTCTTGACCCAGTCGGGCGTGGCGATCAGAAGGTGGCCGTCGGCATCCATGCCGAGGGTGTTCAGAGCGAACGCGCCGGCGGCCGGGGCGGAGCCGTCGAGGTCATAGTGATCCCACGTGCGCCATTCGAACACCACCTCGCGATCCGCATTCAGTTCCTGGACGACGGCGCCCGGGACTGGCGCGCCGGTGTCCACCTCGGTGAGGCAATAGCCGAACAGCAGCGCGTGACCGTTGGCAAGCCACTGGAAGTCCTGGACGTCCGCCGTGTACCCGTTGGCCATCTGGAAGGTGTCGATCTCGGCAAGGTCCTTGTTCAGGACCACGTGGACGGCATCGCCTCCGTCGGCGTAAGAATGACGCTCCAGGAGTTGAGCGTAGCTCAGCAATCCGTTCGGTTGCATCTTGAAATCAAAGGCGCACTCGTCCGGCAGTTCCTTGTACCAGACGGGCGCGCCGTCGTTGTCGAGAATCATGAGGTAGAAACCGACCCCTTCGACTTCGCTGGCCACCGCCACATAAACGTATCCATCGCCAATGGCATCGGCGTCGTATACGTGCGCGGTGATCGCCGGGAAGTTGGCCGGAAGCGCCGCCTCAGCCCTCTCGATGCCAACGCCACCTGCGATCCACAGAAAGACACTGAGAACCAAAATGATGTGTCTCATGATTTCTTCCTTTCTCACTGCGTCCGATCTCAGGCCAGTCGCCGGATCGCTGTCGGGAAGATTACCAGAGGGACACCCCGACCCGCTCGAAGTGGCCGGGATGTCCCTTGCATCCGTCAAGAATCGACGACTGACGAAGGAAGACTATTCTTGCGGCACCCAACTGCGCGGGATCCGATAGGCCCGGTACACATTGGTGCTGCCAAATTGGCCCGCCTCTGGGTTGACCGGACCGACGTGGGGCGAGATGTATTCCCAGACGATCTCCTTGGCCGCCGTCACTTCGAAGATCCGCCCGTTGCTACCCTGGCAGATCAGCGTATTGCCGTTGGCCAGGCGCTGGGCGCCGCTGATAAACGGGCTGAAGAAGCTCGCTTCGATGCAATTTCCCTGATCGTCATACCGTGCCTGGGGGTTGGCATATTCCCAGACGACCTCCAAAGTGACCGGGTCGAATTCGAGGATGCGCGAGTACTCGCGCAGCCGGTTGTTGGCGACCGGCGTCAGACCCGGCGCCAGTGGGCCATAGCCAGCGTTTCCGCCGTTGTCGTACAGCAGGATGTTCCCGGCGCCGGGCAGGCCTTGCGGAATCATATGAACGTGGTGCTGGCCGATGATCTGCCCGAGCTTGTGCTCCGGATGGCCATACGAGTAGTCGGGTCCCACTCTCCAGACGATATCGCCGGAGGCCCACAGACCTTCGGGATGGTCATGCCGGGCGATGATGCCCAGGATATTGCTGCTGCGGGCGTCAAAGATCACATTGTCCGGGTGGAAGCGCAGGTCGCCGGCATCGTACCACTTGTTGGGCCCCAGATACGAGGCGGCGTTGAAGTGATGATAGTCCGATCCACCGTTGGGATCGAAGCCGGAAAACGTCTCGTAGACCGCCTTCTGACCGGCTTGGCAGAACCCCATCTGATCGAAATATTCCCAGGCGTGCCACTCCCAGGTGAGGTTTCCTTCCCAGTCGACTTCATACAGGGCGTCATCGTGAAGAAGATGCTTGCTGATATGTGCGGTCTGCTCGACGGGCGGGTGGTAGTTGGACAACATCAGTGTCTTGCCGCCGGTGGCGGCCGGTTCGAGTCCCGGAGCGTAGTAGCCGCAAGGGCTGCCCTCCCGTTGGAAATCGTGGTGACATCCAAACATCTGTTCGGCGCCGGGGCTGCGGGGACAGCCGCGCCATTCCCAAACCTTGTTTCCCTCCCAGTCCAACTGGACCAAGGGACAAGTCTGCCCGCCGGAGGAGCCGAGGAAACCTTCCTGACCGATGATGTACCCTCCCGGCAGGATCTTCGATGGTGTGGACGTTAGCGGCCATGCGTTGATGACGTTGCCCTCCATGTCGATGAGGATGGCGGGGTTGTTGACGCCGGTGTCGGGATCGACGTAGCCTCCCATCGTGCACAGCAGGGTGTAGCCGTCCCAGGTTTTGGACGGATCGTAGCGGACGACGCCCGTCACCGGGGTCTCGTCCTCGTTGCGCATGCCGCGGGCAAACATGCCCCAACTGAGGGTCCGATGGGCCTGCTGCAACGCGGTCTGCAAGGCTTCCGTCTGGTTCGGATCCAACAGGTTCGTGATGTCACCGCCGCACCAGAAAAACTCCTGCCCCGAGATTGCGGCCGGCACCAGAAGCGACGCCAACAGCGCTACGGCAATGTGGTTTCGTGATCGTTTCATCTTGGACCTCCTTTTCCCGTGGATATGCTGCCATTCTGATGTGCTGCAATGGTCCGAGCCTGCTGAAGCAGCGCTCGTTCACAAAGGGAGATGCGCCGCGCTCTGCACGCGGTAGGGTCAGGGCAAGACCTCCGCTACGATGCTCACGCCTTCGTACGCCGTTTCGCCTCGGACCATCACATACCAGGTTCCGGACGGAGGACCAAAGCAGACGCCATCCTCGTTGCCCGGTTGAAGGCACGCATAGTCCGCATCTGACGTCGTCGGGACCGCGCCCTGCTTGAGGTACAGGTCGCAGTTGCCCGTGCCGCCATAGGTTCTCACGGACAGGTTCTGCATTGCCTTGGGCACTTCGAACTGGAAGAATCGCTCCTGTCCTTTCCCGCCATACAGCCCCGTCACTGGAACGCCACTCTCCAGCGTCTGGGTGCTCTGCGGAACCCAGAAATAGGGAACGCGGTAGGCGCGGTAGACGGCGACACCCATGAAGGCCTCGGGATCGAACCAAGTCGGTGCGTACTCCCACACGACCTTACCGGACGTCGTGACCTCAAAGACACGCCCGGGGTCCGACTCCGTAATGAGGGTGTTGCCATTCGGGAGGCGTTGCGCACCCGACATGAGATTGCTGAAGAAGAGCTTCTCATCACCGAGGATCTTGCCGTCGCCGTTGAGGTCCTCGGAAAGCCTCGGCTGCTTGTACTCCCAGACGATCTGCTTGGTCACCGGGTTGATCTCGAGGACGCGGCTGAACATCCGGAACGTGTTGGGCCAGGTGCCCAGCGGGTTACCATTCGCATCCCTCAAGCCCTGAACGAGAGCACCGTAACCGGCCTGTCCACCATTGTCGAGAATCAGCATATTGCCTTCACCGGGTAGACCCTGTGGGATCATGTGGGCCATGTGTTGGCCGATGATCTGCCCCACTTTGTAGTCCTCGCTGGCGGTCGAATAGTCCGGGCCGAGCTTCCAGATGATGTCGCCCTCTTGCCACTGGCCCTCCGGATGGTCGTGCCGGGCAATGATGATCGTGATGTTCAGCGAGCGGAAGTCGGCGATGATGTTGTCGGGGTGAAAGCGCAGATCGCCTTGGTCGTACCATTTGTTCGGCCCGCACCAGGCGACGGCGTTGCCGTGCGTCCAGTCCTCCGGCAGCATCTCCGCCATAAAAGCGGGACCCTCGTAGCATAGCCCCGTTTGGAGACCGGCCCTGGCCCACTCATCCAGGCCGAGTTCTTCGAAATGTTCCCAAGCCTGCCAGCGGAACAGCTCGTTGCCGTCCCAGTCCAGCTCGCGGATCCTGTCGTCCTTAAGAGGCTTGGGGCAGATGTGCTTCGTGTCGGTGAGATCGGGGCGTGTACTCTCCAGGACCAACACCTTTGCGCCTTCGATCATCGGCTCGGCTCCGGGGGCGTAGTAGCCGCACGGGCTGCCTTCCTGTTCGTGGTCATGGTGGCCCATCGTATCCCACTGTCTGATGACCTCACCCTCCCAGTTCAACTGCGTCAGCTTGCCGCCCCCGGCCATTACATCGTTCGGGTCGACCATACTGCCAACGATGCATCCGCCGGGCAACGCCTTCGAGGCCGACATGTAGCCCGGCCCGCTGAACGTCCACTCGTTGACGATGTTGCCGTGCATGTCGATCAGGACGTTATTGCCGTTCTTGGCTGTGCCTGTGCCCGTAAAACAATTGAACAGCGTGTAGCCATCCCAGGTCTCGTCGGACTTGTAGATCCTAAGACCGCGGTCCGCGTCAGGGAGCATGTCGCCCGTCGGGAACCCGATGGCCGTGGGAGCCAAACTGGTCATCCCCGCCTTGATGACCGCGTCGTGGATGGCCTCCATGTCTTCCGCGGCCATGCCTGCATCCGCGATGTTGACGCCGTGCCAGAACGTCTGTGCGTGAGCTGGTATTGGCAGCAGAAATACCACACACGCGATGATCAGTGTCCCTGTCTTTTTCATGATCGTTCCTCCTTTTGCCTGTTTCGATGTGCCGAAGGCCACGGCGGGTGACAGTGTCACTGCGGCAAGATTCTGACGAACGATGGCCCGCCTGCCATCGCTCCAGCCGTCATCGCGCACCAGCAGTATGCGGCGGCCCACGGAGCATGAAAGTACTGCCACGCGGCTCGTGGAAGAGATACGTCGCCACTGAGCAAGGATTGCGCATTGGTCTTCCTGCGGCGCACTACGTCTGTCGCGAAATGGCCTCGCCAAATCCGCTTACTGGTTCGACCGTCACCTGTTGTATGCCCGCACCGAAATATCGTCTCGTCCGCCGCCCGCGTGCGCGTACGCGGGCGGCTTGTCAAATTGCTCAGAATACCCCGTCCCTCACTGTCCTTCGTGCAACCGAAATCCGACTTGTGGCACAAGCGCGACTCTACAGACGAATTTCATGGCATCGGTGCCAGACAAATGGGGAATACCCGCATGCGTCAGTCACGTCAACTGTGGAGACTACGTATTTGAAAATGGGTAACGTCTCCAGTGGACCGACTTACTGGGCCGGTTTTGGGCGTGGGGATGAGAATCGACTCAACAGAAAACGGCAGTCTCTTCGATGGCGGGTGCCTCCAGGGTCAGGCCTTTCGATAATCATTAGCAGACCAACAGGCGGGCCGTGACTTGGAACGAGGCATGATGAGCTTGTCGAGCAGACGGGTGCTGCAACATGGCGGCTCGTTGCTGGACGGGGTGCTTCAGGACCGGATCAGCGGGGAGGTGGGC
>CAZOFX010000090.1:0-23166 GCA_964579055.1 uncultured Pirellulales bacterium
TTGCCACTCGGTGGTCCCGGTGTCGCCCTTGCAAACGAACGACTTCGGGGTCACTTCGGCATACTTGACCAGCAGATAGAAGCACGACGTGACCGTGGCCTTGCCACCGCTGCCGTCCGCCTGAGCGACGCCATAGGCCGCATAGCGATCAGCGGCCGCCCATACGACCGGGCCGTTCCACTGGGAGAGCCGGCCGCCGGCGCGGGGCAGCTCATCCTCGTAGTCGTTGGCGTAGATCAGCATGGCCTTGCCGATGCCCGCCAGGTTGGTGCCGCAGGTCATTCTGAACGCCAACTGCCGAACGCGGGCCAGCGCCGGCATCAGAATGCCCATCAGCAGAGCGATGATCGCGATAACGACCAGCAGCTCGACCAGGGTAAAACCTTTTCTTCTCATGGTGTTCTCCTTTCGTTGCTTGAGAGATTCGCAGACCGACCGCTCTTCAACAAACCACTTTGGCGATAGTACCGATGAATCCTTTTGCCACCCGACCGGCAAATACGCGCGCCGCGAATCTCCTGAGCACATACGTCTTTGACTGAAAGAGACGGCCGGCCGGTTTCAAACACCTGTTTTATCGGAACATGAACCCGTGGGCACAAGGGCCCAGCACTCCTCACAGTAGGAAAACTCGTTCGTTTCCCAACGTTCCGCAGCAGGCAGGCTTTGATATGAAGATGCTGACAAGAATATGATGACAGTTCGCAATATGAAATACGGCCTTAGACAAGCCTACCTATCTACAACTGCAATCTAACAGACGCAAAGAGGTCTGTCAATATCTTTTCGTAATTTTCCGCCCCTGCCTTGAATTTTTTTGGACATCCCTTAAGATTCAGCCGTTTTCCTGGTCTTGGAGATTACCGTGCAGGGCAATCGGAACACGAAGATCGACGTTATCAAAAGGCAGCTTTCCGCGTGCGGCCAGAGCCACCTTCTGAGTTTCTGGGATCACCTGGGCCCCGCCGAGCGAGCCGGGCTGGTCGAACAGATCCGCGAGCTGGACCTGGACAAGATCCCCACCTGGGTCGAAACCCTGGTCCGGCACGCGCCAGAAACCCCAGTGCAACACGAGGAATTCCAGCCGGCCCCTTCCTACGGAATCGTGCCCAGGACCGATGCCGAACGCCGCAAGTACGCCGACGCCCGCAAACTTGGCAAAGAGCTGATTTCGGCAGGAAAGGTGGCCGCCTTCGTCGTGGCCGGAGGCCAGGGAACGCGGCTGGGTTTCGACGGTCCCAAGGGCAACTACCCTATCAGCCCGGTCAGGAACAAGACGCTTTTCCGGATATTCGCCGAAACCATCGAAGCGGTTTCCCGCCGCTACCGCACCACCTGCCCCTGGTACATCATGACCAGCCCGATGAACCACGAGGCGACGGTGCAAATCTTCGAATCCAATGACTTCTACGGCCTGGACCGAGACAGTGTTTTGATCTTCCAGCAGGGCACGCTGCCCAATTTCGGGTTCGACGGGAGGATTCTGATGGCCGACAAGGCCTCCATCGCCCGCTCGCCCGACGGCCACGGCGGCAGCATCAGGGCTTTGGCCCGCAGCGGCGCCCTGGCAGACATGAAGAGACGCGGCGTGGAATACCTCAGCTACTGGCAGGTCGACAACCCGCTGGTGAAGCTCCTCGACCCGCTATTCGTCGGACTGCACGCCCTCGACGGCGCGCAAATGTCTTCCAAAGCAGTGATTAAGAACGATCCCAAGGAGAAAGTCGGCAACTTCTGCCTCGTCGACAGCAAGGTCACCGTCATCGAATACAGCGATCTGGACGACAGCCTGGCGGAGAAACGAAACCCGGACAGGTCTTTGGCATTTCGCCTCGGAAGCATCGCAATCCACGTTATCAGCACTGATTTCATCGAGAGGCTGAACACCGAGGGCTGTTCGCTGCCCCTGCACCGCGCGGTGAAGAAGATCCCTCACATCGATTCACGGGGCAACCTGGTCGAACCGACCGAGCCCAACGGCGTTAAGCTCGAATCGTTCATCTTCGACGCGCTGCCCATCGCGGAACGCTCGATCATCCTCGATATCGACCGCGCCGAGCAGTTCGCCCCGACGAAGAACGCCACGGGTGTCGACAGCGCCGAATCGACGCGGGTGATGATGGTGGAGCGGGCCGCCAAGTGGCTCGAATCGGCAGGGGTGACCGTGCCGCGACGGCCGGACGGCTCCGCCGACTGTCTCCTGGAGATCGCCCCGTCCTTCGCGCTCGAACCCGAAGACCTCAAGGCCAGGCTGGACCAGATCCCGGCCATCCGGCCGGGGGACCGGGTCTATCTGGGGTAGCGTGCGACCCAAGGCAGGGGCGAATGATCATTCGCCCCTACGCGGTTACTTCGTGGAGAACCTGTGTACGGTCCGGCTGCCGAAGGTCTGCCCCGGCTCCAGGACGGCGGACGGGAAATTGGGTTTGTTTGGCGAGTCGGGATGGTGCTGCGTCTCCAGGCAGAACCCGGCGTGTTTGTTGTACCGGCTGCCGCCCTTGCCCGACAATCCATCGAGGAAGTTGCCCGTGTAGAGCTGGACCCCCGGCTCGGTGGTGTAGATTTCCATGACGCGTCCCGTGCCGGACTCGCGCACCTGCGCGCAGGGTTTCAGATCGCCCGGCTTGCCTTTGAGCACATAATTGTGATCGTATCCGTTTCCGGTCTGGCGAATCCGCGAACCGATCGTCCGGGTCCGCGTGAAATCCAGCGGCATGTCCAGCACACTGGCAAGGATGCCCGTCGGAATCAACCCCTTGTCGATGAGCGTGAACTTCTCCGCGGACAACTGAAGCTCGTGGCCCAGAATGTCGCCCTGGCCCTGCCCGCCGAGGTTCCAGTAGCTGTGATTCGTCAGATTGACCACCGTCTTCTTGTCCGTGCGGGCCTCGTAGCTGATGCAAAGCTCGTCGGCGTTCGTCAGCATATAGGTCACGATGCACTGGAGGTTGCCCGGGTACCCTTCCTCGCCGTCGGCGCTGAGATAGCTCATCTTGACCCAGGCCTCGTCCTCGGCCGCCACCACCTCCTTCGTATGCCATACGACCTTGTCGAAGCCTTTGATGCCGCCGTGCAGATGGTTCGGACCATTGTTGGCTGCCAGCTTGTATTCGGCCCCATCGAGCTTGAACTTGGCGCCGCCGATACGATTGGCGTAGCGGCCCACGGTGGCGCCCATGTACGCGGTGTGGCCGAGATAGCCCTGCAAGTCGTCGAATCCCAGCACGACGTCGCCAAGGTTGCCATTGCGATCCGGCACGTATAAGGAAACGAGCGTCGCCCCGTAGTCCGTGATCCGCGCCCGCAATCCTTTCGAGTTGGCGAGCGTGTAGATGGACGCCTCCTGGCTGTCTGCGGTTCGTCCAAACGGTTCCTTATGCGCGTTCATAGGCACATCTCCTTCCAAACGTCGTGGGGGTCCGCCCCAGGCGGATCGCGCCATGCAGCCCGCAAGACGCCCGACGCGAAACAAATCCGGAGTATACAGGGCCGGTTTCGGCCTGTCAAAGAGCTTTGGGTGGGCGTGGGGGAACGAACCGACGGGGCCGAGATCCCCTCCAGAATGGACCGTGGCTCCGGCACAAGAGGCCGGAGCCACGGGAGGTGCTCTGTCAGAAGTAGACCTTGCCTGGCCGGTTACGGAGCGGTGACGCCCACCAGCTCGATCTCGGCGATCTGCATGCTGTTGACCGAGCCACCCACCGGCCCGCGAATCGTCGGAAACACCGTCACTCCGCCAGGGGCGTGCCGTAGCCGATGTCGTCGATGAACAGCAGGCCGCTACCGCCGGCCGCCGGGCTGGTGCGGTCGCCGATGCCGATGGACAGCGTTTCCACGCGCGCCATGTTCACACCCACCAGTTGGCTGTAAGGAACGGTCCAGGCCTGCCAGGAGGCGGCCTTCAGGGCCTCCGGATCGGGATGCGTAACGACTGCGACGTGACCGGCGCTGTCCTCGACCGCCAGGTAGAGCGTATCAGCGGTGTTGGTCGCAGCGCCCCGGAAATACAGTCGCAGCGTGTTGGCGCCGTGGCCGGTCCAGTCCTGGGCGGCGTCCCACGTCCGCGAGATCTCGGAATAGAACGGAGTCGCGCTGTTGTCATAACGTACCGGCATCGACTGCCGGCCGCCGTGGACAACGGCCTTTTCGGCGAACGGCGACTGGGCGTAGCCCGTGGTCGATCCGGTGTCGTTGGTCCAGCCGTCGAGCCAGGTCTGGAAGACGGTCTGGCCCGCGTCGATGTCGTCGGTGTAGGCTTCGATGTCGTCGATGGTCGCGTACTCGGCGGTGGTGAAGCTCCACAGGTCGCCTGGCCAGGTGTCGGGACTGGCGGCGGCATTGACCTCGTCGACTTGCCAGTAGTAGACGTTTCCGAACACGAGATCGTCCGGCTGGAAGCTCGCATCCGCGACCGTTCCGGCCAGGGCCAGATTCGCCGGGTCCGTGCCGAGATAGACATTGTGCGAGACCGCCTCGCGCCCGGCCCGCCAGCTCAGGGTCGCCGACGGTTCAACAGCAACCGCCCCGTCCGCCGGCTGCGGCTCCCGAGCGTGAGCCGGAATGTACATGAACCGGACTTCACTGAGTCCGAACTGGCCCATGACGCCGAAACCGCTCCTGACGACCAGCCGAACGTATTGCGCGGCGACGCCGCCCAGGTCGATTGCGGTGTTGTAGGTGTAGGTTGCCTTGGCCGTACCCTGGGCAAACTGGGCGTCTCCCAACGCCGTCCACTCGATTCCATCCAAAGAGTACTCGATGGTGGCATCCTTGATGCCAAAGCCGAGGAGCACCTCGAACTGCACGTTGTAGTTCCAGACACGCAGCTCGTTGAGCTTGTAGACCCGATCGAACTCGAATTGGATCCACAGCGGCTCACCGGCCGGAGCGCCGGTCACCCACATGTCTTCGCTGACGGTCGAGTGCTCACCGCTCTCGTTCAGCCCCGAGCCGTTGACCGTGTTCTCCGGCCCGGCACCAGGTTGAGCGGCGCCGTTGCTCGTGGCGATCACGCCGGCAATCGGATACGCCAGCGGCTCGGCGGTGAAGCTCCAGATCTCGCCCTTGAAGATCGTGTTGTCAGGAGCGGCGTTGACCTCATCGACGCGCCAGTAATAGGTCTGGCCGAACGCGAACACGCCGGCCGGATCGTACGCGGTCTCGGCCTGCCCCTGGCTGAGGAGCACGCCCATCGGATTGGCCCAGCTCGCGTCGTTGACGTCGTCGAAGGCCGTCCCCAGATAAACATCGTGCGTCGCAGCAAATTCCCCCGCCATCCAGCTCAGGGCAGTGTCCCGCGGGACATCAGTGGCTTCGTGAGCCGGCGTGGGCGCAAAAGCCAGGGCACGTGACACAGGACCTTCCGGGAGAATGAAATCCTTCTCCGGGTCGAACGTGCCGGTGAAGGTGGAGAAGGCCACTGACTCGTATTGCCCGATGAGCTGCCGCCCGCCATCGACGGAGCTGTGACGGATATTCCCCCACGAGATCAGCCTGGTGATCTGCTGAGGCGAGCCGTTGTCGCTCTGGAAGATCCGGACGCCGTCCTTGTAGTACTCGATGGTCTCGGCGCCGTGGTACACGATGGCATAGTGGTGCGTCTCGCCCACATTCGGAATCGGCTCGATATTGTTGTTGGCCACTTCTGTGCTGCCGTTCCAACTGCCGGCGGACAGCCCGTCGTGGAAGCGGATGAAACACTGACCGCCCAGGTCCATGATCGGCGCCATCGCGTCACTGGCGTCGGTCGCGGTGAAGACGGCTTCGACCACGAAGGACGTCCCGGCAAACGACGTTCCGTTGTTGTTGAACGCAGACGCATCGAATTGGAAACTCTCCTGGCTGGCGCCGTCCGCATTGGTGAGGATTCCCAGTCCCCCGGACACGACTTCGGTTCCGTTGTGAGCGGCGAAGGTGCCGGTCGTGTCGATTTCGCGAGGTCCCAGCGTGTAGGACGTGCCCGCCAGAGCGTCTTGGAAGTCCACGTAGATCACCGGCGTGACCTCCGCCGCGCCGGCCAGAGGCGCGCAGATAGTGCTCAGCAAAACGGAACAGATTACACACACCAACTGCCTGGACATGATGCTCCTCCGTCTAAAGAACCTTGTGCGATATCACCCGTCGGGAGAACGCCTCCGTCTTCGCCGTTTCCACGGGCCTCAGGTGGCGTTCCCGAAAACCTCGCAGTTCGTTGCATTATGCCATCGTGTGGCCTGTGCGGGCAAGACTCAATTGCGTTTTCTTTTCGCCCATTTGCGGCAGCCCCGGCGCAGAGAGCCATTTTCGGCCGCACGGACATCCTGATCCGTACCGTTCTCGACCGCTTGCCAGCGGCTCTATTCGGTGGTTGCCCGGCCGAAACCGATATCGTCGATGTAGATCAGGCCGGTTCCTCCAGCGGTCGGGCTGGTCCGCGAACCGACGCCGATCCTCATCGTCCGGACCCGGCTCAGGTTGACGCCGGTCAGCTCGGCGAACGGGATCTGCCATTGGTTCCACGAGCCTCTGGCCGTGGCGAGCGAGTCCGGGTTTGTCACCACGCCGACCTTGCCGGCGCTGTCCTCGATGGCGACATAGAGCGGTTCGGCCGCGTTGCCCGTGTCGGGCTGCTCGACGCCGATCTCTGCGACCTGCCAGGCACCCGTAATGTTCCCGGTCGTCGAGATGTCGGAGAAGTCGGCTCCCGTCGCCACGGTCGCGCTGTGGCTGGTCACGGCCAGACCAACATAAACGTCGGCAGCCATCGGAATCGTCAGAGCCGGACTGACCTCGATGTCGACCCAGGTTTGCCCGTCCTTGGACTGCTGCGCGGTAAACGTATTGTTCGTTCGCGTCAGCTTCACCCAATGCGGCGCGACCAGACCCGCCGCGTCGGTGCTCGTGCTGACGCCGTCGGTCTCGATGCGACGCTGGAAGGAGACACCATTGGACGGCGTCACGACGACCATCGCATGTTTGGAGCCGGGCGCCAGGCTCTCGCGGACCATCACACCGGCCTTGGCCCAGCCATCACTCAGGAACACGCTGTCGACCCGAGCGACAATCGAACCGTCGCCGCTGAGACTCTTGTAGGCGTAACGGAATTCATCAGCGTTGTTCCAGATGTCGGTGCCGATGGCATTCATGATGATGCCCCCATCGGCGCTTTCGAGAAAGGCTGGAGCGATGCCTCGCACGTACAGCACCAGAGTGTCGGCGCCATGCACCAACCAGTCCTCAGGGGTGTCAAAGGTCCGTTCGGCCTCAGAATACCAGGGAGAGGCCTCGTTGTTGTACGCCAGAGGCATCGATTGCCCGCCGCCATGGACGATGGTCTTCTCGGCAAACGGAGCGGTGAGATACCCGACCGTCGATCCGGTGTCGTTGACCCAGCCGTCGAGCCAGGTGTCGAAGATCGTCGTCGCGGCCTCAACGTCGTCGGTGTAGCTTTCGAAGTCGTCGATCGACGCGTACTCCTGCGTCGAGAAGCTCCAGAGATCGCCGGCCCATGCCGTCACTGCGTCGGCCTCATTGACCTCCACCACCTGCCAGTAGTACGTGCTGCCAAACTCCAGCGCCGCCGCGAAGGTGGGCGAGTCGACCGTGGCCGCCAGGGCCAGGGTGTTCGGGTCCGTGCTCAGATACACCTCATGCGAGGCGGCCTCGCGACCGCTGCGCCAGGCCAGTGCCGTGTCGACTTCGACATCGGTGGCGCCGTCGGCCGGCTGGGGCTCGCGGGCCTGTGCGGGGATGAACATAAACCGCACCTCACTGAGGCCGTACTGGCCCATCATGCCCCATCCGCTGCTGACGGTCAGACGGACCGACCGGACCGGAACGCCTCCGAAGTCAACGGAGGTATTGGCAGCATATGTGGCCTTTGCGGTAGCCCTGGCAATTTCGAAATCGCCCAGGACCGTCCAGTCTGTCCCGTCCTCGGAATACTCTACCGTCACGTTCCTGAGCCCGAAACCGAGGATCTGCTCGAACATGACGTTGTAGTTCCAGACGAGCATCTGGTGCAGTTTGTACACCTTGCCGAGATCGTACTGAATCCACAGAGCGCCCTCTGCGGGCGGGTTGGCCAGCCACATATCGGTCGCGGCGGTGGAATGGTGGTCGCCGGCATCGATTCCCGACCCGTTGACGGTGTTCTCCGGCCCGACGCCCGCGTCGGAGATCCCGTTGCTGGTGGCGATCACACCCGGGACGGCGTATGCAAACGGCTGGGTCGTGAAGCTCCAGACCTCGCCCCTGAAGATGGTATTGTCGGGGGCGGCATTGACCTCATCGACACGCCAGGAGTAGGTCTGGCTGAAGTCGAGAACGGCCGGTGGATCGTACGAGACGTCGGTCTGTCCTTGGCTGAGCAGCACACCCATTGGATTGGCTCGATCCGCATCGTTCACATCGGCGAACGCTGTTCCAAGATACACGTCGTGGGTCGCGGCGAATTGGCCGGCTTTCCAGTTCAGGATCACATCGCGGGGCACGTCCGTCGCCTCATCGGCGGGGACAGGATCACCCGCCTTCTCGCTGTCGGGCCCGAGGCCAGCCATGGCGTCTCGAATCTCGCCGGCCTCCAGCGCGCGATCGTAAACGCGGATGTCATCCATCGGCCCGAGGAAGAGGCGAGCGACTTCCCTCTCGTTGTCGAGGATGCCCACGGCCAGGCCAAAGGAGTCCGTGGGATCGAATACACTGGTGTCGGCGGCTGTACCGATCTGCTCGCCATCGATATACAGCGCGATCTGGCCAACCGACTTGACGATCGCCGCATGGTACCAGTTGCCGTCGGCGTAGGAGGCGGTGCTGTAGACATTCGTGCCTCCCCCCGTCCCCAGCGGGTACCGGTGCAGGTAGCGGAGCGTGCCGGCGGCCTGGACCTCCAGCAGGATGCCATGCTGCACGCCGACCGCGTAGGCCGACAGGATGTCGCGTTGGGCCAGCGAATCCACGCGGAACCAGACCGTCATGGTGTACTCGGCCAACTGGAAGTGGCCGTCGATGAAGATGTAGTCGTCCGTCCCATCGAACAGCAGGCCTCCTCCGTAGATCGCTTTCGCCATCCATTCCGGATCGCCGAAGAGCGCTCCGTCCACGCTGCGACCGCTGGAATCGACCGCGATCGTACCGGCGCCGTCGTCGAGCTTCCACCAGCCGACGAGACTCGGATCGGCCGCACGCGTCGCACTGAAGTTGAACGTTCCCAAGACCACCGCGAGAATCAACACAGGCATGAATCGAGTGCGCATGATCGTCCTCCTTCGAGAAGTTCGACTCGGACCCGCTCCCGGCCACGAGCGAGAGCGGGAACCGTGTGTCTGACCCTATTGCCTGGCAGCCCTGGCCCTCGTGTCTGAAAGGAAAGAGCAAGGGCAAGATGCCCTCGCCACACAGCCGAAGCCGCAGAACACGCGCCGATGAACTTGCCTCAAACCGCGACATCCCTGGAGTGATCCTGCCGATCTGCCATATCCCCCCCACATATTCTCAGGTTTATTGTACCGCAAGACCGGGCCCCACACAACTTCATTGACGTACAAAAACCCCGTGATGCCTGCGAGACGCGCCGAGATCCGGAACAATGCCCACAAGGGTCGATGTGGCATTTTGGTTGAAAACCGGCTCGCCCGTGAAGTAGGATGGGTTTGGAGCCCAGGCGGATACGAATCGATGGGCTCAAGCCCATCCTACGACTGAAGGAGGTTGAACGATGAACAGCAGCTCAGCAGGAAACCAGCCACTCTCAAACGAACGCGCGATCCGGCTCGCCGCCATTCTGGTCGCGTGCCTGTGTCTGGTCGCCGGCGCCGCGTGGAAGCCCGCCGAAGGCCCTTTGATGACGAAGTGGGCCCATGATGTCAGACCGGAGAGCGCCCACGCCGAGTATCCCCGGCCCCAGATGGTCCGTCAGAAGTGGCTCAACCTCAACGGTTTGTGGGACCATGCAATCCGGCCGAAGGACGAGCGGCAGCCCGCTACGTTCGACGGCCAGATTCTCGTGCCGTTCCCGGTCGAGTCGGCGCTGTCCGGCGTGATGAAGCCGGTCGGCCCGGACAACCGGCTTTGGTACCGCCGCACGTTCGACGTCCCCAAGGAATGGGGCGAGGGCAATCGCATCCTGCTGAACTTCGGCGCCGTGGACTGGGACGCCACCGTCTGGGTCAATGGCATGAAGATCGACAGCCATCAGGGTGGATATGACCCATTTGCATTCGATATCACGCACGCCCTGAGAGCCGGCGGACCACAGGAAATCGTCGTGTCCGCCTGGGACCCCACCGACGCGGGCGACCAGCCGCGTGGCAAGCAGGTCCGCAAGCCCCACGGCATTTGGTATACGGCGGTAACCGGCATCTGGCAGACGGTCTGGCTCGAACCGGTGTCCAGGCGCTGCATTGAGGGCCTCAAGCTCACGCCTGACGTCGATGGCTCCAAGCTGATCGTCGAGATCGGTACGAGGCTCACACGCAGCGACAACGTGACGGTCGAGGTCTCCGCCGGCGGCGAGCCGGTCGCTCAAGCCAAGGGCCTCAACCAGATCGAGGTGCCGATCCCCAATCCGCATCTGTGGTCGCCAGACGATCCGTTCCTCTACGATGTCAAGATCACGCTCGGCCATTTCAACCTGCCGGTCGTGCACGACGAGGTGAAGTCCTACTTCGGCATGCGGAAGATTTCCCTGGAGAAGGACGAGGAAGGCATCAACCGGCTGTTCCTCAACGGAAAGCCCCTGTTCCAGTACGGCCCGCTCGACCAGGGCTGGTGGCCCGATGGGCTCTATACCGCGCCGACCGATGCGGCGCTGCGGTACGACGTCGAGGTGACCAAGCAGCTTGGCTGCAACATGGCCCGCAAGCACGTCAAGGTCGAGCCGGCCCGGTGGTATTACTGGTGCGACAAGCTGGGCTTGCTCGTCTGGCAGGACATGCCGAGCGCCAACAACAAGAGCGACGAAGGCAAGAAGCAGTTCGAGCTGGAGTGGAGCCGCATCATTGCGGCGTTCGGCAACCACCCTTCGATCGTGATGTGGGTGCCTTTCAACGAAGGGTGGGGCCAGTACGACACGCCTCGCATCGTGGAGGTGACCAGGAAGCTTGACCCGACCCGCCTGGTGAACAACGCCAGCGGCTGGACCGACAACAAGGTGGGCGACGTCCACGACATTCACAGCTATCCCGGTCCGGCCGCTCCGCCAGTGGAAGAGGCCAGAGCGGTCGTGCTGGGCGAGTTCGGCGGCCTGGGCCTGCCCGTGCGAGGCCACACCTGGCAGGACGAGAAGAACTGGGGCTACCGTAGCTACGAATCTCGCGAGGCGCTCACTGACGCGTATCTGGCCCTGATCGGCAACCTGCGGCCGCTGATCGGCGGCGGTCTGGGCGCCGCGGTCTACACACAGACGACCGACGTGGAGATCGAGGTCAACGGCCTGCTCACGTACGATCGCGCGATGATCAAGATGGATGCCGACAAGGTGCAGGCGGCCAACGAGAAGCTCTACCTGCCGGCCCCGATCGTCAAGACCATCGTTTCGACCTCGCAGAACGAAGGCCAGGTCTGGCGCTACACGACCGCCGAACCGCCCGCCGGCTGGCAGAAGGACGATTTCGACGACACCGCCTGGCAGATCGGCAAAGGGGGCTTCGGCACGGAAAGCACGCCGGGCGCGGTGGTGCGTACGAAATGGGATTCCTCGGATATCTGGCTGCGTCGCAGTTTCGACCTGGGCGGGACGATTCCCGCCGAGCTGCATCTGGCCATCCACCACGATGAAGACGCTGAGGTCTATATTAATGGGCAGCTCGTCGCGAGCATCCAGGGGTATACCGCCGGATACGTGCAGGTGCCACTCGATGAGAAGGCCAAGGCGGCGCTGAAGCCGAACCTGAACCGCCTCGCCGTCCACTGCCACCAGACCGGCGGCGGCCAGTACATCGACGTCGGCCTCGTCAGCGTCCAGGAACGCAATCCATAGAGGGCCGACAGGGCAGGATATGAAACGGACTTCGTTGGTGGTCGTGCTGGTGGCAGCGGTGATGTTGCAGGGCTGCGGCTTGACTCGGCCGTCGCGGCTGGGTTGCATCGATGGGATTGTCGAGGAGGAGATGGCGGCCGGACATTTTCCCGGCGCGGTTGTGCTCGTCGGGCGGCCGGACCGGATTCTGTACTGCAAGGCGTTCGGCTCGGCCATGATCGAGCCGGCCCTTGAGCCGATGCAGACGGACACTGTCTTTGATCTCGCTTCACTGACCAAGCCCATTGCGACCGCGACGTCGATCCTGATCCTGGCGGATCGAAAGCAACTGAGCGTCGATGACCTTGTTGGAACGTACCTGCCCGCCTTTGCCTGCGCCGGCAAAGAGGATGCGCGAATCAGGCACCTGCTGACGCACACGTCGGGCCTGCCCGCCTACACAAATGCGAAAGCCCTGTCCGACCAGTATGGCAGCCCGTGCCCCGAAAAGGTGATCGAGACGATCTGCCGCCTGGAGGCGATGAACGCGCCGGGCGAGGAGTTTCGCTATAGCTGCCTGGGCTATATCGTGCTGGCTCGCATCGTGGAGATCGTCTCGGGGCAGGACATTGCCGAATTCAGCAGAGAGCACATCTTCGAGCCACTGGGCATGCACCGGACGACGTTCAACCCGCCCGCATCCTGGCAGGACGGGATCGCCGCAACGCAGATCGTCGACGGCAAGCCCCTGCGCGGAACCGTCCACGATCCGCTGGCCCAACTGATGGACGGCGTCAGCGGCAACGCGGGCCTGTTCTCGACCGCGTTCGATCTGTCGATCTACTGCCGGATGCTCCTCAACGGCGGCGGTTGGCACGGCACGAGAATCCTGAGCCACGATGCCACGCGGATGCTGACAACGGTCCAATCCCATGGCCGGGCCTATGGCTTCGATGTCACCTCCGATTACGCATGGCTCAAAGGACCTCACGCCTCCGAGCAAGCGTTCTGTCATACCGGCTATACCGGAACCAGTGTCGTGTGCGACCCGGCTATCGACATGTACGTGATCATCCTGACCAACCGTGCCCATCCAGACGACAAAGGCACCGTACGACAATTGCGGCTCAAGATCGCCGAGGCGGTCTTTCAGCCACGCGGCTCCGTCGTCACGCGCCGGTAGCCAGTGGCCGGGCGGGACAATCAACTCCCACCAGGTTCTCCCTGGTAGCGACCGCGTAGGAGCAGACCAGGTCGCCGGTGACGTTGTTCATGGTCTCGAACATGTCGAGAATGGGATTGATTCCGAGCGCCAGCGCGACAATCACGGCCACCTGCTCGGCGCCCAGGCCCATGCTTTCGAGGATTATGAACAGCAGCATGAGGCTGCCGCCGGGGACGCCTCCGGCGCCGATGGACGACAGCACGGTGGTGATCACCAGCACCACCAGCATGCCGAGCGTCAGCTTGACGTCGAACATGTTGGCCGCCAGAACCGCGAACATCGGCAGGTGAACGCAGACGCCATCCATATTGATCGTCGCGCCCAGGGGCAGCGAGAAGCTCGCCAGCTCGTTGTGGATCTTCAGCTCCTCCTGCGCCGTCTTGATCGATACCGGCAGTGTCGCGGCGCTGCTGCGCGTGATGAATGCCATGATCATCGGCTCTTTGATGCGTTTGAGAACGCCGAATGGATTGTGACGCGTCACTGCCCACAGCAGCAGCGGATAGACCACGAAGATCATCGCCCCGATCCCGAAGACGACACCCAACGTCACGCTGACATAGGGCCCAACGATGGATGGACCGTAGAGCCCGAAGTTGACGATCGACAGGGCCAGCACGCCGATGGGCGAGTATTCGAGAATCCAGTCGACCAGCTTGAACATCGCATCCCGGCAGGCCTCGAGCAGATCGACCAAGGCCTCCAGACGCGCGATTTGACGCTCCTGGCCTGCCTCGATCAGCACGCGAATCGCCAGGCCGAACAGGATGGCAAAGACGATGATCGGCAGGAAATTGCCCGTCGCCAGCGCCTCGAACGGATTGCGGAACAGGTTCAGCACGATCTGCGAGAGCGTGCCCTGGTCAGATCCCGGCGCGCCGGGAACGTCGCCTGCCTCCGTCATCTTGAGGTCCGCCAGCTTCCGCCACGCATCCAGGCCGGCGCCGGCCCCCGGGTCCAGCGCCAGCGCCAGAGCGGTCCCCAGGACCGCCGCCAGAAGGCTCGTCCCAAGATACCAACCGATGGTCTTGAGCCCGATGTGCCCGAACCTTTTAATCGGCAGACTCGAAGCGCCGACCACCAGAGAAAAGAAGATGATCGGCACGACGATCATCTTGAGCATGTGAACGAAGACCTGGCCGAAGGGAAGGACATAGGGGATGACGGCTTCAGAGACCGTCGCCTCGCCCGAGCGGGACCGCGCCCAGAACACGATGCCGATCAGCGAGCCGAGCAGGAAACCGGCGAGAATTCGCAGGATCAGAGACGTCTGGAAGTACAGCCGCAACAGCTTCTTCATAGGCCTGCTCATCCTTTCCATGAGCCCGTGCCGTCCTTGCGACACACGGCGCCAGGATTCTACAGCGGCCCTCGCGCGGCTACAACCTGCAAGTCGCCAAGTGGTTGACCCCCAAAGTGACTTGTGGTATACAGGGGCTACCCAGGGGGGATTCGGAGCGTATAGCAATTGAAAAGGGGCTTGTCATGGAACGCACCACTCGAAGAGCCGTTCTCAAAGGGTCACTGGCCGCGGGACTGTCTCTGGCGATGCCGTTTTCGCGCGTCCGCGGCGCCAACGATGCCATTCGCATCGGCGTCATCGGGCTGCGCAACCAGGGGAGCAATCACATCAACTGGTTCAGCGCCATCCCCGGCGTCCGCGTCGTGGCCATCTGTGACGCCGACCGGGCCATTCTCGATCGCGAAGAGAAGAAATTCCGCGATCGTCAGGAGACGGTCGATACCTACGTCGATATGCGCAAGCTCCTCGACGACAAGAGCATCGACGCGGTCATCACCGCCACGCCGAATCACTGGCACGCGTTGGTCACCGTCTGGGCCTGCCAGGCGGGCAAGGACGTGTACGTCGAGAAGCCCGTCTCATACAACATGTGGGAAGGCCGCCAGATGGTCCAGGCGGCGCGCAAGTACGGCCGGATCGTGCAGAGCGGCATGCAACGCCGCTCGGACACGGGTCTGGCCGAGGCGATCGAATACATCCGGCAGGGCCACCTCGGTGCGATCAAGTCCGTTCGGGGCATCGTCTACGTCCGCCGCGACAGCATCGGAAAGGTCGACGGGCCCCAGCCGGTGCCCGAGACGGTGGACTACAATCTCTGGTGTGGGCCGGCCCCCATGGACCCGCTGATGCGCAAGAGCCTGCACTACGACTGGCATTGGGTCTGGCCGACCGGCAACGGCGACTTCGGCAACAATGGGATTCACTTCATCGACATCTGCCGCTGGGTCCTCGGCGCCAACGAGCTACCGCGTCGCGTGATCTCGATCGGCGGCCGCTTCGGATACCTCGACGACGGCGAGACGCCCAACACGCAGATTCTCTTCTATGACTACCGGCCCGCGCCGGTCATCTTCGAGGTTCGCGGCCTGCCGCGAGACAAGGGCAACAAGGCGATGGACTATTACTACGGCACATCGGCCGGCACGGTGGTCCACTGCGAGAAGGGCTACTTCGTCGGCGGGTGGGCTTACGACAACGACGGCAAGAAGATCAGGCAATTCCAGGTCACCGAGGGCGCCGGGCACCACGCCAACTTCATCGACGCGGTCCGCAGCCGTAAGCCGGGCGACCTCCATGCGGATATCCTCGAAGGCCACCTCTCCAGCGCCCTTTGCCACATGGGCAATGTCTCACACCGGCTGGGAACGGAGGCCTCGCGTGAGAAGATCGTCGAGAGGATCAAGGATGCTGAGGGCATGACCGAGTGCTTCGAGCGCATGCAGGAGCACCTGCTCGTCAACGGCGTGGATCTTCAGCAGACGCCGAGAATCCTCGGACCCTGGCTGACCTTGGACCCGAAGACCGAAACCTTCACGGGGCAATTCGCGTCGGAAGCCAACGCGCTGATCCGCCGCACCTATCGCGAGCCTTTCGTCGTTCCCGACAGCGTGTAGGTTGACGATGTGCGCGTCTGGGTTTGTAGTATGCCCTCACGGGCACACTACGAACTGGTCAATCGACCGGCTCGATCGGACCGCGCCACACGCTGCCGCCGAAGGTGGTGACGTACATTACGCGCTGATCCGATGGGTCGAACGCAACGCGTTGGACGTTCGAGAAAGGCAGGTCGTCCAACGCCTGCCAAGTCCGGCCGTGGTCCCGCGAGAGCCACAAGCCGGCGCCGGGTGCGCCTTCGGTGAGCGTCATGTAAATCCATCCCTCGTTCCTCGGATGGAAATACCCGCCGAAGGTTTGCCGCCCTTGCCGGCCGAGACGCCGCCAGGAGCGCCCGCCATCCTGGGTGCCGTACAAACCGCCGGACCGGTCCTCCCTGTCGGCGTCGCACGCGCCGAGGAGGATCACGTTGCTGTCAGCCGGATGAACGGAGAAGTCCTTGGGATACAGAAACAGGTGCGAGGCGTTGACCTTCTGCCACGTCTCGGCCCCGTCGGCCGACCGGTACAGCCCCACGCCCTCGCTCATCAGGGATTGGCCCTGGGCAGGCCGCTTGGCGCAGACCATCGCAAAAAGCGTCCCGTCAGCATGGAGGACCACGCGGCTGACTCGCATGTTCTTCGGATCGCCCAGCCCGTTTCTTTTCAGCGTCCACGTCCTGCCGTCATCGATCGATTTGTAGACGCCCTCGTCGAACACACCGGCATAGAGCGTGCGCCGGCCTTTCGGGCTCTTCGGGTCAACCACGACCGACGTCACCGGCCGGAGCGGGATGCCCTGCGCCTCCGCTTGCCAGGACGCGCCGAAGTCGCGCGAGATGCACACGCCGCCGGGCCGCTTGTGCCCGTGCCGCTCGGAGATGATGTTGTCGTTGGGGATGTCATGCACGTCGGAGAACGCGCCCCACATCTTGCCCGGCACGTCCGGGTCGAATGCGATTTCGTAGCAGGTGTTTCGCCACGGGACCCACGTGTTCTTGTCCCACCAGATCCAGGTTTTGCCCGCGTCGAGCGAGCGGGCAAAGCCGATGTCGGTGTAGGCGATATAGTGGCGGTTCGCCTCGAAGGGATCGATGTAGTAGTGCCACGTGGTGGTGACGACCAGGCCTGTGCAGGCCCAGGCGCAGCCGGGCCTGGCCTCATGCCCGGGCGCGACGTAGGTGTCGCCGTTGAACCACGAATCGCCGCCGTTGTGCGTGATGTAGGATTCGCTCCACACCAGGATCAGGCGATTGGGGTCGCTGTTGCAGATGGCCGCCCCGAACGGCGTGCCGCCCCCCTTGAGCGATTGGCCCACTGAGGCCGTGACGTAGTTGGGAGCGACGTTGTATTGCTCGAATCGGGGGTCCTGGAAGAAGGTGGCCCGCCAGGTGCGTCCGGCGTCGTCGCTGCGATACACCGTCTCGTGGTGGGGCGGATGGAACCCCGTGCTGGTGTTCAACGCGTATACGGTGCGTGGATCGGCGTCGGTCGTCAGGACCTGCCGATACTGGGCGATGGGGCCGTAGGCCCATTGATCTGCCGTCTTCGTCTCGGTGTTGATGCCCGCGCCCATAGCCGACTGCCAGGTGTCGCCCCGGTCCATCGAGCGGTATACGCCACCGATGAAGACGCCGCCTTCGTCCTTGCTGGGGACGGTGCAATAGAGAATGACGCGCCCCTCGGTTTCGTTCGACCCGCCGGCGAATCCCTGAATGTCAGTAGAAGGCAGGCCGTCGGTCTTTGTCGCCCAGGTTTGGCCCTGGTCGTCGGATCGCCAGATGCCCTTGTCCGTCGCGGCGAACAGGATGCGGCCCTTGGTCGTGCGGTCGAAATGGAAGCCCAGCACCTGTCCTTCCGGCCCGGCGCACGGCGCCCATGTCCGTCCGGCGTCACGTGAGATCCGGCATCGACCGTCCCGCGTGCCGACCAGCATGACGCGCGCCTCCGATGGATCGATTGCAATCTCGCCATAGAGCGAATCGGCCAGGTCGCCGATGGGCGCGAAGGTCCGGCCTCGGTCCCGGCTGATTCGCAGCCGGCCGCCCGACGAGGCATAGATTACGTCCGAATCGTGTGGATGAAACGCCGGCCGGCAACGCGTGTCGCTGCGCAATTGCGCGTGGTGAATCATCTGCCAGTGCCGGCCGCCGTCTTCGGAGAGATAGGCCGCGCTCATGTCGCAGTTGAGCATCATCAGATTCGAGTCGGCCGGCGAGATCGCCGGCGAGAACATTCCACCCCCACCTGACAGCCCCACCGGCTCCCAGGGGATTCCCGCCGGAGATACCGATGCAGACACGGACAGCTCCAGGCACACCAGCAGCGACCATAACGAGAGAAATTGCATGACCGGCCCCTTCCCATTCTGGAATCGATATGCGAACCTGATCGATTACAGCATAGCGGACCGGAATGGGGATTTCCAGATCTGAGATCAGCGATCGGATGTGTCGTATGTGCAGCAAATTCGACAGAAGTGTGCGCCGCCGACCCGGCGCTCAGACGAATCGACAGGCAACGATCAATGGTGGCTCTTGGCGTTGATCAGGGCGGCCAGGAGGAGGTGGCGGAGCCGGTCGATGTCCATCGCGTCGAGATAGTCGTCGGTGAAGTCGAGTTTGAAACGCCCACGGAAGTTCTTAATCCGGCTCTTGAGCTCATGCCGGCCCAGTACGGCGATCGACGTAGCAACCTGCTCGAAACGTCCTTGTGAATACACAGTCGTGACCTTCAGATTCTCGTGGCTGTTGTTTTCCGGATCCCGGCGCGCCGGGACGCCCTGACGAATCCATATCGCCCAGCCGACCGGACCACTTTGCCCGGGAATCTCCGGAACGGGTCGCACCCCCGGAATTGACGCATTGTCGGGCGGAAAAAAACTCGTCTGTCTGCAACCACGTCTGATAACATACGTCGATGAAGACAGAGCTGTTCGATTACGAGCTTCCGCCGGAACGGATCGCCCAGACGCCGGCGCCTTCGCGAAGCGCATCGCGTTTGCTCGTCCTGGATCGCTCGGGCCGAGACCTTTCGGACTGTCGCTTCACCGACCTAAACCGGTTCCTGTGTGCCGGGGATTGTCTCGTGCTGAATGACACGAAGGTGCTGCCCGCGCGGTTCTTCGCCGAGCGCAAGACCGGCGCTTCGATCGAGGGCCTGTTCCTGGCCGAGCCCGCCACAGGCGGACCGGGCATATGGGAGGCGATGCTCAAAGGCGCTCGCAAGGTCCGGCCCGGCGAACACATCCGGATCGTGGATCGGCGCAGAGGACGTTGTTGCGAAGCGGAGCTGATCGAGAAGAGGCCGGACGGAGTGTGCCTGCTCAAGATCGACTCCGACCGAAGCGCCGAGGAAATCCTCGAGGATGTGGGCTTTCCACCCCTGCCGCCATACATCCGACGCGACCGCGACCTCTCGCAGGCTCAGGAGGACCGCCAGCGCTATCAGACGGTCTACGCCCGTCGGCCCGGCGCGGTGGCCGCGCCAACGGCCGGCCTGCACTTCACCGAGTCCCTGCTGGTGCAACTGCAAGAGGAAGGCCTCCGCATGGCTTCGGTGACGCTCCACGTCGGGACCGGGACGTTCAAGCCCGTGACGACCGAGAACCTGGAGGACCACGAGATCCACCACGAGTGGTACAGGATCGATGAAGAGAACGCCCGCGCCATCAACGAAGCGAGAGAGGCGGGCGGGCGCATCATCGCGGTCGGCACGACCGCGACGCGCGTGCTGGAGACCGTCGCTTCCGGCCCTCGCGTGTCGCCGGGCACAGGGACAACGGGCCTGTTCATCACCCCCGGCTACGAATTCAAGGTCGTCGATGCCATGATCACCAACTTCCACCTGCCCCGCAGCACACTGCTGGCGCTGGTCGCGGCATTCGCGGGCCTCGACCGCACGCTCGGCGCCTATCGCCATGCCGTCGAGCACCGCTACCGCTTCTACTCCTACGGCGACGCCATGCTCATCCTGTGAACCGATTCAGAGGATGCGCCGCACGCCGGGGAGTCGGCGGATGCCGGCCGCCAGCAGGAAGCACAGCGGAACCAGCGTCAGCGAGACGACGACAAACTTCAGGAGAGGATATATCGTGACATGTCGAACCGCCAGCGCGCCGAGGATAATGATCGGTGTGTGGATGATGTAGGTCGCGTAACTGCTGGCTGACGCTTCTCGCGCGAGCCGGCCTTGGTGATTGAAGCGTTCTCGAAAGAGCACTGTGAGGGCGATGATCATGGCGACGCAGGTGAACTGCTCCCACGTGGCGTAGGCAAGGGCCTGCCAGTGCCATCCGCCGAAAAATACCGACTCGTTGCCTTTGGCAGCCCCGCCGAAGATGAACATCGCCGGGAAGGCGACCACGATCAGAAACGCCGCGACGCCCAGCCAGCGGGCGCCGCCCGTCTTGGGGATGCGCATGAGCCAGTCGTGGCGATATGCGACGACGCCGACGACAAGCATCGCGATATACTGAACGAAGAAGCACAACTGGAGGTTAAGCGGACCGAACGCCCAGCCAAAGGGAAACCAGAGCCGAACCACAAAAGTGAGGACGCCCAGCACCAGGGCGAAGGCCAGGATGGCCCACGTCCGAGGTGGAGCCAGCAGATTCGCATCAGGCCTGGGCTTTCGTGGGACGAGCACTCGAATGGCAGCGTACACCAGAGCAAAGATCAGTAGCGTCTCCACGAACCAGAGAGGGCCGCTGCCGATGTGGAACGAGCGGTAGTAGCGAGCAAGCAAATCGCCGAACGAGCCCTCGATGTGGATGGCCCCGGCTCGGATCAGCGGGTAGAGCTGGAATGGATGAATGACGAATTCGAAAACCAACAGCGGAATGCCGAGCCGCAGGAAACGGTCGCGCAGGAAGAGCCTGGGGCCTTTGCGGTCGTACGAGCCAACCGTCAGATAAGCCGAGAGGAGGAAGAGAAGCCCCATGAAGAAGGATTGGCACACCGCATTGTGAAAGGTCAGGACGATGAAGGAAGGCTCGGTCGTCGGCCTCTCGTAGTAGTACCATCCGCCGGCGCCTCCGTAGGTGATGGACAGGTGCACCAGCATTACCAGCACGATCATCAGGGTACGGAGGTTGTCTACGAACAGCAGACGAGATTTCGCCATAGTCTCTCCCGAATCCGCACTCGCGTCCGGGCGGTTAGCCGTTGGGTTTCTTGATCGGCCAAGGCCGAACGGCGCAGCGATCGGCCCAAGCCTGATAGAGGGCTTGGAGCTCCCTGGCTTTTTCTGGATGCACCTCGGCCAGATCGGTTAGTTCGGTGCGGTCGGCCTCCAGGTCGTACAGCTCCCACGGCGTGCCATGCGCCGAGACGAGCTTCCACTTGCCCTGCCGCACCGCGCGGTTGCCTTCGTGCTCCCAGAAGACCGCGTCGTGCCCCTGTCTCCTGCCGTCGCGGAGAATCGGCAGCAGGCTCTTTCCCTCCAGCGGTGTCACCGTCTGCCCCTTGTGCGTCTTCGGATATTCTGCGCCGGCCGCATCGACGCACGTCGCCATCACGTCGATGATGTGGCCGACCTCGTGCGTAATCGTCCCGCCCTTCTTTATCAGGGCCGGCCAGCTCGCGATGAAGGGTGTCGCAATCCCGCCCTCGTGGACCCAGTGTTTGTATCTGCGGAATGGCGTGTTGCTGGCGTTGGCCCAGGACAGCCCGTAGCTCATATACGAATCGACGCCGCCGGCAGGCAGTCCGTTCTTGCGATTGTCGAAGCCGGTCGGGCCGCCCTCGGCGCAGCCGCCGTTGTCGGCCAGGAACATCACCAGCGTGTTGTCCCGCATGCCAAGCTCCTCGATCTTCCCGAGCACCCGCCCGATGCCGGCGTCCATCCGCTCGATCTGGGCGGCGTAGACCGCCATCTTCAGGTCCATCAGCTCCTGATTCTTCTCTTCGTCCCAGGGCCACGTCTCCTTATCTCGTGGCGACATCACCCACTCCTCGCGGATCAGACCCATCTCGATCATGCGCTGCCGCCGCTCTTCGCGGAGGCGGTCCCACCCTTTGCCGTACTTGTCCTGGTACTTGGCGATGTCTTCAGGCCAGGCATGCAGAGGCCAGTGGGGCGCGGTGTACGCGAGGTAGAGGAAGAAAGACTTGTCGTCCCGCCCAGATTCGTCGAGGAACGTCACGGCGTGATCCGTGAAGGCATCGGTGATGTAGAAATTCTCTTTGGGCGGCGTGTACGGCTGGTCGTCCAGGGCCATCTTCCGCACCACGCCGTCCGCCTTGGTCTTGGTCGGGTCGAAGTAGTTGGCCGCACCGCTGATCAGGCCGAAGTAGCGATCGAAGCCCCGATCGGTCGGCCAGTAGGGCCGCTCCTCGCCCACGTGCCACTTGCCCGACATCAGCGTGCGATAGCCCGCCGGGCGAAGCGCCTCGGCGAGCGTGACACATCGCTCGTTCAGGTAGCCTTGATAGGCCGGATAGCCCAGATTGCCGACCATGAAGCCGACGCCGGCCTGGTGGGCATAGAGTCCGGTCAGCAGCGACGCACGCGTCGGGCAGCAGCGAGCGCCGTTGTAGAACTGGGAGAAGCGAATGCCCTCAGAAGCGAGCCGGTCGAGATTGGGCGTGTGGATCTCCCCGCCGTAGCAACCGAGGTCGGAGTACCCCATATCGTCAGCCATGATCAGCACGATATTGGGCCGCTTGCGCCCCGGGGCTGTCGAAACGGCCGGCTCCGATGCCTGCAAGCGTCCGCCCAGGGACACCGCCATGGCACCGAAACCGGCCGCCCTTAGAAACTCACGACGAGTACAGAGCGATGTATCCACCGTCCTCACCCGCCGGAACGCTACTTGTACATTTCGTCGAAGGCGTTCTGCGCCATGACGACCGCCGCCCGCATCATGTCCTCGGCCTTGGCGGTTTCGCGATGAGCCAGCGCCTTGAGCAGCGCCTTGGTGTTGAGCTTGCGGGCTGCCTGCTCGCACGCCTCCCAGCTCAGCACGCTGCGGACCACGCGGTCGATGCCCTGCTCGGCGTTGTCATAGGCGCGGGTCTGCATGTCGTGACCCTTCCACCGCTCGTAGCCTGCCTGCTGGATCAGTCCGGCGATCGCGATGTTCATCCCGTTGACGCGGGCGCCGTGGTCG
>CAZOFX010000091.1:0-22774 GCA_964579055.1 uncultured Pirellulales bacterium
GATCTGCCGCGCCGAATGGATACCGCGCACGAATCAATCCTAATCCGTATGACAGATCCTCGCTTTTGTGGTAAAGTGAGATTTGGCCTTCATACGAAGGGCATGGGGGCACACGGTACGGACAAGGCAGTCGGAGAAGGATGGCCAGGAAGTTCACATTGCAGTCCCGAACGGCGGCCGGGGATATCGATTTCTCCGCCGATCTGAACCGCGAACAGTTGGCGGTGGCGACCGCGCCCGGCGGGCCCATGCTCGTGGTGGCGGGCGCCGGCAGCGGCAAAACCCGCGCCCTGACGTACCGGCTGGCCTGGCTGGTCCACCATGGAATCGACCCATCGCGCATCTTGTTGGTGACCTTCACGAATCGGGCGGCCCGCGAGATGCTCAGCCGGGTCGAGGTGCTTGTCAAGCAAAAGACCCGCGAGATCTGGGGCGGCACCTTCCACCATATCGCCAATCGCATCCTGCGCAACCACGGCAAACGGCTGGGGATTTCGCCCGATTTTACGATTCTCGACCGCGAGGACGCCCGCGACCTGCTGGCCTCGTGCGTGGAAGAGGCCGGCATCGACATCCACCAGCGCCGCTTTCCGCAGAAGGCGGTGCTGGCGGCGATCTCGTCGTTTCTCCAGAACACGCTCGAACCGCTCGACGAGGTGCTCAGCAAGCGATATCCCATGTTCGTCGAGGAGGTTTCCGGCATCGAGAAAGTGCTCACGCTGTACACGGAGAAGAAGCGTCAGCGGCAACTGCTGGACTTCGACGATCTGCTCAGCGCCTGGCTGCGGCTGATGGCCGAGCACGAGGACGTGCGTGACCAGCTCGCCGGCCAGTTCCTGCACATCCTCGTGGATGAGTACCAGGACACCAACAAGATCCAGGGTGCGATCATCGACCTGCTGGCTTCCAAGCACCGGAATCTGACAGTGGTCGGAGACGATTCGCAGTCGATCTACAGCTTTCGCGGGGCCAACTTCGACAACATCATCACGTTCAAGGACCGCTATCCCCACGCCCGCGAATACAAGCTCGAAACGAATTACCGCTCGGTGCCGGAGATTCTGACGCTGGCCAACGCGAGCATCGCCCACAACGTGCGTCGCCTGCCGAAGAACCTCCAGGCGATCCGGTCGTCGGGCCTCAAGCCCGCGATCGTGCCGTGTCACGATCACTACACGCAATCGCGGTTCATCGCCGAGTACGTGCTTCACCTGCTCGACGAGGGGCGCACGCTGAACGACATCGCGGTGCTCTACCGTAGCCATTGGCATTCGCTGGAGATCCAGCTCGAGTTCCAGCGGCGCAACATCCCGTTCCACATCCGTGGCGGCCTGCGTTTCTTCGAGCAGGCCCACATGAAGGACATCCTCTGTTACCTGCGCGTCATGCAGAACCCCACGGACGAGCTGGCGTGGCTGCGGCTGCTCAAGATGCTGCCGCGCGTGGGCAGCGCCCTGTCACGACGGGTCTGGCGGCACATCAGCGACTCGGCCGATCCGGTCAAGGAGGTCTTCACCGTTGAAACGGCCAGTCTCCTTCCCGCCAGCGCGCGGCCCTTCTATGAGGATTTCGCGGCGCTGATCAAAGATGCCAGCGAGATCGACTCACCCGCGGAGATCATCGACCTGGTGTTCAAACGGTCCTACGAGGACTACCTCGTCTCGCACTACGACGGGGCCTCGCTGCGAAAGGAAGACATCAACGGGCTGGCGAATTTTGCGTCGCAGTACAAGAACGTGGAGGCGTTTCTGGCGGACGTGGCGCTGGCGGGGGAGTTCTCGGGCGAGAACGTGGTGGCCGGACCGGACGAGCAGGAGTTCGTGATCCTCAGCACGGTGCACCAGGCCAAGGGTCTCGAATGGCCCATCGTGTTCATCCCCTGGCTCTCGGACGGGCGGTTTCCATCGGATATGGCGATGAACCGCAAGGAAGAGTTGGAAGAGGAGCGGCGGGTCTTCCACGTCGCCGTTACGAGGGCGCGGGACGAGCTGTACCTGATCGTCCCTGAGGTCTACCGCAATCGCGGCGGAAATCTGGTCATGATGAAGCCCAGCCGCTTCCTGACCGAACTGTCCCGCGAGCTGACCGAGCAGATGGAACTGGAGGAGGGCCTGCCCCACCTGATCGGTGGCGAGGACCACAATCTGCTGCCGTCCGGAGAGCCGTGATGTTGGGCGAAAGTCGTTGCCGCGCGGCCTCTGTCTCCACAGGTTCTTGATACCACCGGTCGGTATTTGGTACAATCAATGTCTGTCCAAACCGCTGCGGTAGATGTAGTGCGCTGTTTAGGATCGGTGTATGAAACAGGGCTCAAGGCCGACGCTCAAGGCGATCGCAAAGCAGTTGGGGGTTTCCGTGACGACGGTCTCGCGCGCCCTCAACGGCAAGGCCGAAGAATACGGCATCAGCAAGAAGACGGAAGAGGCGGTCCTGCGAGCAGCCAAAGAGATGCATTTCTCGCCGGACCCGCTCGCTCGAGGGCTGCGTCTGAACCGGACTCTGAGCATCGGACTGCTCATTCCGGACATTTCGAACCCGTATTTTGCCGAGATCGCCAGGAATGTCGAAATGGCCGCACGCCGGGAAGGCTACTCTGTCATTCTCTGTGACAGCCAGGAGAACACGCAACTGGAAATCGAGTCGTTGGCGCTGCTGCGCGATCGCAAGGTGGACGGCCTCGTAATCGCGCCGGTCGGACAGTCGGGCGCTCATCTCGAAGAGCTTCAGGACGGCAGCCTACCGTTGGTGGTGGTTGACCGCCACTTTCCGAATCTGAAGTTGCCCTACGTCGTGTCGGACAACTACCGTGGCGCGGTGGAAGCCACGAGCTACCTGATTGACTGCGGGCATCGAACGATCGCCTGCGTCCAGGGGCTGGCTCGCACGTCGCCGAATCGAGAGAGGGTCCGTGGATACCGCAGCGCCCTGAAGGATCACGGGATCGAGCCGGATGATTCGCTGGTGGCCGGAAGCAGCTTTGGCGAGGAGAACGGCTACGTCCACACCAAGCTCCTGCTCGGAAAGAAGAAGGGCATTACCGCCATCCTCGCGCTGAGCAACTTGATCACACTCGGCGTTCTGCGCGCGCTTGCCGAGGAGGGTCTGGCCGTGCCCGCCGACATGTCGGTAATCTGCTTCGACGATCAACCCTACTGCGCGTACCTCCACGCACCGATGACGACGGTCGACCAGGATAACGAACGGATGGGACAGATCGCGGTACGGCTGCTGTTCGAGCAGATTCAGTCGCGGGGGCGTTTCTCGGGAGAGGGCATCGTGCTGCCCACGCGGCTGATCGAACGGGCGTCCGTCCGGCGGATTGCACCGTAGCCGGGGCCAGACAAGGTGGTCCGTCGTCCCGAAATGTCCTGGAAAATCCCTCCAAAAAGACCTTGACGAGAGAGACTCCCAGCGGTAGCATTTATTGGATCGCAAACGTTTGCGGTGTTTCTCACAAACGTTTGAAGGCGCTTCGACGGTTTGCCGATAGTGCGGGCAGGGGACGAGGACCGTCCCCGGCCGGATCAGCCTGCGGAGCGTTGATCGCCGCTTTCGACGAGTGGTTGCGATCAAGCGGACAGGCCCTCGACGGTGGCCATGTGAAAGGGCGGAACGATGGGCGAGCGGAAGGCATTCACACTGATCGAGCTGTTGGTGGTGATCGCGATCATTGCCCTTCTGATGTCGATTCTGATGCCGGCGTTGCAGCGTGTCCGCAGCCAGGCGCGGGCGGTCGCCTGCCAGTCCAACCTCAAGCAGATGGGCTACACGTTCACGCTGTACACCGACGACAACGACGGCAAATTCCACCATGAAGCCGGAAGCGATCCTCGCCATAGCTGGGTTCCTGCAATGCGTCCCTACTACAGCCGCGAGCCGAAGATTCGGGCGTGTCCGGCGACGACCAAGTTCTTCAGTGACGGCGTGACCGGTTCCTTTGTCGGATGGGGCGTCTATGGCGAAGGGACGCTGCCGAGCGTGCCCGATTACGCCGTCAAGGGTGACTACGGGAGCTTCGGTCTGAACGCCTGGGTTGCCGACGACACAGGTGATGTCCACACCGAAAGGAACTGGCGCACCGTGCGCATCAAGGGGGGCTACCGCGTGCCGGTTTTCGTGGACTGCCAGTGGGTGGACGGCCTGCCCCTGGCCGCCAACGAACCGCCCGAATTTGACGGCCAGTGCCACTGGGACTGGTACACCAACGCGATGCGGAGTTTCTGCGTCAATCGACACCACGGGTTCGTCAACGGCGTGTTCATGGACACCTCCGTCCGGCCGATGGGTCTGAAAGAGCTGTGGGAGGTGTACTGGCACAAACAGTGGGCTCAGGAGCGAGCCACCCGGGGTACGCCCGTGTGGCCGGAGTGGATGACGCGCTTCAAAGACTATGCCGCTCTGTGACGAATCAGGTACATGCCGGCGTCGTCCTGCGACGGCGTCGTGATGAGCGTCCCGGTGTGTCGCCGGGGCGAAGCGGTTGCCAATGCCACCTGTCATTGAGGAGGTTCGCCATGCGAGGGAAACTGATTGTCCCAATCTGTCTGATCGTGCTTTGCGCTGCGCAGTCGGGTGTTGCGGATCTGGTCGGGTACTGGCCCCTGAACGAGGGCAGCGGCGACCAGGTGATGGACCAGACCGGCAACGGCCACACCGGTGCCATCGAGGGTGCCACGTGGACCAGTCCCGGCTGCTTTGGAAAGGGGACATGCCTGGAGTTCGATGGCACCAACGACCTGGTACGGGTCCCCGACGCGGAAGACCTGCGATTCGGCGCCGAAGACGCTTACGCGCTGACTGCGTGGGTCAACTTCACGACTCTGCCCGGGCACTGGTCGGGCGTGGTGACCAAAGGACGGGAGACCGGAAACTGGTACGGCATCTGGGTCGACGGGAGCAATGCGTGGGTTTTCGGACACCAACCGGCCAATCAGATCGGAAGCACGATCGTGGCCGGCGAATGGACCCACGTGGCGATGGTCTATGACAATGGGTCGAAGAGAATCTACCTGAACGGCCAGCGCGACAACGAAGCGACGACATCGGCGGCGGCGGACAACACGGCCGATCTCGTTTTCGGCGCCGCCCTGGGCGTGACCGAGTTTGCGCCGGTCCGTCTCAACGAAATCCGCATCTACAATCATGCGCTGGGTGATGCGGAGGTCGTGGCTTCCATGGAGAGTCTGGCACCCGCGGAACTGGCCTCGAATCCGATTCCCGATGACGAAGCAACTGACGTGCCCTACGACGTGATTCTGGCCTGGACAGCCGGCGAGTATGCCGTCGCGCACGACGTCTATTTCGGCGCATCGTTTGACGACGTCAACGACGCCGGCCGAGCCAATCCGATGGGGGTGCTGGTCAGCCAGGGCCAGAGCGCCACGGTTTACGATCCGCCGGGCCTGCTTGCGTTCGGGCAGACATATTACTGGCGCATCGATGAAGTCAACGCGGCGCCGGATAACACCGTCTTCAAAGGCGCCGTCTGGAGTCTTACAGTCGAGCCGTTTGCCTACCCGGTCCTGAACGTGATCGCGACCAGCAATGGCGTTTCGGAGGCGGGCGCCGGCCCGGAGAATACCGTCAACGGCTCCGGCCTGGGCGCCAACGACCAGCACTCCACCGAGGCCTCTGACATGTGGCTTGCCTCGCCCGGCGCGGAGCCATTGTGGATTCAGTATGAGTTCGACCGCGTCTACAAGCTCAGTGAGATGCTCGTCTGGAACTACAATGTCCAGTTCGAATTGATCCTCGGCTTTGGCCTCAAGAACGTCACCGTGCAATACTCCCAGGACGGGGCCGAGTGGACGGGCCTCGGCGATTTTGATCTTGCCAGGGCGACAGCCAAGGCTACCTATGTCGCCAACACCAGCATTTCGTTCGACGGCGTCGCCGCCCGATACGTTCGCCTGACAGCCAACAGCGGCTACGGGATGATGGGCCAGTTCGGTCTCAGCGAAGTCCGCTTCCTGTTCGTTCCCGCCCAGGCACGTGAACCACAGCCCGCCGATGGGGCGATCGATGTGGATCCGGACGTGGTTCTCACCTGGCGCGCCGGCCGGGAAGCGGTCTCACACGAGGTGTATCTGGGGTCCGATCCGCAGTCTCTGACGCTGGTCGATTCGGTCTCGTCGCCGGCGTTCACGCCCGCAGGACTCGAACTGGGCGGTGCGTACTACTGGCGGGTCGACGAAGTCAACGAGGCGGACGCTGTGACTACGTGGACAGGTGACCTCTGGAGTTTCGTCATTTCTCCGTACATCGTCGTTGATGACATGGAGAGCTACACCGACGACGCGGACGCCGGCCAGGCCGTCTTCCAGACCTGGATCGACGGATGGGAGAACGAAACCGGCTCGCTCGTGGGGTACTTCGATGCGCCGTTCGCCGAACAAACGCTCGTTCATGGCGGTCGGCAGTCCATGCCTCTGGCATACGACAACACGGCCTCGCCCAACTACTCGGAAACCGTGCGGACGTTCGAGTCTCCCCGGGATTGGACTGCGCATGGGGTCAAGAGCCTGTCTCTGTATTTCCGAGGCAGAGCGGGCAACACGGGCCAACTCTATGTGAAGATCGGCGACACGAAGGTTGCCCACGACGGAGACGCCACCGACATCGGCAAAGCCATCTGGCAGGCGTGGAACATCGATCTCTCGACGGTTGGCACAAACCTGCGCAGCGTCAGTGAATTGGCGATCGGTGTCAACGGCGCCGGCGCGGCCGGACTTGTGCTCATCGATGACATCCGGCTGTACCCGCAGGCAGTCGAACGCATCACGCCCGTCGAGCCCGGCGACACGAACCTGATGGCTCGCTACGCCCTGGACGGCAGTGTCAACGACAGCTCGGGCCATGGCTACAACGGTACGATCATCGGAGCGCCGACCTACGTCACCGGCGTGGAGGGCCAAGCCCTTCTGCTGCGAGGCGATGAGGATTACGTCGATTTCGGCACTCCGGCGGGGTGGCCTTCCGGCCGGGAGCCGCGCTCCATGACCGGCTGGGGTAAGACCGGCTCCATCGCCATCGGCTGGCGGTGGATTGCCGCCTATGGCACCGGGACGACGAGCCAGGCCATGTTCATCGGTCTCTATGGCCCCGACCTCTACGGCGGAGGCCACGGCGACGACGTGATGAGCCCCGGCTTCTGGGACACGAACGAGTGGCACCACATCGGACTGACCTACGACGGCACGATGGCGAGATTGTACGCCGACGGCGTCGAGGCCGCCTCGGCGGCCAAGGACTGGAACCTGGTCCCGAGCCGCGCCCATATCGGCCGCCAGGTCAGCGACCAGATCGAGTTCTGGGCCGGCTCCGTCGACGACGTGCGAATCTACAGTGAGGCATTGTCGGCCGGCGAAATCGCCTGGCTGGCCGGCAGAAGGTCCCCGGTCCACAAGCCGTTCTGAGTCGTTGCAGAGACCTCGTCCAGTCGTCGAGGGCAGACGCCTCAAGGCGCGCAAACAGGAGACTCAAAAGGGGCAGGGCAGCGCGGCGCTGTCCTGCCCTTTGTCTATGCCTGTATGAGACCGGTTTACTGCCAGCGGAGTGCGTGGAGTTCTTCTTCGGTGCGGACGAAGCTCACGGTGCCGTCGTTAAGCAGGATACAGCCGCCCTTGGGGTCGTGGTTGTCGAAGGTGAACAACTCCGGCCCGCCGTGCTGGTTCCATCCCGCCTTCGTCTCGAACAGCAACACCGTGTCCGCTGGCGAATTCGGCTCGCAGTACGGGTTCATCGCGTAGTGGCACCTGCCGTCACCCGCACTGGGACAAACGAGTGCTTGTCTGGCGTTTCGTCCTTGCGCGAGAACGAGATCGCACCACTCAGAAGCTGTCGGGTATGTCTTGTACATTTCGGCATGCCTGGCCAGAACGTGCTTCGCCAACCACGGCAGATTCTCTGCGCAGGCCAAGCGGCGCTGAAAGGGTACAAGCTGTGGCGTCGCGGAGACGCTGTAGTTCTTTCCGAAAAGTTGGCCCTCCGCCTGGAGTCCTGGTCCCCTGACTACGAAAGAGGTCAGGCATTCTTCGTTGCGCCAGCCGGAAACATGATACACGGGTTTGCTACCGGTAGAGCCCCTGAGTGGTCCTCTGTAGGGTACTGACGCAACGTCTTGTGCGAGGGCCTGGATATACTTCGGATCGTCGATGACGAGGGTTTTCAGTGACTCGACGTAGCGCAGCTCTTCCTCGCTCAGAACATTGCGCACGTCGGGATAGGGGTCCAGAAGTGCCTCGAATGTCGACGGCTCGATCCGAACCTCAATCCGTGTGCACTGGCTCAGATCGGGCGGGGATGGCGTGCTGGCGGGAGGAGCTTTGGGCTGCTTCCGGCATGAGGTTGAACACAGCACCAGACCGCAGAGGGCGATCCTGCCCAGAGTTGAAAGATGCTCTGAAGCCCTTCTTGTGGCATTGCCGGTCTTTGCTTCCATCCTGGACTCCTCTTCATGACGTTATCGTCTGACCGACGCCATGCTACCAGGGGGGCTTGGCACCGACAATTCCAGAGCACGCCATTCAGTTTGAATAATTGCTTCTATGCTCATTTGCTCGGTCCCATATTGTGTGGGCTGGAACAGGGCCGGTGGGGGAGAAGCAGAAAGTTCGGGGGATGTGCGGTTTTTGTTCGGTTTTTGTTTGGGTTTTTCGGGCGGCATGGTCGATAGAACATGACGAAGAACAAACCGGAACGAAATCACGTGTTTGTGAGGATTCACGGATGGACGCTTACAGGAACGGCAGGATTGACCCGGTGTGCAAGTTCGGGACGGGCGGCGAGTATTTCTCGACCTGGCCTCCCTCGGACATGGAGTTTCCCGATCCTTCGGCCGGAGCGCTGACCAAGGTGCTCTCATGTCTGGCGGAGATCATGGGTGTTGTATCGGGGGTGCGGTGCAGCCCGCCCGCCGATGGAATGATGCAGGCGGCCCGTGGGATGCACGCGGGCCAGGAGGAACGCAAGGATGCAGGTGCGATACGCAGAACCCATCGACGGGCTGACACCCCGCCAGGTCGAAGTGCTCCGACTCATCGGCTCTTTCTGCGACAGTCAACGCTATTCCCCGACGATCGCCGAACTGGCGTCGCGGATGCGCATCAGCCGAAGCACCGTGTTCGAGCACCTCGGCGAACTGCAAAGAAAGGGATTGCTCGCGACCTCGCCGGGCAGGGCACGCTCTTTGAAGTTGACTTCCAGCGGGCACGCCCTGCTTGACCGCCTCGACGGCGCCGAGCCGTGCGAAAACGCCGAGCGGACGTCGGGGATTCCTCTCGTGGGCCGGATCGCGGCGGGGCTGCCGCGAGAAGCCATCGAGAATACCGAATCGATCTCGTTGGAGACCTGCTTCGGACTCGGAGAAGATCTGTTCGCCCTGGAGGTCTCCGGCGACAGCATGATCGAGGAGAATATCGAGCCGGGCGACTACGTGATCTGCCGACGCGCGAACGTGGCCGACAACGGCGACCTGGTCGTGGCCCTGGTCGATGACGGCGAGGCGACGTTGAAACGGCTCTACAAGGAGAGCCACTGCGTTCGCCTCCAGCCGGCCAACGCGAACTACCAGCCGATCTACACGAACAACTGCCACATCGAAGGGGTCGTCGTCGGCCTGGTCCGACGCCTCTGATCTCTGAGAAGATGTCGGCATTCCAGAGTCTCTCACCTGAGCCCGCCGGAAAGAGCATCTGTCTGTCGTCTGAGGATCGCCCTTGAAAATGCGGCCAAAGACGATACTATGGCAGATCAAATTACCACAGCGGAGGAAACCTGAGGACGCGGCAGGGGGTGGCCAATGGCGAAAGACAGCATCTGGATAGGGCAACAGGGGCCGGCGTGGCTCGTGACGCTGTGCGGGGTCTTCCTTACCTCGATTGCGACAGCGGACAACTGGCCTCGCTTTCGCGGTCCGAACGGCCAGGGGATCAGCGATGCCCGGACCGTTCCGACGAAGTGGTCCGAGCAGGACTACAACTGGAGGGTCGAGCTGCCCGGCACGGGGCACTCGTCTCCTGTGGCTTGGGATGGCAAGCTGTTCGTCACATGCGCAGACCAGAAGGCAGGGCGAGGCATGGTGCTCTGCATCGATAGCGCCGATGGTGCGGAACGGTGGCGAGCTGAGCAAGACCTCAGGAAATACCCCCTGAACAGCCTGAACAGCTACGCCGGGCCGACGCCGGCGGTGGACGGCGAACATGTCTATGTCCTCTGGCCCGATGACCGGCAGACAGTGCTGTTGGCTCTGACACACGAGGGCGGGCACGTGTGGACCGTGCCGCTGGCGCCAGTTCACACGCGGCATGGCCAGGGCAGCTCGCCCATTGTGTGCGGTCCCTATGTGATCGTGTCTCACGAGCAGGAAGCAAACAATGACGGTGGCACAAGTCAATGGCTGGCCATCGACCGGCGTACGGGCGAGGTGAAATGGCGCTGTGAAGAGCCCGGAGTTGTCAACGCATCGTACTCGACGCCTTGCACGTATGAGGATTCCGAGGGCCGGTTGCAGCTTGTCTTCGCGAGCAACGCCCACGGCATCGCAGGCGTCGATCCGCAGACGGGGGATCTGTTGTGGCAGATTGCCTCCGCACTGCCTGCCCGCGTGGTGGGTTCGCCTGTCGTTGCAGGCGACCTGGTGATCGGAACGTGCGGAGAAGGCGGGCGAGGTCTGCGACTGGCGGCGGTTCGGCCGACTCGCGAGGGGTCGTCGTACCGAGCCGCCGAAGTGTACAGTCTGGACAGTCGGGTGGTGCCCTATGTCCCCACATCCGTAGCCTACAAAGGGATGCTGTTCGCATTCCACGACAGCGGCGTCGTGTCTTGCCTGAAAAGCGACACGGGGCAGGTGGTGTGGAGCGAGAAGCCCGCCGGGCGGTTCTTCGGCTCGCCTATATGCGTCAACGGGAACCTGTATGCCCTGACGGTTGACGGCGACGTTGTCGTGCTCATGGCCGGGCCGGAGTACAAGCTGCTGGGGGTCAATGCATTGGGCGAGAAGAGCCACGCGACGCCGGCCGTGGCCGACGGCCGGTTGATTCTGCGAACGTTTTCCCACCTGATCTCGATTGGCGGCCAATAGCCTGACATTGTGTGACAGGGCAGGCAGCCCATCATCAAGGTAAGACACGGAAGCAGACGAATGAAGCAACAAAGTGACGGCGTTTGCGGTGATGTGGACCGGTCGCACAGGCGGGGACGCAGGAGGTGGGAGGGATCCCGTGCGATGTTGCTCCTTGCGGCCCTTTCGCTTGCCGGCATCTGTCCAGGGCAGGATGCGATTCCCAGCGAGACAGTGACTCGGACGCGTGCCGACGTCGAGGAGCTGATCCGGAAAGTCGGCAGCGAAGCGCCGGACTGGTGGGACTCGACCGAGCTGACGTATCCCCCGACGCTGGACCTGGACTGGCCCTTGCAGGCCGAGGGTCCTTGGGACGCGAACAAGAACGTGGGGCAATACATCTGGGACGTGGTCAACCCAAATCCCGGGCGATGGAAGGAGGGGATCAAACTGGTGAACCACCTGATGATCCGCCACAAGGACAACCGGGCCAAGCTCGCACGCTCGACAGAGACGCTCGGCCGGATGTTCCATGATCTGTTGGAGGACTGGGCCCGGGCGGTGTTCTGGTGGCGGATCAGCGCCAAGTACGGCCAGTACGTCGATCCGATTGACCTGGCGCACTGCTACTGGAAGCTGGGCTGTCGGGAGATGGCAGTCGAGACGCTTTCACAAGTGCGATCGGACTACACACGCCATGGTGCTTTGATCAAGCTGTGGGCGGACATGGGACAGATCGACAAGGCTTTGAAGCTCGCGGAGCGGAAGGCGGCGGCCGGCATGCCCACGGTCGCGTACCGGGCGGCCGGTGACGCCTGTCGCCTGGCCGGCCGTTACGAGGAGGCGCTGGCGTACTACCGCAGGTCGTACGACGGAAGAGACGCCCGGGGTCGCGAAGGCGACGTCGCCAAGGGGAAGGAACGGGCGCTGGGCAGCATCGAGGCGATTCGGCTGTTCGATGCTCTGGACGTGGCGCGCGTCGCCGACGGCACGTATACCGCCAGCAGCATCGCCTACGCCGGGCCTTTGCATGTGGAAGTCACGGTCGAGGGTGGCCGAATTCAGTCGGTTCGCGTCACGAGCCACCAGGAGAAGCAGTTCTACTCGGCTTTGACCGACACGCCGAATCAGATCATTGCAAAGCAGGGTGTCAGGGGCGTCGATGCTGTCACGGGGGCGACGATGACCTCGGAGGCCATCATCAATGCCACGGCCAAGGCGCTCGCCGGAGGTATGAAGGCGGTGGGGCGGTAGTGGGGCGACTGATGCACAGAGATTTTCCGCGGACGCACAGGGGTTTGCGCGGGCACCTGGCGCGGACCCTCGGACGGCTGGGGCCGACGTGGTCGGCTTCGCCCGGGCGCCGACTGGTGCAGAGCGTCTGTCTGCTCATCTTCACGGCCCTGTTCTTCTGGGTGTGCTGGCCGTATGGGGCCCGAGAGTACGCCCAGACGTTCGCCGCCAGGGAGGCTGTAAACGCGGAGTTGTTCCTGATTCTCGATCCTTTGGTCAGCGTCTCGGCGGCTGTCGCCGGGAGAATGTTCGTGTGGTCCCTGGCGGTTGCCGCCGGTGTGATTCTTGTCGGTCTGCTGGTACCTCGGGCCTTCTGCGGATTCATCTGCCCACTGGGAACCCTGCTCGATGTCTTCGATTGGCTCATCGGCAGGGCCGGCAGGCCGATTGCCTTCAGGCAACGGGGATGGTGGAGCGGCGTGAGATACTACCTGCTGGCCGTTGTGCTGATCGCTGCCGGGGCGGGCGTGCTGTTGTCGGGCTTTGTCGCGGCGATCCCCGTCCTGACCCGGGCGATGCTCTTCATTGCCGCCCCCGTCCAGTTGGGGCTGGCGAAAGGCTGGTACCTTGTCCCACCGGCGAATGTCGGCCACGTGATTTCGATTGCCCTGCTGGTGCCGGTGTTCTGCCTGGGGCTTCTGGGTCGTCGGTTCTGGTGCAACCATCTGTGTCCGACGGGCGCGTTCCTTTCTCTGTGTGCTCTGCTGCGGTTGACCGAACGCCGAGTGACCCGTGCGTGTGTGAAGTGCGGACGCTGTGTCACGGCCTGCTCCTTCGCGGCGATCAATCACGATTTCACCACCCGGCCACTGAGCTGCACGTCCTGTCGGACCTGTGCCGGGGTTTGTCCTGCAGGGGCGATTGAGTTCACATGGCGATGGAGGTGCAGGAACGTCGGCGCGAACGCGGATCGAGCTGGGGACCAGGCGGTTCGTTCCCGTCGATGCGTCCTTGCCGGACTCGGCGGCGCTGCCGTGGCGGGCCTTGGCGCGTCTTTGGCGGCCGGAGGAGCTCACGCGAGCGCCGAGGTTCCAATTCGTCCGCCGGGCAGTGTGCCGGAGGACGAATTCCTCCAGCTTTGCGTCCGCTGTGGCCAGTGCATCAAGGTCTGTCCCAACAATGTGCTCCAGCCGGCCGGAGTCGAATACGGATTCAACGGTCTGTGGACGCCCGAGGTCGTGCCGGACTGGTCGGGTTGCGAACCGAGCTGCAACAACTGCGGACAAGTCTGTCCGACCGGAGCCATAAGGGCCCTGGACCTCGAGGAGAAGCGGGCGGCGCGGATCGGGCTGGCCGAGGTGGATCGGATCACATGCTTGCCGCACGCCGGTCGAGAGGCGTGCCAACTGTGCGTGGATGAATGCCGTATGGCTGGGTACAATGCGATCGAGTTTGGCCGCGTTGGTGGCCAGGTAGATGAGAAGGGCGAGCCTCGCGAAGACAGTGGGTATCTCGCTCCGGTGGTGCGGGAGGATCGGTGTGTCGGGTGCGGCCTCTGCCAGATGCGCTGCCGAGGCATCAACGTCAAAAGCAGAAGCTTGCTCCAACACAGCGCCATCCGCGTCTTCGCGGGCGCAGGCAAAGAAGACCGTATCCTCAGTGGCTCTTACCGGGTCCTTCGCGAGGGACGCGACGAATCACGACGGGAACACCGGGGCCGGATTGACGAGGCCGGCGGCACGAACGAGTACCTTCCGGATTTCTTGCGATAGAAGGAGAGCGGCAATGAGCGTGGATGCAGGTGGACTGACACGGCGGCGTTTCATCGAGAGGGCATCGGTCGGTCTGGGCTTGGGATTGGCGGCTGGTCGTGTGCAGGCCGCATCGGGACCGATGGGAGGCACGCCCAGAGCGCAGCGCCTGCCCCGGGAGGTCTGGATCGCGAGCCTCTCGCTCAACGGGCTGCGGGCGAAGGACCCGCAGGAGATGACGAAGAAGGTGCTGGCCCGGATGGAAGAGGTGGTGCCGTTCGAGCCCGACATCGTGTGCCTGCCCGAGGTGTTCCCCTTTGCGAATCTGACCGGCCCCGAGCCGTCGCTGGCTGAATCGTCGGAAGAGCCGATCGGACCGTTCTCGCGTCCATTCGCACAGTTTGCCGAGAAGCACAAGTGCCACGTAGTCTGCCCGATCCACACGGTGGCAGACGGCCGGTACTACAACGCCGCGGTCTTCATCGACCGCCACGGCCAGTACGTGGGCCAATACCAGAAGATGCACCCTACGGTGGGCGAGATGGACAGCGGCATCGCCCCGGGTGCGGCCCAGCCGGCCGTGTTCAAGACCGATATCGGCGTGCTCGGGGCGCAGATCTGTTTCGACATCGAATGGTCTGACGGATGGCGAAAGCTGCGGGAAGCAGGCGCCGAGCTGGTGTTCTGGCCCTCGGCTTTTGGCGGCGGCTCGATGGTCAACACGAAGGCCTGGGAGAACAAGTATTGCGTCGTATCGAGCACGTGGAAGGGCACGACCAAGATTTGTGATATCGACGGTCGGGCCATTGCCGGTACGGGGCAGTATGCCGATTGGGTATGCGCGTCGGTGAATCTGGAGAAGGCGTTTCTGCACTCCTGGCCGTTCTGCCGGCGGTTTGCCGAGATCCAGGCCAAGTTCGGCCGCAAGGTCTCCATTCGCACGTTTCACGAGGAGGAATGGACGATCATCGAAAGTCTGTCCCCCGATGTCCGGGTGGCAGACATCCTTAAGGAGTTCGAGCTGCGGACACACGAGGAGCATATCGGCGATGCAGATGCTGCGCAGCGTCGGTGGCGTCAGAAAATGGACGCCGGCGCGTGAACGACCTATGGCGGCTCGCCATTTGCGGACCGGGTCGCCTCGTAGTAGACGTACGTGCTGGTGTGTGAAGGGCCGAGGCTGATGACATCGCCGTGTTTCAGGACGATCCCGGAGCTATTGGGGTCCACCTGCCGGTCATTAACGAAGGTCCCGCATGTGCTGTGCAGGTCGAGCAGGATGTGGCGGGAGCCGCCGTTGACCGCCCGCAGCGCTATCCTGGCGTGTTTCCGCGAGACCTCTCGGGGCACGAAGTACAGCGTGTCGGTGGCCCAGTAATCGGGCGCCGATGCGGACGGAGGTTCGAGAACGGTTGGGGGCCGGCCCAGCACGATCTCCTGGTCGTCCAGGGCGATGATACCGACGGTGGACGGCCCGGTTCCGATGAGATATGCCCCCGGCTCCAGGCGTCGCAGAGCCGCACGGATCTCACGGACCCGTTCGGTCTGGTCGCTGCTCATGATGAATTCGAGTTCCTTGAGTCGCGACAGCCGGATGACCTTGTCGATGGTGACAAACAGCGAATCGGTCTCATCCATGATACCACCGCCTCCCAATAGACTCTGCGGCGGGCAGCCCTTCCCGTCCGGTCCAGTGACGGACTGCCGCCTCAGGGTCGGCGCAAGCCGCACGTGTGACGATAACGGGATTCTCAAGGGTGGTCAAGATGGGACATGGCCAAAAACACGCGGATCACGGACCACGGTTGCGAAGAGGCGGCCGAACTGCTATCCTACAGTCTCACGGAGGTCCGCAGTGAGTGACCGGTTTTCATGCTATGTGCAGATGGAAGGAAAGGGGTATTCGATGAGACACGTTCTGCGATCCAGGCTGATGAGATTGGCTATGCTCGTGATTCTGCTGACGACACCGGCGCTGCCGGCGCAGACCCGCCAGGAGATTCAATTCCCGGACATCATGGGATACAGGACCCTGAAATGCGATCTCCACATGCATACGGTCTTCTCGGACGCCGCGGTCTGGCCTACCGTGCGTGTCGACGAGGCCTGGCGCGAGGGTCTCGATGCGATTTCGATCACGGATCATATCGAGTATCAGCCGCACAAGCAGGACATTCCCACGAACCATAATCGGCCATACGAAATTGCGCTGCCTCGCGCCAAGTCCCTCGGTATCCTGCTGGTTCGCGGCACGGAGATTACGCGAGACACGCCACCCGGACACTTCAATGCCATCTTCCTGGACGACATCGCTCCGCTCGATACGAAGGACCTGCTGGATTGTATGGCGGCCGCCGACAAGCAGGGTGCGTTCATCTGGTGGAATCATCCGGATTGGATTCCGGACAAGAAGGGCTGGTTCGACATCCATACCACGCTCTATGAGAAGAAGTACATGCGGGGAATCGAGGTCGTCAACGGCGACGACTATTACCCCGACGTGCACCGATGGGCGCTCGACAAGAACCTGACGTTCATGGGGAACACCGACATCCATTCGCCCTCGATGCTGGAGAGAACGACGCCGGACAGGCATCGCTCGATGACGCTGGTGTTCGCGCGGGACAAGACGCTGCCGGCGCTGAAGGAGGCCCTCGTGGCCGGACGCACCACGGTCTGGTATCAGAACCAGCTGATCGGCAGGCCCGAGTATCTCCAGGCGATCTTCCATGCCGCCACGACCGTCACGGACATCGAGTACGCGCAGGATGGCAACGTACGTTTCGCGCTGCGGAACAATTCGGATGTGCCCCTCGAGATGGAGCGAACCGGGAAGTTCGGCCCGAAATCCGTGACGGTTCCGCCCCATGCGGTCCGTTTGATCCAGGCGAAGGTGCCTGCCTCCGAAACGGCGCATGCCTTCGAGTACGTGGTCAGCAACTTCCTGGCGGCGCCGGGCCAGGGCCTGGCGGTCTGCCTGGAGATTCCGCCGCAGATCACCATCGAGATCGAGGTGGAAGCGCAGACGGCCAACTGAACCGGACCCATCGCGTGCTGAGAAGGCGACGTCGATGGAGGTTGGCGTTTTCGGAAACGGTCTTGCGCTTATTTCTCGTCGCGGTTCATTGCCTCGATGAAGGCGTTGGCCTCGGCGATGGACGCTTCCATCTCCCGAATGAGGCCGGCGACGTTTGTTTCGATCGAAATCAGCTCGTTCTGGAGCGACGCGAGCGCCTGGGCGTTGAGGTTGTGTTTGAGAAACAGGACCTGATCGCGGAATGCCGTAAGGACCGGGTCAATCTTCAGTTCGGCGCTGCGCATGGCCGCCACCACTCGCGCGTAGCGTAACCGCGTCTGCCGGAGCTTGTCCTCGCTCAGACGCCGCAGGTCGGGGCTGGAGTACTGGTCGAGCTCGGATTCCCACTCCTTGAACAAGGCCTCGCCGACGCTCTCGACATCGTTGATCCGCTTCGTGACGGCCTGCGCCTTGGATTCACTGCGATCCAACTCGCCCTTGAGCTTGTTGTACATCTTCTCAAGATCACCGCCCTGGAAGTTGGTGACGGCGGTGAATTGCTCCAGCGCGGACTGGAACTGCTGTTTGGCCTCTTCCTGTGCGTCCCTCGCCTCCTGGACGCGATCGACCAGCATGTCTCGCTTGGCGTAGCCGAGCTTCTCCATCGTGTTGTAGTAGACTCCGCCGCAGCCGCACAGCACCACCAACGTGACAGCCAGAGTACCCAGGGTCAGCGACCTCATGTTCATTCCTTTCACAGAAGACAGCGGGCCAGTGCATGATGGATATTGTAGGGTGTATCTGCGGACAGGCAATCGGAAAAGAGACAGACATGACAGGTGGAGGACGAATGGTGCAGGAATCGATGGGCCGGACCACCAGGATCAAGCCCCGTCCCGTGCGAGACGGGGCTTGATTGGTGGAGGCAGGTGATAGAGAGCTGCTACCGTAAGAGAAGCGATAGCGGGTATGATGTGGTTTTTCGCTTTCGACCTGACCTGGGTTCACCTGGGTTAAAGTTAGAGGCCGTGAGAGCCTTTCTGGGTCCGATGGGAGCAGGGCGAACGGAGAGCCGACCTCGACGTCGGGCGGCTATGCCGATGCCGTCAAAACCGCGTGTCGAAGAGTCGATTTCCTTCGTTCTGCCGCCTGCCATTTTTGCCACCTCCTTAGTCCGACCAGCATCGTGTTTTCCGTTGTGTTCACCCATAAGTGCCGCATCGGGCACTGTGCGTAACGCGATTTTAGCAAATCCTGCGTAATATTTTCGGACCTAATGCAAGCCTTTGTGAGAGAAAGACTTGCGGTGTCCTGGCTGGAAGGATATTCTCCGCGCATCGAGAAGTGGGTGTGGCGTGAGGCCGACACGGTCGGCGCGTGGCAGTTGACAGAACAGGCCCGGCGCGCTAGCCTCTGATCGGTCGAGACACCTGAGGTTGCTGCTGATACGGTGCGGCGTGGCGCGATGCGGGCGACGGAGTTGACGGAGGCAAGCATGCGGAAGGCGTTCATTACCGGGATCACGGGCCAGGATGGGTCCTACCTGGTGGAATTCCTCCTGGCCAAAGGGTATGAGATCTGGGGTCTGATCCGGCGAAGTTCCTCTTTCAACACCGGACGGATCGACCACCTGTACCAGGACCCGCACGAGCAGCCCCGGCTGCGGTTAGTGTACGGCGACATGACCGACGGCAGCAACCTGGCCGCGCTGATCGGCGAGATCAAGCCGGACGAGGTGTATAACCTGGCGGCGCAGAGCCACGTTCGAGTCAGCTTCGACCAGCCGATCTACAGCGTGAATGTCGTTGGTTTGGGCACGTTGCGGCTTCTGGAGGCCGTTCGATCGTGCGGTCTGCCCGTGCGGTTCTACCAGGCCTCCAGCAGCGAGATGTACGGCCGGGTGGTCGAGACGCCGCAGACGGAGAGAACGCCGTTCCATCCGCGAAGTCCATATGCCTGCGCCAAGGTGTACGGTTTCTGGCAGACGGTCAACTACCGCGAAGCTTACGGCCTGTTTGCCTGCAACGGGATTCTCTTCAACCACGAATCGCCCCGGCGCGGCGAGACCTTCGTGACCCGCAAGATCACGCGCGCCGCCACACGCATCAAGTGCGGCTTGCAGCAGAAGCTCTATCTGGGGAACCTCGACGCCAAACGGGACTGGGGCTTCGCCGGAGACTATGTCGAAGCCATGTGGCTGATGCTCCAGCAGGACCAGCCGGATGACTACGTTATCGCCACGGGCCGCACACATGCGGTCCGGGAGTTCCTCGACGAGGTCTTTGGCTGTCTCGATCTCGACTGGCGTCAGTACGTGCAGATCGACCCGCGTTACTTCCGGCCCAGCGAAGTGGATTTGCTCCAGGGCGACGCCAGCAAGGCCAGGAAGCGGCTGAACTGGGAGCCCCGCGTTGGGCTGCATGAGCTGGCGCGCATGATGGTGGACGCGGATATGGAACTGGCCCGACGCGAACAGGTTGTTGGAAGGCGCATCAACGACAGCAGGGAGTCATTGCAGGCATGAGCGATTACTTTGCCAGGAGGTGTATCGTTGTCACCGGCGGCGCCGGTTTTCTGGGCAGGTACGTGACGGAAGGACTCCAGCGGCGTGGTTGTCGGCGGATCGAGATTCCGCGGATCGAGCAATACGATCTCGTCCGGCAGGAAGATATCGTGCGGATGTACGAGACGATGCGTCCCGATGTGGTGATCCATCTGGCTGCCGTGGTGGGCGGGATCGGAGCCAACCGGGACCGCCCGGGAGAGTTCTTCTACCGGAACCTGATGATGGGGGTCCCGCTCATCGAACAGGCCCGCCTGCATGACATAGAGAAGTTCGTCGCCATCGGGACCGTCTGCGCGTATCCGAAATTCGCACAGGTGCCGTTCAAAGAGGAGGACCTGTGGGCGGGCTATCCGGAGGAGACGAACGCGCCGTACGGCCTGGCGAAGAAGATGCTGCTGGTGCAGTCACAGGCGTATCGCCAGCAGTATGGCTTCCATTCGATCTTCCTGTTGCCGGTGAATCTGTATGGGCCGGGAGACAACTTCGATTCGGCGAGCAGCCACGTCATTCCCGCGTTGATCAAGAAGTGCGTCGATGCTATCGAAGCCGGCGCCGATCATATCACCTGCTGGGGAACGGGCTTGGCATCGCGGGAGTTCCTCTATGTCGCCGACGCTGCCGAGGGCATTCTCCTGGCGACCGAGCATTACGACGGGCCGGAGCCGGTCAATATTGGCGCCGGATCCGAGATCACGATCAAAGACCTTGCCGGCAAGATTGCCGAGTTGACAGGCTTCCAGGGCGAGATTCGTTGGGACCCATCCAAGCCGGACGGCCAGCCCAGGCGATGCCTGGATGTAACCAAGGCCAGAGAGCGCTTCGGTTTCGAGGCCAGGACACCACTGGATGTCGGTCTCAGGGAGACGATCGACTGGTATCGGGCCGCACGCCAGCGAGAGGGGATGGAACGCCGTTAACGTCCGGCGGGGGCGTTTTCTGCGATTTTTCCCCCAGGGCCTTGACAGCTCCGCTCGCAAGACGCTATAGTGCCTTTGCTTAAGACGTATTGCGCCTGTAGCTCAATTGGATAGAGCGTCGGTCTACGGAACCGAAGGTCACAGGTTCGAGTCCTGTCAGGCGTAGTGCCAACACCGGCATCACAGGGGGTGAAGATGTCCAAGGATGGAACACGTATCCGGCATTTCGCTTGGTGGACCTTCGTTGTGGGCCTGCTGTGCGCGCGGCTCGGCGATGCAATGCCCACCAACGTCATCCTGTTCATTGGCGATGGGATGGGTTACGGCCAGGTTGCGGCGGCGGGCCTTTACGCCAATGGGGCGTCGGGCACGCTTTCGTTCGAGACCTTTCCCCATCAGGCTCAGGTCATCACATTCTCGGCCGACTCATCGATAACCGGTTCGGCTGCCGCGGCGACCGCGATGGCGACCGGTCGCAAGGTCAACAATGGCGTGATCAGCGTCGCCCGCCCGGGCGATGGACGTGAACTACCGACTGTTCTCGAACAGGCTGCCGCCGCAGGCAAGGCCACAGGCCTGGTGACGACCACATATATCAGTCATGCCACGCCCGCTGCATTCGCGGCACATGAGGCATCCAGGGCGAACTACAACCAGATCGCCCAAGACTATTTGAGGCAAACCCGGCCGAACGTTCTGTTCGGCGGCAGTCTGTACGTCTCCGAGTCGGACGCAGCCGCCGCAGGTTACCGCGTCGTCAAGGATGCAGCGCAGCTCCAGGCTTTGGACACCGATCATGTTGACTTCGTCTCAGGTCAGTTTGCCGCCGGCAACATGACATACGAATCCGACCGAAGTCCGGCGACGATGGAACCGCATCTGTCGGAGATGACCGCTGCTGCCCTGGATATTCTGGACAACGATCCCCAGGGTTTCTTCCTCATGGTGGAAGGCGGGCGGATCGACCATGCCGCCCATGCCCACAATCTCGAAAGGACCGTCGCCGAGACGCTGGAGTTCTCGCGAGCCGTCCAGACGGCGGCGGATTGGATTCGCAGGTCGGCGCTGCTGGATACGCTGATTCTCGTAACGGCCGACCACGAGACGGGCGGGCTGGAGGTCCTGGCCGACATGGGAATCGGCCGGTATCCGGACGTCGCCTGGACAAGCGCAGGGCACACCGGCGCGAACGTTCCCCTCTACGCGTGGGGCAGCGGCAGCCAATGGGTCACCGGCGTGATGGACAACACCGACATCTATCATGTCATGACGGCTGGGCCTCGTGTGGTCCCTGTCTCCGGGACTCTCACGCTTGTCTCCGTTGGACTGCTGTCAATGGCATGGCTGCGCGCCCGGCGCGTGCTTTAGCGTTCCCTCACCTGGTCCTATCTTTGCCCTGAGTCCGCGCATCGACTATGGTGGCGCCGCATCGAGACAGACGCCGCCAACAGAAGTCTCTCGGACCAACAAAAAGGGAGACGGAAGGATGGTAAAGCACTTCTCTTCATCACCCTTGTCTCCCCACTGCGAGGTGCCTCGATTTCAGTCCATTGAAAACTGCTCAAAAAGAGTCGGTTTGCACCCGCAGATTGGGAGCTATTGTCGAGTGACACCGTCTCGTTGTCAATTGTGGCAACTACGTATTTCCGTCCGTCTGGAGTGAATGTTACGTGGCGGATGGGGACAGGTGCGTTCGGAAACCGCGACAAAAAAGGGCTGCGGGGAGACGGACCCGCAACCCTAAAGATGAAACGGCTCTTAGAGCCTCTGTTGCCGACAATCAGTAACCTGTCACGGCGAGGAGGCTCGCCTTCCCATCATGCCCGACCGCGCATCCCAGGGACGCTGCGCAATCCATGTGCGAATCGGTAATCTCCGCCGGATCCTCCCCCCACCCCCTACACGAACCTGGAGGCGATGGATCACAGGTCTCCAAATCGACGGGGGACACCATAGCCGAGGGGCAGTTGTCCGGTCAATTGTGGAAAACACGTAATTTGCCCGGCGTGGGCCTCCGAAGGAACTGGACATACGAGCGGCCCGTTGGCGGCAGGGCGTCCGCCGGAAGAGGAAGGAGGGATCAGGCTGGGTGGCTTTTCCCCGCCGGCCAAAATCTCAAAACCGTGATTTATCTGCTTGCAGAGGGCAAACAGGCCGAGTACACTGAAGTCATTGACGGTTTGGAGAGGTGGCCGAGCGGCTTAAGGCGACGGTTTGCTAAACCGTTGTAGG
>CAZOFX010000092.1:0-22758 GCA_964579055.1 uncultured Pirellulales bacterium
GCCTGGGCAGCGGCGTCGGCTGGTTCCTGGCGATCATGGCGATGGCCGGCATCCGCCAGAAGCTGGCCAACGAGCGGATTCCGGCCGGATTGCAGGGGCCGGGGATCACGCTGATCATCGCCGGCCTGATGGCGCTGGCGTTCATCGGATTCACCGGCGTGCTCCAGGGAAGGTGAAAGCAAAGGTAGGGGCGAATAATGATTCGCCCGTACTCACCCCGATGGCCATCGGGATTCCGCTATTTTGATGTCTGCTTCTTGATTTTTGGTATGGTTTGTGGTGCGGGAGGCCAATGATAGCGTCCACACTGATCGCGGTTCTTGTTGTCAGCCTCATCGCAGGGGCTTTGGCGGCTGTCCTGGTCGTTGCGGAATACTACCTGGCCAACTACGGTCCGTGCACGATAACGGTCAACGACGAGAAGGAGCTCACGGTCCAGGGAGGCAAGGATCTGCTCGGACTCCTGACGGCCGAGAAGCTGTTCATCCCCAGCGCCTGCGGCGGCCGGGCCACGTGCGGGCTGTGCAAGGTCAAGGTGCTCGAAGGAGCCGGCCCGATCCTGCCCACCGAAGAACCCTATCTGGACAAAGAAGAACGGGAGTCGAGTATCCGGCTGGCTTGTCAGGTCAAGGTCCGCGGCGACCTGCGAATTGAGATCCCCAAGGAACTGCTGGCCATCCGGGAATACGCCTGTCGCTGCGCGAAGATCGTCGACTTGACGCACGACATGAAGCTGTTCCGGCTGGAGCTGACCGGTCCGGCCACCATCGACTACATTCCCGGCCAGTACGTGCAGTTGCGAACGCCTCCGTACGGCAAGAGCCGCAGCGAGGTCTACCGCGCCTACTCGATCGCGTCCGACCCGGCCGAGGAAGGGATCCTCGACCTGATCATCCGGCTCGTGCCCGGCGGGATCTGCACGACGTACTGCTTCGAGCACCTCAAGGAAGGCGACGAGATGCGATTCAACGGTCCTTATGGGGATTTTCGGCTTTCGGAGTCCCCATCTCCGATCGTTTTCATCGCCGGGGGCTCGGGAATGGCGCCGATCAAGTGTATGCTCCACCACATGAGGAACACCGCCAACCCGCGTAAGGCGGTGTACTTCTTCGGGGCCAACGCGGTCAAGGAGCTATGCCTGACCGATCTGATGCGGCAGTTCGAATCGGAGCTGGCCGATTTTCGCTTCGTGCCGGTCGTCGCCTCCACACAGGACAGCCCCGACTGGGATGGCGAAACGGGCCTGGTGACCGAGGCCGTGCAGAGGGGTTTGGCCAACGCGTCAGAACACGAGGCCTATTTATGCGGTAGTCCGGGCATGATCGACGCCTGCATCAAGGTTCTGACGACCCTCGGCATGCCCGAGACGAGCATCTTTTACGACAAGTTCGCGTAGGGGGCGATTCCGATGGAGCTTGGCAGATGAAACAGTCGCCCGACATGCAGAAGCTGGAGCAGCTTCTCCGGTCGTCAACCCTCGTGGCCGGCGGTTTTATGGGCAGCGATCCGCGCAGCGTCATCGATGTGATCGAGGCGGATGCCGCCGAGCTGTTTCGGCTGGGTGTCACGCCGGAGCAACTCGACGCCCGAATGACCGAGATCACGGAGGCCGCCGGGAAAGGGCTGGGGACCTGGGTCAAGATCGATGAGGCCCGCGAGGCCGTGATCGACGAGGCACGCGGGCAGATGGTCTGTCCATGGCCCCACGAGGCGCGCTTCCGCAAGACCGTCACCACGGTCCGCCGGACGGACTGCGGCCAGACCGTCCGATGGTCCGACCTGAACGCCCATCTGATCGCCGTCCACGGCTTCTTCGAGGGCAAGGGGTCCACCTTCCGCATCGATCCGGCCCTCCTGGTGCGAGTCATCTTCTGACGATGCCCTGACTTAGGTCCTCTACGTCCTTGAGGTCCTTCAGGACCCAACAGATGCAAGCCTATCCTGCGGAGGTCTACCAAGTCGGGGACGTTTCGTGTATGATGGGCGTGCGCTTGGACAATACCCGAAACCGCCCGAGAGGTACCCTGATGCACCTGAATCGCGTCGTTTTTCATCCGGATACGTATCCGACCCGTGAGCACTATCCGTTCAATCTCGACATCTTCCATCGGACCGGACAAATTGCGTTGGATCGCCCGGTGACGATGTTCGTCGGCGAGAACGGCACCGGCAAATCGACGCTGCTCGAAGCGATGGCTCGCAAAGCCGGCATCCACATCTGGCAGGAGCGCGGCCGGACCCGCTTCCGGTACAACCCCTACGAGAACCAGTTCCATCGGTGCATCTCGGTGGAATGGGCCGACGGCTGGGTGCCCGGCTCGTTCTTCGGATCGTCGGTGTTCCAGGATTTCGCCCGCATACTGGATGAGTGGGCCGCGTCCGATCCGGGCCAGCTCGAATACTTCGGAGGCAAATCGCTGCTGACGCAATCCCACGGCCAGTCGATCATGTCGTTCTTCAAGGCCCGCTACGGGATCAAGGGACTCTATCTGATGGACGAGCCTGAGACGGCGCTGTCGCCGGTGACGCAGATTGCGTTGCTCAAGCTGCTGGGCCGGATGGCAGCCGCCGGACATGCACAGTTCATCATCGCGACGCACTCGCCCATCCTGCTGGCCTGCCCCGGTGCGACCATCTACAGCTTCGACCGGACCCCCATCGAGCCTGTTGCCTACGAACAGACCCCGCACTATCAGACGTACAGGGACTTCATGAACGATCCGAAGAAGTATTGCGACAGTCGATGATTGGAGTCTTGGAGGGCATCTACGATGGCCGGAAAGCGACACGATTACAGAATGCCGATTGCCTGTCTGGCAGCTTGGGTGTTTCTGACGAGTATGTGCTGGGCGACGGACGACGGAACGATGGAGTGGATTCGTCCCAGCGACGACGGGAGCCATTTCGTCGGCGCCGAATCGGGCGAGCGCTTCGTGGCCTGGGGTGTGAATTACGATCACGATGACGCCGGACGTCTGCTCGAAGACTACTGGCAGAACGAATGGCCCACCGTCGTGGAGGACTTCGGCGAGATCAAGGCGCTCGGCGCCAACGTCGTTCGGATTCACTTGCAGGTCGCGCGATTCATGAACACGCCGCAGGAGCCTAATAATGCGTCTTTGTCCCGGCTGGCGGACCTCGTGAAGCTGGCCGAGCGGACAGGACTCTATCTCGACGTCACCGGCCTGGGTTGCTACCACAAAAAGGACGTGCCCGCCTGGTACGATGCGATGAACGAGACGCAGCGATGGGACGTTCAGGCGCGGTTCTGGGAGGCGGTCGCTAAGACGTGCGCCGGCAGCGACGCGGTTTTCTGCTACGACCTGATGAACGAGCCGATCCTGCCCGGCGGCGACAAGGTCGAGACCGACTGGCTGGCGGGTGATTTTGCGGGCAAGCATTTCGTCCAGCGGATCACGCTCGACTTGGCCGGACGCCGCCGGGAAGAGGTGGCCAAAGCGTGGGTCGACCGGCTCGTCGCCGTTATCCGCAAGCACGATGACCGGCACATGGTCACAGTCGGCGTGATCCCGTGGGCGCTGACCTGGCCGAAGGCCAAGCCGCTCTTCTATTCCAAGCAGGTCAGCGAGAACCTCGACTTCGCCAGCGTGCATTTCTATCCAAAGACCGGCGAGATCGACGAGGCCCTGACCGCGCTGGCGGTCTATGAGATCGGCAAGCCCCTGGTGATCGAGGAGATGTTCCCGCTGAGCTGCAGCGTCAACGAGATGGACGCCTTCATCGATGGCTCGCGGAAGATCGCCGACGGCTATATCAGCTTCTACTGGGGCAAGACCATCGCGGAATACGGCAGCGGACCACACGACCTCGCCGCCATGCTCATCACCGGCTGGCTCAAGTACTTCCGCGCCAAGACCCCCACTATCCTCGATATGTACCGCAAGCCGGATTGATCCAGCTCACCTCCAGGTGCGGGTGCGGTCGATGCGGGGGTGGAGGCCGGCGGATATGGATTGGGCGAGGGCCTTCAGCAGCGACTGGCGGCCCTCGGGGTTTCGCGTGTAGACCAGCTCGCAGGGGCCGATGAAGCGGGCCCACATCCTGCGGAAGTGCTCGGCGGATTCCTTGTTCTTTGCGAGGACCTTGGGCACGGCGTGGTAGCGCTTCCGCATCAGCGGTCCAAGTGGGCTCTTTCGCACGAGAACATATCGCGGATCGTCGATAGGCCCAAGCAGTTCCTGGAGGGCTTCGAGGAAGACCGACCGCTCTCGCGTGGCCCCGCCCTTGAGCGAGCAGGTGACGAACCCGTAGTCGCGGCGTTGCGCGATCACCCGGGGCTGGGCGTGGCGGCTGTCGATGGTATTCGCCTGCACCAGGGCCTTGAGCAGCGCCTTGCCGACCTGCTTCATGCTGGAGGCGACCGGCCCGTGACGCAGGAGCAGCCACAGGGCCTGGAAGAACTTCGGCAACGCCGCGATCGCCGCCAGGGCCGAGGCGACCGCCAGCAGGATCATCAGCACGCGCAGTCCCGATGACCCTTGGGATCGGGACATCAGCGCCGAGACGATCGACACACCCCAGAAGCAGGTCTGCCACAGTGTCGCAAGGACTGCCCGGGCAAAGACAAAGTCGCGCGGCAGCGCCAGCGGCGAAGCCATGACTTCTTCCTGCATGGCCCCAAGGCGGGCGGAGGCGAGCGCCAGCTCCCATTGCGTTCGCAGGCCAATGCGATCGCGGGCCTGCTGCATCATCACCGTGTTGATGTGGTCGATGCGCGCCGGATCGCAGGGAGGGTAGCCGAGTCCGAGCCGGGCCAGGCCGCTTTCGATTGAGCTTCTCTTGAACGAGACGCCGACGAAGGCTTTGAACCGCCGGATCAGCGTGTCGAGGTCTTCTCCCGGCTCGGCGATGCCTTCCTCCTGGCAGACGAGGTGCCAGATGTTGGCGGTCTTGGCTGGATTGCCTTCCTCCGTTCGGATGGCGCGGCCCCGCATCTGGTTGCTGAGCATGTACGAGCCGACGAAGCTTGCCAGGATCAGCGCGTTGACCGCCGGCGCATCCCACCCCTCACCCAGAAGCGACGTCGTCCCGACCAGCACGGTGACGCCGCCTTGGCGGAACAGGTTCGTGATGAGGGCGACAATCCTCTGCTTGTCGGCGCCGCGGACGGTGACCTCGCAGAACCGCTCGTCATGAGCCAGCGGCCTGTAGCCGAGATTAGCCGGATCGATTCCCAGTTCGATGGCGACGGTTCTCAGCGATTCCTGCGTGTCGGTGGGGACGACGGTCAGCGTTCCTGTGAGGATACCGAGTCGCACGCCGGGGGTTTCGCTGCGACGTATCTGCTCGAAGATCGGCACGACGCCCAGCCGCTTGAGAGGCTTGACGTCGGCCAGGTCCTTGGGAAAGTCGTCGCTGCGAACGAAATCGGTCAAAACGACCATCCGCAGATCCGACCCGAGGGATTCGCTTTCGATCCGGACGATGTCTTCGATGCTCTTGAGCTTCGAGGCACTTCTCGTCAGCAATCGCGCGGTCCGGCTCGTGCTGCGCAGACTCACCGTCCTCCGCTCGATTGCGCCGATGCGCTTGAGGTCGCGCGCGATCTGCTGGAACAGACCCTTGTGTGCTTCGAAGGCCTTGGCGTGTGTGTAGAGGCAGCCCGTCAGCAGGGTCTCCAGCCATTCGAGCTTCAGGCCGGGACATTCGCGAGCCGTCAGACCGATGACGCGCAGCAGCTTTCTCGGCGGCCGGCCTCGAACGTGGTGAAGAAGGAACGCAATGCTCGAATAGAAACCCGGATCGGCCAGAATCTCTTCGATATGCGCCTGGGGCTCGCTGACGCGCGGGTCGCCCTCTAACGCCTCTACGAAGGCCTGATTGGCGGTGAGGGCTTGGACGCAGGCGTTGACCTCCCGACGGAACTCGTGGAGTTCGGCCTGCTCGGCCCGCAGCGGCGTCGAGAGGTACACGTAGTCCTGGTGCGGGCAGAGGTTCTTCTCCTGCACCAGCTCGGGTACGGTGATCTCCGAATCGATGGGGCCGCACAGGTCGACGTAGCGATCCCACTCGAAGGGCGAGACATCGAATGGCGCCGTGGCAGTCAGGGCCACGACCGTGGGCTTGTCCAGATGCTTCTTCACATCGATCAGACATCGCCACCATTCGTTCCTCAGGTGGTGCGCCTCATCGAGCACGAGCGTGCGAATGCCCAAGCCGCTCAGCTTCTTCAGCAACGCATCTCTGGCAGCCGACCGGAATCCGCCTTTCCCGGTCTGCTCATTGGCTGGCTGTGGTTCCTGGCTCTCCTCCTCTTCCGTCCGGCCCGAGTAGACGCTGTGCAGGCCCTGATAGGTCGAGACTGTAAGGAATCGCGGGTTACGAATGTCCCTCGATATCCAGTCGGGCGCGCCGGGCCCACTCGCCGTCGGCGGGCAGAACAGGCCGACGAGACGATCGACCCACTGGTCGCGGATGGCGACGGTCGGAGTGAAGATCAACGTGGGCTGGTTCAGCCGCCGGACCACCTCCAGGCCCAGCACCGTCTTGCCCGAGCCAGGCGCTGCGACGATGTGCAGGTGGTCGTCGTCAAGATAGTCGTCCAGTTCCGACAGCACTCGCTGCTGGTAGCGTCGCCACGGTTTGCGGAATTGGATGTCCGACGGGAACGTTTTCACCTACGAGGCCCGAAGAACGAAATGCCAGTAGCCGAAGGCCGCCAGAACCTGCACGATCACGATTCCGACAAAGACCATCCTGAATGTGAGTTTCCGCGTCTTGTGTCGGAATGCTGCCTGCGCCAGCAACGCTCCGGGGCTGCCTCCGACCAATGCCGCCAGATGGAGGATCACTTCCGGCACACGGCCTCCGCCTGCGATGGCCTGGCGCTTGTCATACCCATACAGCAGCACGGTCACGGTGTTGATCCCGACGAGATACGCGTACAGCCACGCCAGACCCAGCCGCCAGAGCAGAATGGAGGCCGCCGCGACGAGAATCGCCAAAATCCAGAAGAACGTCTTTTTCGGTTGGCGCCGGGTCATTCTCGGTCCCGCCTTACGCGCCGAAGGTCGCGCCGATGGCCTTGGTCGCCTGAATCAGCGGGTGGTTCCTGGGAACGGTCCTGATCTTGCCCGCGATGCTGGCCAGAGGGACGCTCGAAATCGTGCCGGCCTTCGAGACCACCAAGCGGTTCTTGACGCCGCTGGCCAGCAGTTCAATCGCGGCGTGGCCGAACATCGTCGCCAGGGTCCGGTCGTGCGGCGTCGGCGTGCCGCCTCGCTGGATGTGTCCGAGGACGACCGCACGGCAGTCCAGGCCCGTCTGCCGATTGATATCTTCGGCCAGCTTGTTGGCGATCCCACCGAGACGGATCGGATCGGGACTGGTCGCGATCCGCTTCAGGACGACCATCTGTCCGCCTCTTTCCTTGGCGCCCTCCGAGACGACGATGATGCTGAACCGCTTGCCGCACTCGGATCGCCCCAGGACGTACCGACAGACCGTGTCCAGCTTGTACGGGATTTCCGGGATCAGGATGACGTCGGCGCCGCTGGCGGCGCCGGCGTACAGGGCGATCCAGCCGGCGTAGCGTCCCATCACTTCGACGATCATCACGCGATGGTGCGAGCTGGCGGTGGTGTGAACCTTGTCGATGGCCTCCGCGGCGGTGTTGACAGCCGTGTCAAAGCCGAACGTCACGTCCGTGCCAGCCAAATCGTTGTCGATCGTCTTGGGTACGCCGATGACGGGCAGGCCCTTCTTGGCGAACCTGGCTGCTGAGGCCATGGTGCCATCGCCTCCGATGCAGACCAAGGCTTCGATGCCGCGTCCCTTCAGGGCGTCGAGGCATTGATCTGAAAGGTCTCTGTGCTGTGTCCGCGCGCCCGTCTTGACGGGGAAGCGGAACGGATCGGATGTGTTGCTGCTTCCCAAGATCGTGCCGCCGACGGTGAGAATATTGCTCGTCCGCTCGTAGCTGAGAGGTTCGATCCGGTTTTCGATGAGCCCGAGGTAGCCGTCCTGAATGCCCCAAACGGTCAAGCCGTGCTTGTTGATGGCGGTCTTGGTCACCGCGCGAATCACAGCGTTCAGGCCAGGGCAGTCGCCCCCACCCGTCATCACGGCGATCGATTTCAGTTTCGCTTTGGCCATTCGCTGTCCCTCTGTTTCCTTTCTGCTGCTGTCAGCGTCATCGTTCGGGTCCGATCCGCCTCTGGCGGATCGGTTCTGCCGGCCCATTTTAGCCGTTGATCAAGCCTCTGAAAACAACAATGCGTCGGTGGCGTGCCTTTCTGCCCGGCCGGGCACCCAATAGATCCATGCTTGTCAGCAGCGCGCCAAGAATGGTAGAGTACCCCAGTGCTCACCGACAAGAGTGTCATTGGGAAGGAGAAGCGGCATGAATTGGGAATACAAAACGGTCAAACTGGCTACGAGCGGGTTTCTGGGCGGCAAGTTCGACGAGAACCAACTCGACGCCTACATGAATCAACTGGGCTCCCAGGGGTGGGAGTTGGTGGCCGGCTTCGACACGAACAAGAGCTACGGTGAGACGCGCGACGTCGTCGTGATTTTCAAACGCGCTCTGTCGTGACGGGCCCGAAATCCGAAAAGAACCCGAAGCAGAAACCTCAGAATCGGGCGGGTCCCTTGGGTCGTTGCGGTCCCTTGGGTCCCTTGGAACACAAAGGACCTGAGGGACGAAAAGGACTCAAAGGGAGCGGACCCTCGGTGCGGCGCCGGCATCGTCCGAGAACTTTGCGGACCCTGAGTGGTTGCGGAGGCGACTCCTGATTTATCCTCCATGCAGAGGGTGATTTCGTGGTCGCACCCGGCAGAAATGCGGAAAAAGCGAGAAGGCCCATTGGAGAGACGCCGTGGGGGAGTCGATGAACAGCCGGTGGCATCGCCGGGCTGCGCTTGAGGTTGCCACCTGACGGAAGAATCGATGATTGGTGGTGAACGCAGGAGCTGATATGGTCGCGACGTCGTCTCTCAAGGGGGTGCTGCTCGACAGCGCCAAGGAAGTGTTCGAATCGATGGTCTTCATGCCCCTGGAGGAAGTCGAAGGGCAGAAGCCCGACCCCGCAGGAGTGACGTTGCTCGGGACCATCACGTTCGCCGGAAACCTCGAAGGCTGTCTGGGCGTCTGCTGTGACATGGCCGGCGCCCGCGCCATCGGTGCGGGCATGCTCTGCATGGATTCGCCGGACCAGATGGCGGATGAGGAGTTGGCCGATGCGATGGGCGAGATCGCCAACATGGTGATGGGGGCGGTCAAGACCCGCATCCAGGACGATTACCAGAGCATTCTCATCTCCGTCCCCTCCGTGGTCCAGGGACGCGAATTGCGCCGTCGCCCGAACGACGGGATGATCCACATCACCGCCTCCACGCGGGTGGGCGGATCGCACCTCGTGGAATTCTCCCTGACCTATCGCGAGGCCGGCGCCGCGTAGGATGGGCTTTAGCCCATGCGGATTGGAACGATCGAAATGAACGGCATGGGCTAAAGCCCATCCTACATTGACTCGATCACATCGGTGCGGGCTCCTGGTTGGAGCTTGGATAGCTACGCTGGTACCCTCCGCCGAGCAAGTCTTTCTTCAGCGCCTCGACGGCGGCCTGGGCATGGTCGTCGAACCGCATGAAGGTCTGCGTCAACGCCGAGCCGACAATGGCCCCGGTCTCGCTGTCGACGACTCGGACGCGCAGCTTCATCAGCTTGCCCGGCCGATCCTCGTCCTTGTAGTAACTGCACAGGAACAGCGCCTCGACGCCCAGGATCTGCTTGATGCGGGCCCGTGTTTTGTCGTTGAGCCGGCCCTCGAGCAGGTCCTGCTCGCCGATGATCTTGGCCAGTTCGCCTCTTTCGACGAAGGTGATGGGCTTGCCGACGAAGGTCTTGATGTAGGCGGCCATGAAGATCTGCTCCTGCTCGGGGTCCAGACCGAGCACCGCCAGACGCTCATAGGTGATCAGCTCGGGTTTGGTGAAGACCGCCCGGGTGTTGCCTTCGCAGCCGGCCAGAACAGCCAGGATCATGCTCGTGCAGATGACAGCGATTGTGCTGCCTCGTCCGTTCATCGTTGTCACTCCTTGACAGACAGTAGGATAGGCTTTCGCCCATGCGGTCGATGCAGCATGGGCTGAAGCCCATCCTACTTTATCGGCCGATTGTGCCCCAACTCTGTTGCCATTCTGGCTTCCGGTCGCGGAAATCGTGCTCTTGCCAGGGTTTATCGAAGCCCCGCCTTGCACGCAGGCCGGCGGGGCGGTACGATAGCACAGGCGGATGCGCCAAATCCGAGATTCGAATGTCGAAATCCGAACCAAGCACGAAAGCCCGAAACCCGAAATTCGAAAGCGGCCTGCGGCCGGGATTGTAGGGGCGAATCATCATTCGCCCCCGCCTCCAGAGGACGGACGCAATGCGAATCGGCATCATCTCCGACACACACGACAACCAGCGCAACGTTCGCAGGGCGATCGAGATCTTCAACGAGCAGGCCGTCGGATATGTCCTCCACGGAGGCGACATAACAGGCTCCTCCACGGCGTCGCTGTTCGCCGAGCTTCGAGGCAGCCGGTTCGTTGCGGTCATGGGCAACTGCGATGCCGACCGCCTCTCGCTTCGAGGCGCCATCGAGGCGTTCGCAGGCGAGGCTTGCGAGTCGTGCTTCGACGGGTCGATCGACGGCAAGGCGGTCTACATGGCCCACATCCCGCACTCGGTGAAACATGCGATCGACAGCCAGGCGTACGACCTGGTCGTCTACGGCCACACCCACCGTCAGGATATCCACCGCGTCGGCAGGACCCTGATTGTCAATCCAGGAGCTGCCCGGAACTGGATGGGCGAGGGCGGTCACGTGTTGATCGCTGAGCTGTCCGACATGAGCGTTACCGCCCAATCCCTGTGACCGCGCCGGCCGCCGTTCAGCGGATCACCTCGTAGTAGTAGCTGGCATAGCGTCCGTCAAGGCGGAAGGTGTTGTCCGTGCAGTCGAGTTCCCTGTCGGTGGGCACGCCATAGACGTCGACGACCTTCACCGAGGCCAGCGGCCCACCTTTGATCGAGATCGTTGCCTGCACCGGTTCGAGCAGCAGGGGCGGCCCGCCGGCGTCGAGCAGTTCCGTGCCCTCGCTGTTGTAGGTGGCGCCGTACTGCTTGTCACGAGCCATCGCGGTGATCAGGATGTGCTCCGACTCGACGAGCGGACGATTGTCCAGCGGGGTCAGCAGGAGACTGACGAAAGGTGTGTCGATGTTCCGGATCGTCACGCTTGGCAGATCATATGTCTCGCCTGCCGCGAAGCCAACGATGCCCTGCGTCTTGCTGGACTGGACCAGGACGATGCGACGGGCATAGTCCCACGCGAGCTGGCCCGTGCTGCTGCGGACCGTCTGGGCGGCTCGGTCCCACCAGCCGGACAGGCTCTCGACCTGTGAAGGGGCCTGACCATCCTTGATCTTGAGCGTCACACGCCCGACGGCCAGAGCCTCGACGGGAGTATTGCCTTGACTGAGCAGTTCGCTCTCATCATAGCCGGATCGACCGGCCTTCTGCTGCAGGGCATCGATCCCCGCGAAGATCTCATCAGTCGCCAGCCGGCGCGCCGCGACGATCGAACCCTCGTCGAAGTGGTTGTTGTAGATCGCAAACGCCAGTGCAGGAAACTGGCCGATATAGTGCGGCGTTTCCGTCACGTAGGAATTCATGCTGGGCCAGCCGTTGCCCATGTAGCTGCGCGAGCCGGCGAAATGATACGAAGCATCCCAGCCCTGAAGGCCCATGCCGTAAAACACCATCAGCGGCGCGATCTCCGCCTTCCACTGGTTGGGCGGCTTCTGCGTCCATTCGGTCATGATGAAGGGCTTGTCCTCCACCTGCCAGAGCCCGCTGGACAGGATGCCCCGGCCCGGCCGGGTCAGGTGCGTCTCGTTGTTGACCGCCCCGGCAGTGATGCCGTGCCCGCCGGCGCCACCCCCCGAGTAGTTGTGCCGGTCGATCGCGTCGACCGCGTCGTCGGTCCAGAGATTGGCGGCCGACGCCGCCGGACCGCCCGCTCGCCAGGCTGTGCTGACCACCACCGCCTTGTACCCAAGCTCGCGCAGTCGCTGCTGGTAGGTGGCGTAGGTCTTTCGCTGCATCTCGGCCAGGAACCGGATGAAATCACCCATCCGCTTCTTCTCGGCGTTCTTGTTCGAGAACGGGCCGTCCGCTTCCATCTCCCAGGCGGCATACATCGCCATGTTGACCTCGTTGACGGAATCGGGTCGGCTCTGCACTGATCCGTCATCGTTGTACCTCGTCGTGGCTCTGCGGCCGGTGCCCCACGCCGCGGCCAGGGCCCGGTCATCGCCATACGTGTCTTTGACCCACTGCTGCCACATCTTCTTCAGCCGGGCGCCGTGGTGCGGATAGGTCCGGCCTTTGACGAAGGAATCGCCCAGCGGATTGTGGAAGAAGATGCTGTCTTCATTCCGCGCCTCGACGATCGCCAGGGCCGGATCGTCCTTGTACGCCAGGCCTGTGTAGGGATTGACGTGATTCAGCAGGACTCTGACATACTGCCACTGTGAGTCCTGGTATTCCTCGACGAAAGTGGCCAGGCCGTACGTGTCCTTGCCTGCGCCGCTGTCGGGCAGTTCGTTGTAGAGGGCCGGATCGATCCCCTGATCGGACAGCACAGCATGGTGGTAGAAGATCGACCACGTCATGTAGATGCCCTGGTCCTTGAGGATGCTGAACCATCGATCGAACCGGTCGAGCTTCTGTGCGTCGAAGCACCGTTGCGGTCCGCACTTCTGGAGCGAGCCGAGGACCCCTTCGACGGGATGTTGGCGGACCATGTTGATTCCGTGCTTGGCATAGAACCTCGCCTGCCTTTGCTGGGCCTCCACCGTGCCGGTCATGGAGGCGTCGATCCCCCAGAACTTCACAGGTGTGCCGTCCTCGAACGCGAAGTCCTTCCCGGCGGATTTGAGGAAGCCATGCGTCCCGGCGGGCTTGTCGATCAGGTTGCTCATGTCGATGATCGAATCGGGCGAGTACGGATCGGGTCCGACCATCAGGCCGAACCAATCGGCGGGACCGGGGTCGGGCGCGTTCGCATCCGGCGCCAGCACGCCCGTGGGCGCCCAAGGGAAATTCGTCAGTGCCATCACGTCGAAGCCGCCGTGATTGTCCTGCTCGCCGTCGCGAAGGGACAGGCGGATTTGCAGCTCGTAGGGGCCCTGAGGCAGCTCGAACGCGGCGCCGTAGCACCACGCGATGAAACGGATGTCGATGCCCGGATCGACCAGGTCGATCATGTTGTCCCGGGCATCCGATGTGTCGAGCGTCTGCCAGGCGGACCATGATCCGCGAGTGGACCGGTATCGATAACTGTAGTTCCCGCCGCCGTTGCTGTTGCGGAAGGGGTTCAGACGGACCCACCAGGTGTAGCTGCCACCCTCGGTGACGCTGAAACGATAGGTCGCGATCGCCTCGCTGTCGCCGAAATGGACGTGCCAGTCGCCGTCGGGTCCGCCGGGCTGGCCGGGAGAGAGCAGGTCCTTGCCGATGTTCGTGGTCCGGTACCAGCCATGCCCGTTGAAGGAGGAACTTGCCGCGTCCTCCCCCTCGATCCAGATCGCCTCTTTGCCGACGACCGTTCGCGGCAGCGCGATTGAAAGAAGAATCTCCACAGCCGGCAAGGCCAAGGCGAACCAAGTGTGTGCCTTTCTGTGCGACATGTGCGCTCCTACCCTCTCACGGAAATCGGAAGTCCTTTGTGGCACGTATGCAAGCCTCAGCTCAATTGGGGCCCAGTATATCAGAAGGGCAGTGGAATTGCGATAGTTCCGGCTACGGAGGCAGAGGAGGTGTGGCAGAGCGATGTGGGAAGAAGGCTGCGGCCGGCTCGTGCGAAACCGGCCGCAGACCTGGATCGTCCGCCAAAGGCGGATCAGGCACGCATCTTCCGGTAGTTCTTCAGGCACAACTCGATGGCCACCAGCGGCGGATAGACGTCTTTTTCTTCCTCAATGATGTACCACTCGGTTTTGCCGATCGTCTCGCACAGGGCGAAGACCTCGCCCCATTTGACATCCCCTTCGCCCAGGATGGCGTTCTTATTGGTCGCCGAGTGTTCCTTCAGGTGGACTGTGAGCGACCGGCCGGGATACTTCTTCAGGTAGGCGATCGGATCGCCGCCCCCGTCCATGCAGTTGCCGGTGTCGATCTGCATGACGACGCTCTTGCCCGTGTTGCCGAACAGGATGTCCCAGGGCACTTCACCACTGTCGAGGGCATGGAAGTCGTGAGCGTGACAATGATAGCCGACGACCATTCCCTCTTTCTCCACTCTCGCAGCGATCTCACTGAATCGCTTGGCGTGATCGCGCCAGGCCTGCTTCGGATCGGCGTCGTTGGGCTGGAGCCAGGGGCAGATCAGGTATTTGTTGCCGAGGATCTGGTTGAACTCGATGGTGGCCTCCAGGTTGGCGGGCAGCAGCGTGTCCATCTGGGTGTGCGTGCCGCAGCACTTCAGGCCGTTGTCGTCGAGGATCGTGCGCAGACTCTTGGCGGCGTAGTCGTAATAGCCGGCGAACTCGACGCCGTCATAGCCCATGGCGGCCACCTTGGCGACGGTGCCGGGCAGGTCCTTGGCGCACTCGGAGCGAACCGAGTAGAGCTGCACGCCGATCGGCATCTTGCGCTTGGAGAACGGCTTCTTCATTCCGTCCGCACAGCCCGCTCCGAGGACACCGGCCGCAGCGAACGAAGCAGTAGTGGCCAGAAAGTCACGACGGGAAAGCCTGGATTGCCCTTGCTGGTTCTTCATGTTCCTTCACCTCATTTCATCGTCCTGTTTCGATTCGGTTAATAGGTCGCATAGGTCCTATCCATTGGGCATGATTGTAGGCACCCGTGGGACGCCGGTCAAACGCAAAACGCCGCACACTCCCGCGTGAAAACCGTTGCGAAATCGGCCTGGACAGGCGATGATGGGGGCCGTTCAGTAGGGGCGAATCATGATTCGCCCCGACGCACAGATTGAGGAGAATCGCTATGAATCGTCGCCAGTTCCTTCAAGCCACCACCGCCGGAATCACCGTAGGATGGGCTTCAGCCCATGCGGCCAAGACAGCATGGGCTGAAGCCCATCCTACATTGGCCTTCGCGCAGCCCAAGCCCAAACGCGTCGGCCTGATCGGGACCGGCTGGTACGGCAAGAGCGCCCTGTTCCGTCTGCTCCAGATTGCGCCGGTCGAGGTGGTCGCGCTGTGTGACGTGGACCGGAACATAGTCGCCGAGGCAGCCCAGATGGTTGCCGCCCGCCAGGTGTCGAAAAAGACGCCTCGCACGTACGGCGACTACCGCCAGATGCTCAAGAACGAGGAGCTGGACATCGTGCACGTCGCGACGCCGGACCATTGGCATGCGCTGGCGATGATCGCGGCGGTCCAGGCAGGCGCCGACGTCTATGTCGAAAAGCCGATCTCGACCGATGTCGTCGAGGCTCAGGCGATGCTGGCGGCCGCACGCAAGCACGGCCGCATGGTCCAGGTGAACATGCAACGGCGCAGCACGCCGCACCTGATCGAGGCGCGCGATCGCGTCATCAAGGAAGGCAAGCTGGGCAAGGTCGCCCACGTCGAGATCTGCTGCTACTATCCGATGCGGGCACGGGGCAATCCGGGCGAGCTGGCGCCGCCCAAGAGCCTCGACTACGAGATGTGGACCGGTCCGGCCCCGATGCGGCCTTACAACCGGTGGGTCCATCCGCGCGGCTGGCGGGCCTTCATGGAATACAGCAACGGGATCATCGGCGACATGGGCGTGCACATGCTCGACATGGTTCGCTGGCTGCTGGATCTGGGCTGGCCCACGCGCATCAGCTCTTCCGGCGGCATTCTCGTCGACAAGGCGAGCGCCGCCAACACCAACGACACCCAGATCGCCACGTTCGAATTTCCTGAATGCCCGGTGGTGTGGACGCATCGCACCTGGGGCAGCGCCCCCGACCCCGAGTATTCGTGGGCGGGAGTCATCTACGGTGAAAAGGGGACGCTCAAGGCCGACGTCCATAAGTATGAGTTCATCCCGCTGGGCCAGGGCGAGCGGATCAGCGGCAAGGCCCTCTACGAATACGACAAGTATCCTGAGGACGAGACCGAGAAGGACCTGGAGCGTCATGTCGCGGCGCCGATGCGGCGTCACTGGCAGAACCTGCTCGATTCGATAGAGACGCGCGAGAAACCCGTCTGCGACATCGAGCAGGGCTATATCACCGCGACCTCCTGCATCCTGGCGAACATGGCCTGCAAGCTGGGCCGGACGCTCGAATGGGACCCGCAGCAAGGCAGGGTGGTCGGCGACGACGAAGCGAACCGCCTTCTGGCCCGACCCTATCGCAGTCCGTGGATCCATCCCAATCCTGCGAACGTGTAGAGGAGCGTGGTATGCCGTCCGCTACGATCTATACCAAAAAGCAAGAAGCAATAATCAGAATAGCGGAATCCCGATAGCCATCGGGATGACTTCCTCCATTTTGCACTTTACGTTTTGATCTTTGATTTCAGCCGTCAGGTAAGGGGACACGCACATGGCACTACTGATGGGATATGACGTCGGAAGCTCGTCGGTCAAGGCTTCGCTGATGGATGCGGCCACAGGCAAGGCGCTGGCGTCGGCGACCTCGCCGGACAAGGAGTTGGAGATCATCGCCAGGCAGGCGGGCTGGGCCGAGCAGCACCCCGCGACGTGGTGGGAGCATGTCAAGCTCGCCACGCAGAAGATCAAGGCGACCGTCGCATTCGACGCCTCCGACGTCAAGGCCATCGGCATCTCGTACCAGATGCACGGCCTGGTTCTGGTCGACAGGAACAAGGAAGTGTTGCGGCCCTCGATCATCTGGTGTGACAGCCGGGCCGTGCAGATCGGCCAGAAGGCCGCTCGGGACATCGGCGCCCGGAAATGCCTCAAGCGGCTGCTCAACCTGCCCGGTAACTTCACCGCTTCCAAGCTCGCCTGGGTCAAGGCCAACGAGCCCAAGGTCTATGCGAAGGTCCACAAGATGATGCTGCCGGGCGACTTTGTCGCGATGAAGATGACCGGCGCGATCAAAACAACGCCCTCGGGTCTGTCGGAAGGGATCATGTGGGACTTCGAGAAGGACCAGCTCGCCGATTTCGTCCTGCACAATTACGGCATTTCCAGCGAGCTGGTGGCCGAGACGGTGCCGACGTTCTCCATCCAGGGCGAGCTGACGTCTGCGTCAGCGGCCGAACTGGGCCTGGCGTCGGGCACGCCGGTCAGCTATCGGGGAGGCGACCAACCCAACAACGCGCTGTCGCTGAGCGTCCTGAAGCCGGGCGAGGTCGCGGTCACCGCCGGCACCTCCGGCGTCGTCTACGGCGTCACCGACCAGAGCAACTACGACCCGAAATCGCGCGTGAACATCTTCGTTCATGTCAACCACACCGCGAAGAAACCGCGTTACGGCGTGCTGCTGTGCCTCAACGGGACCGGCATCCTCAATAGCTGGCTCAAGCACAACGTCGCAGGCGAGGGGCTGGACTACCCGCAGATGAACGACCTGGCCGCGACGGTGCCCGTCGGCTCGGAGGGTCTTGTGATCCTGCCCTACGGCAACGGCGCCGAGCGGACGCTGGAGAATCGCAACATCGGGGCCTCCATCCACGGCTGGAACTTCAATATCCACAAGAAGGCGCACCTGCTCCGGGCGGCGCAGGAAGGCATCGTCTTCGCGCTCAACTACGGCCTGGAGATCATGCGCGACATGGGCACGAAACTCAAGACGGTCAAGGCGGGCAACGCCAACATGTTCCTCAGCCCGCTGTTTGCCGAGGCGTTCGCGACGATCACCGGAGCGACCGTCGAGCTGTACAGCACCGACGGCTCCCAGGGCGCAGCGCGCGGCGCAGGCATCGGCGCCGGAATCTACCAGGGCCCGCAGGACGCCTTCGTCGGCCTCGAACCGGTACGGAAGGTCGAGCCCAACAAGAAGCTCAAGAAGGCCTACCAGGGCGCCTACGAGAACTGGCACGCGGTGTTGAAGCAGCAGCTCTGAATGTGGGAGGTGTGCGATGCGACGTGGTATAGCGGTTCTGATCGTGGCGGCGTCGACCTGCGTCTCGGCCGCAGCGGGCCAGAGCGATGGCGCGTTCGAGATTCGCAGGGGGACCAACATCAGTCACTGGCTCTCGCAGAGCACCCGGCGGGGCGAAGCCAGACGGGAATGGTTCACCGAAAAGGACGTCGAACGGATCGCGTCGCTGGGCTTCGACCATATCCGCCTGCCCATCGATGAGGAACAGATGTGGGACGAGGCAGGTCACAAGGAGGCCGAGGCCTTTGGACTGCTGCACAACGCCATCGGCTGGGCACAGAAGAGCAGGCTTCGCGTCGTGGTCGATCTGCACATCCTGCGGTCGCACCATTTCAATGCCGATGAGAAGCCGCTGTGGACGCGGCCCGAGGCCCAGGAGAAGTTCCTCCGACTGTGGCGTGAGCTGTCGGCGGAGCTGAAGAAGTATCCCCTCTCCGTGGTAGCGTACGAGCTGATGAACGAGCCGGTGGCTGACGATCCGGAAGACTGGAACCGGCTCGTCGCCAAGGCATTGGCCATCGTCCGCGAGAACGAGCCGCACCGCACCATCGTGATCGGCTCGAACCGCTGGCAATCGACGAGCACCTTCGATCAACTGCGCATCCCCGAGGGCGACCGTGACATCATCCTGAGCTTCCACTTCTACACGCCCATGCTGGTCACGCACTACAAGGCCTCCTGGACGGACGTGGGCCGCTACAAAGGCCCTGTGAGCTATCCCGGCCAGCTCGTCAAGCCGGAAGACATCGAAGGGCTGCCTGACGACGTCGCCCGAATCGTCCGCAGCAACAACGGCGTCTACGACCGCGAGAGGCTCGAAGCCCTGCTGGCCAAGCCGCTGGCCCTGGCGCAGAAGCTCGATCTGCCTCTCTATTGCGGCGAGTGGGGCGCCCTGCCCACGACCAGCCGCGAGGCGAGAATGCAGTGGTACCGCGACATGCGGGCCAACTTGGATCAGCACGGCATTGCCTGGGCCAACTGGGACTATAAAGGCGGCTTCGGCATCTTCACCCGCACCGGCGAACCCGATCGCCAGTTCATCGACGTCCTGCTCGGCCCGTAACCGCCGCGTGTCGCACCCTCGCCGAATGTGGAACAACGCGCGGGGGTTTGGCGACCGCGTCACCTGAGCTTAGGCTTCGCGCCGGGTCTCAAACGAGCATTTTGCCTACGCACTTCGACCCTCTCGGTCGGCTATGGGAGGAGCATGACCAACATCTGTTTAGAGAGGATCAACCATGGCAACGCAAGTGGATACCAAAATCGATGAGGCCCGGATTCGCCAGCTCATGGACGACTGGGCGCGGGCCGCTCGTGACAAGGACATTGACGGGATCATGGCCTGTTACACGCCGGACGTCGTGTCGTACGACATGATGCCTCCGCTGCAATACGTGGGGGCTGAAGCGTACCGCAAGGACTGGGAAATCGGGCTGGAGATGTGCCAGGAGTCGGGCGACTTCGAGACACGCGATGAAACCCTCGCCGTGGGCCCCGAGGTGGCCTTCTGCCATCGGCTCAACCGGATGAGTGGGACTGACAAGGATGGCAACACGTTCGATTGCTGGGTACGTTGGACGCAATGCTTCCGCAAGGTCCACGGCAAATGGCTGATCGCGCACGAGCACATCTCCGTCCCGCTCGACATGCAGACCAATCAGGCCCTGACCGACCTCAAGCCGTGATGGAACGTCGCGCGTCCCTCGATGGCGGCAGCCTGCCGACGGCATCGGTTCGCCATACAGCCCGAAGCGACGGCCAAGCCCATTGGGGGATGAAGACCTCGTATCGCAACGACAGCCTCCGTCTGGGAATCCGGTTTGACCCGCAGACGGAGGCCGTTGACGTTGGGTCGAATGCCATTTGGCGTGCCGGTGCCAAGTGCCACGAACAGGGGTGTGTGTTGGCACTTGGCACTGGCACTCGCCCACCAGGCACAGCCTGGATACATCGTATTCGCCCATCCTCCACCATGCCGGCATCAAGACAGGATTCCTTGGAAAGATAGGCAGAGGCGTACAGGTTGCGCGAGTGCCGGAGCCGACCAGTGCCACCGCCACCAACAGGGGTTTGTGTTGGCACTTGGCACGCTGTCACGCGCGCTGGTAGTGAAGCCCTCAGGCGTCGCCCTGCGGGCGAGCATCGGCCAGTTGCGACCGCAGGTGGCGAAAATGGGGGATTTGCACCGACTTTTCTCTTGACAAAAGAGAGAAGATGTGTCACGGTAATGCTGTAATTGCTTGATTGTGTTGCGGATGGGTGATGGAGTGGTTGCGGTGAGACAGGGAGTCTTCTCGGTTGTTGTGGCGTTCATCGTAGCTGCCGGTGCGCGCGCCGATCTGATGGCCGGTTCACCGACGGCGGTGACCTCGACGGTCGAAGCCTGCGCCTTGGGCGGGACCGACTGCCACGAGGTTCTTCTGTTCGGCCTGTCCGACCAGGTTCCAACGCCGGCCGGTCTGTGTCTGCAAGGCGACTGCCTGCCGCAGGAGGCGCCGGCCGTTGCCGACCGAATGGCGGATTCGGAGGAGGCCATTGTACTGGTGGATGGTCGCGGCAGCCTCGATCTGTGTCTGTACACGTTCATCGGCCTGGGTCTTTTCCGCTCGGGCCACTGGGTGTGTCGCTCCTCGCTCGGCTTTGTCCCCGAATGGTACCACAGCGGCGGGCCGCACCAGATCGGCTACAGCCATGCCATCGGGCCCGACGCCCACTGCGTCCAGACGACCTGTTTCGTCCAGCCGGACCTTGCGCCTGATCGCCGGAGTTTGCACCACGGCCGGCGGGGGTTCCTGTCCTGGTTGTGCAGATCGCCATTCATCCCCACAGTGCTTGCTTGCCGGGCCCCTCCCCATCTGTCATGAGTCCCAACGACCTGCCTGCGGGTGTCGGGCAGGGCGGTCCGAGCCATCGGACCGAAGGAGAACGAATCATGACAGAACTTCACAAGGAAAGAGCCCAAATATGAAGAAACTCAATATTGCTGTTGTTATCGCTGCCCTGGTCGCCCTCACCGCCGCAACCGCTTCCGCCGAGATGTGGCTCACTGATCCCGACGGGTACGACTTCCTCGATTGGGTGGACACCTGGAACCCTTTCGGCGCATATGCGCAGTGGGAACCCGGCGATCCCGACCTGTTTAACAGCGATGTGCTGCTTCTCGCAGACGGCGATACAGTGACTATCTATCACGATCTCACGGACAACGGTGTTCCGGTCGAGTACCTGGTTTCGGAGATCAACCTGGAACTCGATTTCACGAATGATATCACTGATGTTGGTCTCTTTGGCAATAGTCGCGAGGAGTTTGCTAGGGTTGCAGCATACAATCCGAATACAGGTGTGTGGGACATGTTCTGGGATGCTGGCGAAGTCGATAATGGGGAATACGCCATTCTGGTGACGACAGACGTGGTCTACGACGACGTTAACCTCGACGGAATCTTGGGTTTGCAGCTTTCCATCACGGCAAACGGACTGCTCAATCTCACGTCGTTGGATCACTCGGCGGTGTGGGGTGACCTCGAGGCGGTTCCGGTTCCGGGTGCTGCGTTGCTAGGGGTTCTGGGTCTCAGTGCGGCCGGGATGAAGCTGCGTCGCAGGAAATCGGCCTAACGGCGAGTCCTTCGCGTAGGAACACCTTCGATCACAGAGACAGCCTCCGTTTGGGGATGCGGTTGGGTCCCCAGGCGGAGGCTGTTTGTGTTGGGTCGAATGCCATCGTCGTCTGGGGTCTGTCGTGATGGCGGCGATACGTGAGCGGCGTGTGGGTTCCGTGCCATTCAGAGGGAATCGGTGTGCATGGCACACCCTGCGATCCGATGTCTCTCAGGTCCCTCAGGTCGCTTAAGTCCTTTGGGACCCGAAGGGACTCAAGGGACGCGGGCCCGGGTGCAGAGCCGGGGGGCGGTCTCGGGCGGTGTTTTCGGTGGCGGGTTGCCTTCGCCGGCCGCGGGCGGTAGTATAGGGCTCGTATCGGTAGGGCGAGGCATGCCTCGCCCCTACGGGCACATTACAGACGTTTCGGGTCGCAGGCGCGAAACAACGCAAATGGACGCAGATAGAAGGAGTGGCTGAGATGGCGAAGAAGTCTTTACACAGCATATGCCGCTGGACGTTCAATCCGGGCAAGGGCGGGTTCGTGCCGGGCGATATGCGGCCGGAATGGGGTCGCGGCTTCGGCACCCCCGAGATGATCGAACTGGTGGCCAAGAAGGTCCGGCCGCGCATGCCCAAGAACGTCCTGCTGGGCATCGAGATGCACTACGACGCCGAGGTGGACGACAAGAACGCCGCCGCCGTGGCCGATGCGCTGGTGTCCAACAAGCTGTACCTGGCGATGATCACGCCGGGCGCGCATTCGCACTTCGCCTACGGCGGCATCGCCTCGCTCGATCCAAAGGAGCGCAAGGCTGCCGAGGAGCTCGGCACCCGGACCGTCGATCTGGCCTACGGGACCATGAAGAAGGCGTGGCACCCCGAGACGGCGCCGGCGTTCGTCATCTGGAACGGCTCGTTCGGCTACGACATCGCCACCGTCGGCATCAGGCAGATGTACCAGAACCTCAAGGAGAGCGTCGCGGGCCTGTGCAAGTACGAGGCCAGGAAGGGCGGCCGGCTCTACATCGGTTTCGAACCCAAGCCCAACGAGGGACACCCGGCGATGCTCATC
>CAZOFX010000093.1:0-22604 GCA_964579055.1 uncultured Pirellulales bacterium
ACAACTTCTGCACGGTCGAGATGAGCAGCATCTACATGGACGTGCTCAAGGACCGGATGTATTGCGATGCGACGGACGGCCTGTCCCGACGCAGCGGCCAGACCGTGATGTACGAGATCCTCAGCGCGCTCGTGCGGCTGCTCGCGCCGATCCTGGCGCACACCGCCGAAGAGGCGTGGGAGGCGATGCCCTTCAAGCCTCAGGACTGCACCAGCGTGCATCTGGCGAATCTGCCGAAGGTCGATGCGACCATCGACTACGCGAGCCAGCAGGCCCGATGGCAGAAGATCATGGCCCTTCGGGATGAAGTCCTGCGCGCGCTCGAAGGGCTCCGGCAGGACAAGACCATCGCGAGCAACCAGGAGGCGTCCGTCACGATGCGATGCACCGAGGAAGACGCCGCCGCGATCGAGGGATTCGGCGTCGAACCGTTCGCGGCTCTCTGCATCGTCAGCAAAGTGAAGCTCGAACGATCCGCCGAAACGACCACCGTCGTCGCCAGCAAGAGCCCGCACGCCAAGTGCCAGCGCTGCTGGAACTACTGGCCCAGCGTCGGCGCCAACTCGAACTGCCCCGACCTCTGCCAGCGATGCGCGACCGTCGTCGCGTCCGCATAGGCGGGAGACCCTGTGGCGTCAGTTTCGAGTCGGACGCAGCGTGCTCAGTCTCTCCCAGAATTGACGCGGTGACAGGATTTCCACGTCGCCGCAATGGCCGAGGGCCAGGAGTTCCGCGTCGCCCGTGACGAGGACATCCGCCTTGGCGGCGATGGCAGCGGCGAGAATTCGGAGATCGTCTTTGTCGCGGAGTCTGATCTTCGGAGGTTCAGCAGGCTTGGCCAGCCTGCTATCCTGGCGCACCAGCTCGAGGTAATCAGCCACGAGGGGGCGAGGGAATCCGAACTTGAATTGCAGGACCCGGCGAAGCTCATCGAGGACCTGCTTCGACACAACGGATTCATGGTGCGAAAAGACCTCTCGCACGACGTCAGCACACAGCCCACGCGTCGCCGCCGCGCTGGCCAGAACGTTCGTGTCCAGGAATACCTTCATGAAACGTCGGCAAATACGTCTTCGTCGGTCAGGTAACCCCTCGCTTCGGCGAACGGCATCGTCCTGCGCCGCAGGGCATCGAACTGGCTGATACGCAACTGCCGGCGTAGCGCTTCTCTGGCGATCTCGCTTCGGTTCTTGCCCGACTGGCGGCTGGCCTTGGTCAGCAGGTCATCCAGATCCTTATCCAATCGAATTGTCAGCGTACTGGTCTTCATGTACTACATTGTAAGACATGTCCCCCTGCCTGTCAACAGGGACTCACTAACATTCGATCCAGGCGCGACCGCCTGGGCCGGATGGGTGCTCAGGCATGCGGCAGCAAAGGCAACAGGCTTGACAAAACAGACGCGAAGATACGTTGAGAACGGCGTCGTCATCCTTCTTGCGCCCTCTCCGGCGGAAGCTCAGGGCGAAGCATCCCTCCCTGTTGCAGGAGTTCGACAAGGGCGTCAATGCGTCTGTCCAGACGTGCGACAAAGGTCTCCATTATGCCCAAGAGAGCAAGTACGGCGACCCCCACCAGAATCCAGGGAAGCAGGTATCCCTGTCCGCCATCACATACTTCCATCAAGCCTATCAACGCCCCAGCGAAGAGTATCTCAAGGAGAAACATGGGCCACGAGAAACGGCGGAGCTCGCTTCTCAACACAGCGAGCGCACGGGTGCGCTGATTGAGCTTCTCCAAGAGAAGCCTTGCTTCAGTGTCACTCAACTCACTCGACATGATGACCTCCGCGAACATCCAGCACCAAGCAGCGGCGGGACCAACCTCAAACCGAGCAGCATTCAGCAATTGTCCGCAGTTCGCCGCAATCCCTGATAGTCTTCTGCCAGATCGGAGAGCGAAATGCAAGTCCTGTTCAGCACGTCAATTGTTCGATGGCTCGGGCGTAGACTTCGTCGAGGGTGATGTGGGTGATGGCGTGGGCGGGGTTGGTGCTCTTGATGGCCAGACCTCGCGTGGCGACGTCGCGGCCGACGATGCACTGAGGCCGGCGGTATGGGCCGACGCGCAGCGGGTTCGACCAACTGAACATCATCACCAGTGGCTTACCCAGTGCGGCAGCGATGTGGCCCGGGCCCGTGTCGTTGCTGATGACGATTCGCGAGGAGCGAAGCACCTCGACCAGCTCGGGCAGCAAGGTGCGGCCGGCCAGATTCACGATCCGGCGCTTCGCGTGGCTCTGAATCCGCTCGACCATCGCGCTCTCGGCGCCGCCGCCGGTGGCGACAACGGACAGCCCGTGCTCGCAGGCCAGCCGGTCGGCCAACGCCGCAAACCGCTCGGCGGGCCAGCATTTGCTGGCCTGGGCGGAACCGGGGATCAGCACCGCGTATCGCTCGCGAGCCAGATCGTGCTGCGACAGCAACGCGCTGACGGCTTCGACGGCCGCCGGCTTCTCGGGCAGGACGAACTCGACGCCACGGTCACAGCCGCCCATTGCCTCGATGATCTTCATGTAGTAGTCGATCACGTGGACCCAGTCGGCGTGTCGCGGCACGCTGGTTGTGTAGAACCAATGCGCGAACTCCCGACCCCAGTCCGGGCCGAAACGATGCTTGCAGCCGCAAGCCCATGCCAGCGATGCTGACCGGAGCAGCCCCTGAAGGTCCAGCACCGCGTCGAAGCGACGCCGACGCAGGTCGCCGATCAGGGACGCCAGGGCCTTCATCGCGAACGGGCAGTACCATGCCTTGCCCAACGTCTTGCGATCGAAGTGGATGATCTCGTCCAGGTGCGGATGGCCCTCGATCAGCCCAGCGAAAGCCGGGCGGACCAGCCAGGTGATCCGCGTCCGTGGAAAGCTGCGGCGCAGCGCCGACAACGCCGGCAACGCCATCACGATATCGCCCAGCGAACTGGGCTTGATCAGGAGAATGTTCTTCCACGCATCGGGCATAAGCTGCGGATTGTACGCCAGCGAGAGACATCCGGCAACGCCCGATCCGGAATCGGCGAGAAATGCCTTCTCAGGCCTCCCGCCTTACGGTCCAGGTCCGCAAAGCGGGTGCCCCAGACAGCGGCTCGTATGCCATTCCGTCGGGCGTCGCCTCACCCGGCGCCGTTCTCAGGGCCGGGTCTGCTCGTCCAGCGGCGCTTGGCGTCTTCGGGCCTGGGAACAAATCTGCCGAGACCGTGCTCTACCAGCCACGAGCCAACAGCTGCCTGCCCGGCCTTCGTCAGAAGGCCGTCGCCCGTCCATGCACCACCCGCCCAACGCAGGCTGTCCCCGTGGTAGCCGACCATTGCGAGCAGTCGATCTCCGGCGTAAAACTCAAAGGTCGGATCGCCACAACACAGGCAGCCACCTCCGCTTCCATCCTCATCAATGTCGATCAAGGCCAGGAAACGTTGAATCTTCTCGGCCTCTCCGACCTCAACGAGGGTCTCCTCTTCGTCGAGATCGCGGTGACAGGTGCCGCCGGTCCGGACTCGAAATCTCGTGGCCTCCGCGACAGCAGTGCGTAACGAGTCCCCCCAGCCATATTCCACTTTGCACGCCGGGTGCGCGGCGCGGAAGCGGGCCACTGTCTGCGTGCTGACTTTCGTCGAAATCAGATTGAGCGAGCGCAGCGAAGGGAGGTCTCCTGTGGGAAGCCTGCGAACCTTCGTCCCGGCGGCGTGAATCTCGCGGATGGAGCCGGAACCATCCAACGGCGACAGATTCGACACTCTCGCCATGTGCATATCCAGCGTACGCAGTTGGCGCATGCCTCTGACGAACTCGATGTTTCGGATGCTCCGCATGTTACGGTACCCACCTATATTCAGATATCGAAGCCCCGTCAGCGACGCCAGTTTCCGATAGTTGTCAATGTGGCCTTCGGAGACATCCAGATATCGCAGGGAAGCGTTCTGGCTGATCAAGCCAGCATCCAGCGATTTCCCAGGCCCTCCCGACCGGAATATAAGGAAGGCCAGATCGCGGAACTGCCCCAGGTGGGTAAAATCGCACAGCCCCGGACTCATTGCGTTCTTCACAACCAGATAACGCGTCTTCAGTGGGATCGGTGGAAAAATGGGCCCGCCGTGGCGTACGGACTTGCCGCCCACACCTGCGTAGTCGTTGAGGGCGATGCACACACGATCGGTGTTGACGTGCGCCAGCTTCTCCTCGATACCCGCCGGCCACCGGCGCAGACAGATGCCCCAGAGGCCATGGATCTCCTCCGGCGACATCGTCTCCAGCGGGTTGACAAGGACCTCCTCGTGAGGCGGCAGCACGCTTTCTGCTTGTTTTCGTTCCTTCTCGTCAACATCCTTCCAACAGATCCACGTGGTCACAACGGCGCCAATAACCTTACGCCGCCCATCCGGAAGATCGAGGAACACACGTCCATCCGTCACGGGGCGACAAGGAAGGCGAGGAAACCCACCGTCACGTTCAACGTCGATTCTCCACGTCGGTTTCGCAACAAATCGGCAGTCCCTCTCCTCTCCGAGCGTCAGGAACAGCGCGCCGCCGTCGAACTGCCCTTCGCCCACGCAGATGACATCGCCCCGCGTCATCACCGAGGGATCACCATCTAACGAATAGTGCTGCGGCGCGACGAGCTGGCCGTTGATCGAGAATGTGAACGGATCATGACGCATCAGAGTCTCTCTCCGACAGACGATCCCGGATTTGTCTTTTGCCCTCGTCCAGAATGGTTTTCGTGGACGCCGCAGTCTCAATCATATCACCATCACCGATTCGGTGTCAACGCTCTCGGCTACGATCGGCATGCAAACGGTGGGCGATCTGCGATCGGCCGTTGAAATGTCCACATAGGCCGATAGAATGATGTCCTGCGACGCGTTCGACACGAGTATGCACGCGGGCTGTAGAGGATTTGACGCATGGCGAAGAAGGGCAAATACGTGTACGAGTGGCCACGGCCGATGGTGACGGTCGATGCGGCGGTGTTTCGTTTCGCGCGGGGCAAGGCCTGGCTGCTGCTGGTCGAACGCAAGAAGGAACCATACAAGGGCCGGTGGGCGGTCCCGGGCGGCTTCATCGAAATGGACGAAGAGTTGGAGGACGCCGTCGCACGCGAACTGAAGGAAGAGACCGGACTGACGGGCATACGCCTGGAGCAGTTGCGGGCCTTCGGCACGGTCGGTCGCGACCCTCGCGGCCGCCAGATCACTGTGGTCTTCACGGGCATCGCCGGCAAAGGGCAAGCGGCCGTGCGCGGAGGCGACGACGCTGCCGAAGCCAGGTGGTTTCCCATCGACCGTCTGCCGGAGAACCTCGCTTTCGACCACGATCGCGTCGCCCGCGTGGCCATCGGCAAGCTGAAACGGACAAAGGCTTATCGCCAATTCATGATGAAACGCAATGCGTCGTAACATGATCGGGTGCACGGCCAGGCCATATTGCCGTGCTCTTGACGGTTTCCCCTGAATACCGACCAGAACCATCGAAAATGACGACGCATTATACGTAGTCGCCACAATTGCATGCGCCCGCACTGGCCACTAAAATGCACCCCATGCGATTGTAGTGTCGGGGCGCCGCGTTGAAGGAAGACTATGCCGGCCGGAGCCTGGAGGCCTGTGCAGACGAGGACGCGGCACCCCAACCATACTGGGAGATTGCGGCGTTTCCTGCCTGCGGACGATGAAACTGCCTACGATGCTCTGCATGCCGCTTTCTGTGGCCCGGGGCCGGCGGATTTCCCGTGAGGGAGACAATTTTCTACATCCGTAGAAGGAGGACCTGAGGAAATGTGGAGCGAGAAGAGACACCACACTCGGCAAGACGGCGTGCGTGCAGCCTGCCCCCGGGAGAGCCTGCTCGATCGAATCGGATGGAAGGGCCTTCTGGCGGTGGGATGGCACTCCACCCCCCTGCCGTTGCGGCTGGTCGCGCTGCCGTACACGCTCATCGTGTATCGCAGACTCCTGGCGGCCAGTGACAGCCCGACACTTTTGCTGGTCCTGCACAGGGACAAGTATCAATCCTCGCTTCTGTTCCGAGCACTGCGTCCCCGGTTTCGGAGGATCCGCCGCGCATTGGATTGCCTGGAGATCAAGAGCGGGCGCGCCACGGAGCATCGGGAGCCCTCCGAGCCGTACGCCCCTGCGGCGAGTCCGCCGCCGGCATCATCCCTCCCCCCCGCGGGGCTACTTGCGTCGCCGGCGCGAATCGCAGATTGACACGTTGCGACGTCGGCTCTACCATGGCCGCCGTGTAACGCAGGTCATCCAAACGGTCCATAGCAGGAGCACCACCATGAGCGACGGCGCGTCCGAAGACTTCATGACCCCGGCCTACCTCAAGCAGGCGATGAAGGCATTCAAGAAGCGTCTGAAGCTGACGCGTCTCGATGCGGAGTCCACGTTGGGCGGAGGGCCCTTCAGCGGAGGCCGCAGTTCCGGTATCGTGGCCATCCAGCCTCCGAACCAGTATCCGCGTCAGGTCTGGGACAAGCTCGTCGAGATGGGCAGGCTCCGCCATGCCGGCGGCGGGCTCTACCAGATGTGTCAGGACCCGGAGGCCCGCTGACGCGCGAGGCGCCGGCGAGCGGCAAGGGCTCGGTTACTCGCTCGATCCGGAAACGGCTTCTCGGACCTGCTGGTTGAACATCCGCAACTGAACAGTGATCGCGCCGAGAGCCCACTCGATGTAGTGCAGGCGATGCGCCGGCTTGCGATGGCGCTCGATCATCAGTCCCTGCTGGGCGGCGTTCACGAACTGGGCGATGACCCGCGAACTGATTTGCGTGGGCTTGGCCGCCCATCTCCTCAGTTGCTCGTACTGCCGCTGCAACGCCCGGTCGGACCGAAGTTGCTCGGCACTGAGGTAATCACCGGGGTTCAAGGCCAGTTGCAGACCCTTGAGACACAGAATCAACGGCTCGTAGTTAGCCCTCCTCTCCAATCGCATGAACTTGTACTGCTGGATGTAGGTGGTCGCCTGGGCCGGGGCTTTGTCGCCGATCTCGTCGCCTCCGAGGTACCAGTTGCGCCGGCTGCGCCGGGCGAAAACCAGCTCTTCGCCGAGTTTGTGCTGCGTGATCTCGTCGTGGCCCATGCGAGAGACCCAGAGGCCCCCGGGCCTTTGTTCGGGCCCCCCTCCGAGCGCCAGCAGGCATTTGACAAACCCCAGAGGCAGGATGGTCTGCTCCCTGACCCGGCTCTTGAGCAGTTGAAACGAAAGGTGAAGGCTGTGCGGCTGAACCTGGAAGAAGCTGACCAACTCATGGATCAACTGGTTCAACAACCAGGGATCGGGGCTGGCGGGCCGCGACAACTCGCCGGCAATGCTGAGCCTTCCCGGCGCCAGTTCGAGAAAGCCCGAGGTGCGTCTTCGCTGGCCGGAGCCGGTGTGGTCGTCGATGTACCCTCCGAGCTTCCAACAGAGCACATCGAGGCAGAAGTCGTAGAAGTACCGGAAGCCGTCGTACGCCGGATCCACGGCTTTGCAGATGCTGCGCCTGGATTCGATCGCATCGGGTCCCAGATTGCTCAGCTCCAGCTCGAAGCCGAGCGGGATCAACCCCGGCTGGAGGTTGGAACGGATCCGATGCAGATGGGACTCCGCCACGCGCGAATCGAAGATGCTGCGCGAAGCGCGCACGGCGTACTTGACATAGTCGATCAGATCCAGGTTCTCCGACGGCATCATGTTCAGGCCCCGCTCGATGATCAGGTCCACCACGCTGCGGTTGGCGTTGATCATCCGCAAGGCCGCCAGCAGACTGACGGACCGGGCGAAGTACCGTTCGCTGTTCCGCATGTGCTCCAGGTCGAAACGGTACCGGTTCTGGATCTGCTCGTCGAACTCATTGAGCAGCACCTGCCGCAGGACCAGCGACAGGTAGTTGCGCAGGTAAGGCTGCGCCTCCGGATCACTCAGCAAATGCCGGATGCTCGGGCGGGGCCGGTCCAGCTCGCGTTCCAGCCAGTAATCGCTGATGGCATCGGTGTGGTAGTGGCTCATGACCAGGTCGCGCTCGGTCGTGGCCAGCAGCTCGCGTTCGGCCTGACGCTCCAGTTCGGCGTCGATGGTCCGCTCGCCGGGACGTGTGTGCTTCTGGAGAAACCGGTTGATCCGCTTGCGAAGCCACAACTCGTGGATGAGATTGACGTGAAACCGATCGCCGAAGCGCTTCCGCATCGATTCGGCGGTCACGAGGTAAGCCTGGGCTTCGACCTTGCCGTGCGCGGTGTATACGCCGACCGTCTCCCTCTGGTAGCGTTTGCCCTCGTACCGGTCGATCTCGACCATCGACGAGAGAGGCACGTCATGGATCACGAATCCTTCGATTCTGGCGTCCGGCGTCTTGACGGCGTAGTAGTACACGTTGTCCGGGCTGACCCGTCGATGGCCCGGCAGAAGAGCCGGCTCGGCAAACAACGTCTTGACGTCGATCTTCGAGGGCTTCCGCGTGAAGGCGAAACCGCTGACCGACTTGAAGATGCGACTGTCTCGAAGCGATCCGTAGATGAAGAGGTTGGCTTTTCGTTTGTGCATAGACTGCCTGGCCCGCGCCGTCCGAGGACCGTCGCGTCCGGTCATGGCTCCCGTACGATGCGCCGTCGCAGTTGCCAGAGTTCCTTAAAGGCCCTCAGGACCACACGAAGGCTGGCCCCGGTCTGCCGACCGGCCGTACGCGGATAGTGATGTACCCCTCTCTGCGTGATCGTATAGCCCTTCCGGACGGCCCGCGCCAGAATCTCCGTGTCGATCAGCGCCCCGGTGCTCTCCATCTTGATCCGGTCGAAGATGCAGCGCCGATACAGTTTGAAGGCGCAATCCACATCGCGAACCTTCAGCGAGAATACCAGACCGGTGACCTTTGTCCAGAGCCACCCGTTGATCTTGCGGACGACGTTGTCCTGACGGTTCATGCGGTAGCAACTGACGATATCGTACTCGTTCATCAGCGGCAGCAGCGCCGGCATCTCGCCGATGTCGAACTGGCCGTCGCCGTCGGTGTAGAAGACCAGCTCCTTGCGTGCAGCGCGGAAACCGGACTGGAGCGCGGCGCCATAGCCGAGATTGCGCTCGTGATGAACGACGCGAATCCGATCGTGGCCGGCGGCAATCTCATCGGCGAGGCGTCCTGTCTCGTCGGCGCTGCCGTCGTCCACGATGATGACCTCATAATCGGCGCCCAGCCCTTCAAGCACACGGACCGCCTGCTCGGCCACCCGCGCCACGTTGGCTTGCTCGTTGTAGCACGGGAAGAAAACCGAGATCGATACGATCGGTCGCGATGGTCCTCCGGGGGACGCCGGCTTGTCCACCTGGGCCATGGGTCACCACCTCTTCCTGTCGGAGATGAGGTCCCTCTCGATCAGATAGCGTTTCATCTGGTTCTCGCAGGTCTGGGCCACCTCGCGGTTGCCCTGGGCCTCGGCCACCTGCTTGAGCCGCACCATCGCCAGACGCGCTGCTTCGAGCCGGAGGTTATAGCCGTCGTGGTTGGCGTAGCTGGATTTGTTCTTCTCGAATTGCGTGGTGTACTCGACGCAGATCTCGCTGACCCGCTGCTGCAGCTCGGGGTACCGCGCGGCAATCACCAGCAGATCGAGCATGGGCCCGGGCGACGGATCGAGATGGAACGCCTTGATGACCATGTCCAGACCCTGCTGTCTCTGGCCGGCTTCGGTGGACAGCAGAAGGTTGTGCCCGACCGAGAAGTTGGCGGTGAACTCGTCCGGATACGTGGTCCGGCCGGTGAACATGCCTCCGAACAACTCCTTGCCCTGCTCGGTCGTCACCTTGACGAACAGTTTCTGCTTGTTGTTGAGGAAGACCAGACGCCAGTTGGGGTCGTATTCGAGGGCGCGGACGAAATCCTTGTCGAACTGGTTGGCTGGCATCAGGACCACCCAGACGTCGAACTTGTCGAGCTGCTCGGTCACCCACTCTCCGATTTCTCTCAGTTCGGCCGCGGTCGGATCCCGTCCCTCGTACGCGGCCCTTCTGGCGGCCGGTCCGCCCGCCAGGATCTCCGTCCAGAGGTCGAACGTCCTCGTGTCGTAGGCCGCCTGGGCCCGGCCGTCCATAAACAGTTGCAGCGGCGTCCGTCCGGTGTTGGGATCGGGGTCCTGGCCCCAGGCGACAAAGCCGCCCTCCGTCCAGTAGTTGAACATGTTGCCGGCCAGCTTGTTCTCGCGGATGAACTGGCAGGCGTAGAACGGCTTGGCATCGGAGGCGGTCATCCGCATGAAGACCGACGTCAGCTTCGGGTCCGCCGGCCAGTAATCCAGGTAGATCAGCTTGAACCTCAGCCCCACCCACAGGCCGAAGCCCACGACAGACGCCGAAACCAGCAGAACTGCGACGAGCGCCGCCGGCCTGAGGAACGCCAAGACGCCCGCCTGTCTCGTACCTCCCGCATATTTGTCGACTCCAAAGAACACTGCAACCAGAGGAAACGACGAGAACGCCAGCAACGTTCCGAACGCCAGAAGCCAGAAACGCGGTTGAATCTGCGTGGGCACGCCCGGCACCGGGAAGAACAGCCATGGCCAGAAGAGCAGACGCCACAACCCCAGCACGGCCAGCGCCCCTGCCAGCCCGAGCAGGAGCAGGCGTTCTGTGGTCTCGTCGCGATCCGCATCGGATGTCCGGGCGCCACGCAAATCGGCAATGGTCAGGATGGAGGCCACGATTCGCTGCACCAGCAATGCGATCACAGGACAGGCGGCCACGGCCGCGATCGGGATGAACCGTCGCGACCGGATGGCCATGTAGACGGTCATCGCGGCCACCATGATGAAGACGACATCGATCTGAGGCCCCGTGGGCGCCTCGGCCTTCCCTCCACGCTTCTTTGGAGACCGTTCGGCCAGCGTCAGCCGCACCGACAGAACAGCCCAGAGGAGCAGAGCGAGCCAGGCGAGGAGATACATCGTCAGAAACGGGATGGCGGTACCGACGGGGTTGGTCCAGTCCAGGGCCCGATGCCATTCGTGAACGTCGCGCCAGCGTTCGGCGTGTTCGCTGAGCGAGATCACGAAGGTGTGCGTCAGATTGGTCAGGTGGAACGGATTGAAAATGACCATCGCGACGAACGCGACCGCGCCGGCGCCGACCGTGTGCAGAAGGGTCCGCCGATCCAGCACGCGAATGGCCTTCTCTCTGAGCGACAGAACCGCCGCCCCGAATGCCACGGACAGAACGAACATGCCGACGCACGTCCAGCGTCCCCCGGCCGCATGATCGGCAAAGATTTTCAGGATACGCTCGTTCATCGTGTTGGGCGGCGCCGGAAAGTACCGCACCAACAAGAGAAGGAACACCACACAGGTCGCCACGACGTGCAAAGCCGTGACCGCGCTGTCGCTGATCTGCCGATGCAGAACCGCCGCGATGCTGCCGCCGACGGCCAGCAACAGGAGCACGACCATCCAATCGCCGATGCCGGAAGCGCCGGCGCTGCTCTGCGAGAAATACTCGGCCATCAACTCGGCCCGGCGACCGAGGAACTGATGGGTCAAACCAGAGAGGACCAGCCAGGTCAAAACGCTGTAGACCGCCACCAGCCAGCGTTTCGGAAGGCGCATGACCAGGTGCCAGCCCACGAACGGGACCAGCACGATGAAGGCGTAGACATAGCCGCCGTGCACGTTGGACCAGAAGACCACCACCGGCACGATCAGCCAGATGTAGAGCGCGTTCCGGTAGCTGGTCAGGACCAGGATCAGGACGAAGACCGCCACCAGCAGGTTCGAAAAGCCGGCCGGGCGGATGTCGAAGAAGGACCGCCCGACGAACAGCGCAAAACCGGAGGCGGTAGCCGCCAGGGCAGGATTTACGCCCAGCAGCCGGGCGGTGAAGTAGATCGCGGCGACCGCCAGGAAATACACGGCGAACTTCCAGAACACCAGCGCGTCGAAGTAAGGCTCCTGCTCCGAACCGAACATGGTGGTCAGGCGGTAAAAGATGACGTGTGTCAGCCAGTTCTGGTTGATCCAGCCGGTCGGATGCCACTTGCGAACCGTTTCGAGGCCCACCTTCTCGGTGATCCACCGGGCCCAGCCCGGCCAGGTCGCGACCTCGGCCTCTGTCGGGCCGGCGTGGTGGCTGTTGGCGCTGAAAGGCTCGACGGTATCGACGCCGTGATTGACGAAGTGCCGTCCGCACGCCATCGCCACCCAGGTGTCGCCGGCGGCCACCATGTGCGTACAGGCGTGAAAGGCGAAGATCAGCATCGCCAGCCAGCCGGCGGCCACCACCCAAGCGGACCATGCCGAGCGTCGTTCGGTGGTTAACAGTGTGTCTGCCTCGCCGGTCTCATTTGCCGCCATTCGCGCACTTTCCAACAGGTTTCGGCTAATAATACAGAAGAAGAGTACTTCTTCTTCCGTCTATCGTCAAGAACGCCCCCCGTCCTGTTGCTCTTTGTGGAAAAGCGCCCACAGAACAGGCCCGCCCCGCGGACGTTCAAAGCCACGGGAAGATGCCTCCTGCTCATGGGATCGCGTTGTGGTCGCTGATGTTGATATCGCCCGGCAGCGAATTGTTGTGGTCAACCAGGGCCGCGCCGGAGCGATCGTTGATATCGGCAACGAGGCGGGGCGATCCGGTCTGCGGAACGAAAGACCGCACCACTAAAAAGACTATCCCAATAACGGCGACCGCGGCGACATAGCGAAGGGCTCTGGGCCAACAGGGAACGACTGTTCTTCCAGTCTGGCGTGCGGACGCCGGAGGAACAGCCGCCACCAGCTTCTCTCTCAATCCGTCAGGAGGATCGATGCCTCTCAGTTCCCTCAACCGGACCTTGAGTTGTGGCGTGGGGATGCTTTCTCCGCCTTCCTGCCGATGCTTATTCATGGGTATGTCCTTCCAGTCAACCGCTGCCGCAGTCTTTCGAGGGCGCGCCCGGTCAGCCACTTGATCGTCCCGCTCGGCCGATCCAGCACGCCCGCCATTTCGCGGTAGCTCAGCCCTTCCACATAGTGCAGGACCAGCACGGTGCGGTCGTCCACATCCAGCGTCTCCAGGGTCTTCCGGATGCGCACGACATCCTCGGCCGCCACCAACTCGGACACCGGATCGCAGGTGTCGTCCGCACAATGTCGCCCCAACGCTTCGGCACACGCTGCCTGGCGAGCCCGTCGGCGCTGCGCATCGACGAAGGTGTTGTAGGCAATTCGATACAGCCACGTTTTGATCGAGGCCCGGCCGTCAAAACCGCCAAGAGCCCGCCACGCCGTAATGAAGACCTCCTGCGTCAGATCCTCGGCCAGACTCGCCTCGCGCGTCAGAAACGCCAGGAACCGGTAAACCGAGCCGTAGTGGGCATCGATCACGGCTTCATACGCCTCGCGGCGACCCTCACGAAGGGCAGAAAGAACCCGTCGCTCAGCCTTGTCCCGCACACGCGCCTCCAGATGCCAAAAACTGACGTCGCCGGCCCTGCCAAGCCCTGTTTCCAGATTAGACGTTCCCCTGGCGCCATGTGTTGGCGCCTGACAGCAGAATTCTGCGGATTGTGCGTGGCAAGCCCCCTGGCGCGAATGCGAGATGCCCCGGGGACCGGCTCTGCTCAGGCGTGGCCGCCCCATCGGGATGCCGCCAGCCATGCCCTGTCATCCTGGACCGCTTCCCGGTCCTACTGGCCCAGCCACTGCTCCAGGCGGTCGAGGCCTTTCTTGATGTGCTCCATCGAGCAGGCGAAGCTCAAACGCACGTTGTCGCCGCAGCCAAACGGCAGGCCCGGGACCAGGGCCACGTTGGCCTGCTCCAGCAGGGCCGAGGCAAATTGCATGCTGTCGCCGATCTTGGCCCCGCCAATGGTCCGGCCGAAGTGCGAGGAAACGTCCGGGAAGCAGTAGAACGCCCCCGCCGGCTCGGCGCACTGAACGCCCTTGATGGCGTTGAGCCGGTCGGCCATGTACTTGCCGCGTTTGGCGAACTCGACCCGCATCTTCTCGATCGTCTCGTCGGCCTGCGGCCCGAAGGCGGCAATCGCTGCGTACTGGGCAAACGTCACCGGGTTCGAGGTCATGTGGTCCTGGAGGCGGGACATCGCCTTGATGACGTCCAGCGGTCCGGCGGTGTAGCCCAGTCGCCAGCCGGTCATCGAGAACGCCTTGCTCAGGCCGTTGAGGGTGAGCGTCCGGCTGAACGCGTCGTCGCTCAGGGCCGCGAAGCTGATGAACTTCGAGTCGCCGTAGATGAGCTTCTCATAGATTTCGTCAGACATCACGCAGACGTTGGTGCCTTCGAGCACCTTGGCCAACGCCCGCAGCTCGTCCGGCGTGTACATGAACCCGCCGGGGTTGCTGGGCGAGTTGAGGATGAGCATCGCGGTCTTGGGCGTGATGGCCTTCTTGAGCTGCTTCGGCGTGATCTTGTAGCTGTTGGCCTTGTCCGTCTCGACGATCTTCGTCACCGCTCCGGCCAGCTTGATCGCCTCCGGATACGTCACCCAGTAGGGCCGGGGCAGCAGCACCTCGTCGCCCGGATCGAGCACCGCCTGCATTGCCTCGTAGACCGAGTGCTTGCCGCCGATATTGACGACGATCTGCTCGGGCGCGTACTTGAGCCCGTTCTCCCGTTCGAGCTTCTTGGCGATCGCGGTCCGCAGCTCGATGATGCCCGCGGCGGGTGTGTACTTGGTCTTGCCCTCTTTCAGGGCCTTGATCGCGGCTTCTTTGATGTATTCAGGCGTATCGAAATCCGGCTCGCCCGCCCCAAAACCGACCACATCGACCCCTTGGGCCTTCAGTTCTTTGGCCCGGGCCGTCACGGCGATCGTCGCCGAAGGCGGAACGCTCTTGGCTCTCTGGCTGATCTTCATTCTCAAAGCACCCTTTCTGATGGATTCTCATTCTGATAATCGGCGGCTCATTAGACCCAAAACCGCCCGCCAGTCAAGCGAATTCCCGACTTGGTGATTTGCTGGCGCAGGGCTGGCACAGATGGCACCAGAATGCGACGAGAAGACGCGTGGGCGGAGACTCCGCCCGGCTGTCCGATGGAAGGGATGGCCCCTCTCGGCTGGGGTCGAGAGGGGCCCTGAAATGCTGCCGTCAATCGGCCGGTGTCGGCTCGACCTTCATCACGCCGAGGTAGGTGAAGTGGTTGGAGTTGACGTTGTTGGCGGTCGGGGCCAGATCGATTCGGACCTCGCCGGCATCGTCCGGCTCGATCCCGGTCACCGTCACGAGTGCATTTTCGTTGCCCGACGGGTCCAGGGCGGCAAAGCCCGCGTTGGCGCCGGTGACCGTGTAGCCCGTTTCCCGGCTGTCCCGAACGCCCATGCGCGAGGCGTAGAAGGTGAAATCATACGTCAGCAGCCGGTCCAGTCCGCTCAATTTGAAGCTCGGGAACACATCGGCCAGACCGCTGAACGTCTCGGTGTTGCCGAACAGCGAGTCGCGCGTCGCGTTTGCGGGAAAGACCGCCGAGGCGAGCGTCCCGTTGGTGTTGGCCCCGTTGAACCGCCGGATGGTGACCAGATCGACTTCTGTCGGAATGTCTTCGACCGTCACCAGAGCGGCCAAGCGACCGCCGTCCGCGCACCCGACGCTCTGCGTCACGTTGTTCCACGCGTTGGCCGGATCGTCGCTCGTGGGAGTATCCGAGGCGCCGAAGTCGATAAGGAGGACCTCCAGACGCACCTGCCCTGCCACCGCAGCGCCGCTGGCGATCTCATTGCCCGCCAGATCCCGCAAGGCGCTGACGCTCACCGTGAAGCTGCCCAGAACGCGCTGTCCCAGCGTCAGGATGATGGTGCGGCCGTCGGCAGCCTGCTCGGCGGCAATGACCTCCACGGTCCCATCGTTGACGCTGTAGTTCTCCGCCACCGCGGCCGTTTCCGGGTCCATCCGTTCGTCGAAGGACAGTGTAATCGTGTAGCCGTTGGTGCTCTGGGCCGACAGCAGAACCGGCGCGTGGACGTCGGGAACCACGTGAAGGACCGCCCCTTCGCTCAGGGCGCTGTAGACCATGTTGCGGACGCCTACCGTGAACACGGCGCCGTCCATGTCCGGCGTCACGATGTCGATCGTATACGTGAACTCGTTGGCGTCGGCGATCGCGCCGCCGTTCTGGTACCACTGAACGACGTAGGGCGGCGTACTCTGGACCTGGGCCTGGAACGTCGCGGACTGGTAGGCCACCACCGTCTGACTGGCAGGCTGCCGGACGAAGACGATCGGCTGCTGCTCGGGGATTTCCTCGACCTTCATCGCGCCGAGATAGACAAAGTGATATCCGTTGTTGTTGTTCGCGGTTGGAGCCAGACTGATGGTGATCTGGTTCATCGCATCCGGCACGACACCGAGCGCAGTCGCGACGTTGTCGACGTTGTTGGCGGGATCGAGCGTCACGAACGTGGTTCCCGCGCCTGCGACCGTGTAGCTCGTCTCGCGAACGTCGCTGGCGCCCAGCCGCGATCCGTAGAAGGTGAAGTTGTAGACTCGTTCCGGATTGAGGCCGGTCAACTTGAAACTGGGCGTCACGTTGGCCAGCCCGCCCCAGGTTTCGGTATTGCCATAGAGCGAATCCCGCGTGGCGTTCGCCGGGAAGACGGTCGATTCGAGGGTCCCGTTGGTGTTCGGACCGCTGCCGTTGAACGGGCTGAGAATCTCCAGGCCGATCGACGTCGGCACGTTCAAGGTGTTGACCAGGCCGGAAAGCTGCCCGCCCGCCACACCGCCGACCGCCTCGGTCACGTTGTTCCAGAAATTCACAGGGTCGTCCGGCGCCGAGCCGTTCTGTGTGGGCGTGCTGGAAGTCCCGAAGTCCAGCAGCAGAGTCTGCACTTTGGGCATGGCCCACGCCGCCAGCACCGGCCCGACGATCGACCGCCACAGTTCGTAGCCGGCGGCGTTCATGTGGAGCATGTCGCTGCCGAACAGCTCCGGACGAGGCTGGCCGTTCTCGTTGAGCATCGGGGTGAACACGTCGATGAACCACAGGTGTGCATCGGTCGCGGCCAGAGTCTCCAGACGCTCGTTCAACTGCCGCGTGACCTCCACATACTGGGCCCGGCTCGGGCTCGGCTTGGTGGCGATGAAGGCGACATCCGTCTGTGGCAACTGCTCCTCGACCCGCGCGACGAACTGCAAATATTCGCCATAGACCTGGTCCACGGACTTTCCGCCGGACAGGTCGTTGTCACCCTCGTAGACCAGGATCAGGGCCGGATCGTAGACGGCGACGACGCGGTCAAAATAGTACAGCAGATCGCTCATGTACGAGCCGCCAAAGCCGCGATTCATCACGGGGTAGTCAGGGAAGTCCGTCGCCAGACTGGTCCACATCCGAATGCTCGAGGACCCGACAAACAGAACGGGATTCTCAGGCGGAGGCGTGGTCAGATCCGCGCGCTCGAACGCCTGGATGTCGGCCTCGAAGCGGGTCGGATCCTGCGCCTGCGTCGCAGCAAGCGGCAGCATCAGGAGCGATGCGGCCAGCCATGCCACGAACCGCGATGTGGCGCCGAGGCTGCTGTGAATCTTCACACAGTGTGTCTGTTTGGACATGACCGGACCTCCTCATGGTGCGCTGGAATCTGCTGCCTGCATCCGGCGGTGACGTCTGCCATATGCTCGTACAGCATCATATCAATCGCCGGCATCGAGGGTCAATCGAAATCGCAGGGACGTTGACAAGGGGTAGTCGCACGGGTAGGCTGAAAGTGATGCGTGTCCTGCGGACCATCCTGCTGGCGATTCTATCCTGGCTGAGTCTGGGCGGCTGCGAGCCGGCGTCCGAGCCGGTGGTGCCGATCTGGGAACAGGTCAAGATCGGGGATCTCGCACCTCCGTCTCCCGATCCCTCGCGGCGAGCGCAGTTCCTGGCGACGGTCAACCTCGATATCTACGCCCTGGACCTGCCGGCCGAGAACATCCGCAAGCTCGACGACCTGTGGCAGATACTCTCGGCCAAGCCGATCCAAACCAACAGCTACAGCGCCTTCTCGGGCAACTCCTTCCGCGTGCGGCTGGGACGCACGACGATGTGGGAGCAGGTTCGGGAACTGCTGTCCGCGGCCGGGGCCCAGGATGCAGGAACCACCTCACTGGTGATCGGCAACGACGAACCCGCGAACCTGCCCGTCGCCAACATCGCGCAGGGCAGTGAGATCTCTTTCGCCGGCACGGACCTGTCGTCGCAAACGGTGAAAGCCGGACCCGGCCTGCTGGTGTTGCGGCTTCGCGAGCAGGCGATTCCCGGCGCTCGCGGCGTGCGAAAGATCATCGCGTATCCGGTGTATACATTGGCCTTGACCAGTGCGATTCCGGAATTGGACGAGCAAAACCGCCGGCGGGAGTTCTACTTCGACTCGGCGGCGTTCGCCGCCCAAATGACGCCGGGCGACCTGCTCGTGCTGGCGCCCGACAGCTATTCCGCCGAGACCCTCACTCTGGGCGGACGGTTCTTCAATCGGCCGGAGCCGGTGCTGTTTTTCGACACGGAGGCGAAAGAGCCGCCGAAACGCCGCCCCGCCGTTCGCGTGCTCGTCCTGGTCTGCACGCGCATCAATGACTGAGTGACCATGGCCGACAGAGCTGCCGTTTCGCTGGTTCGATGCCAGGACTATGAGCCCGAAAGGGTCGCCAAAGCCATTGAGCGTCAGTTCCGGCTGCTCGGGGGCATCGAACGATTCGTCAAGCCCGGTGACAGGGTGTTGCTCAAGCCGAACTTCATCGCCCCCAGGTCGCATCGACAAGACGCGACACAGACTCATCCCGAGGTGATTCTGGCTGCGGCACGGCTTCTGAAGGACTTCGGGGCCAGGCCCTTTGTGGGCGATTCGCCCGGATGGGGAGACGTGCAGAGTTGCGCCGAGGCCCTGGAACTGGTCGAGCCATTGAAGAGACTGGGTGTGCCTCTGCGACAACTGGACCGGCCGAGGATGCGACACGTCAGCGAAGGCGGTCCGCGAGTCGGGCTGAGCGCGGCGGCGCTGGAGGCCGATGCCATCATCAATCTGCCCAAGCTCAAGGCGCACGGTCAGCTCCTGGTGACCCTGGCCGTCAAGAACATGTTCGGGTGCGTCAGCGGCAAGCGCAAGGCCCTGTGGCATTATCGATACGGGAGCGACCCAGTGAGATTCTGCCAACTGCTGATCGACATCTGCTACTTTCTCCGGCCGGCCGTGACGCTCATCGACGGCATTGTCGCGATGGAGCGAACGGGTCCGTCCAGGGGCATCAGCAGGCCCCTCGGCTGGCTGATCGGAGGCGCTGATCCGCTCTCATGTGAGACCGTGTGCTGTCGAGTGCTCGGCATCGATCCCGGGCAGGTTCCCCTCCTCCGCGCCGCGAGCAGCATGCATCTCGACGGCCTGGACGTCGACCGGATCGAACTGGTGGGCGATCCACCGGGCGAACCCTGCGCGGATTTCGCGCTGCCGACGCTGGCTCCGATCCGTTTCTCGCTCTGTCGGGTCCTGCGAAGCAAGCTGCGACAGATGTGGCTTCTGGCGCGCAGGCCCAAGCCCGCATCGTCCACGTGACGGACCAACAGCGAGCGGCTACCTCGGCGTGTCGTTGCGCCAGTAGTCGGCGTGATAGGTCGCGCCGTCCTTGTTCCAGATCTTCGTGACGATGTCGATGTCCCCGTCTCCGTCGACGTCGCCGAGAGTGACGTCGTGCCAGCCCGGATTGTCGATCTGCAACACGACGGGCGTGAACGTCGGACTCGATCCGCCGGAGCTGAGCCAAATGACGCCGCGTTCCTTGAGCCCCTTGGGCTTCATCGCCAGCTTGCCGCTGGATTCCATGTAGGCGTCGGGGTCTTCCTGCTCGCCCGCGAAGATGTCGAGATCGCCATCGCTGTCGAAGTCCGCGACGCCGAGCGAGTGAAACGACCCGGTCCCCGGCACGTCGCCCGGCTGCGTGGCCGGGTCTTCAAGAAGATGGCGTTTCCAGCGAGGCCGTCTACCGGTGTCCTCGACCCAGTAGACGTGCGACCAGCCGGTGTCGCAGTCGCTGTACACGATGTCGTTGCGCCCGTCGCCGTTGAGGTCGACGATCCAGGAGCGCATGCTGGTCCCGTACGACGCGTTGGGCACCGCCAGATGGGGCCATTCGAATCGCCGCCAAGCGCGGGACGCGTTGCCGGGATTCTCGAACCAGTAAACCGGGATGACGATGTCGAGGTCGCCGTCGCCGTCGAGATCGCCGATGCCGTTGGGCGCGATGCCGCCGTGATTCTCCTCGCCCTGGCCGATGTCGGTCTGCTTCATGCCGTCGGCCGGGTCATACCACGAGACCACCTTACCGTGATACGTAATGATGTCGAGCCGGCCGTCGCCATTGATGTCGGCCGCGACGATGTCGTGTCCGCCCCCGGCAAAATCATGGGCGGGCCAGGGGGCGTCGGGATTGGCCGCCAGAGTGCCCGGGTTCTCAAACCATACCTTCGTCAGAACCACGTCGAGCAAACCGTCGTCATTGATGTCCAGCGCCGCAGCGCCCAGCGTGTTGGCCAGGCCCTCGGCCGTGCCCATGACGTGACGGACCCAGTTCGCGTCGTCCTTCCGCTCGAACCAGTAGGCGGTCTTCGGCTCGCGCCGCGAGATGACCACGTCCAGATCACCGTCGCCGTCGTAGTCGGCCAGCGGGCTGCCTCCTGTGCCCCACGCCGAACCCGGCAACGGATCGGCAATCGTGAAATGCGTGAACGCCAGGTCTCCTGCGCGCACCGCCGCCGCGGGTGCAACACACATCACAAAGACGCACGCACACGTCACGGCCCTGTATTGACTGAGAATACGAACCTGTCTGTCACGGCAACGGCTTGACATCCTCACACCTCGCTTTCACCTCATATCCTGATCCATACCTGCGGTCGCAGCAATCCTCCGGACTTCGCGAGTCCACACTTCTATCGCCATGCGGGCCACTCGACAACACCGTTTCTCACCTGTGGCGGTGCAATGCGGAAGAACAGCTCTGTCGGCCAGGCGCCGAGGCGCTCGAAGCCGGCGGGGGCGGTCTGCTCGAACTGCAAATACGCCTGGACGCGACCCTCGGTCGTGTAGGAGATCTTCTCGTCATGGCCGCCGGCGCCAAAAACCTGATACCCGGCCAGAATACAGTCCTTCAGATCGACGTGCAGCAGTTGCGGGGCCCTCTCGGAGCAGATGATGCCGGTCGAAGGGCTGATCGTCGGCTGGGAGAAGTTCAGCACGATCATCCGGCAGTTCTCGAACCGGGCCCGCACACACTTGCTCGCGTAGGAAGCCTGGACCGCATTGTCGGGATGCACGAGCGTACAGTCTTCAAAGACCACGTGCGGGGCCTGCGGCATGGTGGTCTCCCAGCCTCCGATCAGGACGGCCGCCGTGTCGCCTCGCCAGTCCAGGGCCAGGAAGTAACAGCGTCGAAAGACACTTGGCTCATCGGGCCGCACGGTCGGATAGCACAGCCCGCCGCCGAACGCCCGTCCGATACCGACGCAGTCCTCGACCAGGACGGTGAAGCCCCCGCCGCTCTCGTGCGTCAGGTCCCAGAACAGGCCCGCATCCCCCCCGGTGGCGTAGAGGTTCCGCAGCGCCCAGCGGTCCCAGACGATGCAGGAGAAATTCGTCTGGTTGTTGCCGCGGGACCATTCGGTGGTCGAGGCCCGCATGCTGGACCACCAGTCCCAGCTCTTGAACCCCAGGTTCGGATCGCCCGCGTCGATCACGACCCAACCCTGCACGCCCGAGCCGAGACGCCCGTCGACGTCACCGATCAGGAGATTGTAGGCGCCCGGCGCGCCTTGGTGCGGCGTTTCGAGGTTGGGCTCCATGTAGTGGTCGGGCCGGACGATCACCCGGTGGCCCCCACGATCGTCGGGCACCGCGTTCAACGCCGCCTGGATCGTGTGGAACGCCCGAGTCCAGCTCAGCCCATCGGAGTTGTCCCCCGCCTTCGAGACGTAGAGAGTCACACCCTCCCGCCCGGCATAGCCGACGTCACCCGGCACAGGAGAAGCCCACACAATTCTACAGCCAAACAGAATCCAGATAAGACACAGCCGCGTCGGGTCCATAGGCCACTCCTTCATGCACGATCACGGCTGTATCATACAGGCCGCACAGGTCAGGTGTACAGCGCCTGCCGGCGAAGACTCAGTCGAGAAGCCTCTCGCCGTAGGCCAAGTACGCAGTCGCCAGGAATGTAACCACGTAGGTCAGCAGCAACGAGATGCCGTGCAGGAGCAGGATGCCCAGCCCTCTGAGCCGCCGCGCCCAGAGCAGGTAGATGGGCACGCCGGCCGGCCACAGAATGAAGATCCCCACGCGGGCGATGGGCAGGAGTGGCTTGCCGAGGAGTCTTGCATCCGCCGTGCAGTACCACATGAAACCGAGCGAGACCGCAATGGCAAACAGCAACTGGACGCGAAGGGAAGCACCCTCGTCGGCCGAGAACCAGAGCAGCCCGCTCAGCACGCCCATCAGAAGAAAGACCGCATACAGATACACCAGTGCGTTGCGACGCTGGCGTCGCCATCGATTCCCAGAAGCTGTTTCCATCGCTCACACACTTCCTCTCGCAAACTGCGTCCCCGCGAAACATCGCGACATCACGGGCGGCGGCCTCCAACCGCTTCCAATGGGCCGCACGGTGACACCGGCTGTCTTTATACCACC
>CAZOFX010000094.1:0-22139 GCA_964579055.1 uncultured Pirellulales bacterium
TATCACATCAAGAAATCGGAAGTCCACGGGATGGCCCAGCGGGGCGGCTCGGTCGAATCGCATCTGCGCTTCGGCAAGAAGGTCTATTCGCCGCTGATCGTCACCGGAGGCGCCGATTTCCTGGTCTGTTTCCACCACGACGAGCAGCCGAGACTCAAGGCCTTCCTCAAGAAAGATGGCGTCGATCTGACGGACCTTCTCGACAAGGCCGAGGCCGCGATCGACAATCCGCGATGCCTCAATACCGCCCTGGTGGGTGTCCTCTCCCCGAAGTTGCCCATCCGGGAAGAGTGCTGGATGAAGGCGATCGAGACCGTCTTCAAGCCGGCTGCTGTGGCGGAGAATAAGAAGGTGTTCCTGACGGGAAGGGAGATCGGCCGACCATGATCTGGAAAAAAGACATCGAGTGTTTGGATTCGGCGGGGCTCAAAGCCCTGCAATCGGACCACCTCAAGAAGCTCATCGCGTATATCTACCACAAGTGCCCCGTATACAAACAGAAGATCGACGCGGCGGGCGTCCACCCCGACGCCATCCGATCCATCGACGACCTCAAGAGGCTGCCCTTCACGACCAAGGAGGACATGCGGGACTACTACCCGTACGGGCTGTTCTCATCGCCGCAGGATCAGATCCACGAGATCCACGTCTCCAGCGGCACCACGGGCAACCCCACGTTGGTCGGCTACACGAAGGACGACCTGAAGCTGTGGGGCGACGTGATGGCTCGCGTGCTGTGCTGCGCGGGCGCCGAGCCGGGCGACACGATCCAGATCGCCTACGGATACGGGCTCTTCACCGGCGGACTGGGCTTCCACTATGGGGCCCTGGAGATGGGCCTGCGTATCATCCCGACCTCGTCGGGCCAGACGGCGCGGCAGCTCAAGATCATGCAGGACTTCAAGCCGAGAATTCTTGGATGCACGCCCAGTTACGCTCTCTACATGGCCGAAGAGGCCAAGGAGATGGGGATCGACCCGACGCAGGGCAACTGGAAGATCGGCATCTTCGGGGCCGAGCCCTGGAGCGAGTCGATGCGGCGGGAGATCGAAGCGGCCTGGAACATGCTGGCGACGGATGTGTATGGGCTCTCGGAGATCATCGGTCCCGGCGTCGCTCAGGAGTGCCAGCACAAGGACGGGCTGCACATCTTCAGCGACGTGTTCTATCCGGAGATCATCGATCCGGCCACCGGTGAAGAGGTGCCGGAAGGCCAGGACGGTGAACTGACGATCACCACGCTGACCAAGCAGGGGATTCCTCTGATCCGCTATCGCACGCGCGACATCGTGAGCATTCGCTACGACAAATGCCGCTGTGGCCGGACCAGCCCGAGAATCAGCAAGATCAAGGGCCGCACCGACGACATGATCGTCGTCCGCGGTATCAATGTCTTCCCCTCCCAGATCGAACATGTGCTGGTTGGCATCGAGGGCACCCAGCCCCACTACCAGATCGTGGTGGACCGAAAGGCCCGGCAGCTCGACGAGGTCGAGGTGCTCGTGGAAGTGGAACAGAGATTCTTCTCGGATGAGATCCGGCACCTCAGCGAGCTGCGCGAGAGAATCCGCAAGGAGATCCAGAACGTCCTGTCGATCGGCGTCAAAGTGACGCTCGTCGAGCCCAAGACGATCGAACGAAGCATGGGCAAGTCGAAGAGAATCGTGGACAAGCGAACGTTATAGGGGTTCACCATGAAGATCACGCAGATATCGGTGTTTCTCGAAAACCGCAAGGGAAGGCTGTACGAGGTTTGTTCGCTTCTCGGCGCCAATCACGTGAACATCCGGGCGCTGACCATCGCGGAGACGGAGAGTTTCGGCGTTTTGCGGATGGTCGTGGACAAGTGTGATGCGGCCGTCAAGCTTCTGCGCGAGCATGGCTTCGTGGCCAACTTCACCGATGTCGTGGCCGTCGAGGTCCCGGACAATCCCGGGGGGCTGGCGGCGGTCCTGAAGGTTTTTGCGGATAACAACGTCAACGTGGAATACATGTACGGATTCGTCGAGAAGCACAGCGACAAGGCGCTTCTGGTCTTTCGCTTCGAAGATACCGACGTCGCGCAGCAGGTCCTTGCCAAGCACAGCATCTCCATCGTCACCAAGAAGGAGATCGAGGGGCTGTAGCCGCCGCGGGACTGGCGCCTGCGTCCACCGTCGCGCGTGCCCCTCCGGGCCGCGACCGCACCTTTTCGAGACCGAGCCGGCAGATGGACATACCATTTTGGAGCAAAGAGATTGAAACGCTGGACCGCGCCTCACTCGGGACGATCCAGTTGGAACGCCTGCGGGATATGGTTTCGTGGGCCCTCAAGACGCCTTTCTACAGCAAGAGGCTGACGTCGGTCGGCGTTCGCAGTCCCGAAGACATCAAGGACCTCCACGACCTCGAACGTATCCCGTTCACGACCAAGGACGACCTGCGGAAGAGCTTTCCCAAAGGTCTTCTGGCCGTGGAGATGACCGAGGTCGTCCGAATCCACTCCTCCTCGGGCACCACCGGCATACCGACCGTCATTTACTACGCCCGTGACGACGTGGACCGTTGGACGGATCTGCTGGCCAGGAGCATCACGGCCACGGGGGCTTCGGCCCAAGATGTCTTCCAGAACATGATGAGCTATGGCCTCTTCACCGGCGGCCTCGGGCTTCACTACGGAGCCGAGCGGGTGGGCATGGCGGTGATTCCCATCGGCGGCGGCAACACGAAGCGCCAGATTCAGACGATGAAGGACTTCCAAACCACGGTCCTGCACGTGACCCCGAGCTATCTGCTGCACATTCATTCGCAGTTCGAGGCGGAAGGCGTCAAGCCGGGCGATCTGGCCCTGACCCGCGCGTTCATCGGCGCCGAGCCTCATTCGGAGAACACGCGGCGAAAGATCGACGCGCTGCTGCACATCCAGGCCTTCAACTCCTATGGGCTTAGCGAGCTGAACGGTCCGGGCGTGGCCTTCGAGTGTGTCTGCCGCAAGGACATGCACCTCTGGGAGGACGCGTACATCGTCGAGATCATTGACCCCGCCACAGGCCGGAGTGTGGAAGACGGCCAGGAAGGCGAGGTGGTGCTGACCAACCTGATTCGGCGGGCCATGCCGATCCTGCGGTATCGCACGCGCGATCTGGCGTTTCTGCATCCCGAGCCGTGCGAGTGCGGCCGGACCCACCGGCGGCTCTCGCGTATCCTCGGACGCACCGACGACATGCTGATCATCAACGGGGTCAATGTCTTCCCTTCCCAGATCGAAGAGAAGATCATGAAGATCCCCGAGGTGGCCACCAACTACCAAATCCACGTCGACAAGAAGGGGGCCCTCGACCGCCTTACCGTGAAGGTGGAGATCTATCCCAAGCTGTTCCTCGGAGACGTTGCCAAGCTCGAAGCGCTGCGGACCCGCATCCGGGAAGAGCTGCGGTCGTCCATTGTGATCAGTCCGAACGTGGAGCTGCACGAACCGGGCTCGCTGCCGGTCTCGGAGGGCAAAGCCAAACGCGTCGTCGACGAGCGACCGAAAGACTGAGGGATCGACCATGGCCAAGCAACTGACGATCTTCGTGGAGAACCGCGCCGGAAGGCTCAAGGCGATCACGCAGAACCTTCACCGCAGCAACATCGACATCCGTGCCTTCACCATCCAGGACCGGGGAGACTACGGGCTCCTGAGGTTGATCGTGGACAGGCCCAACGACGCCTATCTGGCGCTGGCGGAGCTGGGCTGCGCGTGTGCGTTGAAGGACATTCTCGCGATCTCCGTGCCGGACCAGCCGGGCAATTTTCACCGCCTGACCTCCGCTTTGGCCGAGCACAATATCAACGTGATCGATGCCTACGGCTTTGTTCTTCAGCCGCACAAGATGGGCGTCTGCTGTATGGAGATCGACCAGCCGCAGTTGATGAAGGCCCAGCAAATCGTTGCGGCTGCCGGCTTCACCGTCCTCCAGGACGAGGAGCTCTACAGCCTCTGACACATGCGTACCGGCGCCGCACGCCGCTGGCAGATCACGGCGTCTGCGCTAACGGGCTGCCCCCACGCAGGTCGCACATGCGCATCGCCTGATCGGCGGTGTATGCGCCGACGCGAGTCCGCTCCAGCTCTTCCACGTACCCGCCGGTGCCGAGCGCTTCGCCCAGATCGCGCGCGATGGCACGGACGTAAACGCCCGGCCCCGTCACCATCCGCACATCCACCCAGGGCCATTCGTACGCCAGCAACTCGATCGCCTTGACTTCGACCTCTCGGGGGGCCAATTCAAGGTCGTGATTCTTGCGGGCCAGACGATAGGCGGGTCGGCCCCGGAGCTTGAGCGCCGAGAAGGCGCAAGGGCGCTGCGGGATCACTCCACTGAATCCCTGCAGCGCTGTGCGGACGTCCTGTTCGCTGGGAATCGCGTCCACCGGGACTTCTTGCTTCTTGCCTTCTCCGTCATCGGTCGTGCTGCGGACGCCCAAGCGGATTCGCGTGACGTATTCCTTGTCCTTTTCCGTGAGTTGGCCGAGCAGGCGGGTGGCGGCGCGTCCGACGCCGACGACCAGCACGCCCTTGGCCAGCGGATCGAGCGTGCCGGCGTGGCCGACGCGCCTCTGGCCGGTGGCTCGGCGTACCGCGTCGACAACGTCGTGCGACGTCATGCCACGCTCCTTGTAAACAGCAAAGATCCCTTCGTGCGGAATGTCTGTCGGCATGGCGGACTATTGTAGGCGGAGAGCCCGACACGGTCAATCGTGGCGCGTTCTTCGATCTTCTCAGTTCGTCCTGCTCCTGGTAGAATAGCGACGATCGCGTATGGGTGATTGGACAACGATGGACGATTCCAGTACATCTCTGGCAGGCAAAACGGCCCTGGTTACCGGTGCGGCCAGGCGGCTCGGCAGGGCCATGGCGCTGGCCCTGGCACAGCAGGGCGTCAACGTCGCCATCCACCACAACCACTCCGCCGATGAGGCGGCGTCCCTGTGCGATGAGATTCGCCGTCTCGGGGTCTCTGCCTGGCCCGTGCAGTGTGACCTGTCGGATGCCGGTCAGACCGACGCGCTCTTCGATCGCGTCGTGGCGGAGGCCGGGCCGATCGACATTCTCATCAACAGCGCCTCGACGTTCGAGAAGGAAACACTCTGGGAGACCTCCGCCCATTCGCTCGAAGTGAATTTGCGTCTCCACGCGACGGCGCCGCTGATCCTTGCCCGCGCGCTGGCCGGGCAGAAGCGGGGCGGCTCGATCGTCAACATGCTCGACACCCGTGTCACGGTGTATGACCGCGAGCACGCCGCGTACCATATCAGCAAACGCGTGCTACTGACGCTGACTCGGATGCTGGCCCTGGAGCTGGCGCCTGCGGTCGTGGTCAACGCCGTCGCCCCCGGACTGATTCTGCCGCCGGCCGGACAGGATGAGAGCTACCTTCAGAAGCTCGCCCACTGCAACCCGCTGAACCGCTACGGCGATCCTGCCCAGGTGGCGGATGCGGTGCTCTTCCTGCTTCGCAGCCGATTCATCACGGGGCAGGTGATCTACGTCGACGGCGGGTATCACATGAAGGGACACATGTATGACTGACGGGACCGAGCCGCTGGGCCTCGACCAGATTGCGATCAGCGATCTGCGATTCCGCTGCATCGTGGGTGTTGGACAGGACGAACGACGCGAGAAGCAGGACATTATCGCCCAGATCGTGCTGTTCGCGGACCTCCGCGCCGCCGGACGCAGCGACGCCATCGAAGACACGGTGGACTACAAGACCCTCAAGAAGGACATTCTGGACGCGGTCGAGCGGTCGCAGTTCCGGCTCATCGAGACCCTCGCGCAGAGCATTGCGGACATCTGCCTGAGCCGTGACCGGGTCGAACGTGCCGCGGTTACCGTGGAGAAGCCGGGGGCGCTGCGTTTCGCCCGAACCGTCAGCGTGCGCATCGTCAGAGACAGGCGGGGCTGAGATGCGGAATGCCGAGGGACTGTCCGTTGCCTTCCTCAGCGTCGGTTCGAACATCGAGCCGGAGCGGAACGTCGTGGCGGCCATGGAACTTCTGAGGGGCCGGACCCGCGTGGCCGGTTCTTCGACCTTCTACCGGACCGCGCCCATCGGCCGGCCGGACCAGCCCGAATTCATCAATGGAATCTGGCGGATCGGCACCGCTCTGAGCCCGACACAGATTCGGGACGAGTTGCTCAGACCAATCGAGGAGCGGTTGGGCCGCCGGCGCTGCGCCGACAAGTTCGCGCCGCGTACGATTGATCTCGATCTGGTGCTCTACGACGATCTTGTCCGGGACGACGAGGTGATCCGGCTGCCGCACCAGGATCTGTCGCGCCCGTTTGTCTGCGTCCCTGTGCATGAATTGTTGGACGGCGCGGGCGACATCGAGCCGGGTCTACGGTGTCGGATGCAGAGACTGCTGCCGGACAGCCCGGATGTGCCCCCGGGCAAACCTTTGGATGAGCTTGCGAACCGACTGAGACAAATGCTGACCTGACGACTTCCGAGTCAGCGAGGGCAGGAGTCTGCAACATCAATTCACGGAGTGAAGCGATGCACCAGAGAGTATTCTTGAAACGAGCCTTATTGGCTTTGCTTTTCGCTGTGTTCCAGACGTCGCTCGCCTGCGCCGAAGACATTCCCCATCTGACCAGACAGGGCACGGCGACCCAACTCATCGTCGATGGCGAGCCCTTCGTCATGCTGGCCGGCGAATTACACAACTCCAGTGCGTCGAGCCTGGAATACATGGAGCCGATGTGGGACAAGCTCGTCGCGCTGAATCTGAACACAGTGCTGGCGACGGTCACGTGGGAGTTGGTCGAGCCGGCGGAAGGACAGTTCGATTTCTCTCTGGTCGAAGGCCTGCTCGAAAGCGCTCGCGAGCACAATCTCAAGCTCGTTCTGCTCTGGTTCGGCAGTTGGAAGAACGGCGTTTCAAGCTACATCCCGGCCTGGGTGAAGAAGGACCTCGTGCGATTCCCGCGCGCCCAGGGCAAGGACGGCAACAACAAGCTCGTGCTTTCTCTCTTCCACCCCGCGTCCTGCAAAGCCGATGCGGATGCCTTTGCCGCCCTGATGCGGTACCTTCGCGAGGTTGATTCGGACGAGCACACGGTCGTCATGATCCAGGTCGAGAACGAAGTCGGGTTGATGCCGGAATCACGGGATCACAGCGCCGCCGCCGAAGCGGCCTTCCGTTCGCCGGCGCCTCGGGAGCTGATCGACTATCTCACGAAGCACGAGGGCAGTCTTCTTTCCGAGGTGAACGAGCTGTGGGCCTCAACAGGTTACAAGGACACGGGAACGTGGACGGAGGTTTTCGGCGAGAGCGCCTGGACCGACGAGGTGTTCATGGCTTGGCACATGGCCCGCTACATCGACAAGGTCGCCGAGGCGGGCAAGGCCGAATACGCGCTGCCCATGTACGCCAACGCGTGGCTGGTACAGAATGACAAACAGAAGCCGGGCGACTACCCGAGCGGCGGCCCTGTCTCGCGCGTGATGGACATCTGGCGTGCGGCCGCCCCGATGATCGACTTTCTCGCACCTGACATCTACCTTCCCGATTTCAAGGCGGTCTGCGCCAGCTATGTTCGCTCGGGCAACCCGCTGATGATCCCCGAGGCCCGCCAAGGCCCTGAAGCGGCACGCAATGCCTGCTGGGCGATTGCGGAACACGATGCGATGTGCTTTGCGCCGTTCGGCATTGAGGACATCGACACCGACCACCCGCTCGTCGGAAGCTACGACGTGCTGCGCCAACTGATGCCGCTGATCACCAAATATCAGGGTACTGCGAAGATGGCGGGGATCCTCCAGCAGAGCGTGGATGAGGAAGGGACCACGATCGACATCGGCGAGTACCGCGCGAACGTCCGCTACAACAAGCAGGCGAAAGGACAGGCCGACATGTCGTACGGCCTGATCGTCAGTATCGGTCCCGATGAGTACCTTATCGCCGGCAACTGGTTCCAGGTGAACTTCTCGCTGGCCACGCCCGGCCCGCGCCACGCCGGCATTCTCCAGGTCTGGGAAGGCGTCTACGAGGGCGGGGAATGGATTCCGGGACGCTGCCTGAACGGAGACGAAACGGCTGCCCACTGGGTGGCCAAGCTACCGCCGAACGACCACGACCGCTTCGCCGGATCGGATCGGCCGCGCATCCTCCGCGTGACGCTATACCGCCACGACTGAGCGAGGCGCGACGTCGTTTTCCGGTTATGCCGAGCAGGACTGGAGCAGGTTTTCCTGGGCGTATCGTACCGCGTTGCGGAAGATCTTGATCCCGTCGGGATCGAGGTCTTCGCCGAGCCGGGTCCAGTGCGGATGCTGCGTGCGCCGGACGAACCGCTCGGGGTGCGGCATCAGTCCCATCACGCGACCGGTGCTGTCCGTCAGGGCTGCAATCGACTCCACCGAGCCGTTCGGATTGATCGGGTAGGGGCCTTCCTCGCCGTCCGGGCCGACGTATTTGTAGGCGATGAATCCTTCGGACTTGAGGCGTTCGAGCGTTGCGGCGTCGGCCGTGACGACCTTGCCCTCACCGTGCGCGACGGGCAGGTAGATCTGCCGCTGCGGCTCGATGAAGACGCAGCGGTCGGTCTGGGGCAGCAGGTAGACCCAGCGGTCCTCGTACTTGCCACTGTCGTTGTACGCGATCGTCACCTGCTCCTGCCTGAACGCGCCGTTTCCCGGCAGAACGCCCATCTTGACGAGGACCTGGAAACCGTTGCAGATGCCCAGCACGAGCTTGCCGTCGTCGATGAACCGCCGGATCGGGTCGGCCAGATGATGCACGATCTGGTTGGCAAGAATCCTCCCGGCCGCGACGTCGTCGCCATAGCTGAAACCGCCCGGGAAGACCAGGATGTGATATCGATCCAGCAGGCCCTTGTCTTCAATCAGCCGGTTGACGTGAATGCGGTCTGCCTCGGCCCCGGCCAACTCCAGCGCGTGCCGCGTTTCCATGTCGCAATTGACTCCGGCCGCCCGCAACACCAATGCTCGAACCTCTGCCATTTCCTGTCCTCGTGCTCCAGCGAATTCCGTTACCAGTCCAGCGTCTTCTGCCATGCCTGTTTCAGAATGTCGATCTCGGCGTCGATCAGGTCTTTGCCCTCTCGCGAACGAATCACGAGCTTCGAGCCGGCCGTGACCTTGCCGATCTGCCCGAACGGCAGATTCAACATCAACCTGGCGAAGGCGTCGTAGTGACGCGGCTCGACCTCGACGATATAGCGGCTGTTCGATTCGCTGAACAACTGCGCATCCGGCCGGGTGCAGTCCTTCGATGTCGGCAGCCCGTGCAGGTCCGCTTCGATGCCCAGCCCGCCGGCGAAGGCCATCTCCGCCAAGGCGACCGCCAGCCCGCCTTCGGAGCAGTCGTGGCAGCTCGCCACCAGTCCGTCGGCGATGGCCATCGCTATCTTACGCGCGATCTGCGGCGCCAGTTCGAGGTCCAGCCTGGGCACGTTGGCGCCAAGCTGGCCGCGGAGTTTGTAGTAGTGCGATCCGCCCAGCTCGTTGGCAGTCCGCCCGACGGCAAACAGCAGGTTGCCGGGCCTCTTGGCGTCCATCGTCACGCATTTCTCGACGTCGTCCACGATCGACAGGGCGCTGATCAACAGGGTCGCCGGGATACAGATGGTTGTGCCGTCCTCGCAGGCGAATTCGTTGTTGAGCGAGTCCTTGCCGGAAATGAAGGGGGCGCCGTAGGCCATCGCACCGTCGTAGCAGGCCTGGGCGGCCCGGACGAGCGTGCCGAACGTCTGCGGGTTTGTGCAGTTGCCCCAGCAGAAGTTGTCCAGCAGGGCGATGCGGTCGAACCGTCCGCCGACGCAGATCAAGTTCCGAACGGCCTCATCGATGCCCGCCAGCGCCATCCAGTAGGGGTCGATGTCGCCATAGAGCGGATTCATGCCGCAACTGATCGCCAGGCCGCGGGAACTGGTCAGCTTCGGCTGGATCACCGCCGCATCGCTGGGTCCGTCGTTCACCACACCGACGAGGGGTTTGACGACCGAGCCGCCTTGCACCTCGTGGTCGTATTGGCGGATGACCCACTCCTTGCTGGCGACGTTGTACGAGGAGAGGATCCCAAGAAGCTCGTCGTTGTACTGGTTCTTCTCGGCGCGTGCCGGCTCGCTCAGAGCCGGGGTGGTCCAGATCGCCTGGCGGCTGTACTTCGGCACGCCGTTGTGGAGGAAGTCCATGTCCAGCTCCGCCACCTGCTGGCCGTGGTAGCGCAGGCGGAGCTTCCGGTCGTTGGTGAAGCGACCGATGACCGTCGCCTCGACGTTCTCGCTTTCGAAGATCTTGAGGATCGCCTCGCGGTTCTCGGGCTTGACCGCCAGGACCATCCGCTCCTGCGCTTCGCTGATCCAGATTTCCGTGTAGCTCAGGCCCGTGTACTTGAGCGGAACGGTGTCGAGATCGACCTCGGCGCCAAGCTCGGCGCCCATCTCGCCGACGGCGCTGCTCAGCCCGCCGGCGCCGCAGTCGGTGATGGCCTCGTACAGGCCGGCCTCGTTGGCCTGCACGAGCACGTCGAGCATCTTCTTCTCGGTGATCGCGTTGCCGATTTGCACAGCGTGCGAGAAGACCGTCTCGTGCTCGTGCGTCATCTGACCGCTGGAGAAGGTCGCCCCGTGAATCCCGTCGCGTCCGGTCCGCCCCCCGACGACCACGATGAGGTTGCCGCTCTGGGGGTGCTTGAAGGCCTTGTCCTTGTCCATCAGGCCGATGTTGCCGCAGTAGACCAGCGGATTGCCCAGGTAGCGGTCGTCGAAGTAGATCGCTCCGTTGACCGTGGGAATGCCCATGCGGTTGCCGTAATCGCGGACGCCCGCGACGACGCCCTTCATGATCCGCCGGGGGTGGAGCACGCCCTTGGGAATCTCGTCGAGCCGTTTGTCGGGCTCGCCAAAGCAGAAGATGTCTGTGTTCGCGATCGGGCGGGCGCCCATGCCGGTGCCCATCGGGTCGCGGATGACGCCGCCGATGCCCGTCGCGGCGCCGCCGTAAGGGTCGAGGGCCGACGGGTGGTTATGCGTCTCGACCTTGAAGCAGACCGCCGATTCCTCGTCAAACTCCACCACGCCCGCGTTGTCGGCGAATACGGAGATGCACCAGTCCTTGTCGAGGTCTTTCGTGGCCTTGAAGACGGTCTCCTTGAGCAGGTTGTCGAAGTGCTGCGTCTGGCCGTCCATCGTCATGTCGACGGCGCTGCGGAGCGTCTTGTGGACGCAGTGCTCGCTCCAGGTCTGGGCCAGGCTTTCCAGTTCGACATCCGTCGGCTCGCGTTGGAGCCGGCGGAAATAGGCCTGAATGGCCTTCATTTCCGTCAGGTTCAGGAACAGGTCGCGTTCCTTGCTGAGCGCTTCCAGACCACGGTCGTCGAGATCGCGGATGGGCCAGTGCGTGATGCGCAGCTCGTAAGGTTTCAGGTGGGGACTGGGCGGCTCGGCCTCATCGCCCACGACCACGTCCTCGATGCAGTCGTTGGCCAGGACCCGCTTGGCGATGGTCTCGATCTGGGCGGGACGGATCTCGCCCAGCAGGACGTACTTGCGAGCAGTGCGAACGTGCGCTCCCGAAACGCCCATGTCGGAAATGGCCGTCGTGACGGATTCGGCCACCGGATCGGTGACACCGCTCTTGAGGTGGACCTCGATCAATGTCGCGCGGGCCAGACCCGCCGGCGCAGAGCTGCGCCCGATGTAGTACTCCTCACAGACCGGGTCGCTCAGCAGCTCTTTGGCGACGCGGTGGGCGAAAGCCTGGTCGAAATCCGCCTCGATGAGAAACACCTTGGCCGACTGCACCGCCTCGATCGTGGTGATTCCGAGCTCGCGTATGTCCTCCAGCACTCCGTTGCCATGGACATCCGAAAAGCCGGGCCGGTTGAATACCTCAAAACGCCATTGTTTCACTACAGTAGTTCCTTCTTCCTGACCTTGTACTTGACGAGTGCGGCACGCTTGCTGCGGGCCTCTTCCAGAAAGGCCTGAATGGCCTGCCGGTCCCCGGCCTTCAGAGCTCGCCTCATGGCGGAAAGCTCGTCGAAGACGCGGTCGATCCCTGCGATAATGCTGTTCGTGTTGGCCAGCAGGACATCCGTCCAGATGTCTGCCGGGCCGGAGGCGATTCTCGTGCTGTCGAGGAATCCCTTTCCTGCCGACTTCATGTCACGAGGATCGCTCGCGTTGACCAACCCGGCGGCAATCACGTGCGGCAGATGGCTGACGTCGGCGAGAATCCGATCGTGTTCGTCCGGACTCATGGTCTCGACGTAGCAGCCAAGGCTCGACCAGAACTGCCTCAGAGCGCCCAGCGCGCCGCGATTCGCGCCCTGTGCGGCTGTAAGAATGCAGCGGGCGTCGACGAAGAGATCGTCCCTGGCGAACTCGATTCCTCTCTGCTCCGAGCCTGCGATCGGGTGCGAGCCGACGTAGAAGGCCCCGTCGGTCAACTGCTCCCGGGCCCAGCGATGCGGAAGTACCTTGGTCGACCCGACATCGGTGACGATGCAGCCGCGTCGGACCAGTCTGTTGAGGTCGGCAAAGTACTCTGCGAACGTGAAGATGGGTGTCGCCAGGATGACCAGATCGGCGTCGCAGACGGCGCCGGAAAGCCCCTCCGCGACCTCGGTGGCAATTGCCAGACGTCTGGCCTTCGCTCGCGTGGCGGCCCGATGGCTGTACCCGACGACCGACACGCCCGGCATGCGATGGCGCACCGCCGAAGATACCGAACCGCCCAGGAGCCCCAGGCCAATGACGCAGATGCGACGTAAGTCTCTCACCAAAAAGACCTTATAACCGATGGATACAACCCAGCCGACGCTCAAGGGTATAGCCGGCACCCCGGCCTGTCAATTTTTTTCTTTGCCGGGGCCGGGCAAAATGTTAACATTCACCGCTTGAAACCGGGCCGACGGATCTGGCAAACGAAAGGTGAGTCCCCGCCTGAGGCGTGGGCCGTTTTTTTGTACACTCACCGCCGCGTGGCAGATGCCTGGTGCGGTGGTAACAATAGACGGACTGAGCGACGTTATGGCGCGTGAAAACAATAGATCGACGAACGGCGGCTACCTGGACTTCGAGCAGAAGGTGGCCGATTTCGAGCGGCAAATGGAGGAGCTGCGCACACTCAGCGCCAAGAAGGGAATCGACTACTCCGTGGAGGTCCGGCGTATCGAGAAGGACCGGATCGTTGAGCTGAAGCGAGTTTACTCCAATCTCACGGCTTGGCAGACGGTCCAGGTCGCCCGGCACCCTCAGCGGCCGATTCTCCGCGACTACCTCAACCTCATGGTCAAGGACTTCCGAGAGTTGCACGGGGACAGGCTCTTCGGCGACGACCGAGCCATCATCACCGGCATCGGGCAGATCGCGCGGAACAAGGTGCTGATCGTCGGTCAGGATAAGGGCAAGACCACGAAGGAGAAGATCGTCTGCAATTTCGGCTGTCCGAACCCGGAGGGGTACCGCAAGGCCCTGGCGAAGATGCGTTTCGCCGAGAAATACGGTCTGCCGATCGTGACACTGATCGATACGCCGGGAGCCTATCCAGGAGTTGGCGCTGAAGAACGCGGCCAGGCGCAGGCGATCGCCGTGAATCTCAGCGAGATGTCGCGTCTGAGGGTTCCCATCGTCTCCATTTGCATTGGTGAGGGGGGGTCCGGCGGCGCCTTGGGCATTGCGGTCGGCGACCGGCTGGCAATGCTGGAGTTCTCTTACTACTCAGTCATCTCGCCGGAGGGATGCGCCGCGATCCTCTGGCGCGACGGGTCGCGGGCGCCGGACGCGGCCGAAGCCTTGAAGCTGACCAGCCGCGACCTGTACCGGCTTGGTCTGGTCGACGCGATCATCCCTGAACCCGTGGGCGGGGCTCATCGCAACGTGCACGATACCGTCTATAATGTCGAGACGTATGTGGCCAAGACCCTTGCCCAGTTGCAGCATGTCTCCGTAGGCGAACTGGTCGAGAGCCGCTATCAGAAATGGCGTTCCCTGGGCAGCAAGGCCACCCTTGAAAGTCCTCGGGTTGTGGAGCACATCTCCCGGATCGCGACGACGAGCCGCTCGACTGCCGCCAAACGAGACGCCTCGACCGCCAAGGTATAGCCGCACCCTCGCGAGACAAACGCGCGTTTTCTCCAGATCGTCTTCGATTTCCGAAGGCCTTTCGGAGGGAGATTCGCGGTTCCGCTTCGCTGTATGCGCTGCCGGCGTCGAATCCACCGGGACGGTCAGAAAACGCTTGACCCCGGCCGATCGATGGGATATCCTCATTTTGTCATTCGAGTGAATTCAGACCCGAGGGTGAGTCTGGGCAATGGAGCCTGGCCTGTTGCGGCTGGAAGGCTCGGCCTGTGTATGCCTCGGCTGACGCCGAGTGCAGGAGGAGGATCGGAACGATGAAGAGCAGACACGTATTGGTTTGGTTTGGCGTTCTGGCGGGGCTGCTGGCGCTGTGTGGCTGTGTATGTGGCTGCAATGGCACAACCACGGAGAATACCGAGCTCAAGGGGCAGCTTGAACAGCTTCAAGCCAGCCTGAAGGAGACGACAGCCCAGAGGGATGCCCTCAAGCAGGACATCGAAAAACTCGAGAGGTCGCTTGGGGAGGCCGAGTCCGGCCTGGCCGACACCGTGGAGGCCCGCGACAAGCTCCAGGGCCAGGTGCAGGACCTGACGGTTTCCCGGGATCAGCTCAACGTGAGAGTGGATGAGTTGGTTGCTGCTCGCGTTCAGTTGGAGAAGAAGATCGACGAGTTAGGCCAGGACAAGGGCCAGCTCCAACAACGCGTCGGGGATCTGGTGACGTCGCGTGATGAGCTCCAGGTGATGGTGGAGAACCTGGTGGACACGCGAGGGCTTCTGGAGAAACAGGTGGCTTCCTTGAGCCAGTCGCGCGATGCGGCGGTAGTGGACGCCAAGGCGGCTCAGGCAAAGATCGAGCAGTTGGGCAACAAGCTGAAAGTGCAGACGCAGCAGATGACGGAGTTACAAGGTCAGATTGTCGCCATCCGTTCCGTGCTCGAGCAGTTGCAGCAGAAGCTCCAGTAGTCGGGGCAACCTCGAACGCCGCCGAGGACCGGGAGCGGTGCCGGTCAGGACGCGGATGGTGCGGGAAGGGATTCCGGCCCGCACGGGGCGGCCAACGATCGTTTCGCGCAGACGGCAGTGTGCGCGTCGGGCGATTGTCGTGCCGGGCCACGCGAACCGTGCATGTGAGCGGGGAGCCTGTGGGTCGAACCATGCACAAACTTCTGACCATAATCTTCGCGTCCCTGTTCAACGTTCTGCTGAGATGTGTCTGTGGTTCCAACCGGCTGACCGTGACGGACGAACGCATCTTCCGCGACTATGTGGAGCAGGGGGGCAATATCTTCGCCTTCTGGCACAGTCGTCTTTTCTACCTGGTCTACTTCTATGTCAAGCACGCGCAGCGATGCAAAGTCGCGATGCTGGTAAGTCTCAGCCGCGACGGGGATTACGGCGCCGCTCTGGTCCGTAAGCTCCGGCAGGACGCCGTGCGCGGATCGACCAGTCGAGGCGGACAGAGAGCGGTTCGTCGGCTGGCGGCGAAGATCGCCGAGGGTCGTAATATCGCCATCACGCCGGATGGGCCGAGAGGGCCGGCTCTCCACGTCAATGAGGGCATCGTGAAACTGGCGCAGATCACCGGCGCCAGAATCATCCCGGTCAGCTACGATGCCACACACAAGCGTCTGCTCAAGAGCTGGGACAGGTTTCTCATCGTCTGGCCGTTCGGTCGTGTGCACGTGGCGTTTGGAGAGCCGATCGAGGTGCCCAAGAACATTACGCGGTACGAGCGCAGCCAGTATCGGGCCAGGCTCGAACAGACGCTCCACGAACTGGATCGAATCTGCGCGAGAGAACTGGCAAACGGCAGGGTAACGACGCCGGGGCCGATAGGTGAGACAACCTCCACGGAACCGCATGCGGCAGCGCCGCCTCATCGCGTCGGGTAGCGGCCGGTCTGGTCAACCGTTGTTCAATTCGCGAGGATCTCGGCCTTCTTCAATGGCGCGGATTTTCCCCACGCGGCGCTGGTGCCGTCCCCCACTGAACTCGGTGTTGAGCCAGGCTTCCACGATTTTGCGCAGCAGAACCTCTCCGATCTGGTCGCCGGAAAGGCAGAGGACGTTCGTATCATTGTGGTCGCGCGAGATCTGAGCGCTGAGCTCGTCATGACACAGGGCCGCCCGGATTCCCTTGACCTTGTTCGCTGCGATGCTCATCCCCAGGCCGGTGGCGCAGATCAGGATCGCGCGATCGGCCTGCCCCTCCGAAACGGCCTTGGCGACGATGTACGCCAGATCGGGATAGTCCACGGGGTGCGTGTCGTCGGTCCCGAAGTCGACGCACTCATGTCCCATCTGGGTGACGATGGCTTTGGTCTGCTGCTTGGCGTCAAAGCCTCGATGATCGCTTCCGACAGCTACCTTCATATGTCGAGTTCACCTATTCTCGCTGCGACGGCAGCCTGGATCATATCGGCACACCTGTTGAAACACTCCTGCGGCTGCCCGACGGGGTCCGGAATCTCGACGTCATGAGCCAGCAGGGAGCAGTTGGCCCGGCCGTCAGGAGAAAGAACACGAACCTGCTCATAATGAGCCCACGTCATGCAGAAAACGACATCGCTTGCCTCAACCAGGGAACGGGTCAGAGGCTGGCTTCGATGGCCCGTAATATCGACTCCTTTCAGGCGGCAGGCCGTGATAGCCCCGTCGCTGGCCGGAACGCCAACCGTATCCATCGTGCCCGCTGAGTGAACCTTATACCCCTTCTGTGCAAGCTCGTCAACGCTACAGCCGATTTTTTTCGCCAGGTGGGCCTGGAAGAGCCCTTCGGCCATCGCACTGCGGCAGGTATTGCCGGTACAAACAAACAGGAACGTCATACTTGCCATAGGCTGCAAATCCATGCGTGAATAAACCCCTTCTCGAATCACTTCCACGCCCCGGCGACCGACGCGGGCCACCGTGCTGCTCTTGCGATACTTGCATGGGCCGCCGTCAAGGATGAGGTCCAGTCGATCTCCAAGCTCAGCGAGCACCTGGCCGGCGTCGGTAGCCGGATCGCGGCTTGCCGCGTTGGCGCTGGGCGCAACAACCGGGCCGCTCACCAATTGCAGCAGCGCGGTCGCCACAGGATGGTCCGGACAGCGAATACCGATGGAGTCGTTCTTGTAGAGGATGTCGAACGTCTCGTTGCCCATCAGGCTTCTCTGGCGGCTCAGCTCTACCGGATGGAGTTCGAAGACCAGTGTCAGGGGCCCCGGCCAGACACGCCGGATGAGGTTTTCCACGCGGGGATCGACCTTGGGGACGTACGATCGGTAGTCGCTGTTACGAGCGACGTGAAGCGTGTAGTGCTTCTGCGTGTCGCGTCCCTTGACTTCGTCCAGTCGCGCAACAGGGCTCCGGCTGGCGCGGCAGGCGATCCCGTAGACGGTTTCGGTGGGGAAGGCGACCAGACCGCCGGCTTCCACCACCTCGGCCGCGGTTCTGAGCTGGTCCCTGGAGGCATCGGAGCCGTCGATTCTAATCACTTTCGCCGTCATGGTTTCCGACGATACAGCAAAAGACGACATTCCGCAAGCGGTGTTCTCAATGGCTCGATGTGGCCGCCAGATTCCGGGGCGCCGCACATGTGGGACAACGTACCGCCCCCACGAACTGGGGGCCTGGCGCATGAGCGGTCTGGATACTCCAGGGCATATGCCTGCAACGTCTTTTTTCAAAAGGCCTTATGTGTGTCGTGTGGCAGCCGGATGACCCTGTCTCGCCTGATCATCGGTGGAACGACGATCCGATCTCAGCTTTCCGGGGGGAAACAGCAGGGGCCTGCGCCCGAGAAAAGGTGCAGGCCCCGGTTGATGTGTCTGCTGCAATCGACCTTTCGGGCCTTAAGCGGCCCCGTGTCGACCAGGATACGGCGGACGGTGCTACTGTGCCGCGTGGCCGTAGCCGATGTCGTCGACGTAGACGATGCCGGTTCCGCCCGCCTTCGGAGCGGCCTTGCTGCCGACGCCGATCACGATCCCCTCGACCCTGCCCATGTTGACACCCGTGAACTCACTCAGCGGAATCCTCCACTGGCTCCAGACGGGTGTGGTCGTGGCGGCGGCGTCCGGATGCGTGACCGTCGCGCTCTTTCCAGCGCTGTCCTCGACGGTCACGTAGAGCGCCTCGGCCGAGTTGCCGCTGTCGGGTTGCTCGACTCCGATTTCAGCGGCCTGCCAGTTTCCGGTGACGTTGCCCGTCGTGGAAACGTCGGCGAATTCCGCGCCTGTCGAAACCGTAGCGTTGTGGCTGGTCACCGCCAGGCCGATATAGACGTTGTTCGCCATCGCGATCGTCAGCGGAGCTGCCGGTGCGATATCGATCCAGGTGGCGCCGTCCTCGGACCGCTGGGCGGTAAACGTGTTGCCCGTGCGCGTCAGCTTGACCCAGTACGGAGCGGCCAGACCGGCCGCATCCGTGCTCTCACTGGCTCCATTGGCGGCCGTGCGACGCTGGAACGAGATGCCGTTGGCAGGCGTTACGATGACCATGGCGTGGGCCGAACCCGCTTCGAGAGTCTCGCGGATCATTACGCCAGCCTTGGCCCAGCCGTCACTCATGTAGACGCTGTCCACCCGCGCGACGATCGAACCGTTTCCGCTGAGGCTCTTGTAGGCATAGCGGAACTCGTCGGCATTGTTCCAGATGTCGGTGCCGATGGCATTCATGACGATGCCCCCGCCGGCCGTTTCGAGGAACGCCGGCGCGACACCACGGAAGTAGAGCTCGAGCGAGTCGGCTCCATTGACGGTCCAGTTCTGAGCGGAATCGAATGCTCTCTCGGCCTCGGAATAGAACGGCGAGGCCGTATTGTCGTACTGAAGGGGCATCGATTGCGCGCCGCTGTGGACGATGGTCCGCTCGGCAAAGGGCGCATTGAAGTACCCCACCGTGGAGCCGGTGTCGTTGACCCAGCCGTCGAGCCAGGTATCGAAGATCGCGGTGCCGGCTTCGAGGTCATCGTTGTAGGTTTCCATGCCGTCGATCAGCTCATACTCTTTGGTCGAGAAGCTCCAGATGTCGCCGGCCCACGCCGGGATGGCATCCGCTTCGTTGACCTCGACGATCTGCCAGTAGTAAGTGCCCCCGAACTCCAATGCCGGCGCGAAGCTGGCCGAAGCAGCCGTGCCCGCGAGAGTCAGGGCGCTGAGATCGGTTCCGAGATAGACCTCGTGAGAGGCAGCTTCTCGGCCGGCACGCCAGCTCAGGGTCGTGGCCGGTTCTACGCCGGTGGCGCCGTCGCCTGGTTGAGGCTCGCGGGCCTGGGCCGGAACGTACAGGAAGCGGACTTCGCTGAGCCCGAACTGGCCCATCATCCCCCAGCCGGTGTTGACGTTCAGGCGGACAGACTTGACCGGCACGCCGCCGAAGTCCACAGTCGTATTGGCGGTGTACGTCGCCTTGGCGATGGCTCGGGCGAACTCAACGTCGCCCAGAACGGTCCAATCCGTACCGTTCTCGGAGTACTCGACGGTCACCCCTTTGAGCCCGAACCCGAGGATCAGTTCGAACATGGAGTTGTAGTTCCAGACGAGCATCTGATGAAGCTTGTAGACAGAGTCGAATTCGTACTGGATCCATAAAGGTTCCGCTCCGGGGGTCGCGAGCCACATGTCCACGGTCTCCACAGAGTGCTCATCGGCGGCGTTGAGGCCGGAGCCGTTGACGGTGTTCTCCGGTCCGGCGGCCGCTTCGGAGCTTCCGTTGCTGGTGGCAATGACGCCGGCGACCGGATAGGCGAACGGTTCGGCAGTGAAGCTCCAGACCTCGCCCTTGTAGATGGTGCTGTCCGGCGGGGCGTTGACCTCGTCCACACGCCAGTAGTAGGTCTGACCGAATTCGAGCAGTCCGTCCGGATCATAGGTGCCCGCGGCCTGACTCTGGCTGACCAGCACACCCATGGAGTCGGCTCGACTGGCGTTGGCCACATCGTCGGCGACCGTTCCGAAATAGATATCGTGGGTCTGGGCATACTCGCCCGCCGTCCAGCTCAGGACGACGTCACGCGGGATGTCGACCGCTTCGTGCGCGGGAACCGGGTCCGTGGCGATCTGCGAGGTCGGTCCTTTGCCCGCCATGACGTCCAGGACTTCTTTTGCGCTCAGTGCGCGCGTGTAGAGCCGCACGTCGCTCAGGTAACCCTGCCAGTTCTCCTGTGCACCGCTGAAGCCATCGGCGCCCATGTAGAACGGATTCTCATCGAGGGTCTTGGTCATCGTATTGGTGAGCATCACCTCGCCATCACGATAGTAGGTCAGCTCTGCTCCATCTTTGACCAGAGCATGATGGATCCAAACGTCGGCGGGGATAGAGGTGTAATTGATTCCGTTGACGTAGGAGCCGTCGTCATTGTAGTTCTCGAATCGTGTGGGTGTGAATTTGATGAACTGAAGGGGCGATGCCGTTCCACCGTAGCGATTGCCCAGCATGGTGTCGTTGTTCGTCGCTTGGGCGGCGGGCTGCTTGGCCCAGAAGGCCCAGGTAAAACCGTTGGTCATTGTCAACGCAGGAATAGTCACGGGGGTCGTGACGTACGCGCCGCTGCCGTCGGCCCCACTGAAACTGATGACCATGCCACGCTCGGCGTCGTTGACCCAGACCGAACCGCCGGCTCCCAAGCCGGCATTGGGATTCATGACGGTCCCGTGGTTTCCATAGTCGGATGAGTCCAGAACGACGGTGCCGGTCCCGTCATTCAGCTTCCACCAGGCGATGAGCGCCGGATCGCCTGCCTGCGCCACCGGCCCGGCCATCAGGCCCGCCACGAAAGCACAGAGCGTCAATGCAACCAGTTTGTTCCTACCCATAATTGTCCTCCTTCTCAGACGTGATGCAGACCGATGACACAATCGTTTTCAGGGCCACACACCCTGCCCGCCTTCTTTCGCCGTGGTACGCATTCCTCCTTGGCCTCGGCGCCGTGAAGATATGAAACGCTATGACTCAATCTTCTCACCTGTTCAGAGCAAATGTAGGGCTTCTGCGGCACCTCCTTTCTTCTCGGATGTGGGATGCTCCTCGCTGCGAAGGTGAAGAATGGGTTGCCTGAGCGCAAACTCCCCACCCGCCCCCTTCGACTGCATGCCTGAAAAGACACCCATCACTCAGGGCCTCCGGGTGGACATGAACCCCAAGTCCTCAGCATTCTCCGGCGTTGGCAGGTCGATACCACCTCCGGGTCGACCGGTCCCAGAGCCAACGCCCCCGACCACGTTCACTTATAGCAGATTCGAGCCCGCCGTTCAACAGGATTCCGACCGCCGCCGGCGGAAATCCGGGAGCCGCCCGGCCCGAAAAGAGCGGGGCCTCGTGTCTGTTCCCAGACACGAGGCCCCGATGAGTCCCTTCTTCGCAGAGGATGTCGACAGGAGCACCCCGTCGGCATCCGTTACGGTTCGACTGTTTCCGCTATTGCGCAGCAGGGTGGCCATAGCTGATGTCGTCGATGTAGACGATGCCGGTGCCGCCGGCGGTCGGATTGGCGCGGTTGCCGACGCCGATCCGGAGCACCTCGATCCGGCCGAGGTTCACACCGGTGAACTGGCTCATCGGAATCAGCCATTCGTTCCAGCCGGCCAGCAGGACCGCGCTGTCGCCCGCCGGATGGCTCATCGTTGCCGCCTTGCCCGCCGCGTCTTCCAGCGTCACATAGAGCTGACCGGCGTCGTTGCCCTCAGGCTGCTCGACGCCGATGGTCTCGACCGTCCATTGGCCGGTCACGCTTCCGGTGGTGGTCACACTCGAGAACTCGGCACTGGCCAGAACACCCGTCGCGTGGCTGGTGATCGCCAGACCGACGTAGACGTTCGCGCCCATCGCGATCGTCTGCGGGTTCCACGCCATCGCGGTCCAGTTCTGCCCATCGGTGGAATAGTAGCCGTTGAACGTGTTGCCGACGCGCTCGACCTTGACCCAGTACGGGGCACGCAGAGCGGTCTGCTCGGTGGTGACCACGCCACTGTCACTGACCGCCGCGATGTTAGCGGTCAGGCGGGCTTGATAGCGGCACCCGTAGTCCGGCGTCGCATACACCGCCGCGAACGTCGAGCCGGCCTCCAGCGTCTC
>CAZOFX010000095.1:0-22118 GCA_964579055.1 uncultured Pirellulales bacterium
ACAGTGCTTGAGCGTCTTCCACTTCGTGTGCGTGTGGACCCAGTCGTTGAGCTTCTTGGCGTGCGGCAGGTACAGCTCGCGGTAGGCATCGGGCGAGCAGAACAGGCTGTTCTGCGACGCCAGATCGGTGCCGCACATGAAGACCGCGTGGACCCGGTCGCCGACGGCCTGATGGATGCGCCTGAGGTTCTCGATCGCGATCTCGGCCTGTCGGGCGAAGACCTCCTGGATGTAGTTCCGGCGGGTGATGGTGCTGATGTACCATTCCTCGATGTCGCGGATTCCCTTGGGGTCCTTCATCCAGGGCGCGGGCACCAGGGCGATGTCGCCGAACGCGGTGCCCGGGAAGCCGGCCGCGATGGCCAGGTCGGTGTTGTCGTACAGGTCTTTGGCGTGCCGCTCGTAGAAGGCTAGGTCCTCGTCGCTGACAGGGCCGAAATCCTCGAGATTATCGGCCGGATCGAGCTTGGCGTCGTCGATGGGGTGCTGGCGGATGATCGAGTCGAAGTAGAAGCCGCCTTTGGGCATCCTGCCCGAGGGCTTGGCGGACCGGTCGCCCTGCGGATACATCAGGATGTCGCCGTTGGGCTCGGGATCGGTGTTGAACTTGGCGGGCACGAGCACATCCGTGCCATCGAACGTGCGCCAGCGTTTCCAGCCGGCGTTCTCGAAACCGAACATGTTCCTCGGCTTGGGCAGTTCGACGACGTCGATCCCCAGCGCCTGCCGCAGGTCGGCGCCGATCTCGCCGAGCATCTGATACATTTCGACGACCTTGACGGGCGTTCCGGGCTTGTCGAGCCCGAGCGCCTGGCGGAGCCGGGCGACGACGCTGACGTGGGCGCCCGAGCAGGCGGTGCCTCCGAGATCGACAGGGACGCGGTCGGCGGGCTGCTGGTTGATCGCGGCGACGACGCGCTGCCGGCTGGTGAGGCGGGGGACGGATGACTTCTTGCCCATGTCGATCTCCTGCACAACTGCCAAGGGTCCTGCACTACTGCCGGCGATCGCCTGCCGGTGCGGTTCCGGAGCCTGCACGCGGGGTATTGTACCGCCTGCGGGGCCGGTTTGAAGGCTTTTCCGACGCCGGATGCGGAGGATCTGCCGGCGGCGGGCGCGCGGCAACGCAGCGAGCGCAAGGTCCCATAGACCCGTTGTTTCCGACGCAAATCGCCGCAAGTTCTATGCTGGGAAGCGGTTAGGTGACGCCGCGTCGCAAAATTCTTGGGACGCTTGACAGGCTCGAACGGGCGTGCTATAATTAAGTCTCTGTCGGGGCAGGTTTTGCGCCGCTCGGCTTACGGGGCACGTAGCCGGCAGCGCGCAGGATATCGCATGCGGCCGCGCAGGATACGATTGGACACTGAAAAGAAGGGGAAACGATGAAAAGCGTAGTGGCTGTCGAGAAAACCGAGCAAGGGAGCGGTCGTTTGAACCTGCGTTCGCTGGCGCTTGCCTTGATCCTGTGCGTTCTGGTGCTTCTGCCCTGTGGTTGCTCCTCCGGGTGGAACTATCCGGGCGAGACGGCGGCTGAGGGCAACCGGCGGCACAAACGAGTCGTCCAGACCAATTTCGAAATGATGCGCGCCGACATCGACACGGTGCTGCTGCTGGACCGGCCCAGCAACCTCACCGACAAGAGACTGCCGTAGTCTTCGCTTGCGTTGAGTGTGACCGGGCCCACGGAAGGGTATTGGATTAGTGGACACCTTGGTTGACTATTTCAGTCGGGTCGCACGCTATGAGTGGTGGGTCGTCGTTGTCGAACTCGTCCTGATCGGGCTGGTGGTCTACTGGGTGGTGGATTTTCTCGAGGGCACGCGCGGGGAGCGGTTGTTTCGCGGTGTCATCTTCCTTCTTGTCGCCGGGGTGCTGATCCTGAACCTCGTGGTCGAGCGCCTTCCTTTCGACCGGCTTCAATACCTCTATAAGGGCTTCCTGATCGCGGTCCTGATCGTGGCGGTGGCGGCCTTCCAGCCCGAGATCCGGAGAGTTCTCATCCAGATTGGCCAGCCTCGAATCTGGACAGGGTCTGTCCATCAACTCTCGCGAACGGTCGAGGCGTTGATCACCGCGGTCACCGAGATGTCGGCCGCACGCATCGGCGCGATCATCGTGCTCGAACGACAGGTGGCTCTGGGCGAGTTCATCGAGACTGGGGTTCGGCTGGAGGCGCGGGTCACGGCCGATCTGCTCAAGACGATCTTCTATCCCGGCACGGCCCTGCACGACATGGGGGTCGTCATCCGGGGCGACCGGATCATCGCGGCCCGGGTGCAGCTTCCCCTGGCCGAGGCGGGCTCCATGGACGGGATCGAGCTGGGGTCGCGTCACCGAGCGGCGCTGGGGATCACCGCCGGCTCGGATGCCACGTGTCTGGTGGTCAGCGAAGAGACGGGGGCCATCTCCGTGGCGCGCAACGGCCGGCTGGCCCGCAACGTCACCGAAGCCCAGATTCGCTCCTACCTGACCAGCACCATGGCGGGCAGCGTGCCCCTCGTCGGACGCCTGCTCAAGCGTCACGGATAGAGCCGGATGGGACGAGGTCGGCCGCGACGATCGCGCTGGGCCGGAGCGGATCAAGACCGGAAATGCGACAAGACAGGGTTTGAATACGGACATGGCGAAGAAGCCCAAACTTGGCAAGATCTCCATCGTGGTCTTCCTGACCGTGCTGATCTGGGTGTGGTCGGACCTCGCCCAGGATGAGTCGATGTCCCTGTCCAACTACGTGACCGTGACGGTGGCTCGGCCGAGCGATCCGGGGCTCTGGGTAAGCTTCGAGGGGCCGGAATCGGCGCTGCTGCTCACCGTGACGATCGACGCCATCGATCTGAAAGGTCCCGCCTCGCGCGTGACCGAGGTGGAGCGGATGAGGAAGAAGGGGGAACTGCCCCTCGATCTGTTCGTCTCACCCGAAGAAGAGGGATGGACACAAGTCGGCCCGCGGACCTTCGATGTGTTGAACTTTCTCAAGCAGAGCGACGAGATCCGGCAACTGGGCCTGACTGTGGAGGGCTGTGAGCCGAAGACGCTGACCGTTCAGGTCCGTTCGCTGGTGGAGCGGCCTCTTGCCGTGGAGTGCGTCGACGAGAACGGCGTGCCGCTGCGGGCCACCGTCGAGCCGGCGACGGTCAGCGCGTACGTTCCCGATGGGGTGATTGCGGCTCGGGTTCGTCTCTCGGCGAACGAGCGGGCCCAGGCTCGGGTCTCGCCGGTTCGAAAGAACCCCTATGTGGAACTGACGGCCGGACAAAGCCGCGAGGTCTCCACCCGGGTGAGCGTGACGCTGGCCCCGGAGGAGGTTGTGCTGGCCGAGCATCCCGTTCAGGCGGTGCTAGGCTACTGCTTCAGCACGAACACCCAGGGCACGTACCGGGTCGTCCTGGAAAATGAAGCGGAACTGGCGACGGTTCTGGTGCGGGCAACCACGGAGGCTTGGCAGGCTTACGAACGGCAGGCGTTCCACATCTTTCTGTACGTGCTGGATTCGGACCGCCAGGCGACGGACGTGATCACGAGGCCTGTGGTGTTCAACTTTCCTCAGGAGTACGTTCAGAACGGGCAGATCGAAGGGACGTCGCCTCCGCCGGCGCGGTTCGTGCTCGAGCTGATTCCCGATGACGAGAGTATCGAACCCTCCGGCGGATAGCGCTACGCCCGGCCCCCGCCTGGCTGTCGTCTGCCCGGGATCACTGCCCGGGGTTACATCTCGTGGGCCGGGCGGGCGATGGTGGCCAGTGTCCCTTTCCGCAGCCAGTTCTTGAGCGTCAGTCCCAGGATGCCGGCGGTCATGGCCAGCACGATGACGTCCGCGATGAGCAGGGCGATCATGCCGCTCTGGCTGGCCTGCCAGCCGGGAATGTACTTCTTCACCAGCAGCCAGACGAGCATCGTGATCGAGGTGGCGAACATGAAGACCGCCGGAACGATGGCGAACCAGTACTGACGTCCCTTGCTCATCAGCCAGGTCGTGCCCACCCACAGGGCCAGTGCCGCCAGAAGCTGATTCGCCGAACCGAAGATGTTCCACACCACGGAATAGCCGTTGGTCAGACCCAACAGCAGCATCAGCCCGACCGCAATGCCGGAGTTGACCCAGTAGAGTTGCAGAAACCGCAGGATCGCGCGGCTGGCGCCTCTGGTGGGGATGCCCTCGCCGGTGGGCTGCGCGGGTCTCACGGGCGGTTCGGTGACGGCCAACCCGCCGGCGCCGGCCGGTTCGATCCGCGGCGAACCGGAGTCGACCCCGTCCCCGAACGCGTCGCTTGCTGCTGTCAGGCGCGCGAATACATCGTATCGACCGAAGAACATGACCCAGCCTTCCTCGATCATGTACCGGGTCAGACGGACGGCGGTGTCCAGGGTCGTGACTAAGAAGCCCTCGAGCAGCAGCATGGCGCCCAGCGCGCCGGCCGCGACGGGCAGGCCCAACCCGAGGTGGACGGTATGTCCGACCGCCATGGCGAAGGTCAGTACCGCGTTGCCGCCGCCGGCAGCGGGGTAGCAATAGGTCTTGTACGTCTCGAGCGACAGTCCCCCGATCAGACAGCACACTACGCACACCGCCAGCAGGCTCTCCAGGAGCATCGCCCAGTAGCCGACCTTGCGGGCGGCGCATTCGTTCGAGAGCTGCTTGCAGGTGGTCCCGCCGGCGCAGAGGCTGTGGAAGCCGCTGACGGCGCCGCAGGCGATGGTGACGAACACGATAGGCCAGCCCGGGCCCAGGATTCTGGTTCCCTCGGCCCAGTTGTTCCAGGGGATGGCGGCTCCGGCGACCGCCGCACCGCCACGGAGGCCCGCCGCGATCAGGGCGACCATCAGAAACACCACGCCGGCGTACAGAATGTGCACGTTGATAAAGTCCCGGCTTTGCAGGAAGAACCAGACGGGCATGCCTGCCGCCAGCAGCACGTAGCCGCTGATCATCAGCTTCCAGGTCAGAGGAGAAACCGAAACCGGCCACTTCAAGCCGATCAGGATCGAGAGCGCACAGATCCCCAGAGCCAGAAGCGAACAGAGCCCCACGGGCCATTTCTTCTTCAGGTACAGGAATCCCATCAGAGGCGAGAAGGCGGTGATGACGATCACGGACATGGAGGCAATCCCGCCGATCAACGCGTACGGCTCGGCCACGCCGGTTCGCGGATTGACGATCGACCGCTCGCGAAACAGGGTCTGGCCGGATTGCATGCCGAGGTCGGACAATGCGACCTTGCTCGTCAGCGCCGTGGCGGACAGATCCAGAAAGGCCGCACAGACCAGCACGAGGATCGCCACCAGAATCACGAGCATCATCACGAACGCCGCCGGACCGATGTACCGCCGCGCGATCACGGTCAGATTCTTGCCGCCTTCACGCATCGTCACGTAGGTCGCCACGAAGTCGTGCACGCCGCCGAGGAAGATGCCGCCGAGGACAATCCACAGCAGGGCGGGTCCCCAGCCGTAGAGGATCGCCAGCACCGGCCCGATGATCGGTCCGGCCCCGGCGATCGACGCGAAATGGTGCGCGAAGACGACGGGGGTTTTCGTGGGGACGTAGTCGCGTCCGTCATTGATGGAGACGGCCGGCGTGATCCGGGCCTTCTGCTCTCCCATCCGCCGGGCGATCAGCGGGGCGTAGAGGGTGCCGCCCGCAAGCAACGCGATCCCGGCGGTAAGCAGTATTAGTAGAATAGTCATGGCCGGTTCTCCAGAGAACAGGGTCTGCTCGTTCATCTGCCACCAGTATACCCCCCGCCCGCGTCCATGCAAACCCTTGCGACAATCGCCCCTCCAAAAGCCCCATGCCCAAGAGGACCTGCGTGCCAGCGCCAGCCCCGTTCGTAGTGACGCCGTGAGGCGTTCCGTTCGTAGTGGCGTCGCAAGACGCTATTCCTAAGCGGGTATATGCCCTCACGGGCACACTACAAACGCCACCCGGTCTTCCTTGGTCCCGTGCCTGTCTCATGCTATGATAATGCCAGGAACATGGCGCGGACCTGTTTGCGATGGATCTGTTGAAGTCCGCCACGTGCTGTCTGGACGTGGAAAAGCGCATATGAACGCAGCCGATACGGGATGTGGAGACAGCTTTGATTCCTTCAAGCCGCCCGCCCCCACACCGGAAGGGCGCGGTTCGGAGGCGAAGCAGCGATGAGCCAATGCGCAGGCCGGATTCGCCAGATGCAATATGCAGACCTGAGCCGGGTGACGGACATCTGGCTCCAGACATGTATCTGCGAATATGCCTTTGTCTGCGAACACACCGGTCAGACTCCCGAGCAATTTTGGGGTTCCCGCCTTGCAGCGACGATTCATGCCGCCCTTGCGGCAGACGTATACGTGTTCGAGACCGAGGGACAGATAGCGGGATTCATAACGTTCAGACCTGCAAAAGGGGGCACACGAGACCTGCCTGCGAAAGGGGGCATACGAGACCTGTTCGTGGATCGGCCCTTCCAGAACAAGGGCATTGGCAGCGATCTCATCGCCGTCGCCAAGAGCTTTCAGTGCCATCTCGGGCTTGCCGTCTACCAGAAGAAGGTGGCCGCCATACGCTTCTATGAGAGGCACGGATTTCACATCACCAGGGTTCTCCCTCCAGATGAGGAAACGCGCCAAATCATACTGGCGATGGAGTGGAAGCCAGAGCCCTGCGAGCCTCGGTGTGCGCGTTGAGGGCGAATCAAAGGTGTCCGGTACGAATGGCATGAAGAAAGGTGGTGGGGTTTGTCGTGTGCTCGCAGGGGCGAGGCATGCCTCGCCCTGATAAACGGAACGCCTTATGGCGTCACTACAAACGGGTGGCATACGTGTTCGTAGTGTGTCCGTAAGGGCATACCGTGGGGGCGAAGCATGCTTCGCCCCTACAAACATCCGGCGGGCGGATCAACGCCGGGCCGCGCGGGATTTGCGTTTGGAGGCCTCGTTGCGGTGGGAGCGGGCGAACAGGCGGATGGGGACCTCGCCGATGGGCAGCAGGGCCCCGAGCCGGTTGGCGACATAGCGGAGGTAGTTCTCGTCGAAGAGCTTGGGGTTGTTGACGAACATGAGGATGGTGATGGGATTCGTCGCGATCTGCGTGGCGTAGTAGACGCGCGGCCAGGTGGTGCCGCCCCGCTTGGCGCCGGTCCGCTCGTTCCGGATGGTCTCGAAAGCCTTGTTGAGCCGGCCGGTGCCGATCCGCGTGGTGGCCTGCTTGAACAGCTCGGCCGACAGGTCCAGCACGGCCTGGACGTTCTTGCCGGCGGTGGCGGTCGTGAAGGCGATCGGCGCGTATTTCAGCGCGGGCAGCCGGGCGGTCAGGTATTCCTCGTAGTCGCCGGTCGCCGCGACGTCCTTGGCCAGGTCCCACTTGTTGACGACGAGGATGCAGCTCTTGTGCTCCTCGGCGATCTGGCGGGCCAGCTTCTTGTCCACCTGGGACAGGGGGACGGTCGCGTCGATGAGGAACCAGACGACGTCCGCCCGCTGGATGGAGCGGGCGACTCGGACGCTGCTGTAGAACTCGATATTGTCGGCCATTCTGCCTTTTTTGCGGACGCCGGCGGTGTCGATCACGACGAGGGTCTTGCCGTCCTTCTCGATCCGCACGTCGACCGCGTCGCGGGTCGTGCCGGGGATCTCGCTGACGATGACGCGTTCGGTGCCCGCGATGGCGTTGACCATGGAGCTTTTGCCGGCGTTTCGTTTGCCGACCATGGCGATCTTCATCACCGGTTCCGGCGGGGCGCCGGTGTCCTGGCGGTCCGCCAGCCGCGCGAAGATCCGGTCGAGCAGCACCGCCTTGTTGAGGTTGTTCTCCGCCGAGACGCAGAGGAACTCGCCGAAGCCCAGCCGCACGAACTCCCCGGCCGTTGGGAACATCTTGGCGCTGTCGGCCTTGTTGGCCACGCCGATGACGTCGAGGTTGTACTTGCGCAGGAGCTGGGCGATCTTCTCATCGAGGGGCGTCAGGCCGTCGCGGATGTCGACCATGAAGATCACGAGCGTCGCCGAACCGATGGCCTGGAAGATCTGCCGCTCGATGTGGTCGCTGAGCTGGTCGGAATCGACGATGCCGTAGCCGCCGGTGTCGACCAGCTCGAAGTACCTGTCGTCCCGGCTGAGGAACGTGCTGACGCGGTCCCGCGTCACGCCGGCGGTCGGCTCGACGATGCTGATCCTCTCGCCGGCCAGCGCGTTGAGCAGACTGCTCTTGCCCACGTTCGGCCGGCCCACGATGGCAACGGTTGGTAATCCCATAGAGTTCCACAACACAAAGACCCAAAAGCACTTAACCGCCCCACTATAGCCCAAACCCCGCCCCAAGTCCAGACCCCTGTCCGGACACGATTGCCCGTCATGCCTGAGGGTCAATTGTAGGATGGGCTTCAGCCCATGCGGCTGATTCAGTTGGGCAGCAGCAGTCGGGCGGTGATGGGGTAGTGGTCGCTGGGATAGCGGCCGTCCACGTTGTCGTGCAGGATCGCTGCGTCCAGGACCTCGGCGCCCGGCTGGATGAAGATGTAGTCGATCTTCTCGCCCGTGCGGGTGCCCTTGAAGCTGTGGAACGTGCCGACCTCGGTCGCCTCGGGGTGCAGGAGCCGGAACGAATCGACGAACGGGATGGGCGTCTTGCCGTCCAGGTCCAGGTCGCCCTTGAGATAGCGCACGGCCGGATTGGACTCGCCCGCGTTGAAGTCGCCCGTGACGACCACCGGATCGGCGTGCTTGCGGTCGCGGATGCGCTGGGCCAGCAGCACGGCGCTCTTCTCGCGCGAGGGCTGCGACTGGTGGTCGAAGTGGGTGTTGAAATGATAGAAGGCCTTGCCCGAGGGCTTGTGGATGAACCGGCCCCACGTGCAGATGCGCGTGATTTTGTTGCCCCAGGTCATCGTGCCGGGAACCTCGGGCGTGTCGGACAGCCAGAACGTTCCGGCCTCGGCCACTAAGAGGCGATCGGTGCGGTAGAGGATGCCGGAGTATTCGCCCTTGGTCTTGCCATCATCGCGGCCGACGCCGATCTCGGCGTACACCGGCAGCGCTTCGCGAATCGCGTCGATCTGAAACCGCAGCGCCTCCTGCAAGCCGATCACGTCGCACTCGTTCCGCTCAATCACTTGGCAGACCTGCTGCCTGCGATTCTCCCAGCGGTCCGGCCCATCGTCGGCGGTCCCATAGCGGATGTTGAAACTCATCACGTGCAGCTCATGCTTGTTCCCGTCCGGCTCGGCCGCGGAGCAACGACTGGTAGACCAGACCAGGCCCGCAAGCAGAGCGATCGAAAGAACGGTGCGGCGTGACATTCCACGAGTCTGTGACATGGGATTCAAGTGCATGAGTTCCTCCAGCATAAAGGTATCGTCATCTTGCCCGCGCCTACGTGACTCGACGTGAGCCGCGAGGCTTTTCTGTGTTGAAACTCGAAACACGAAATGTGAAATCCAAAACAAGCCCGAACGATCCAAATCCCAATGCCTCAAACGCCGGCGGCGCAGCCCGCCTCCTGGATCTGAAGTCCTCGAGCCTTCGTGTTTGTTTCGAGCTTCGACATTCGGATTTCGCATTTCGGCGACTAACGCGCGACTCCAGTATGGCAAGGCTGCACAACCGACAGCCGAGACGATGTTTCATCGAGGTCTCAAAGACTGGCTTGCTTCTGCTGCTCCGAGAGCGATTCGTTCAGCGAGCCGGAACGAAAGCCCTGAAGGTCCAGGGTAACATATCGGAAACCAAGGCTCTTGAGCTTCTCGACCACCTGCAAGCGGAGCGGCTCGGCCGCCAGCCAGCCGATCTGGGCGGCCGGAACTTCGATGCGGGCGACCTCGCCGTGATGGCGAACGCGAAATTCGACGAAACCCGCCTCTCTCAGAAAGGCCTCCGCCTCGTCGATCTGCCTGAGCCGCTCGGCGGTGACCTCCAGCCCGTAGCTGATCCGCGACGCCAGACAAGGCGACGAGGGCATGTCGGCGGTGGGCAGACCGAGCTGCCGGCTGAGCCGGCGGATGTCGTCCTTGGTCAGCTTCGCTTCCGCCAGCGGCGAACGGACACCGAGCGCCTCGATGGCCCGATTGCCGGGCCGGAAGTCGTCGAGGTCGTCGTAGTTGGTCCCGAAGACCACGTGCGGATACCCACGTTCGGCTGCGATGTCCAGCAGCGTCTGACACAGGTGCGACTTGCAATGGAAGCAGCGGTCCGCCTGATTGGCCACGAAGGCAGGGTCCTCCAACTCGTCCGTGTCGACCGTCATCAGCTCGACGCCGATGTCCCGCGCCAGCGAGGCCGCGTGCGATAGCTGGTGGCTCGGCTCCGAGGCGCCGGCGCTGAAGCACGCCAGCACGTTCTGCGTCCCCAGCGTCTCAGCGGCGACCTTCAGCAGCAGCGTGCTGTCCACGCCCCCCGAGTACGCCACGACGACTTTGCCCAGTTCCTTGAGTATGTCTTGTAGCGCAGTGTGTTTTGCCTTCAGGTCCATATTCAAACGTACGTTTGCGCCTCGGCGATGGCTCGCTCCATGAGGTCTTCGACGCCGAGAATTCTCGCGTCCTCGTTCAGACGCCCGAAATCGAGGGCCTGGCCCTGAATGGTCAGCACACCCAGGACGTCCTCCCACTGCTTCTCGTCGAACCCGTCCGACTCGTTCAGGCGGCGCAGTTTCAGCAGGATGACGTCTTCGGGCGAGACGAAACACAGGTCGCTTTCGGGGGTTTCGCCCAGGCGCACCATCCGGCTGCGGACCAGCAGTTGCTGCTCGAAATCGCTCGGGCCCAGCAGGAACAGGTCGATCTTGAAGGCGGTCTCGAAGTGGACGATGTTGAACGAGCCGCAGCAGCTCAGCGCCTGCTGCATCGCCTCCTCGCTGACATAGAATTCGTCCTTGAGCATGGCATAGAACCTGTTGGCCACCGGCGTGAAGGGCAGCACCGCGATGTCGGCGTCCCGCGTGAATCGAACCGTGCCGTAGACGCTGCTGGCGATGGACCCGCCGATGGCGTAGGGGATGCCCAGCGAGTCGAGCACCTCGGCCAGACGCTCCAGAACCTGGATTTCGCGCAGCTCACTCATAGCTCATCACTCCATAGGCCTTGTCGTAAGAGTCCGCCCCGAGGTGCCGTCGGGCCCAGAGATGCCAGATTTCCTCTTCGCTGGCGTGCGGGTTTCGCATCCGAATTCCGGCTATCGTGAGCTGCCGGCCTGTGTGGTACGTCTCGAAGACCAGTACGAGCTTCCTCGCGGCGTCCATCTTGCGGTAGATCTTGTGCTGCGCCTGTCGCGCCTGCGGCGTCGTATCCTCTGTCGGGCGTTTCGGCTGTGCGGCCATCGTCGGATCCCCTGGCTTCGGGTTGCGGTCATCGCGATCATCCGCGCCTGCGTAGGATACCGCAAACAGGATCGCTATGCCACCCCCGAATCGGCAAACCGCCGCCTTGTGTCCTTGCAGATTCCGGGGCAATACTCTTCTGGCGCGCAGAGGGCCGTGTGTGGCAGCCTCAAGGCGTAGCCTTGGGGATGGCTGATATGATTTCGGCTTGGGTATCGAGAGACACCGATGCTTTTGCCCATCCCCAAGTCCTGCGGACTTGAGGCTGCCACACACGGCGGCCAGGGGAATCTCCGGCCGTTCGTACGCTATTTGGGAACCAGCAGCTCCGCGTTGTCCACCCACATCATGAAGAACGGCCGGTCCGCATCCCGCTTCTTCATGTAGATCAGAAACGGACGGTTGAACAGGAACTCTCGGGGCTCCGCTGCGATGGCCATGAACGCTACGCTCTCGAGCATTGCGCCGGATCGATCCAGCCGGAACTCGATCGTCTGCATGGCCTCGACGATCGGCATTCTTGCGTTGGCTACCATCTTGCCAACGAGTTCGGTGAACCGATGGTCGATCCGCCAGAACATCTCGGGCACGCGCAGGTCGTCGCCCCCGTGGAACCATCGGGTGTGGCTGTAGTCTCTATGGTTCCTGAACTGTTCCATGCCGCGTTGAATATGTTCGTACGTTTCGGCCAGCGAACCTTTCGGCTCGACCACCGCGACAACTATTTGATAGGGCTTACTGTGCCGACACAGGTCGAGCGCGTACTCTTTCATCGGGCCCCAGGGCTGATTCGGGTCTTCCCATCCCACATAGAGAATTTCCACCTGCTCGCGAATCCTCTCATATCGCGACAGGTAGGCCTCCCAAAGGCCGAAGCCGCTCACAAGCGTTTCGGCGCGCTGCGAGTCGGTGAAGGTGAACCCTTCGTCGAGCTGGCGGAAGGGATGCCGGAACGGCACGTTGGCCGTCAGGTAGGAATAGGCCAGTATGCCGCCCATGTCTTCGAAGTTGTTGAAATCGGGCAGTTCCCGCGAAGGGAACCTGGCGGCCATTTCCTTCTCGATTCGCTCCACGATCCCGTCGCGTATCCATCCGCCGGCCGCGTAGACGGAGCGGGATTCGAGATCGGATGCGCGGTGGGGTGCGTTGTTCAGGCGATGCGCTAACGCTTGCGCACCAACGATCTGGAGCGGAGCACCGATCACGTTGTCCCTTATCTCGTTCCACGCCAGTTGAAAGGATGAGCACCAGATCACGTTCTTGCCGGGTGGGCAGGGAGTGTCCAGTGTCGGGACGATCACTGTCCGTTCGAGCTGCCCCGAGTCGGCTGCAAATGTCTGCTGTCTCGTGAGAGTATCGAACCGCCGCCCCACGTAGGAGGCGAAGGGGGTCAGGCCGAACGACTCAGCAACGGATGCCAGGGCGATGACCACGGCGCAGACGGAAGCGATCCGCGACAGCTTCGCGCCCGGAATTCTCCGGAACAGGCGCAGTGAGATCCATCCCATCGCCAGACTCAGCAGTGCGATGACCACATGCCCGACGACCCGCCATGACAATGGCATGTACTGCACAGGGACGCTGCTGACGGTGCTCACGATCGAAGGCACGAGCGGCATAGGGGCAAACAGCAAGCCCGCGACCAGGTATCGCCGGGCCATCGTCTGAACCGAAGGATTCTCGTGGATGGCTGCGGCGACGATCTCCGGCCACCAGGCCTGTGCCGACGATACGCCTATCAGACCGAGCAGAGGCGCCACCAAGTAGACAGCGAGCAGGCCCGCACTCCCGACAAGAACCTGAACACCCTCCACCCTGTGGCCCTGCGTCTCAAAGACGCAATCCACGAAGGCACAGACAAAGACCAGGCCGACGCCGACACAGAGGGCCATGGCGGCTGCCCGGGCCGAGTTGCCGACAGGCAATGGAAGAGGGGGATTCTCCTCGTATGATTCCATGGCTGCTTCCTTTTGCACGAGCCATCTCCGCATGCGAAAAAAGCCGATGGAGAGACTTGAACTCTCAACCCCGGCTTTACGAAAGCCGTGCTCTACCATTGAGCTACATCGGCACTACAAACCTATATTGTACCAGGATCGCAAAATGCTGTAAACCCCCTTTCCCCCGGAAATCCGGGCCTTATCGCTCCACGCGATGGCTGGATCGAATCGGCAATTGGCGAAACCACGGGACCGGCAGGCGGTCGTCGGAAATGACTACGCGACCGGGCCATTTTTCTCTTGACAGCCTTCCGCAAGCTCCTAAGGTTTCGATAGAGACGGTGCATCGAGCTGTTCTCCCGCCCGTGGGAGACTCCGACGCGTACAAGGACGACGCAACCGGAGGTCAGTGATGGCCGGGCACAGGAAGGCTGTAGAGGCTGTCTGGGAGGCGGGGGCCGCGCACGCTGAGGTGCACGCCCGATGTTTGCGCAGCGGGTTCGCCCTGTCCGGCGGTCGCGCAACTTGGGAGGGACGGCCTTCAACCGGTCCGGCTGCATCATCTTCGATTCACCATGCCATTGAGGGGATTGCCATCCCCAGACGTCATTTCGTATGCCCAGGAGCTTTCCTGCCCGGTCCGCGCCTGCTCCGACCTCATCCTGTCCGCATGCGGACGTTGGTCGGGCGTCGCCGGGCATATCGGTCTCGCGACCGTCCGGCGGCGTTCTGAGCGACCCAATCCGCTTCAACGCATGCGCAGAAAGGAGAGTGAGCGATGCGTAAGAGAGAGTCCCTTCTGATGGCGGTGCTGCTGGCCCTGGCCATCGCAGCCCCTGCCCGAGCAGCCCCCAGTTTCTGGGCGGGCTTCCTGCTGAACGGCGCCTTCAAGCTGGGTCCCGGCGCTCCCGACACCCGAACCAACAGCGGTTTGAATGCCAACGCCGCCGGGTTCCAGTATGCTACGGCTGAGGGCGGCGCAACGGGCGGGGCCCTTGTCCTCCAGGCGGAAGGGGCGGCCGGCTTTAAGGATGGCGAAGAAGACTCGCAAGAGCAGGGCATGATCGCGGGCATGGGCCAGGTCGTCACCGCCGCCAATGGGGGCGAGGCCACCGGGGTCCAGGGCGGGGTTGCCACCCAGACCCAGACCAACGACTGCGGCACGCAGACTCAGTACGTCAGCGGCGTGCAGTATGCCTCCGTCAGCACCAGTCCGGGCAGCTCGGCCACGATCACGCAAACGTCTGTGATCCTCGTGTACCAAAGCCAGGAATGCGGGGAGGATGCCGAAGCTCCGGACAACGGAGTCGAAGAAGCTGAGGCGCCCGCAGAAAAATGATCACCCGGCCCGCCGCAACGACATGAGTTGCGGCGGCCGCACAGCGCCAGGCCGGCCGCCTTTCACCTCCGACGGCCGGCCTGCTCGCACCCTGCCTATGCAAACCCCATCGTCTCCGCGCCACATGTACAGCCTCCCAATGCTCTCGTCGCGCAGCCAGGGGCGAATCGCCGTGAAATCAAAAGGCAAAACGTAAACAGCAAAACGACAAAGCAAAATCGCAAAAGCCCCCGCCACCACTGCTCCTCACTTTCCACTTTCTCCTTATCCCCCCACTCTCTTGATCTTCCTTCTCCATAGCTGGATGTGCCAATGCCAACGCGACGACAGATCCAATAAGACAGCATCGATATTGGATCGGAACTCAGAGGCGGGAACGGTGCGTGGTGCTCTTAGCACATCGGAGGTTGCCATCGGCAAGCGCGGTTTGCTGATGCTGCGCGGGTGGAGCTATTGGGCGTCGAGGGCTTCGAGGTCGGCGGCGTCTTTGAGCCGGCCGGTTGCTTTCTTATTGGCGATGAAGTCGTCGCGGCTGATGAAGTGGACGGGGACGTCACCGTAGCGGCCGCGCACCTTGTCGGCGTCGGCCTTCTCCCATGAGACACCGCTGACCCGCGTGATGATATCGATTCGCACGGGAGGCACGCCGAGTTGGATCACCATGCCGGGCTTCGTGAGTTCATCGACAGACAGATTGAGGGAGCCAAAACCGAACTCCTTCAGGGCTGCGAGAATCCGCTCGGCGTTCTTCGGCGCGGGGCGAACGTAGAGGTCGATGTCGCCGGTAACGCGTGGCGCGCCGTGGAAGGCGAGCGCATAGCCACCGACGATGAGATATTCAACCTTGTGCCTGTTGAATAGCTCGAGCAACTCTTTGAAGTCGTTGGGAATCTCCATAGACCTGACGTCGCAGCTCATCGACCGCGTCGAGGCGTTCTTCGGGCGGGCGGGTGAGCCAATAGCGAAGGTTCTCTCTCACCTCATCGTACTCGTCCATGTGATACAGCTTGGCGATCTTGCGATTCATGGCTTCATTGTACCACAGGAGCGGGTGAGGGGCCAAGCGAAGTGTTCGTCGGCGTCGCCAGAGTCCAAAGGCCCCCAACGCAGATGGTGGAACGGCAGCCTTCTCTTCTGTCTCTGGATATTCCGTGATCTCCCCCGACCGAGGCGAGCAGGCGCCGGCCGCGCCGATCTGACGGTCGGAAGGCAACGGGAGTATGGGTTCGTCTCATGTGGTTCCAGGGCCGCTTCCTTTGCTCAGGTCATCTCCGCGCGCGAAAGAAGCCGATGATGGGACCTGGACCCACAACCCGGGCTTCACAAGAGGCGTGCTTTTCCGTTGAGCTGGATCGCCATGCCACGGCCCTGTATTCAGCGTCGGCTGTCCCGACGTAAGACTTCGGCGGGGCAAAGAACCGAGATCCTGCATCCCGGTTTCATTTCACTTGGGAGCACCGGGCCGGTAGAGTAGCAGAGCCCCTCGGTCCTGCGCCGGTCGCAACGACAGGAGGGGGATGGCCCGGACGGGGGGGCCGTCCGGCGGGAGATGTTTGCAGCCCTCCATGGTGGAGCTTAAGGGATGTGTTCGGCGAAGAACGATTGGCATACGCGATCGGCGGAAGATGTGCTGATCGCTCTATCGACCTCTGACAACGGCCTGACCGTGGCCGACGCCGCGGCCCGTCTGCGCCAGCACGGCCCCAACGAGTTGCGGGAGCAGGCGAGCAAGGGTCCTCTGCGGATGCTGCTGGAGCAGTTCACGCAGACGATGGTTCTGATCCTGATCGCCGCCGCTGTGGTCTCGGCCCTGCTGGGCAAGGGCATGGAGACCGTGGCCATCGGCGCCATCGTCGTCTTGTTCGGTGTGCTCGGCTTTGCATCCGAGTACCGCGCGGAGCGGGCGATGGCTTCTCTGAAGCAACTGGTGGTTCCGTCCGTTCGGGTCCGTCGGGACGCCCGATTGCTGGAGGTCTCGGCGCGAGAGCTGGTTCCGGGCGATATCATCGTGCTGGAGGCCGGCAACTCGGTCCCGGCGGACGCCCGCCTGATCGAGAGCGTCAACCTGCGCATCCAGGAGGCTACCCTGACCGGCGAGTCGGAATCCGTCGAAAAGAGCACGGCGGCGCTTTCCGAACGCGAGCTGCCTTTGGGCGACCGGCGGAACATGGTCTATCTTGGGACGGCTGCCACCTATGGCCGCGGGACCGCTGTCGTGGTCGAGACCGGGATGCGGACTGAGTTGGGCAAGATCGCCGGGCTGATCCAGCAGGTTGTGGCCGAGCCCACGCCCTTGCAGACGCAGCTTGACCGGGTCGGCAAGACGCTGGCTCTTGCAGGCGTTGTCGTGTCCCTGTTGGTTCTGCTCACTGGCATGCTCGGAGGCGAGCCGCTCGGCAACATGTTCCTGACGGCCGTCAGTGTGGCGGTGGCCGTTGTGCCGGAGGGACTGCCCGCGGTCATCACGATCACCCTGGCCATCGGGGCGCAGCGGATGCTCCGGCGCAACGCTCTGGTCCGCAAGCTGCCTGCCGTCGAGACACTTGGCTCCGTCGATGTCATCTGCTCCGACAAGACCGGAACGCTCACCGAGAACCGCATGACGGTGACAGTGATCGACGTGGCGGGCGAGCGCCTTGATCTCACGGAGGCCATGCACAGGCGCCAGCCCACACTCGCGACAGACGGGCTGCTGTCCGGTTCTCCTCGCCAGATCTCCGCTGCGATTCGTCTAACGCTGGTGTCGGGAGCGCTGTGCAACGATGCCTCGCTCAAGTCCGACGCCGCCGACGGCGGGCTTCGCGCAATTGGCGATCCGACGGAAGGCGCCCTGCTGATCGCGGCGGCTCATGCCGGTTTGCTCAGAGACGACCTGCAGGCTGCCATGCCACGAGTGGCCGAGCTTCCGTTCGATTCGGACCGAAAGCGAATGACGACTGTGCACCGTGCGCCCGCGGGAGGGCAGGCGGCGGGACTTCTGCCGGCGCCAGGGGACTGGAGCCACGTGGCGTTCAGCAAAGGGGCCGTCGACGGACTTCTTGAACTGGCCTCCGCGGTGTGGACGTCCGACAAGGCCGAGCCGATGACCGGGGATTTCCGATCTCATATTCTCAAGGCCACAGAGGAAATGGCCCGGCAAGGGGTCCGCGTGCTCGGCATCGCCTTCCGCCCGCTGGCCGGCGTCCCTGCGGATTTGACAAGGGACCTGGAGCGCGATCTCATCTTCGTCGGGCTGGTCGGACTGATGGACCCGCCGCGAGCGGCCGCCCGGACGGCGGTCCAGATGTGCCGAACGGCCGGGATTCGTCCGGTTATGATCACCGGCGATCACGCCCTGACAGCGGCCGCCATTGCACGGTATCTCACCATCGCCGAAGATCCCGAAGTGATTGTCGGCCACACGCTGAACGCTATGAGCGATGCCGAGTTGCAGGACGTTGCCGAGCGTGCCAGCGTGTATGCGCGGGTTTCGCCCGAGGACAAGCTGCGAATCGTGAATGCCCTACAGGAGCATGGTCATGTCATCGCGATGACGGGCGACGGCGTGAACGACTCCCCGGCGTTGAAGAAGGCGGACATCGGCGTGGCGATGGGCATCACAGGGACGGACGTCGCCAAGGAGGCCTCGGCCATGGTCCTTCTGGACGACAATTTCGCCACCATCGTTGCGGCCGTTCGGGAGGGACGCATTATCTACGACAACCTCCTGCGGTTCATCAAATTCTCGCTGGGCGGCAACCTCGGCAAGGTGCTCGTCATGCTCGGCGCGCCGCTGCTCGGGATCACGGTGGCGCTGCGTCCTCTCCAACTGCTGTGGCTGAACCTGCTCACCGACGGGCTGATGGGTCTGGGACTGGGTTTCGAGCCGGGTGAGACCGATGTGATGACTCGCCCGCCGCGGATGCCCAACAGTCCCATCCTGGACCGGGCTACCGCCGTGCATATCGGATGGGTCGGGATTCTGATCGCGGTTCTGGCATTGGCTTTGGGGTCAGCGTACTTCGATCCGCAGGACCCCACCGACGCGACATGGCAGACGATGCTCTTTGCGGCACTGGGTTTTGGACAGATCGGACAGGCCCTGGGGTTGCGCGCCTGGGGACACTCCATTCTCACGGTCGCCGCCAATCCGATGATGGTAGTGGTGGCTTTGGCTACCCTCGTGCTCCAACTGCTGCCGATCTACGTGCCGGCCATGACGCGATTCTTCGGACTGGTGGCTCTGTCGAGATCCCAGTTGGCGCTGGCACTGGCCGTGGGGGTCCTGACATTCATCATCGTCCGAGCCGAGAAAGCGGTGCGAAGCTGGACGCTGTTCCAATCGACCGTGCAACGGGCCAGTCCTTGATGGCCGAGTTCAAGGTCAACTCAAAAAAGTCCACCAGCAATCACACGAAGGACGATGTCGACGTTCTCGTGTGCTGGAACCACGACAATGCAGACTCGTCCGTACTGCCTCCGACTATCGTGGACCTCAAGGCGCTGCTGGAGACGACAATCAGGGAGGGCGAGATTGACGTTTGATCAGAGGTGCACGGTATGGACTCCTGAGCGGCGATGATCGACCGGTGGCGGGATTGTTGCCTACTGCGGCGGGTGTTTTTCGAGACGCCGGAGATCGATTTGGTCCTTATCTCGTCCTGTGGCGCGTTTGTTCTTGAGGAGGTCGTCGTAGGACAGGACCGTGATGGGGCAGACCCTCCAAGTCAACGGTCTGACGGTGCTCGTAGGCGTGCTCGAATTCGACGCCGCTGATGGCCGTGATGATGTCGATTCGCCGGGGCGCGATGCCGATCTGAAAGACCACGCCCGGCTTGACGAAGTCGTCCTCTTTGATCGTGTGGAGTGGGGCGCCGAACGACTCCAGCGCGCGGTAGACCTTTCTGGAATTCTCCGGGGACGGTTCGACCCAGACGTCGATGTCGCCCGTCGCACGAGGATACCCGTGAGCGCCCATCGCATAGGCCCCGACGAGGAGGAACTTAACTCCGTGGTCGCACAAGGCGCACAACATGTCTCTGTAATCGCTGTTCAACGCAGTCTCGTCCCTGTAACGACCAAACCTCGGCGGTCAACTCCCACATGAAATTCAGACGCTCGGCGGGAGAGGCGTCCACGTAGTCGTCGTCCTCGTCCGTGATCTTCTTTAGTTTGACCTGGTCTCTCTGCACTCGAATCATGCTGCCATTATACCACGGGAGCAGTTGGGCGGCTAATCGAAGTGCTCGTCGGTGGGGTCGAAGGAGGGGATACAGACGTTGACGATGCGGAGGTCTCCGATGGCGCGGTGGCGGCAGAGGGGCTTGATCAGGACCGTGCTGAAGGGCCGGACCGGGACCATCTGCCCGTCGAGCTCGATGTGGCCGGTGCCTTCGAGCACCAGGTAGAGCTCGGTGTGGGCCTTGTGATAGTGGGCTTTCGAGTCGGCCTTGACGTCCACGATGTGCATCGTCGCGGTCTGGTTGCCGGCGTGGGCAAACGCCCGCCGGGCAAAGCCGCACGGGCAGCGGACCGCCTCGATCTCGTCGAAATGCATCACTTCGTAGTTGGCCATACAGACTCCTCGTGTGGAACCTTGTTAGCGTCGGGTCCATTGTGCCGGGATGTGGGGATTCGTGCAAGTCGGAAGCGAAGGCTGGAGACCGTAGGCCGGAGGCTGGAGGGCACGAACCAGTCCCCCACCGATGGACCTACTCCTCTCCGCATCTACGGTCTGACGGGGCACGGGCCACGAGTCACGGGCGACGGCGACGGGCGAAGGTTGAAACCGGCGGGCCGACGGTGTATAGTCTGGCCTGACAATCGTTGGGGACAAGATCGGAAGGACGCGAAGGTCGCGCCGCCGACGGACCTGCGAGGTGAGCGAAAGGAAAAGGATGAAGAGTCTGTTCGATATTCGAGACAAGGTCATCGTGGTTACTGGCGGCGGCGGCATCTTGTGCGGCGAGATGGCGCGGGCGCTGGCCCGGGCGGGCGCGAAGGTCGCGGTGCTCGATCTGTTCGAGGCGGCCGCCGGCAAGGTCGTCGGCCAGATCGCCTCCGACGGCGGCGACGCCATCGCGGTCAAGTGCAACGTGCTCGACAAGGCCAGCATCGTCGAGGCCAGGGGCAAGGTGCTCGACGCGTACGGTCGGATCGATGTGCTGATCAACGGCGCCGGCGGCAATAAGAAGGAAGCGACGACGGGGCCGGATCTGTCGTTCTTCGACCTGCCGGCCGAGGCGATCCGCTTCGTGTTCGACCTGAACTTCATCGGGACGCTGCTGCCGACCCAGGTCTTCGGCAAGGACATCGTCGACAGCGGCGGCGGCGTGATCCTGAACGTCTCGAGCATGAACGCCTTCCGTCCGCTGACCAAGATCGCCGCCTATTCGGCCGCCAAGGCCGCAGTGAGCAACTTCACCCAATGGCTGGCGGTCCACGTCTGCCAGAACTACTCGAAGGACGTCCGGGTCAACGCCATCGCGCCGGGGTTCTTCCTGACCGAACAGAACCGATTCCTGTTGACCGACGAGAAGACCGGCGAGCTGACCGCGCGGGGCAGGACCATCCTCGATCACACGCCGATGGGCCGCTTCGGCCAGGCGGAAGAGTTGATCGGCACGGTCATCTGGCTGCTCAGCGACGCCGCCCGGTTTGTCACGGGCGTGGTTGTGCCCGTCGACGGCGGCTTCTCCGCCTTCAGCGGCGTATAGGAAGAGGAGTGCATGTTTCGCTTTTTGTCATGTCGAGCGTAGTCGAGACATCTGGCTTCGTGTGTGGCGCACATCTGCCGCTCAGCCAGATTCCTCCGCGCGGGCTTCGCCCCATTCGACTTCGCTCAGGGCAAGCTCTTCGTCGGAATGACAACATTAGAAAGGGGCTCCCATGAGACAGGGTGACATTTCGCGAAGGAGTCTTCTGCGGACGGCCGGCGTCGCGTCGCTGGCCATGAGTCTGCCGGCGACGGTCGCTGCCGGGCAGGATGCGAAGCTCCAGAAGATCGCCGGACGCAAACCGCGAAACATCATCTTCATTCTGTGCGACGACCATCGCTACGATTTCATGGGGTTCCTGGGCAAGCCGAAGTTCCTCGAAACGCCGAATATGGATCGCATGGCCCGCGACGGCGCGTACATCGAGAACGCGTTTGTCACGACGTCGCTGTGCTCGCCCAGCCGGGCGTCGATCCTCAGTGGCTTGTTCTCGCACAAGCACGGCGTCGTGGACAACCAGACGGACGTGCGAAAGGACCTCGTGTTCTTCCCGCAGTACCTCCAGCAGCTTGGCTACGAGACCGCCTTCATGGGCAAGTGGCACATGGGCCACGACGACGATGCGCCGCGACCGGGCTTCGACCGCTGGATCAGCTTCCGCGGGCAGGGCGAGTACTACAACTGCCAGTTGAACGTCGACGGCCAGCGGACGCGGGCCACCAGGCACATCTGCGACGAGCTGACCGACCATGCGATTGATTGGATCAAGCAGGACCGCGACAAGCCGTTCTTCCTGTACCTGTCGCACAAGGCGGTCCACGCGATGTTCGAGCCGGCCAAGAGGCACCTGGGCCGGT
>CAZOFX010000096.1:0-22091 GCA_964579055.1 uncultured Pirellulales bacterium
CGCGCGACTTGGGCAAGATTCAGCCGCTGATCGACTGGAACAACAACTGCGGCTGCGTCACCGTCACGTATAACGCCCCGCTCAAGAAGTACCTGATGTGCGTCACCGACGGCTGGCCCACCTGCGCGAAGATGAACTCGTACATCCTGGAGGCCGAGCGAATCACCGGTCCCTGGCGGCTGGTGACTTACATGAAGGATTTCGGCGAGCAGGGCTATTTCCTGAACCTCCCGACGAAGTTCATCAGCGCCGACGGCCGCACCGCGTGGCTGTGCTACTCGGGCAACTTCGCCCGCGACTGGCGCGGCGAGGTCATGCAGGAAATCCCTCCCGGCAGCCACTACGGCCTCGTCCTCCAAAGAATCCGCCTCCTCGACGCGTCTACTTGGCGGAAGTATTCGCAGCAGATAGACCCGTGACAGCCTGGACCAAAGCGGTTGCATTCTTCCTTTCCCCCTTGCTCTCTTCGCCGACCAGGGTCAGAATAGTACATAACGTGACGGCAGGACGGTGACTGGGTTCGACAACCCGTGACTCTTAGCGGAGAAGAACACGTGACTCGCTTTTGGACATGTCACTGGCAGTTTCGCTGCTGGCGGCCCGACATCAATCGAGAAGGACAGCCAATTCGTTCATCTGGCAGCAATAGTCTTCGCAGGAGGGGAGTATCAGTCGGAGACATCGCCTACATCATCTCTCTCCACGAGGGGCAACTATATCTTGGCGGGCGAATGACTGTGAAGCGAATTGTCTCCAGACCAGAGGCAGTTCGTCTCTTCGACAGCGACAAGCTATACGACGCGAGAGAGTGGATCGTCGATCCCCATCAGACAGGTACACCGCTCCGTTTAGATCGTCGGCTTCCGCCGGCCCTGACAAGGCAGCTTCGATTTGAGTCGAGGACAGGCCCTCGCGGACTCTGTTTCATTTCCGATGCGGAACTGGACAATCAGGCAACGCGAGGAATCCGCGAACTGACCCCAGAATCAGCCGACTTGCTGGACCGGATCATCGAAGCAACGGATCGGTTGCCGAGGTCAGGGAAGCTGCTGACTGTGACCGAACAGATGTTTCCAGAGAAGAAATTGACCTCCCGCGCGGAGTTTCGACTTCCCGGCGAGGTGGCCGACGGAACAACTTGTATCGAAGGCAGCGTTTGTCAGGTGAAGGTCAATCGCTATGAACGTGATCCGCAAGCACGGCGCGCGTGTATAGCGGCTCACGGCACCAGCTGCTGTATCTGCGGGTGCAATTTCGCGGCCGATTACGGGCCTGAAGCTGATGGCTATATTCACGTCCACCACCTCCGCCCGCTGTCTGAAATCGGGTGCGAGTATGTGCTCGATCCCGTCAGGGAACTATGTCCGGTCTGCCCCAACTGTCACGCTGTGATTCACATGGGAGGTCAATGCCGTAGCATTGCCGAGGTCAAGAAGCTACTGAAACGGCAGAAAGGTCGGTAATTGCGTGCGGCCGTGGATACAGATCGCCATTTCGCCAGATTTGCGCGAGGCAACATGAACCAGAGACAGCGTGCCGAGTCTGCATGCAGACCCATCTCAGGTAACAGTTCCACGGTGAGTGGTTGTTGATTCTGGGCCACCTTCGCTGGTCATTCAAGTCTATCGAGAATCGAAAAACGCGTCGCTTTTCAAAAAGTCCCACAATCACTGGGACGGCTACCTCTCCAGTAAGACAGTTGCCAGGCGGATAGGAGATGGTACAATGCCGCTTGGCTGGGATGGATTCTCTGGGCGGTTTTGCATGAGGACGTCATGAGCATCGTTGACGACAACGTTGAACAGATACGTGGGCTGTGTTTCAGGCACGGCGTCAAGGAGTTGTACGTCTTCGGCTCGGCACTGCGTGAGGATTTCGGGCCGGACAGCGATGTCGATCTGGGGGTCGTCTTTTCGCGAAATGGCATTGCCGGCAGCTTCGACCAGTACTTCGATTTCAAGAGCGAATTGGAAGAGTTACTGGCGCGGCCCGTCGATCTGGTTTGTCTTGCGAGCATCCGCAACAACGTCTTCCGCCGGGAACTCGACGAGACCAAAAGGCTTATCTATGCGGCATGATCCTGCGAAGCTGTGCGAAGACATCTTGCGCGTGGTGGAAGAGATCGAGACGTTCTGCCAGGGCAAGACCTTCGACGACTCCCGAGAGGACCGTGGGCTGCAACTTATCATCGAGAGGGAACTGGAGATCGTCGGCGAAGCATTGGTCCGTCTGCGAAGAGACCATGGCGACCTTGCCGACCGCATTCCGGACATCCACAAAATCATTGGACTGCGCAACGTCTTGGCCCATGGCTACGACATTCTCGAACACGAAATCCTGTGGGACATCGTGGTGAACAAGATCCCCGCCTTGAAACGAGCCATCCGGACTCTGGGCTAACCATCGGATCGAGTCCGGCCATCTCATGAAGAAGGCACGTCGAAGAGGTAGTTGGCAGCCGCTGAGAAAGGGGTCGGGATGGGCATGCGATTGTCGATGAGAAGCCTCATGATGACAGGGTTGTGCCTCTGGACGGTAATAGGCGCGACGGTAGCGCAGGAGATTCCCGAGCCGAAGGCGGTACCGCGGTTGCAGGTGGTGCCGCTGCCGTATGGGCAGGCGGCGTTCGAGCGGGAGGGGGTGGAGATTGCGAGGTATCACTTCGGGGAGGGTTTGGAGCGGCCCTTTCTGTATCCGATCGTCGGACCATCCGGACGCAGCCTCACGCGGATGGGGCATCCGCACGATCCCGAGTCGCACAGCCATCACAACTCCGTTTGGGTCTCACACGTCGACGTCAATGGCGTGGACTTCTGGAGTGACAGGCGGCTGGGCATCATCCGGCACCAGCGTCTCGTCGAGTACATCGACGAGGGCGAGACCTCCGCGATCGTCGCAGAGAACGAGTGGGTGGACAAAGGCGGCAAGGTCCTGCTGAACGAGACGCGGCGGATCAGCGCAACGCTGTTAGACGACAAGGAATGGCTGCTCGTCCTCGATCTGACGCTGAACGCCGCCGGCCAGATGGTGACACTCGGCAAGACGCCCTTCGGGATGCTCGGTGTGCGCATGGCCAAGACGATCGGCGTCCACGACGGCGGCGGGCGCATCCGCAACTCCGAAGGCGGCGTCAACGAGAAGGAGATTCTCTGGAAGCGGGCCCGTTGGGCGGACTATTCCGGCGCGATCGCCGATGGCGTGCTCGAAGGCGTCACGCTGTTCGACCATCCGGACAACCCGAACCATCCGTCCTACTTCCACGTTCGCAACGATGGCTGGATGGGCGCATCCCTGACGTTCGACGGCCCGCGCGATATAGCTCCCGGTGCCCCCCTGCACCTTCGCTACGGCCTGTACGTCCACCGCGAGATGAAGCCCCCCGCCGCCATCGAGGCGCAATGGGAACGCTTCGCGGAAATGCCCCAGGCCAAGTAGCTTTCTCTTTGTGCGGCACGGCCCTGGAAATACGAAACTCGAAGCACGAAGTCCGAAACAAACCTCAAACGTGCAGATCCGAATGTCCCAAACGGCCGTTCGGCAGATCGAAGCGGGCAGTTTCGAATTTGGGGCCTTGGGGTCTGGTGCTTGTTTCGGATTTCAATATTCGGATTTGGCGTCTTCCGCCGGCCGCTCGGGGTGACAAGGCCGGGCGGGATGTCGCCAACTGAGGGTGGCCAACATCCGTCGTGTCAGGGCAAGCAACAAGGCGTATAATGGCAGGAGGAGTCTCCGAAGCAGATTGAATATCGACAGAAGGAGGTTGCGATGCGATCGTGCGTGTTCTTCGTTCTGGCTTTCGCGTGTGTCGCTCGCGCGCAGCGGCCGGCCGATCTGGTGATCCACAACGGCAAGATCGTCACCATCGACGAGGAGCAACCTCGCGCCGAGGCGGTGGCGATCGCGGGCGAGACCATCCTGTTCGTGGGCTCCAACGCAGACGTGTTGGCCTACATCGACGTCGCCCGGACGAACGTGATCGACGCCCAGGGCCGGCTCATCACGCCGGGCTTCAACGACGCCCACATCCACTTCGTGGAGGGCGGCCGGGCCATGCTCGAAGTCGATCTGAGCGATGCGGACACCCTGGCCGAGGTTCAGGAAAGGGTCAAGCAGCGCGCCGCCGAACTGCCCGCCGGCACGCTGATTCGAGGGCGGGGCTGGGACCACGAGCGATTCGACGACAAGGCCTGGCCGACGAAGGAGACGCTGGACGCGGTCGCGCCGAATCACCCGGTGGCGCTGTCCCGCGTGGACGGCCACTCGATCTGGGTCAACAGCCTCCTGCTGCGCAAGGCAGGCATTACGCGTCAGACGCGCGACCCATCGGGCGGAACGGTCGTCCGCGATCCGCAGACGGGCGAACCGACGGGCATCTTCAAAGAAGCCGCCCAGGGCTTGCTCGATCTGGACGAGTACGAGCCGACCGACGCCGAGCAGCGCAAGCTGGATGAGCGCGGACTGGAGAAGGCGCTGGCGGAGGCCCGCCGGACCGGCGTCACCAGCATCCAGCATCTCAACGGCAACTATGACCTCTTCGAGCGGTTTCGCGACGAGGACCGCCTGACGCTGCGTGTCACGGTCAACATGGAGCTGCCCGCCAACAGCCGACGACTCGCCGATCTGGACAAGCTGCGCCGCCGCTATCCGCCCGAGGGCAACTGGATTCGCTTCGGCTATCTCAAGGTTTCATCGACGGCACGCTCGGCTCGGGGACCGCGCTGATGTTCGAGCCGTTCACGGATAATGCAACCACCTCCGGCCTGGCCCAGATGGCCTACGACGAACTGGAACGCCGCGTCCTGGCCGCCGACCGCATGGGCTTTCAGATCGGCGTCCACGCCATCGGCAGCAAGGGCAACCACTGGGTCCTCAACGCCTATGAGAAGGCCCGGCAGGTCAATGGCCAGCGGGACAGCCGCCACCGGATCGAGCACGCCCAAATTCTGGCCGATCCGGACATCGGCCGCTTCGGACAGCTCGGCGTGATCGCCTCGATGCAGCCGACGCATTGCATCACGGACAAGCGCTTCGCCGAGAAGCGCATCGGCCGCGACCGATGCCGCGGTGCATACGCATGGCGACGCCTGCTCGACGCGGGCGCCCGCCTCGCCTTCGGCACGGACTGGCCCGTCGAACCGGTCGATCCGCTGGAGGGCCTCTATGCGGCGGTCACCCGCAAGGACCGCGCGGGCGAGCCGGGCGAAGGCTGGTTCCCCGACCAGCGACTGACGATGGAGGAGGCGATCCGGCTCTACACGCTGGGCGCCGCCTACGCGGAGTTCACCGAAGACCGCAAGGGCATGATCCGCGCGGGCTATCTGGCCGACCTGGCGATCTTCGATCGCGACCTGCTCACGATCCCGCCCGAGCAGATCATGCAGGCCCGGGTCGAGACCACCATCGTCGCCGGCCGGGTCGTCTACCAACGCCGATGACGGTAGAGTTGTGGTCGAGCAGTTGTCCATCAAGCAACGGCTTGGCAACTGCACCTTGGTCCAGTAGAATACGGGCATGACAGCCAAACAGTTCTTCGACTGGCAGACATCGGGCGGCACCAACGACGTCATGCGACTCGTCGACTGCCTCGAACGCGCCGACATCGCATGGTGTGCCATCGGCGGCGTAGCCGTGAACCATTGGGCGGCCGAGCCCGTGGTGACACAGGACGTCGACTTCGTCGTCACCACCGATGCCATTGAGCGGACGGTGTCGCTCCTCGAAGACGCGGGCTTTCGCTCGGAACGATTTGAGTGGTCTGTCAACTTCAAGGGGCAATCCCGCGTCAGCATCCAGCTCAGCACGGAGGAGTTCTATCAGGATTTTCCGAGCCGATCCGTGCCGGCCGATGTCCATGGCATCCTCCTGCGCGTCGCGAGCCTCGATGATACGCTGCGCGGCAAGATCCGGGCCTGGAGCGACACCGAGCGGCGACAGAGCAAGCGAATCAAGGACCTGGGCGACATTGCCCGGCTAATCGAGGCACATCCCCATCTCTGGGACACTCTGCCCGACGAGCTCAAACAGCAGCTCCAACCGCCCGAGAGGGAATAATCCCGCCCAACCGGCACGCCGTCAGCAGAGCGCACGAAGAAGGCCCCGGCATGCGACGGGCCGTGCATGCGCGGGGCCTGAGATGGCGTGCGGGTTCGCTCAGACTTTGGGATAGGTTCCGAGGTACTCGGTCTGGGGCAGTCCGCCGACCAGAGGCATCGCGTACCGGACGTAAGCGTCGGTCACGCCGTTGCCGTCGGGGTTGATGAACGCGTCCGGCATCGACTTGGTCTTCTCGGCGACGTTCTTCAGCTCGGTGCGGAACAGCTCGATCGAATAGGCGTCCCCCTCGTTGCGTCGGATCGCGACGGAGCCGCTGTCGTGCTTCATCGCGTACTTGACCGCCTGTCGGCCGCACTTGCGGGCCTCGTCCACGTCCACCTTCGACTGCAATCCGGCGTAGCTCCGCTGGAGGTACCCGAACGTATCGGCGCGGACGCGCTTGATCTTGAGCTTGCCCTTGATCTGCCCGGCCAGGAAATCGGCCAAGGCGCCGGTGCCCGAGAGCTGGACGTTGCCGTGAGCGTCGCGTTCCGCGTTCTCGGCCAGCTTCTCGGCCCAAGTCTTGTGGTCGTGGTCGGACATGCCCTCGCTGACCGCGATCACGCAGCGGTTGTACTTCTTGTAGGCGGCGTCCACGTCGGCCAGGAACTTGTCCATCGAGACGGGGCGCTCGGGCACGTAGATCAGGTGCGGCCCATCGTCGTGCCGCTGCTTGCCCAACGCCGCGGCGGCGGTCAGGAAGCCGGCGTGACGTCCCATGATGACGTCGATCTTGACGCCGGGCAGCGCCCGGTTGTCCAGGTCGTCGCCCATCAGCGCCTGGGCGACGAACTTCGCGGCGGTACCGTAGCCGGGGCAGTGATCGGTCACGAGCAGATCGTTGTCCACTGTCTTGGGCACGTGGAAGGCGCGGATGTTGTACTTGGTCTCGTCGGCAACGGTGTTGAGGATGTGCGCGGTGTTGGCGGAGTCGTTGCCGCCGATGTAGAAGAAGTACCGCACGTTGCGCTTTTTGAAGACTTCGATGATCTTGCGGCAATAGTCAGCGTCGGGCTTGTCCCGGCTGGAGCCCAGCGCCGACGAGGGCGAGGCCGCCACGGTCTTGAGCGTCGCGGCGTCGAGCTTGCCCAGGTCGATGAACTGGTCCTTGACCATGCCGGCCACCGCGTGCACGGCCCCAAAGAGCGTCCCGATCTCGGGGTGTTTGCGAACCTCTTCGATCACGCCGACCAGCGAGGCGTTGATCACGCCCGTCGGCCCGCCCGACTGTCCTACGACGGCATTGCCTTTGAGCTTATCTGCCATTTCAATGGGTCTCCCATAGCGAATTCCAACGTTCTGCCTGATATTTGATACACGGAGGGGCCATTATACCGGCAGACTCGGGGCTCTCAAGAGCCGCCTGGAAAAATGGGGCCTTCGCCCCCTCCCCCGCCGGCCGCAAGCACATGCCGTCGCAAAATGGCGAACCTTGGCCCGAAAACTATCTTTGAGCCCCCTTCCCCGGCTGAATCCGCCCCGTCGGCGATCCCCTGCTTATCGGATCGGGTCGAGATTTCTTTCCAGCGGCAAGCGCATCGCCTATACTTCCAAAATGCCGTAGCGGCACAAAGAGTGGAGGGTGAGCGGATCGATGCACGCACAGGTTGCGGGCGCCGTGCCGTCGTCATGATCTGCCAGCATACAGGGAGATTGTTTTGGGGTATCTGGACTATTCCATCATCGCCATCTACCTCTTGTTCGCCCTGGGCATCGGTGTCTACTTCTCCAAACGGGCGTCCCGAAGTTCGGAGGACTACTTCCTGGGCGGCCGGTCGTTTCCCTGGTGGATGATCGCCTTCTCGATGGCCGCAACCAGCTTCGCCTCGGACACCCCGCTGGTGGTCACGGAGATCACCCGCCGGGACGGGCTGCAACGCATCTGGTGGGTCTTCGTGGCGGTGCTCACCCTCATCGTGGGCATCTTCCTGTTCTCCCGCCTCTGGCGCCGCGCGGCCATCATCACCGACGCGGAATTCTACGAGCTGCGGTACGACGGCAGATCGGCGGCGTTCCTGCGTGGCTTCCGCGCGTTCTTCGCCGGCGTCGTCCAGAACCTCCTGACCATCAGTTGGGTCGTCTTTGCCATGAGCAGCATCATCATGGCGATGACCGATACCAATGAATGGCTGGCGATCGGCATCTGCACGTCGGTCGCCCTGGCCTATGCGACCTTCTCCGGCTTCTACGGCGTCGTCGCGACCGACTGCGTCCAGTTCTTCATCGCCACGTTCAGTATGATCGCGCTGGCCGTGATCGCGGTCGTGAAGGTCGGCGGGATGGGCCACGTGCTCGAGACGATTCGCGCAACTGAAGGCTACGGCGCGCGAACGCTGGCGATCTTCCCCGAGTTCAAGAGCTTCGACGAGGATCTCGCCAAACTGCTGGTGTACGTTCTCGTTCTGTGGTGGATGGACGCCAGTGGCTACAACATGCAACGGATGAGCGCGTGCCGGAACGAGCGCCATGCGGTCCTGGCGACGCTCTTCTACGCGATCTTCCAGTGCTGCCGGCCGTGGATCTGGGTGGCGGTCGCGCTGGTGTCCATCGTGCTGTTCCCCACACTGACGGCGCCCTACAACGATACGCACGCGTATCCGCTGGTGATGAACGAGTATCTCGGACATGGACTCAAAGGGCTGCTCGTGACGGCGTTTCTGGCCGCGTTCATGTCCACGATCGACACGCATCTGAACTGGGGCGCATCCTACATGATGACCGATGTCTACCAGCGGTTCATTCGCAAGGATGCGGCGCAGCGGCATTACATGATCGTCAGCAGGCTCGTCGTGGTGGCGATGATGGCGGCCGGCGTCGGCATTGCCCTGTATCTGGCGTGGCGGAATCTGACTGTCTCGGCGGTATGGGAGTTCTTCGCCCTGATCACCGTCGGCAGCGGCATCGTCAGCGTTCTGCGCTGGTTCTGGTGGCGCATCAACGCGTACACGGAGATCACGGCGCTGGCGCTCGGATTGATTCTCGGACTGGTCAACCCGTTCATCCCGGCGTCCGTCACGTTGTGGGGACATACACTTGATATCAGTTTGTTCGGGTACCCCTGGCCCCAGATGCCCTTCGAGTTCAAGATCGCTTTCCTGACCGCCATCGTGGTGCCGATCAGCCTGATGGTGACATTCCTGACGCCGGCCGTATCGAAGGGGAAGCTCGAGGCGTTTTACCGAAAGGTCCGGCCCGGCGGCGCCTGGGGCATCTTGAGCCGGGAGACCCGCAACCTCCCCGGCAAGGCCCTGTCGGTGGCAACGATTCTCGATGTCGCCGGCGGCATCCTGCTCTGCTACGGCCTGTCCCTGGCCATCGGCTACGCGATTCTGCTGGAGTTCGGCAAGGCCGGCGTCTGTCTCGGATTGGCGGCGGTCGGCGGATTCATCGTGTACCGATGGTACAGAAAGGAAGTCCAGGTGCTCGCCCGAAGCGGCATGTGGGGATCGGAGTGAGCGTTCGCGACCGGCAACGCCATGAAACCTGCGCAGCGAGGTTTGTCGTCTGCATAGTGCGTCCTTGACAATCGGCCGGCTGCGCCGTGTAGTGGGCAGATCAGGTGCAGGAAGTCTCGGATCAGGACAGGCTTTGGAGATACGCGATGAACGGCAGAAGGATGAAACAGCGGTCGATGTGGCGTGTTTGTTGGATGCTCCTGGCGTGTTTGGCGGCTTCGAGTTTGGCGGCATCGATGGCGGCAGGTCACGAACTGGGGATCGAGACGCAGCCGCCGTTGGATCAGTCGAACGACATCCGCACGCATTTGATGCGCGTCGCCAGCGAGTTGACGCAGCAGTCGCTCGGGGGCATCCGGACGCTGGACGACTGGGAGCGGGTCCGGCCGACCCGATACCAGCAGTTCATGGAGATGATGGGCCTGGTCGACGTGCCCGTGGAAGGCCCGCGACCGCCCCTGAACGTCAAGATCGTCGGGACGATCCGCCGGCCGGGCTATCGGATCGAGAAGCTCTACTACGAGTCCCTGCCGGGGCTTTATGTGCCGGCCAATTTGTACATCCCCGACAACATCAAGAAACCCGTGCCGGCGGTGCTGTACGTCTGCGGCCATTCGCGCACGCAGAAGGTCAGCTACCAGCCGCACCCGCGCAAGTGGGCTCAGTTGGGCTTCGTCTGCCTGATCATCGAAACGATCCAGTGGGGCGAAGTGCTCGGCGATCACTGGGGCTGCTACGCCCGTGGCTGGTTTCACTGGTACAGCCGGGGCTACTGTTCCGGCGGCGTCGAGCTATGGAATGCGATTCGCGGTCTGGACCTGCTCTGCGAGCGGCCCGAGGTCGACGCCGACAAGCTCGGCGTCACCGGCATCTCCGGCGGCGGCACGCAAAGCTGGTACATCGCAGCCGCCGATCCGCGCATCAAGGTGGTCGCGCCGGTCTGCGGAACCAGCACCGTCAACTCGCACGTCCATCAGCGCACCATCGACGGCCACTGCGACTGCATGATGCCGATCAACACGTACCGGCAGGACTTCCACGACATCGGCGCGTTGATCGCCCCGCGGCCGCTGCTGATCGCCTCGGCCGATCGCGATGGACTCAACTCCATCGAGGCCGTGCGCGACGTCCACAGCCGGCTCCACGAAATCTACAAGCTCTACGGCCGGCCGGACGACCTCGTGCTGGTCGAAACGCCCGGCGGCCATTCCTACCACGAGAGGTCCCGCACGCGGATCTTCTCCTTCTTCCTCAAGCACCTGATGGGCAAGGACGTCCCGCCTGAAGAGGTCGGCGACGTCGACACATCGGAATCGGCCATGCTCTCGGCCGAGGAACTGAAGGTCTACGTCGACGGCCCGCCCGCCGACGATCGCACGACGACGATCCAGGAGACCTTCGTCAAGACCGCCAATCCGCCGCAGATTGCGACGCGACAGCAGTTGGAGACGCATCGCGAGAAGGTGCTGAGCTTCCTGCATGAAAAGACGTTCGGCGCGTTCCCGGAAGACCCTGTCCCGCTGGATATGCGGTACGAATTCCGTGCGGCCGATGGCGCTGCGCACGGCCGGGACACGTTCAGCTTCGTCTCGGAGCCAGACTACCGATTGAAGATAGACGTTCGCTGGCGTCACGCGCCGCAGACCTCCAGCCCGATGGTACTCGTGCTGCGCAGCCCCGACGAGGACCGCTGGGCCTCGGAAGGCTTCATCTCGGGCCTGAACGAGAACTGGAACATCGCCTACTTCGAGGCGCGTGGCATCGGGGAGACGGGCTGGCCGGCCGACTTGCAGTGGCACGTGCGTCGCTCCGCCGCCTGGACCGGCCGCACGGTGGCGTCCATGCGCGTGTACGATGTGCTTCGCTGCCTGGAGGCCCTGCGAAAGATCGAGGCGGCTGGTCCCAAAGGGAGATTCGCCATCGCCGCCCGGGGCGAGATGTGCGCCGTGGCATTGTACGCCGCCCTTCTCGACGGCGACGTCGCGGCGGTCCTCCTGAAAGACCCGCCCGCGACGCAAAACGCGCCGAGCCAGCCCGACGGTCGCGGCGAGGCCGTCGAAATGCTCAACTGCCTCCGCACCACCGACCTGCCCCAGGTGGCGGGCCTGCTGTTCCCGACAAACGTGGTCATGATCGGTTCGATGCCCGACTCCTACGATTGGGCCCGGCAGGTCTACTCAACCCTGGACGAGGCCGACCGATTCCAGACCGTGTCCCAGCTCTCGCAGTGGCAACCACCCGGCCTCTGACGTCACCGTCTACGAGACGGGGATTTCCAGCGAGGGTCTCGCGGCCGGCATCCGTCAGCCCGCGCTCACTGCTCGCACGCGACCCCCTCCCACCGCAGGCGAGGGTAATCCATCCCCTCGTCAATCACCCAGACATCGTCGAAGTCCCAGCCGACAAAGCTGGCCTGCTGCCGCATCGCGGCGTCGGACAGCGCGACGCCCACCCCATTGTCCGGCCCGCCGCCATCGCCTTCTACGAGGAAATATGAATCGGCTGCGATGCCTTCGCGGTTCTCGCCAACCAGACCACCGCTGGCGCGAACGACAATAGCACTCGTATAGCATCGCCGAACGATCGCATTGTTCAAACCGACCAGACCTCCCAGGATATGCTGCGACGGCTGGCGTCCCCAGAAAGCACCCTGAATGTACCCTTGGGCATAGCAGTCTGTGATACTCCCATCATTGCAGCCGACGAGACCGCCGAATCGATCGAGTGTGTTGTTCGTGAAGGTGGAGACATGACATTGGCTGATCGTACCGGCATTGTAACCAACAAGACCGCCGGAATCGCGAGGGAGACCTCGCCAGTCGGCAAAGGCGAGGTGAGCAGAACACCTGTGCACATCCCCACCTTCGTTGACACCAATCAAGCCTGCCACATGGGAAGTCGAGCCATTTCCCCGGATTCTCATTGCTACGGTTGCTGTACAATCCGTCACCGTGCCACGGTTGCGCGCCGCCAAAGCAGCTATTCGTTCTTGGGTGCCGCCTGTGGTCTCTATATAGACGTCGCACAGGTGAAGACCAACCACCGTTGCTTCAGGATAGACCATCTCGAAAAGGCCCACATCCTCCTTCCCTGTGAGCGTGAGGTTCGACACATTGTGCCCATCGCCGTCCAGATGCCCACAGAATATGGGAATGATCGAGCGCGAGAAAACTTGGCCTGCCAGATCGATATCAGTCTCCAAACGATAGCATGCTTGTGGCCCGCCCGAGATCGCCATGAATTGGCAAGGCGTCTCCACGAGATACGGGTCATCGGGCGTACCGCTGCCCACATACTCGGACGCATCAATCGCCGCCAGCAGCGGACAGCCTCCGCCTTCGGGCATGATCCAGTCATCCAGTGATCCGTCCAGTGACGTGCCGGCAAAGTCCCATCCGACGAAATTCACCTGCTCTCGCATTTGCTCATCCGTCAACTGAATGGCATAGCCGTTGTTTGTCCCCCCACCGTCAGATGAAGAAAGGGCATAACAGTTCAGGACGTTTCCTTGGAAGCTCTCAGCTGCCAGCGCAGCGCCACCGCTGCCTGTGGCATAGCACTGCGTGACCGTTCCGGTATTGCTCCCCACGAGCCCGCCGGCGTCCTCCTCTGCGCGCACGTTTCCCGTGGCGTAACATTCCGAGATCGTTCCGGCGTTGGCGCCGACGAGCCCCCCCGCCACTTCATCTGTCGTCGACACATCTCCCGTGGCACAGCACCAGCGAATCGTACCGCTGTTGGTGCCCACCAAGCCGCCGGCCGGACCATCGGTGACGTCGCCCGTGGCGTAGCAGGCCACGATCGTCCCGGAGTTCGTCTGCACCAGGCCACTGCCGCCGCTTACGCTGCACGTCGAGCGCGAGTACATGATCGTCCCCGAGTTGCTTGTCACCAGACCAGCTCCGGGAGCGCCAACGACATTTCCGTCGACGGCACAATTGAGAATCCTCCCCGTGTTCTCGAATGCGATACCTCCTGCACCGGTTCTTTGCGGACGCCCTGTGTCTGGGCCCAGGATACTTGCCGCTACGCGGCAGCCAATGATGATTCCCGTATTCTCCCTTGCAAGCCCGCCAGCACTCCCATCTGAGCTGCCCCCGGACAGATCGCCTGACAGACTGCCCTCGGCGGAACAGTCCATGATAAGACCTCTGTTCTCACCAACGAGCATCGCTGGCCCTCTGAGGATGACCCCCTCGAGACACAGGTTGCGGACGACGGCATCGGCACCGATGAGCTCGAAAAGACTCGAACCGTAGCGATCCCGATAGTAGACAGTGCCATCACGTCTCGTCTCTTCAATGGCGATACGCCCACCGAGGTTCAGGATGCGATGCCCGCACCCGTCGAGGCTGCCTGTTGTCAGGGTCAGTCCATTCTCTAGCAACCCGCCACCGGGGAGGTTTGGGTCCAGGTCGATGTCGGCAACGAGGATGAAGTGCTTGCTTTGCAGGTTCGGGTCGGCGCCCAGGCTGAGCAGTTGGCTGGCGGTGGCGATCTGGTAGGGATCGTCGGGTTCGCCTGTTCCGCCCGCAAATTCGGCCGCCCGGGCCGGAACGCAAAGGCTCACTGCCAGGATGGTGACGCAGACGAAGCCTGCTTTCGATAGATGCTGTAATGCTGCCATGTCGCTTCCCTCGCACATTGTCGATGATCGTATGATGACCGATTACGCCGCGTCGTCACGTCGTCTCAGAGATTGAGATGCACTTCGCAGCCGCTCTGTTCCGTGTCTCGACGAGATTTTCCTCCTGAAGCAGGACGGCCCCGGAATCGGCAGTGACGTGAGTCTCACCTCCTCCGATCCGCCACCCGTCCTCGACGATCTTCATTATATCACTGGAACGCCTTCGACTGCAAGGGCCTTCGCTTTGCGAACCGGGGCCTTGTCTGTCCGGCGGCCGGTCGATATGATGAGAACGTGTGACATGCGGCGGGGTTTTGCGTATCGCGGCTCGATGGGCAATGGGCTGGCTGAAAGGATGGAGCAAACCGATGAAACACATGCGGATTGGAATGGCGATCGCGATGGTCCTGTTGTGGGTCGGCGTGGCGGGGGCACAGCAGCCGGACCCGCCGGGACAGGCGATAGGGACCGAGCCGGTCCACCAGGCGTATCTGTTCGCCCACATGATGCACGAGGACTACGGGCGGCTGTATTACTCGGTCAGTCTGGACGGCCTGCACTGGACCGCCTTGAACGACGGGCGGCGCGTCTGCGACGACTATCGCGGCCATCCGGACATCTGCAAGGGCCACGATGGGCGGTATTACCTCGTGGGCAATCGCAACGACTCGGCGCCCGACATCAATTTCTGGGTCTCCGACGACCTGATTCGCTGGGAACGCTACAGCAACGTGACGCCGGACCTGCCGCGCACCCCGGATTACGCGCAGGCGCTGCCGCGAATCGGCGCGCCGAAGCTGTTCTACGACGCTGACTCGTCGCAGTACGTGCTGACCTGGCACACGCCGCACGAGCACGGCACACCCCAGGACCCCGAACGCTACTGGGCCAGCCAGCGCACGCTGTACCTCACGTCGAAGGACCTGCGGACCTTCTCCAATCCGCCGCGACGGCTGTTCGACTGGGACATGGCGACGATCGACGTCATCATCCGCAAGCAGGCGGATCGCTACTACGCCATCGTCAAGGACGAGCGCTACCCCACGCTCGACTGGCCGACCGGCAAGACCATTCGCATCAGCTCGGCTCCGGCGCTGCTCGGTCCGTACAGCGAACCGTCCGCGCCGATCAGTCCGAACTTCCGCGAGGCCCCGACGCTGATCCCGTCGCCCGACGGCAAGGTGTGGTACCTCTACTACGAGCAGTATCCGGGCGTCTCGTACGGCCTGTCGGTGGCCTCTGATCTGAACGGGCCCTGGCACCAGATCTCCGGATACACGTTCTTCAGCGACTGGGACAAGTACGCCCTGCCGCCCAAAGTGCGTCACGGCTGCATGATCGCCATCAGCCGGGCCGAGTACGATGCCCTGCTGGCGCGCCGGAGTTGGCCGGGCGCGGCCGAGGAACAGGCGCTGACGTTCTTTGGCTGGTCGGATCAGCACGTACAGGTCGACGGCAACGCCGATCACCTGGTCCCGGCCATCGACGCGATGAACGCCCTGCCGGGCCGGGCCTGGCCCGAATCGGTCGGCGGCGCCGTCGCCAGGCCGGCGTTCGTGTTCGGATTGGGTGACCTCACCGAATGGCCCAGCCAAGCGGCCAGGGAAGCCTACGAGCAGCGCGTCACCAGGCGGCTGAAGTTCCCCAGCTACGACGTCGCAGGCAACCACGACATCGGCGGCAATTCACCCACGCGAACCGTGCTCGACTGGCTCGTCGCCCGGCACGGCGCGCTGCGCTATACATTTGAAGAAGGCGGCGTGCTGTTTGTCGCGCTGTTCAGCGAGTACGACGAGAGTCTCAACGACCCGGCCCAGCCCATCTCCAAAGATGCGCTGGACTACCTTCGCGAGACGCTGGCGACTGTGCCCAAGGGCAAACCGGTCATCGTCGCGACGCACCTGTGCTTCGACGCGATCACCAACCGCGACGAGTTCGGCGACGCATTCGGCGACGCCAACATTCTCTGCGTCCTCGGCGGCCACTACCACAAGGCCAACGTGCGCGAGTATCGGGGCATCCACTTCGTGCAGTTGCCCTCCCCTGCGCCGAACTGGCCGACCGAAGTCACCGTCTTCCGCATCACGCCGGACCGGCTCATCGCGATCCCGTTCGACTACACAAGAAATGAATGGGTCACCGACAAGGACAAGATGCTCGACAAATCCATCAAAGGCCCGGCCGAACCAAGAACGCAGCCGTAAGATGTAACCTCTCCGCCACAATGAAGAGATGGCGAGGTGCACGCGCCAAGGCGTTCCGCCCGACGACACGACGGGGCATTAGCGCATCAGTGTGTGCCCTGGAAGAGGCCGGCAATCTGCCTTCGACCATGCCACCTGCCGGGTGACCGTGGCGGAGACAATCCGATCGTTCCTGGCATATACGTGCAAGACTCTATCGCGAATGATGTTGGCGTAGACGGCCAGCACATCGAAATCCAGCATGGGCGACCCACCGACCTCCCACGGACCAAATTCCCTTGCCTCATCGCCATTCAACTGCCATGCGGGCATCCCAAACCGTTCTTTGAACTCCGTCAGCGTCGCGGGACATTTCTTTCGTAGAAATCGCTGGATCGCAGGCGTCTTTGGCCGTTGGTGAACGTGAGGCAATTCCGGCCGCCACCCCGGCTCCAGCGACACGATGATCCCGGCCGCTTTGGCGCGCCGATACGCGTCCTTGAGCTCGGCCCTGATACCTGGTCCCAGAATGACATTGCAGATGGACATAAGTCCATCACAGATGATCCGCCCTTTCCAGGGCAGCAAGACCGCGTCAACGAAAACGGGCATGGGGCACGGCAACATATCCACGAACTCCTGCGTCAGGCCCAGAACGCCATAGGCCCGCGGCGGCTCCTCCTCCGTCAAGAATATCGTGCACTTGGCGAGATCCCGCTCGATGACGAAGTTGGTGTGCACGAACTGCCGCCAGAGAAGCACATGGGACAGATCGGTTTCACGAAAACCTCCTGGGTTCTCTTCGACAAAGGCATCGAGCAAGGCCACGTTGTCCAAGAGTCGATTGCGGGCTTCCGCTTTGGCCTCCCATTGGGCGGCTCGAAAACCGGCGAAGTCAGCGATTCCGCTGATGCCGCCGAGACGCCCGGCAGCGAAACCGAGGAGATGCTGGTAGAGCGACAGGAACAACGAAGACTCTTCAACGGGCAGCAGCATGACTGTTCCTCAGACACAGACAACTCAACTCCTCGTTTCGTAGACACGGCGGATTTCTTCGGCGATGAGGTCGAGGCCACGGGCGACGGTGGCGTCGTTCTGGGCGTAGCTGATGCGGAGGCACTCGTTCGCGTGGGACCAGGGCCGGGCCAGGCCGGGGAAGAAGTAGTGTCCCGACACGACGATCACGTTGCGGGCCTTGAGGCGCTCGTAAAGCTCGTGGCAGGAGATCGGCAGGCCCGGCAGCCAGAGCCAGAGGAAGAACGCCCCTTCCGGCCGGTGCAGGCGGTAGTCGATCCCGTCGAGACCGCGGTGAAGCTGCTCGATGGCCCGGCGGGCCTTGCGCTCGTAGAACGGCGCGATCACCTCGCGGCTCAGGCGCAGAATCTCGCCCGAGCGGACCAGATCGGTAACGATCGCCGTGCCCAGGCCGCCCGGCGCCAGGCTCATCACGGAGTTGACCCGCGCGACGGTCTCGACGATCTCCTCGGACGCGAGGATGATGCCCGTCCGCACGCCGGGCAGCCCCAGCTTCGAAAGGCTCATCAGCACGATCGTGTTGTCGTTCCACACCGGCTCGGCGCCGGTGAAGACGATATGTGGAAACGGCAAACCATACGCGTTGTCGACGATCAGCGGAACGCCTTTGGCGCGGGCCAACTCGTCGAGCCGGACCAGTTCGTCGCCGGTCAGCACGTTGCCGCTCGGATTCGTCGGACGCGAGACGCAAATCGCCCCGACGTCGTCGCCGACGTCGAGCCGCTCGAAGTCGACGTGATACTTGAAGAAGTGCTCGTCGAGCATCTCGATCCGGGGCCGGATCGCAGCAAACGCATCGGGCGTCAGCACCACGTCACAATAACCGATGTACTCGGGCGTCAGAGGGAACAGAATCCTTTTCGTCGTCCCATCGTCGTGCTCGCCCGCGAAGAGATTGAACAGGATAAACGACGCCAACTGGCTGCCGTTGGTCAGCGCGATGTTGCGCGGGCCGATCCGCCAGCCGAACTGCGAGCGCAGCAGGCTCGCCAAGGCCGCGATGAACTCGCGGTTGCCTTCCGGCGGGTCATATTCCCCGACCGCCCGCTCGAACCGCGCGCCGTTCTGGAGCATCGCCATCGTGCTGCGGCGAAAGCAGGCTTCGACCTCGGGGATGTGTGCGGGGTTGCCCCCGCCCAGCATGAAGACCTCGCCTTGCGGCGACAGCGCAGCGCCGAGATCATCCATGAGCTGCCCGATGCCCGACCGGACCGCCATCCGCTGACCGAGCTTCGACAATCGCATCATGTCTCCACCGCCACGGGCACTCTCGGCGCCAGGAAGTACAGCCATTTCTGCCGGACGGGACACCCAAGGATGTCACCGGCCGCCCGGCCGTAGAGGTCCAATTGGCCGCGATACGCCTCGGCACGTTCGGCGATCTTCTCGCCCGCAACGCGGTCGCTCTTGAAATCGATCACGACGAGGCCCTCAGCCGTCTGCACCAGCATGTCGATGATCCCCTGCACCACGATGATCTCTTCGGCGTTGGCCGATCGGACCGCGCCGTCCGGCTCGCCGACGCGCAGGCCCCACGTAAAGGGCCATTCGCGATGGACGGTATTGTCCCGGTCCAGCACCACCGCGCCAAGGTCGCTTTCGAAAAAGGCTACGATCGCATCGACGTCGACGCCGGCGGCAACCTCCGGCACAATCGCCTCTTCTTCGACGAGCCGCTCGCATGTCCGCTCGATGGTCTGCCGCGTCACCGGCACCGTCAGGTCGAGGTTGGAGATCACCAGGTGCGTCGCCGTGCCGATCTGCCGGGCGGAATCGGGCCGCGCCCCGGCATCGGACGCGATCAGGGCCAGCGGCCGCCGGTCCAGCGCCCGCGAGTAGTCCAGCCGGGTAAATTCGTCATCGTGGTGCGTCAACTCGGAGACCGACCGCTTGGCCGGCTCGCGCACCGCAGCGGTAAACCCATACCGCCAATCCAGACGCTCCTTCAGCTCCGCCAGCAACTGCCGGCTCGCCGCATCCGCACGGGACTTCGCCTTCGGTGTCACCCTGCTGCCCTTCTTGCGGTCGCGAAGCTCCCGCACGCGCTGCGTGAGCTGCCGCATCTCGTCGCCGCGATGCACGTGCAGGTCGAACAGGGCCTCGCCCTCGGCCGGCGGCGTCAGGTGCGTCTCGAACGCCTCGTGCAAGGCCCGCCGATCGGCCAGGCCGTACAGAAGCCACTCCAGAGGACTTCGAGCGCGCTTGAGCAGCCATGCCGGAACCATCGGTTCGCCCAGCAGCAGACCCTGCGCCAGAACCTTGCCGCAGTCCGTCCGCTTCTGCGAGGCGCTCAGGATCAAACGGTCCTTCGCCCGCGTCATCGCGACATAGAGAATGCGCATCTCCTCCGCCAGGGTCACGGCACGCCTCTTGGCGGCGATCACCTGATGCGCCAGCGACGACAGCTTCGTGTTCGACCGCGCATCGATGATTCGCAGGCCCAGCGTGTGGTCAGCGTCCGCGACGAGATCGGCCTGGGCATCCCGCTGGTTGAACTGGCTGTCCAACTCCGCCAGAAAGACGATGGGGAACTCCAGCCCCTTGCTCTTGTGGACGCTGAGGATGCGAACGGCGTCGCCGGCGCCGGCCGGCTCGGCGGGCGTCCAGTCCTGCCCCGCCTCCTGGAGCTTCTCGAGGAACGTGACGAACCGCGTCAGCGACGGCACACCCGCGCTGCTGGCGAACCCCTCGAACTGGATCGCGCGATCGTGCAGTTCGAGCAGGTTGGCCTTACGGGCCTGGCCGTTGGGCAGGGCGCAGACGAACGCGACGTATTGCGTCTCGCGATAGATGCGCCAGAGCAGGTCGGCGAGCTGGCCGCGCCGGGCGAGACGGCGCCACCGTTCGAGCGTCGCGAACGCCTCGCGCAGTTTCGCCGCCAGCTTCGCATCGGTCCCGCTGTCCCGGTATCGGATCGCTGCGGCATGGAAATCGGCGGACGGCGACAAGTCGCGTGCGGCGAGGCGGATCGTCGCCAGCTCGCTGTCGGTGAAACCGAAGAGCGGACTGCGCAGCACCGCCGCCAGCTCGATATCCCGCTGCGGATTGTCGAGCACCTTGAGCAGGCAGAGCACGTCGGCGATCTCCGTCGTCTCGAAGTAGCCGGCGGTGGCGTCGCAACTGACAGGAATGCCCGCCAGACGCAGGATCTCGACGTAGTCGTTGGCCTTCATCGCCAGCGAGCGCATCAGCACGACGATGTCACGGTACTCGACGTTGCGGAAGCCGCCGGCGTCCTTGTCGAAGATCTGCATCGCGGGCCGGCCCGGCTCGGCGCCGACGATCTGCTGAATTTGCTGCGCAATCAGAGCGGCCTGCCGTTGTCGGGGGCGAACGACTTCCGTGCTGTCCGTGTCAGCCTCCTGGTGGGCATCTGCATCATCGGCCTTTTCATCGAGCAGGTGCAATTCCACCAGCGGGGTCGGTAGGCCGGACGGGGCTTGGGCCATCGCATCGGGTCCCGGTCGCAGCCGGGCGGCCTCGTCGTAGTCCATATGCGCCAGCGCCTCGGTCATGATCCGTCCGAAGACGTGGTTGACGAAATCCAGGATCCCCTTGGCCGAACGGAAATTGTAGTTGAGGTCGACGCGCAGCCCGGCCGCCGCATCCGTCGTCTGCGACGAGGTCTGCAATCGTCGCAGGAAGATCGTCGGCTCGGCGCCGCGAAAGGCGTAGATGCTCTGCTTGACGTCGCCGACGACGAAGACGTTGTCGCCCGAGCTCAGCGCGTCGAGAATCCCCTGCTGGACGGGGTTGATGTCCTGGTACTCGTCGACGAAGATGTACTTGTAGCGCTCGCGCAGTCCCAGCGCCGTCTCCGAGGGCGTTGCGCCTTCGCCCGAATCGGCCGGACGCGTCAGCAGCCGCAGCGCGTAGTGCTCCAGGTCGGCGAAATCCAATCCGTTCAATGTCCTCTTCCGCCGGGCGTACAGCGAATCGAACGTCCGGACCAGATCGATCAGGACGTGGCTCTGCGCGTTGGCGGATCGGCCCACCGCATCCATGTAATCGGGGCTGACGATCGCCAGATCGCTCAGCGAGGCGAAATCGCCCAGCGCCTTCGTGCGCAGGTCTTTGATGAGATCGCCCAGAGTCTCGTCAAAACCTTTTAGCGCCGGCGCTTTCGGCTTGACGAAGTTGCGAATTGCCTCGGCGCAGGCGTCCCAGTCACCGGCCGCCAGCCGCTCACAACAGGCCACAATGGGCGCGATCACGTCGGCCTCGAGCGCGGAACCCCACTTGCCGCCCGGCTCTTGCCGTTCGTAGAGGCACTTGGCCGCTCGCAGGCGTGACAGAATCGCATCAAGCTCGTCGGCAACGATCCGCTTCTGCGCCTGCCCGAGTTCGCTCGATTCCGGATCCGTCGCCTCCGCCAGCAGGCGGGCGCGTTCGCACCAGGCGTCCCGTGACGCGACGGAGTCGAGAAACTCGTGCAGCCGGATCACGCTCGCCAGGAAGCCGCCGCTGTCACGGACATCGCGGCGGCGCAGCAGGCTCTCCAGCGAGGCCACCAGGTGCTCCTGCCGCCACGCCCACTCGATGGTCTCGTCGAGCACCTCGGCCTTGAGCAGCATCGCCTCGTCGGCGTCGATCACGCGGAACGCCGGATCGAGCCCGACCTCGTGGAAGTTCTCGCCGATCAGCCGCTTGCAGAACGCGTGGATCGTGCTGATGTCGGCGCCCTGGAGCAGCACGAGC
>CAZOFX010000097.1:0-21849 GCA_964579055.1 uncultured Pirellulales bacterium
GACTTCGTCGATGCCGCCGTCACCGCCGATGAGTGGCTCGTGCAGTCACTGGCCGACTAACCAGTAGTTGTTCGAAGCACATTGCTGTGTCCTGAACAAAGGGCACAGGAAAGACCTCAAGGGCCTGTACCGCATGGTGCAGGCCCTTTTTCGTGCCCGGCGGCGCATCCGCCCAGGCATCCCGGCCCAGTCTGCCCCCATCCGGGACTACAGCCCACAGGTCGTTGCTTTCGATACTCCCAACGCACCAATGGCCAGTCGGACCCCATGGATGTGCGGACAGTCATGCCCCGTCGCGAAGTGGCTAAAATAAAACGCAATAGGGTGTTGTTGGACACCGTGTCTTTGTGGCATAATGTTGATTAGACCTGCGGTTTGCTACTGTCCCATCTGGCCCATGTGCATAATGCAAGGGATGACGGGGGCGGGGAGTGTATTGCCTCGTGCGATGCGCGTTCACGTGCAGCCGGAGCAATGCGCGCGGTATAACCGGCAAGCCACCTTTGCTGTGCCCTGCCTCAAACTGGCATAGGGATATCGTGTCCAAGGACGGAGGGAAACCTCTGGTGTGTCTTGATGGTCGTTCATGTCGTCCGCACGACCCCACCCGGTGACCCTGCCGGCCCTCCGGCGCGTTTGCCCTGCGCCATCGCAGGAGTGTCCTGAGTGTGTTGAGGAGTTCACACGCCAGGGCATACGTGACGCGTTTCCTGATGGAAACGCGGTGTTGATCATGTCAATGTTCGATGAAGGAGGTCAGGCATGTGTAGAAAGCGAGTATATCTGATTTGCGTCCTGCTGGTGCTCGGATTGGCCACCAGCGGAATGGCGGCTGAACTGGCTCACCGTTGGAGTCTCAACGGCCACTTGAGGGATTCGGTGGGAGGACAGGACGGCGTCATTGTGGACTTGGGCGCGAGAGACGCCATCGTATCCGAGAGTGAGATCACCCTGACCGGTGGAGACAAAGGCAGTTCGGACTACATCGATCTGCCGGATGGCGTCCTGAGCAGCCTCGGTGATTCGGTAACCATCGAGTGTTGGGCCACGCAACTGTCCGCACAGAACTGGTCGCGTATCTTCGACTTCGGCACCAGCACGGCGGAGAACCTCTACATGGCCTGGACGGTGGGAACGGACCTGAATAACGATCGCGTGGAGTGGAATTACCCGAGTCTCGGCAAGCTGCTCGACGGCACGAATGCCCCCTACACGCTGGGAGTGGAACATCACATTGTCTGCGTGATCGAGCCGGGCACCGTGACCTGGTATACCGCGCCGGCGGATGCCGCCGAACTGGGGCCGGCCAAGGGCTCGTTCGAGACGGAAAAACGCGTCTCGACCCTGAACGATGACAACTGCTGGCTCGGCCGCTCGCAATGGGGCGACAATACCGCCAACGCCAAGTACAACGAGTTCCGTCTCTGGAAGGGCGCGATGACGGCGGCCGAGATGGAAGAGTCCCATGCCGCAGGGCCCATGGTTGCGAATCAGGCATGGAACCCCTCTCCGGCTGACGGCGCCACAGCAGTCTTCCCTCGCGATCTGATCGTGAGTTGGACGCCGACCGCGGACGCCGTGGCTTTCAACGTCTATGGCGGCGAAGACCCCTCTGCTCTCCAGCCCTTCAGTCAGGGTCAGGCAGAGACCAGTTTCTCTGTGGGCGGCCTCATCGGCGATCTGGAACTGTCCACCGTCTACTACTGGCGTGTCGATCAGGTCGCGGCCGACGGTGCTGTGACCGAAGGCATCGTCTGGAGCTTCACGACGGACGATGGCAAGCCGGTCATTACCAGCATCGAAGGCGACGCGGTCGCGCTCGGCGGCGATGCCCAGTTGATCTGCGAGGCTGGCAGTGCCATTTCGCCCGACCTGAGCTACCAGTGGTACCGCGAAACGGTCATCATGATGGGCTTCGAGCTGCATGATGTTCCGCTGCCCGAAGGCGTCGAGGCAATGCTCAATGTCGCCGGGGTGACAGCCGACGACCAGGGGTACTACTACTGCGTCGTGAGCAATGAGAACGGCTCGGTCACGTCGGCGATGGTCTTCCTCGACGTGCAGACAGGTCTGATTCACCGCTGGACCTTCGATGAGAGCCCGGACGGCGTCACGATTCCGGACGTTGTCGGCGACGCCGATGCCAAACTGATCAACCTCACTGGAAACGCCGCCGTCGCGGGCGGTCAGGCGACCTTGGGCAACACCGGTTCGCAGGGCAGCGCAGCCGCAGCGGGCAGCACCGCCAATGGCGATTACATCGATCTGCCCAACGGGCTCATCTCGCCGTTGACCCAGATGACCATCGAGTGCTGGACCACCTGGAACGGCACCGACGCGATCTGGCAGCGTGTCTTCGACATGGGCACCTCCAACGGCGGCGAGGACACCTCTCCTGCGGGCGATCAGACGACCTTCGTCATGTTCTGCCCGGACAACAGCGGCCGCGTGGCCCAGCTCGAGTACCGCAGGCTCGGCGCGTCCACCAACATGGCGATCAACGACAATGGTCCGCTGACTGCGGGCGAAGAGGTCATGATCACCCTGGTGCATGACGATGTGGCCGGAATCGTCAAGTGCTTCATCAACGGCACAATCGTCGGCGCCATGGATGCCCCGGTCACGTTGGGCGAGTTCATCGACAATAACATCTGGCTCGGGCGTTCGCAGTGGGGCGATCCGCTGTACTGCGGCTCGTACAACGAACTGCGGTGGTATGACACCGCCCTGTCAGCGGCCCAGATCGCGGCCGACTACCTGGCCGGTCCCGACGCCATCGCGGAAGCCGCCGTGCCCTGCGACGTGCACGTGGTGGGCGACCGGAACGATGACTGCGTCGTCGATTTCATCGATGCCACCGTCACGGCCGATGAGTGGCTCGTGCAGTCGCTGGCCGACTAACCAGCAACCGTTCGAACCATGATGCTGTGTCCTGAGCAAAGGGCACAGGACAGACCTCAGGGGCCTGCACCGAATCGTGCAGGCCCTTTCTTCATGCCGGGTCAGCGGTCACGGCAGCGACTGCCGCAAGCTGTTTGTGGACTGTCGCCGATCCCCCTTCCTGTCTGTTGTTCTTTTTTTGGTACTTTTTGCCTCCCTATGGGTATGATATTGGGTCCGGCGGTGCGGCAGCGGTGGCTGCCGGAGACATTCGACGCCGGGGGTCATGGCCCAATATGGAGCTGGCGGCATGGAGATCACGTTGAAACACCGAACTCTGATCGATCTCTTCGAAGGATCCATGGCGGCAGTCGTCCGCCCCGACAAGATCTGCGCAGAGGTTATCAACGCCGACCGTCGTGAAACGTTGACCTTTGGACAGCTTCAAAACCGATCCGAAACCTTTGCCCGGAGGCTGGTTGGCTGCGAACACATCGGTCCGCAGGACCGGGTGGCTCTGGTGTCGAAAAACCGAACGGACTGGGACGTCGCCCTCTGGGGCATCCTGCGGGCCGGTGCGGTCCCCGTGCTCATCGACCCGGACCGGGGGCCTCAAGGCGTGATCGCTCACCTCGAAGCCACCGACGCACGTGCCCTGATCGTGGCCGACGACTATGCGGATCCAGTAGACCGGGAGGAGCTGACGACCCACGCCAAAGCCAAGGGACTGAGTGTGATTCTGATGACCGACCAGCCTCTGGGAGAAGGCGGTCACGGTCAGCCGCGAGACCTCGGCGCGATTCACAGACTGATCCGCCCTGACGACACGGCCGTGGTGCTGTGCACCTCGGGAACTACGGGCGATCCGCGCGAGGTGGAGCTGACCCACACCAACCTCATCGCCAACCTCGAAGGCTCGATCCGCCGAGTGGATCTCGGTCCGCAGGACGTCCTGGGGCACATTCTGCCGCCCCACCATTCCTTCGGCCTGACCGTGGGCAAACTCCTGCCCCTGCTGGCGGCGGCCACCAGCGTTTATACCAACCGCTACCGCGAAGTCGCCGATCTGATCCGCGACAGGAAGATCACGATCTTCATCGCCATTCCGGCGCTCTTCACGACCCTGGCCCGCAAGCTCGAAGACGGTCTCGATCGACAGAAACAGAAGAGCATGATCCTCCGGCTCCTCGACCGGTTTGCACCGAGGTACGTGGGCAGGCAGATCCGCAAGAGACAAGGCTGGACCGGCCTGCGGTTCTTTCTGTCCGGCGCTGCGCCGATGCCGCGCTGGGTCCTCGACACGCTGTGGAAGCGAGGCTTCCGGATGTACGAGGGCTACGGCACCACGGAGAACTCCCCTGTCTACGGCTTCAACGAGCGGCTCGACAAGCTCGGTTCGGTTGGAAAACCGATCGACACCCTGTCGGTCAAGATCGTGGACGAGGAGAACCGTACCCAGGAACCCCGTCAGAAGGGAGAGATTTGTCTCGGCGGCCCCTGCATCATGAAAGGCTACTATCGGAACGCCGCGGCCACGCAGGCCGTGACCCACACCGACTCCCAGGGCGTTCGCTGGCTCCACACCGGCGATCTCGGCTACCTCGACGAGGACGGCTACCTGTACATCACCGGCCGCAAGAAGTACCTCATCATCCTGCCGGGCGGCAAGAACGTCAATCCCGAGCGAGTGGAGACGGCGCTGTCACAGGCCCGCTTCGTCAAGGAGGTCCTCGTCGTACCGACCCGGCGGACCGACCCCAACGGCGTCATGGAGGAAACCATGCGCGCCCTCGTGCAGCCCGCATGGGAGACTCTTGAGGGCCATACTCATCGGCCGAAGCAGGAACTGCTGTCCGAACTTCACACGGTCAAGAACCTCATCTGGGAAAGCATCCGGGACTGCCAGCAGAACAACAAACACCTTTCCGGATTCGAAAGAATCGCCGCGCACCAGCTTGAGATCCATACGAGCGAATTCGCCAAGACCTCAAGCGGAAAGATTCGACGCGAGCAGTACATCGACCTGGAACATCTTGCGGCCAAACACACGCCCGTCATCGGATATGCCCGCACACCTGTTCGCCCGCGCGGGCAGGACGCCGCAACGGTGTGACAGGCGGGAAACGCGTTGCACGGTGCCCATCGGACGGTATAATCGCACCCGTAGAGTCCGGCGATGGGTTCTCCACCCATGCATGGGTCCAGGCCCATCTAACACCGTGGTGTCGTCCAAACGAATTGAAAGGAGGACCGCACAATGCCACAGATGCAGAACCCCACTCCACTGGACCCCGTTTCCGAGAGGATGAGCCGGCGCCGGTTCATGACCGGCGCGGCCGCGGCGTCCCTGGCCGTGGTGGCCCCGGGCGCCGTCCGCACGTTTGCGGCCAACTCCAAGATCAATCTGGGCGTCATCGGCTGCGGCGGGCGCGGCACGTGGATCGGCAAGCTCTTCAAAGAGCACGGCGGATACAACGTCGTCGCGGCCGCAGATTACTTTCAGGATCGCACCGATCGTCTTGGCAACGAAGTCGGTGTGCCCGCGGCCAATCGCTACACCGGACTCAAAGGCTATCTCAAGCTCCTGGACAAGGTGGACGCCGTGGCGATCATCAGCCCGCCGTACTTCCACCCCGAGCAGGCCGCCGCGGCTGTCGACGCCGGCAAGCATGTCTACCTCGCCAAGCCCATCGCGGTCGACGTCCCGGGGTGCCTGAGCATCGAGAACAGCGGCAAGACGGCCCGGCAAAAGAAACGCTGCTTCCTGGTCGATTTCCAGACGCGGGTGGACCCCTTCTACATGGAGGCGCTGCGGCGCGTGCACGAAGAGAAAGCTCTTGGCACCTTCGCTTTCGGCGAGTGCACCTATCACGCGGGCGACCCGTTCACAGGCTACTATGACACCTGGAAATCGGACCCGGACAACCCGGAGAATCGCCTGCGGGCCTGGGGCCTGGACAAGGTCCTGTCCGGCGACATCATCACCGAGCAGAACATCCACACGCTCGACGTGATGAACTGGATCATGCAGGAGCCGCCCCTGTGGGCGGTTGGCAGCGGCGGGCGCAAGTTCCGTCCCGTCGGCACCTGTTACGACACCTTCAGCCTCCTGTTCCAGTATCCAAACGACGTCGCCATCACGTTCAGTTCCCGTCAGTCCAACGGATACGGCACGCAGCCGGAAGGCATCCGCAACCGCATGTTCGGCACCGAGGGCATCCTCGAGACCGAGTACGGCGGACAGGTCCTCATCCGCGGCGACCACTTCTATCGCGGCGGCAGTTCGCCGGGAATCTACCAGGACGGCGCGGTCGCCAATATCAAGGCCTTTTACGACAACATTACCGGCGGCCACTTCGAAAACCCGACCGTCGAGTGCAGCGTGCGCAGCAACCTGATCACCGTGCTCGGCCGTATGGCCGCCTATGAGAAACGCATGGTCACCTGGAACGATCTGATGAGCAACAAGGAGAAGCTTGACGCCAATCTCAAGGGCGTGAAGGCATAGAGTCATGGACACCTCGTGCGTGCGATCTCGCAGAATCGCCAGATCGCACGCACGGCCATTCATGGAGGTCTACGCGTGAACGGACGAACGCTGAACCGTCGCGAGATATTGACCGGCGCCGCCCTGACCCTGGCGGGATTGTCACTGACGACCTCGTGCGCTTCATCGGGCGCAAAGGTCACTACCCGCAAGAAACCCGCCGGCTTCAAATTGGGAGTCTGCGACTGGACGATCGGACGAACCACCCAGCCGGAGGCATTCGACGTTGCCAAGCGAATCGGCCTCGATGGAGTGCAGGTTGATTTCGGCCGGGCCGCAGAGGAGTTGCCCCTGTTCAACCCCGCCCTGCAACAGAGCATTCTCGACCACGCGGCGCAGAACCAGCTCGAAGTGGCCTCGCTGGCCCTGGGCACGCTCAACGACATCCCGTACAAAAGCGACCTGCGCACCGAGCGTTGGGTCGAGCGGGCCATCGACGTCTGCCGGGTGATGAAGACGGACATCATCCTCCTGGCCTTCTTCGGCAACGGAGACCTCATCGACGACCCGATTGGGGTCGATGCCACCGTCGAACGTCTCAAGAAGGTTGCGCCCAAGGCGGAACAGGCGGGCGTGGCTCTTGCCGTCGAGTCGTGGCTCAGCGCACCACATCATCTGGAGATCATCGAGCGCGTGGGCTCTCCGGCGATCAAGGTCTATTACGACGTCGGCAACTCCAACCTGAAAGGCTACGACATCTACCAGGAGATCCGCACGCTGGGCAAGCACATCGTCCAGTTCCACGCGAAGGACTACGACAACCTCTACGGCCGGGGCTCGATCGACTTCGTTCGCGTCCGGGAAGCGATGGACGACATCGGCTACCGTGGCTGGCTCGTCATGGAAGGCACCAAGATGCCGCTCGGTGTCGAAGAGAGCTGCCGGTACGATGCAGAGTACCTTAGAACGATCTTTCCGCCCAAGGTCTGAGAAGACCACCGTGAACCCCCAAGGGGAGAAAGGCAAATCGGACCATGAAAGCACGCAAAGCCGCCGCTATTCTGCTGACGCCGTTCGTCGTCTCTCTGGCTGTCGCGACACCGTTGGACGAGTATGTCGCCAAGCCCGATCCCAGCTACAGCTACAGCCTCGTGCGCACGATCGATCACCCACAGGGCAAGATCCATATCATCGATCTGAAGTCGCAGACCTGGCGCAGCGAGAACGAGGTCAACCGAACCCTCTGGCAGCACTGGCTGACGATCGTCGTACCCAACGACGTCGCGTTCGACACCGCTCTGCTGTGGATTACCGGGGGCAGCAACGACCGCCCCGCACCGACCATGCCCGACGACATGCTCGCCAACATCGCGCTGCGCAGCAAATCCGTCGTCGTGGAACTGCGCATGGTGCCCAATCAGCCGCTGGTGTTTCCGGACGACCCGGACAACCAGCGATACGAAGACGAGATCATCGCGTACACCTTCGACCGGTTTCTCCGGACCGAGGACCCGACCTGGCCGCTGCTGCTGCCGATGGTCAAGAGCGCTGTCCGGGCGATGGACACCGTGCAGGATCATCTGACCAAGACCACCGGAGGCAAGCTGACGATCAAGAGTTTCGTCGTCTCCGGCGGATCGAAGCGAGGCTGGACCACGTGGCTGACAGCAGCCGTCGATAAGCGCGTCCGTGCCATCGCACCGGTCGTGATCGACGTGCTCAACATGAACGAGCAGATGCGACACCACTTCGCGGCTTACGGCTTCTACTCCCCTGCCATCGGCGACTACGAGCAGATGAAGATCTTCGACCGGCTCGACTCGCAGGGCGGCACGGAGATCCGCAACTTCGTCGATCCTTACGAATACTGCGACCGTTACACGATGCCCAAGTTCCTCATCAACTCCTCGGGCGACCAGTTCTTCCTGCCCGATTCGGCCCAGTTCTATTTCGACGACCTGCCGGCGGACAAGTACCTGCTCTATTGCGCCAACACGGACCACGGACTGGACGGCTCGGAGGCCGACAAGGCCCTGCTGGTGTGGTATCAGTCGATCCTCACCGGACGCGAGCGGCCCCAGTTCTCGTGGGACATGTCCGAGAATGGCCGTGTCATCGTTACCACGCGAACCCGGCCGCAACAGGTCACCCTCTGGACGGCAACCAACGCCGAAGCTCGTGACTTCCGCCTGGAGAAGATCGGCAAGGCGTGGACCAGCAGCCCGCTGACCGCGACCGGCTCCGGCACGTATGACGTCCGCGTCCCGACGCCGGACAAAGGCTGGACCGCCTACTTCGTCGAGCTGCTGTTCGATTCCGGAACGCCGATACCCTACCGCTTCACGACCGAGGTCCGCGTCGTCCCGGACACGCTGCCCTACGCGGACAAACTCCAGGGCAACTGACAAATCCATGTGGGAGAGAGAGCACGGTCGACCGGGTCTCGGCCGACCGTGCCCGCATGCTGTCTATTTCTCGTTGCCCCACAACCGGCTGCCGTTGCCGTGATTCTTGCGCCATTCGTCGCGCCACCGATGGATCTCGCTGGCGCCGATGTACGACTTGGGCTGCCGCGCTTCCTTGCCGGGCATCGGCGCGAGCTTCTGGAGAGGCGGCGCCTGGTACCAGTACGCCACACTGGCCATATCGAGCGTCAGGTTGTTGTCGTGCCCGTGCTCAATCGTGAACCTCAGCGACGTGTTGAAGTAGATCGGATCGCTGATGTGGAAGCGGTACGCATGGGTGCGGCCCAGCCAGCCGATGTCATCGTTGACGCGGGCGTATCCGAAATACGGATGCGTGTAGATCGTCTTGGGACACCAGGAGCCATTGAAGTAGTCTTCGGTCCCTGTCCCGTGGAGCGTGGGCCGGGTGTCGCCGTCGATGAAGACCATGTCGTCGCCTTCGCCATACCACATCGGCGTCGGGCAATGCACGTAGTAGTTGACGCCGACGAAGTGCCCCTTGCCCTTGACATCGACAATCAGGTAATTGTCCTTGCCGTCGGGGTTATTCCCCTGCGGACCCGTCACGCCCCACTCGGTCTCCCCTTCGGGCGGCGCCTCGGTCAACTCATGATTGTACCAGGCACAGAACCGGCCCATGTCATCGGCCAGCGCATCGACCTCGACGTAGTCCACGAAGTAGTAGAACGCATCGATCTCGCGTCCCGTCTGGTTCTCGATCTCGATGCGGGCGCCCTTGGCAAACGGCATGGCGAAGTATGACACCATGGCCCGGCCGTCCACCGGGCCTACTGCCAGCGGCAGGCTCACAAACGGGTAGCTCTCGTTCCACCCCTGCCCGAAGAACGGGCCGATCGGGGATTCCACCGAGGGGAATTCGTTTCCATCCCAGTACATGCGAAGAATGATGTCGTTTCGGTTCAGTTGTTCCGGCGGTGGTGCGATCGTGATCCAGATGTGATTGATGATCCCGGCCCCCCGAATGTTGAACAGCTCGCGTTTCTGCCCGTCCGCGATGTGCTCGAAGCGGTCGTTGTTGCCCCCCGAGCGGTCGTAACTGCTGACCCGCCTGGTCCGCATGTCGCTCTGCACGCGGGCGAGCCCGAACAGATCGCTGCCATGCCCCACGGCAGCCGGCGAAGGTGTCTGCAACGCCAACAGGACCGCAACGAGTGCGACAGAAAAGTGCTTGCTCATCTTCGTGACCTCCTTCTCAATCGAGGTTCGCTGTGACATACCAACACACGTTCTGTGTTCGTGCCTGTGCACGCCAGCGTGCAATAGGCGCGATGCAGTATAATGCTCGCGTCACACCTCTGCCAAATGCCGTTCCGGAATTCTATGGACAGCCCAGCCGCAGCTCACTACGCTGGCGTCCACGATCAGAGGCCCGGACAGATCGCTTCAGAACCGGACGCAGCCTATGGCCCAGGACGACAAGCAGGCGAGTGACTTGAACGTTCCGACCGCTCCGAAGGGGCTGGGCATCCTGCTGGTGATCGGCCCGAGCATGGTCTGGGCGGCGGAGTACATCGGCTCGGGCGAGGTCATCATCGCCACCCGCACCGGCGCCATCCTCGGTACAGCGGTCCTCTGGGCGGTGGTCCTGGGCGTGTTCCTGAAGTTCTGGATCGGCGTGGCCGGCGCGCGCTACACCGTCTGCACGGGCGAAGGGATGGTCGACATGTTCGACCGCATGCCAGGCCCGCGTCACTGGGTCGTCTGGATCGTCCTGGTGGTCCAGTTCTTCTGCGCGGTCATGTCAACAGGGGCTCTGGCAACGTCGGCCGGTACCTTCATCCAAAGCCTCCTACCGTGGGCCAAACTCTGGCACTGTGGCCTGTTCGCGACCGTCTTCGCTGTGGCGGTGGCGTGGTCGGGAGTCTTCGACGTCTTGAAGATCTTCATGAGCCTGTTCGTGCTCATCATCATCGTCGGGGCCATGTACATTGCTTACCGCGTGTTCCCCAGCTTCGCCGAACTGGCCGCCGGACTGACCGGCCGGCTTCCCGCCGTACCCGAATGGGCCTGTGCCATGGAGGGTGTCGAGGATAGCGCCTGGCAGGAGATCCTGCCTGTCCTGGGTTGGGGCGCCGGCGGTTTCGCCTCTCAGGTCTGGTACACCTACTGGGTGATCGGGGCTGGGTATGGCGCCACCGCCGGACGAGGCTATGGCAGACCCGCCGACCTCGCCAGCCTTCGCACCATGCCCCGCGAGACAGCTCAGCGCATCAAGGGTTGGTGCCATGCCCTATATGCGGATTCCAGTCTTGCCATGATCCTCGGCATCCTGGTCACCGGCGCATTCCTGGTCGCCGGCGCGGGCATCCTGGGCGTCGAGCACATGGTCCCTCAGGACAACAACATGGCCGAGGTGCTCTCGGAGATCTTCGCCCGGCGATGGGACAAGATCGGTGGCTTTCTCTTCAAGCTCTGCGGCGCGGTCGCCATGGTCTCGACCCTGATGGGCCAGCTTGCGGGCTGGCCTCGCCTGCTGGCCGATTCCTGCCGGCTCTGCATCCCGGGCTTCAACAGAAGGCTCGCCTGGAAGCGGCAGTTCCATATCTTTCTGGTTCTGTTCTTCTGTACGAGCACGCTGATCGTCTGCGTGTTAGGCAAGCAGCCGATCTCCCTGTTGAAGATCTCGTCGATTCTCGAAGGGGTCCTGCTGATCGCCCTTCAGGCGGCGGCGGTCGCGTTCGGGCTGTTCGTCGTCATGCCCAGGATGCTCTCGAACGAGGCGTATCGTGTACTCAAGCCCGGCTGGATCTTCGCGGTTGGACTGCTCGGCACACTCCTCTTCTACGGCTATCTCTGCATCACCCAGGTCCCACAAGTCCTGCTGGAAATTCTTGGCTTGGCCCGCTAAGCTATGGCCCAAGCGACGGGCACCAGTCCCGTCGCAGATACCCGTTGACTCATGGAGGGCAGAACTTTGAACGGACTGGATCTCTCGACCGTCCTGGCGGCGCAGGCCTCCGGCGCGAGCAGCACGGCCGGTCCCCTGCTCATTCTGCTCGTGGGCATCGCCATCGTCATCGGCATGATCGTGGTGCTCCGCGTCAACGCCTTTCTGGCGTTGATCACGGCAGCCACGGTCGTCAGCCTGTTGGCGCCGGGCGAGTTCAGCACGAGGATCAGCCGGGTCGCTGGCGAGTTCGGCATTATGGCGGGCAAGATCGGCGTGGTCATCGCACTGGCCGCGATCATCGGGGACTGCCTGATCGCCTCCGGCGCCGCCGATCGCGTCGTGCGTATGTTCGTCCGCCTGTTCGGCCAGAGGCGGTGCGAGGTGTCGCTGATGGCCAGCGGTTTCGTCCTGTCGGTCCCGGTCTTCTTTGACACCGTGTTCTACCTGCTGCTGCCGCTGGCCCGCTCCATGCATCGACAGACCCGAAAGAGCTACCTGCTCCTGATCCTGGCGATGGGTGCGGGCGCCTCGATCACGCACTCCATGGTCCCTCCGACGCCCGGCCCGCTGATCATCGCCGAGACACTGCACATCGACTTAGGTATGATGATTGCCGTCGGATTGCTGTGTTCGATTCCGACGGCGGTTGTAGTCCTCTGGCTCGTCCGCTTCCTGGCGAGACGGATCGAAATCCCCATGCGTGCCCTCGACGGCTCGCGGACCGAGCCTGATCCATTGCCGGACGACAAGCTGCCCGGCCTGCTTCTGTCCGTGCTGCCCATCATTCTGCCGGTCCTGCTGATCACCGCGCACACGGTCGTTTCGTCGCTGGCAAAAAAAGCCACGGCGGACTCGGTCCTGCCACAAATCGAGAGCTACACCGCCGTGCTCGGCAACCCGAATCTGGCCATGATGCTCTCGGCGGCCGTCGCTCTGTACGTTCTCTGGCGTCAGCGCAAACCCGGTCGCGAAGGGCTCGCCCGGATGATCGAGACGTCGCTGATGAGCGCCGGCGTCATCATCCTGATCACCTCGGCCGGCGGCGCCTTCGGCGCCATGCTCAAGGAGGCACAAATCGGTCCAGCCATCCAGAACCTGTCCCTCGGCGGCGACACGCAACTGGGCGGACTGAAGCTGCTCTTCATGGGCTTCTTCGTCGCCTTCCTCATCAAATTCGCCCAGGGAAGCAGCACCGTCTCGATGATGACGACCTCGGCCATGATGGCGGCGCTGATTCCATCAGCCGACGTGTTGGGGTATCATCCGGTCTATCTGGCCGCCGCCATCGGGTTTGGCGCCCAGTGCGGCAACTGGATGAATGACTCGGGCTTCTGGGTCTTCGCCAAGATGGGCGGCCTGACCGAGGTCGAGACACTCAAGACCTGGACGGTCACGGTCAGCAGCACCGCCGTGATCGGCCTGTTCTTCGTGACCTTGTTTGCCCTGTTCCTGCCGTTGACGTGAGGTGACAGATTGAAGGCATTGCTCTATACCGAGCCGTACACATTCCGCTACACCGATCTGCCGGATCCTGTAGTGGGCGACGATGATGTCCTGGTCCGGGTCAGGGCGTGCGGCATCTGCGGGTCCGACGTGGCCGGCCACACCGGCAAAACGGGCCGGAGATTGCCCCCGCTGATCATGGGCCATGAGGCGGCCGGCGTCGTAGAGCGGACCGGCAGAAAAGCCACGGACTTTGCGCCCGGCGATCGGGTCTGCTTCGATTCCACGGTCTACTGCAACAAGTGCCCCGCGTGCCGGCAGGGTCTGTTCAACCGCTGCGTCCATCGGCAGGTGCTGGGCGTCTCGGTCCCCGAGTTCAAGCGAGACGGGGCATTCGCCGAGTTCGTGGCCGTGCCGCACTGGATCGTTGCGAAGCTGCCGGACGACATGTCGTTCGTGCAGGCGGCCCTGTTGGAGCCAGCGTCGATCGGCGTGCACGCCGCCAGCCGAAGGCCGATCGGCGACAGCGACACGGCGGTCGTCATCGGCGCCGGCACCATCGGTCTGTTCATCCTCCAGGCGGCCAAGCTGCGCGGCGCCAAGCGGGTCGTCGCCTGTGACATCAGCGATTTCCGGCTGGACCTGGCCCGGCAGGTCGGCGCCGACGAGTGCGTCAATTCCCAAAACAGGCCCCTGAGGCAGGCCATCGCCGAACTGACTGACGGCCGCGGCGCCGACATCGTATTTGAAGCCGTCGGGTACGCCGAGACGTTCCGCGAGGCCGTCGCGATCACGAAAACCGGGGGCAGCCTCGTGGCCGTCGGCAATCTGGCCAAGGAGACGCAGTTCAACCTCCAGGAGCTTGTCAGCCGGGAGCTGACCTTTACCGGGTCGTACGCCAGTTCGGGTGAGTTCCGCACGTGCATCGACCTGATCGCTTCGGGCCGGATCAACGTCGGCCCTCTCGTCAGCGAGGTCCTGCCGCTGAAGGATGGGCCATCGGCCTTCAAACGCCTGCTCGAAGCCAAAGAGAACCTGCTGAAAATCGTCCTGGAACCTTAACCACGGAGCATAAGCGAATGGAAAACCTTTTCGATCTTTCCGGAAAAGTCGCGGTCGTCACGGGAACCAGCCGGGGCTTGGGCCAGTACTTTGGCCGGGCGCTGGCGCAGGCGGGCGCGGACCTGGTCATCACCAGCCGCGACACGTCGCGGCTTTCGGAGTTTCAGGCGGAAATTGAGGGGTTGGGCCGCAGGGCCCTGCCCGTCAAGCTCGATGTGCTCAATGAGAGCGATATCCAGAACGTGGTGCGCACGGCCATCGCCGAGTACGGCAAGATCGACATCCTGGTCAACAATGCCGGGCTGAACATCCGCAGGCCCGCCGCCGAGTTCACCTGGAAGGACTGGGACACCGTCCTGGACACGAACCTCAAGGGGGCCTTCTTCGTCGCCCAGGCTGTCGGCAAGGAGATGATCAAGCGCCGGTATGGGCGGATCATCAACATCGGCTCCTGTACCTGCGTCTTCGGCATGGAGGGCATCGGCCCGTACTGCGCCAGCCGCGGCGGGATTCTCCAGGTCAGCCGGAGCCTGGCCGCCGAATGGGGCCGGCATGGCATCACCGTCAACGTCCTGGCGCCCGGCTGGTTCAAGACCGCCCAGAACAGGGTCCTCTACGACAACAAACCCTGGGTCGAGTATATCACCGACCGCATCCCGCTTTGTCGGCCCGGACAGCCCAAAGACCTCGACGGAACCGTCATCTTCCTGGCCTCGGACGCCTCGGCCTACGTCACCGGCCAGATCATCCTCGTCGACGGTGGCTTCACCACCGGCGCGACCAAGGCCATCATATGAATGAAATCGAGCGATGGGTGATAGAAATCCAGCCCTCGTGCGTCTGTAAGGATAGAATCTCTTCACCCCCACGCGTCGGCTGGGAACCGGCCCCACGCGGAAAGGAACGGCCATGTTGACATCGAACAGAATGATCGCGTTGTACATCCTTCTCGCCCTGCTCGGCGTCGGCGTGGGCGCGTGGTTTCTGTTGCGCCACACGCTGCGCAGCCGGCTGCGCATGAAGAAGCTGCTCCAGGCCGATCCCGATATGAACGACTGGCTCATCGTCTTCGGCTGGACACCCAAGGTCCTCTACGTCCCCACCATGGCGGCCTCACTGTTGGCCTGCGTCCTGATGTTCCTGAAGGAGACCGAATGGAGCGTGCTGGCCTCGATCAACCCGAGGGTCATCGGCGGCGTCTGGTTCGCGATCTTTATCATCAATCTGATCATCGAGGAGTATGACGTCAGCATCAAGCTGCTGATCATCGGCGTCATCGGGCTGGGCTTTCTGTTCCTCTGGCTTCACCTGGTCGGCTGGGTGGGCGGATTCCTCCGGATCTTCCGCCATCTGGGCTTCTCGATCAGCGGGACCGGCTATCTCCTCGTCACCCTCATCGGACTGCTGACGATCTTGGTCTCCTGGGTGCGAGGCCTGTTCTACTACGTCGCGATTACACCCAACTACATGAACCTCCAGGAAGGCCCGACCGAGACGGGCGAACAGATCAGCCGGGAAGACTACAACACGCGAATCGACACCGGCGACTTCGTCGAACGGCTCTTCGGCTTCGGACGCATCGTCATCACGTTCAAGGAAAAGTCTCGCCTGCCGCTGACTTTGCTCGCCTGGAACATCCAGGGCAAGGCCCAGATGCTCGAACGCGTGCGGGCCAAGTATGCGGTCGACCTTCCTCAACACCATCCGGCACCCGCGCCTGTGTTTCCGCCGGCCGGCCCCCCGCCGATCCCGCCTGCCAGCCCGCCGCAGCCGTAGGACGGGTCGCCCGTGCCGGTCAGAATCCTTGCGTGCGACGCGGCAATCCGCATAATGGCGATGTGCGATGCCCGGACCATCGCCGGATCGACATGCGGAGTCCACTGTGGAGTCGGATCGGGAACTGATCGATGCCATCAACGCAGGCGATGCGGATGCCTTCGAGCGGCTCTACCATCGCTATCGTGACTGGGTCTACCGCCTTGCCTGGCGATTCACAGCCAACCACGAGGACGCACTCGACGTCTTGCAGGAGACGTTCGCGTACCTGCTCAAGAAGTTCCCCGGCTTCGTCCTGACCGCGTCTATGACGACCTTTCTCTACCCAGCGGTCAAACACATCGCACTGAACCTGCGAGCGCGCAGGTCCCCCGGCCGCGCCGGCGATGACGTCCTTGAGAGCCTTCCGGTCCCCGAATCGTCGCAGACCTCGCGAAGCGAACTGGCCACCGCGTTGGGGGCCCTGTCGCCCGAGCAGCGAGAAGTCGTCCTGATGCGATTTGTCGATGGACTGCCGCTGCACGACATCTCCATCGCCATCGACGTCCCGCTCAATACGGTTAAGTCCCGCCTTTACAACGCCTTGCGCACGCTCCGTGACGACCCAAGGACCCGGGACTACTTCCTGGGCGGATAGAGAATCTCAGCCAAATTGGGAAAATCCGGCGTGCTGTGAACTTTTTGGCCCTCCAGCTTGCTCAACACTGTGGAAACAGATGCCTATGAACGAAGAACGACGACAATTCGATAACGAGCCGGACCTGAGGGTCAGCGAGAGATTCTCGGAGGATCTGGGCAGGTTGTTCGCCCCGGACCGGCCGATTCCATCCGATATCGACCGGGCTGTCGCGGAGGCAGCCCGGCGGCACTTTGCACGTCCCGAGCGAAGGCTCCGGTGGCTCCGGTGGGCCGTGCCGGCGACCGCGGCAGCGGCCATCGCAGTCACCTGCCTCTGGTGGATATATCCCGAGGCAGCACCGCTTGTTGCTCCAAGCCCCCAGCTCTCACAGGCGGCGACCGACATCGACGGGAACGGCAGGGTCGATATCCTCGACGCCTTCGCGCTCGCCCGGCACATCGAGGCCAGCCAGCCGACGGAGAGCGTCTGGGACTTCAACAGCGACGGCCTGATCGACCGCCGCGATGTGGACACCGTGGCGCTGGCCGCGGTGCGTCTGAACAAGGGAGTCTGACCATGAAGCGATCCGCACTGACAGCATTGGTCGTCGCATGCCTGATCGTGACACTCCTGGCCCCCAGGACGGGCCAAGGAAGCCGACCGGCCGATTCGAGCGTCCGGTTCGCCCCCGTGCATATCTACCTCGATTCGGGCGACACCCCCCTTGCGGCCTACCAGTTCGAGCTCGTTTGTAGTGTGCCCGTGAGGACATCAGAGAGTAACGCCTCATCCCGATGGACATCGGGATCACTACGAACCTCGACGCAGATCGTCGGCGTTGAAGGCGGCGAGCACCCGGCGTTCAACAACGCCCCCTACTACGACCCGGCGGCACTGGCCAACAACCGCATCATCATCGCCGCCTTCAGCACCGGCGCCGACCTGCCCAAAGGCCGCACCCGCATCGCCACCATCCACCTGCAAATCCCCGGCGACACCGAGCCAGAATACGAACTGAAACTCGCCGTCGCCGCCGACGCCGATGGCCGCGAATTCCCCGCCGAACTCACCTTGGAAACAGGAGAGGACCAATGAAGAGGCAAATCATCCTACTGACCATCATCCCGCTTATTTTGGCCTTGCTGGCGGCGTTACTGCTCCCCTCATTGAGCTGCCAAAGTAAGATCAGTCGCCAGAGTCCCCAGGCAAAGCCCGCAGATGAAGCGGCCTGGTCAGAACGAGCGGAAGATGGCGCGAGAGGTCCCGCTGCCGTCAAACGGGGAGACTCCGAACTCGATGCTCTGGGGGCATGGAGGTCACAAAACGGGTCCGCTCGTGGGGAAGAAGACGGTCTCCTCCGCGCCGCCGAGACAGGAGTTCCATACGCAGAAGACATCCTTTACCCCAGGGTCTGGAAAGAACTCGGTCCGGAAGCGCTACCGGGCGGTTCCTATAGAGGAAGCAGTCTGGGCAAAGTCCCAGTTCTGGGCGACAAACCCGTAATGGCCCCACACTTCAGGACAACGGCACCAAGCAGAAGTACGGGGCTTCTCGGTGCTGAATTGCTGACCGTGACGGCCGATGAGATCTGGGTGATTGCGAAGCCGGAGACGCCGCAGGCGGCGGGGCCGGAGTACCAGACGCCAGGGTCGGGCGCAATGCTGGCGAAGATCGAGGAGCAGGAGATTCCGCTGCCGCTCAAGCATACCGACGTCAAGGGCCGGATCAGCGGTTACATCGCGACCGTCGAGGTCACACAGCAGTTCGAGAATCCGTTCAGCGAGAAGATCGAGGCGGTTTACGTGTTTCCGCTGCCCCAGAATGCGGCGGTCAACGAATTCATCATGGTCATCGGCGAGCGAAAGATTCGCGGCATCATCCGCGAGCGGCAGGAGGCCGAGCAGATCTACGCGGAAGCCCGACGCCAGGGCTACGTCGCCTCGCTGCTGACCCAGGAGCGGCCCAACATCTTCACGCAGAAGGTCGCCAACATCGAGCCGGGAAAGGCCATCGACGTCAACATCAAGTACTTCAACACGCTGGCCTACGCCGACGGCTGGTACGAATTCGTCTTTCCGATGGTGGTCGGGCCGCGATTCAACCCGCCCGGCTCGACCGATGGCGTCGGCGCCGTAGGCCGGGACAAGGCAGGCCTCTCCGGCCAGAAGACCGAAGTCCCGTATCTGCGGCCCGATGAGCGAAGCGGCCACGACATCGCGCTGGCGGTGAACATCGACGCCGGCGTGGAGATCGAGGAGATTTCGTGCGCCACCCATGCTGTCCAGAAGAGTAGCGATGCGCCGGAGAAAGCCCACGTCCAGATCAGCACGCTTGACACCATCCCGAACAAGGACTTTGTCTTGCGATACAAAGTCGCGGGCAGGACGGTCAAATCCGCCCTCGTGACGCACACCGACGAGCGTGGCGGCTTCTTCACGCTGATGCTGTATCCGCCCGACGATCTCAAAACGCTCCAGCGCTCGCCCATGGAGATGGTCTTCGTGCTGGACTGCTCGGGCAGCATGAACGGCCAGCCCATCGCCAGGGCCAAGGACGCGGTCAAGCGGGCGCTGCGCAAGCTCGGGCCGGACGACACGTTCCAGGTGATCCGCTTCTCTCAGAGCGCTTCGCAGTTCGGCTCGCAGCCTGTCCCTGCGACAGCCGAGAACGTCCGCAAGGCCATCGCCTACGTCGACGGTCTCCATGGTAGCGGCGGAACCATGATGATCGAGGGAATCAAGGCGGCGCTGGAGTTTCCCCACGATGAACGCCGGTTCCGCCTCGTCTCTTTCCTGACCGACGGCTACATCGGTAACGAAGCGGAGATACTGGAAGCGATCCATGGCCGGCTGGGCGACAGCCGCATCTTCAGCTTCGGCGTCGGCTCCTCCGTTAACCGCTACCTGCTCGACCGCATGGCGAAACTGGGCAAGGGCGCCGTCGCCTACATCGGGCCCAACGACAGCAGCAGCGAGATCGTGGACCTGTTCTACGACCGAATCAGCCACCCCGCCCTGACCGACGTGACCATCGACTGGGGCAGCCTGGAGGTCGAGGATGTCTATCCGTCGCGAATCCCTGATCTGTTCGTCGGCCGCCCGGTCATCGTGACAGGTCGATTCGCCGGGCGACAGAATACGACCGTCCGCGTCCGAGGCCAAGTCGGCCACTACGAGAAGGAATTGACCATTCCTGTCGGATTGGCGGATGAAGCGAGCACCCATCCCGGCATCGCCTGCGTCTGGGCCCGCAAGAAAATCGAGGAGCTGGCCGCGAGGAAGACCTACGACGACAGCCCTTCGCTGTCGGGCGAAATCCAGCGTGTGGCCCTGGAATACAGCCTGATGAGCGAATACACCGCCTTCATCGCCGTCGACAGCACCCACCAGACCGCCGGCGACCACGGCGTGACCGTTGCCGTCCCCGTTCCCGTCCCCGATGGCGTTCGCTACGAAACCACGGTGCAGAACTGATGCATGTGCGGGCCAGGCAACGGGCCTTTTTGCGGACCTGAAGAAAACAAGCATTTTCACCCCCCTGTGTGCGTTACCAAGCGGCAGGCGGCGGCCTCTTAGGAATGGAGAGCCCACAAGGCATTCTCCTGCGACAAGGCAGCACAGGTAACCATAATACGGGGGTGATCCGATGCTTGAGAGATATCGCGAAGCGCATGATCTGGTAATCGATTACGGCGAGGCACTGCGAGAAGGCAGCCTGCCCACGTTCTTGAAATCACTGTCGCGGTTCGAAGGCCGGGAAGTGCTGACGACCCCGAGCTTCTGGCACGGAGCCGAGATGATGCGGATCGTCAACAGCATCGCCTTTGCCGACGACGCCACCATTCCGAACCTGGATATCTTCCTCGCCCGCGTCCACGCGAGAATCGCCTCGCGCGCCCGAAAGGCCAAAACCGCCAGGCAGGTCAGACCTCGGCCGAACGTGCCCGATCAGAACGCGCGCCAGTAAAACGAAACAGGGCTGCCAGCCCCGTGTCTGCGGGACTGGCAGCCCTGTGAAACCATCAGGGAGAATCGAGTCTCTTACAGCGTCTTGCGTCGACGGAACCAGCCGGCCATGCCCAAGCCCAGGCTGCCGAGCAGAGCGGCGCCGGGAGCCGGGGCAACCATCGTCAACTGATCCTGCTTGAAGTAACCGGCCTCGCCGACGTGGCCGGGAACATACATGTTCAGTACCCGCACGTGTCCGATGTCGGTCCAGCCGGCCTCTACCGCCGCCGAGTAGAACTGATCCTGCAACGAGCCGTCGCCGTCGGTCCACGCCTTGGCGGCCTCGTCTTCGATATACCAGATCACGTCCTGAAGAGCTTTGGCCGATGCGGCGCGGCTACCCAGAGGATTGTAGTCGTATCCGTCCAGCGTACCGGCACGAAACTCCGTATACAGATACGCCGTCATCGGGTCCAGCAGATCTCCGCCCTGGGGACCGCTCGCCCCGAGGTTGGTTCCCCCGTACAGCGTCTCCGTGGCTACCACCACGTCGTACCACGTCCCCATGGACACATGCTCGCTCTCTTCCAGGCAGAACGAGGAGTACGGCGCGTTCTCGATCGTGATGTTCTTGACGTCCTGATTGGGCGTCATCCGGAACTCACCGCCGCTGCCGCTGTAATAGCCGGAAACACGTGTCAAGTGAACCGACGGGCTCGCCAGAGCCGAACCGCTGACGAGCAGACAGACAACCGATGCCAATGCCAGTTTCTTCACCATTTCACCACCCCCCAAGTATTGTGTGTTTCTCGATACCCGGTGTCACAGGGTCATCGTATGGACAGGAGGGTTGCTCGGATCGGCTTTGGACATCCGGAGAAACCGGTAGCACAGAATACAAAGCAGGATCAATGAACACCCCCCAGTGTCATTCCCCACACCGTTGCTTATTCAGCATGTAGTGTATCGTGTTTCTTCGTTAATGTCAACGGAGGGGCCGGCGAAGAGTAGACCTTTCGCTCGCAGGTGCCTTGCGAAACCGAGACCGCCGTGATTATAGGAACCCGTGCGATTCTTCGTGCGATTTTTTCTGCGCGGACATGCGTAGGACAAGTCGCCGCGAGAGGTGGTTATAGGATGGCCTCGCCTGTAGTCGCCGTGACGACGCGCGTCAGTTCGGCGTTTCGGGGGATGGGGTGGCGGGGTGCCAGTGGGCGGGGTCGTTGCCGTAGGAGGCCGGGACGGTCCGGTGCAGCGAC
>CAZOFX010000098.1:0-21837 GCA_964579055.1 uncultured Pirellulales bacterium
GCTCGCCGGACGTGAGCAGCACTGTCGGTTCCCCGCGAAACTGAAAGTAGTGCGGATTCGCGGGATGAAGACAGAGAGGGGCATGTGCGGATTCTGCGTGTGCCGTCATGGTGCCCTGCGCCACGGCAGCATTCGCCAGCAGGAACACCAGGCACATAGAGATTGTCATCCTCCCAACCGGCATTGTGGTTTCCCCCAAGAAGGTTCTGTATGAGGCTTCGGCTATCCGCAAGAACGCTGGTGCTGGTAATGTTATTGCACGTTCTCAAGGTAGAGCACCGCATCGCCATCGAACGGTGGTGCGAACCGGCGCGGCCCATCCGAGATTCCGATATGGCTGGTTTGGCCCACCGGCCCTTCGGCGGGATCTCTACTGATGGTAATACAAGTCCCAGTGCAGATACTTTTTGACGGCCTCTTGCAGCACCTCGGCGCAGTGCGTTCGGGTCATGGCCACGTGGTGCTCGAAGCCGTTCTGGCACATGTAACCCATCAATTCACGCAGTCGCTGGATCCGGCAAACCGCGATGCCGCCATCCATGTCGAAGCGATCATCCGTGAACTGCCCTTGCCCCAGATAGGCTTTGATCGTGCCCCGCCGATCGTCCGTCGACATGCGAAAGAACGTCATCGGACCGGCCGCAACATGGCCCTTGACGGCCCCGAAACAATTCTGCCGGCCCAGCGATTCGCCGAGAACGTCCAGTTCGGCAATCTCGATCTGGCGTCCCATGAAACTCCTGGGAAAATTGCCGCAGTGCGTGCAGACGCACTTGTCCGCCTCGTCGGCATAGTTGTTGTTCCAGTCGAGGAAGCCGGGAATCTGTCCCGACGCCAACAGCAGCGCGTACATCGAGACGGCGCCGGCCACATCCACCTCGCACGCACTGGGCATGTGTTTCTCGCCCATCAGGCTCATGGACAGGCACGCAGCACAGCCATAGTTGTTCTGTATGGAGGTCCAGCATTGCACCGCGCTGGCATTCAGCTCATTCTCAGCCATCCATCTCTCCAGAACGACGGAGAGCTTGGCCTGTTTCAGCACGGCCAGCGGATCGATGCGGTCGGGAATCGTTCCGTATTTCCGGATCTCCGACAGCCTCTTCTGCACGGACTTGGCCTTGTCGTCGAGTTGCCGGGCTTGGCTGATGATCTCGGACAAATCGACGGGGACCACCGTTATCCCGGAACCCTGGAGCAGCTTTTCGCTGAAGCGTACGGTCTGAAACGCCGCCGGACGGGCACCAACCGCGCCGACCCGCGCCCGGCGCAGTCCTCGGACGACGCGACAGACGCGAGCGAAGAAATCCAGGTCGGCCCCGAAGGCGTCGCTATCGATATCGCATGTATGATCGCGCGTATCGGTGAACGGAATCCCGTACTGATAGAGGTTGTTGCAGACCGAGAGCTTGCCGCAAAAGGCATCCCGCCGGCCCGCGACGTCAACCGCATCCAGCCGGTCGCTGCATGCCTGCACCAGCACGGGCACATCGAGACGAGCCAGGTCCAGGGTCTCGACAATCCCGAGTTCGTCGCCGAAGTTGGGCAACACGACGATGACCCCATCGATGTGATCGCGATGTTCCTGAAACAACGCGGCGCACCTCTTCGCATCCGCCCGTGTCTCAACCGCCTGATTGGCCGTGGCTTTAGCCGGAAGGATCACGTAGGAATACTTGAGGGCATTGAGCTTCGCCAACAATTGCCTGCGACCTTCGATCGCCAACCGGGGATTGAAGAAGCCCCTCGTGCCCACGATCACGCCAAACGTCATCTTCTTGTCCAAGATCTTCATACTGCCCTTTCCCGTTGCGCAAACCTGCATAAAAACAGGTCCCATGGGTCCAATCCTAAGGGACCCATGGGACTTGTGCAAGCGATTGCGTCAGAACGGCTTGTGCACCGGGTCTCTCTGCCCGGCCAACCAGAGAATCTCTTCCTCAGACAGTGCACGATCGTAGACACGAACGTTGTCCATCTGCCCGTTCAACTCACGCTCGATCGAGCCGTTGTTGTTCCAGGCGCCGACGGTGGCAGCGCCCAGAATCAGCGTCAGCGGCGCCGCGAAGGCCCGGGAATCTTCGAGTCGGCCGTCCAGGTAGATCGTAGCTTCCCTGTCGGAGACGGTCAACGCCAAATGGACCCACGCGTTCGCTGACGCCACGGTGTCGCCCTGCATATCGCCGCCGGCCAGACCGTTGATTCCTGCGTTCGCCTTGCCGCCGGCGAGTTTGCAGTGGATGCCACCGGCCGACCAGCCATCGCTGTTGATGCCGCCGGCGAAACTGACGGAAGCCAGACCAACAGTCGAGTACATCCACATCGAATAGGTTCCCTGATTGAAGGTGGCGTTCGCGCCGCCAAGCCTCGGCATGGCCATGGCGTCGTCCGTCCCATCGAGGACGAGCGCACCGGCGCCAACATATGCCTCATCCAGCAGTGTTCCATGATAGCCATTGCCGGAACTGTCGGCCGGGCCGCTCTCAAACGTGTATTCCACCAATAGGCCGGCGACGCCCGGGTCGACAGGCGTCAATCGCTCCGGCAACCGCGGGTACAGGCGGATGTCATCGATGTAAATGACTCCTGTCGCACCGGCGCCTTCGATGCCGATCGTCAGGCTCGTAACGTTGCGTAGATTCCCGCCGACGGCCGACAGATCGATGTTCCAGGTCTGCCACTGGGCTTTGGCGATATCGGCCGCGGCGCCGTCGTAGACTATCTTCGCACCGTTGATCTTGATGTACAACTGCCCACCATTGCCGGCCGCGCCATGGAAGTACAGCGAGAGGCTCTGGAGGCCGTTGGCCGTCCAATCCTGTGCGTCGAACGTGTACTCGGCTTCCGACATGGTCAGACCTGTGTTGTCGTAGAACAGCGGCATGGACTGCCGGCCGCCGTGGATGATCGTCTGTTCGGCGAACGGGGTATTGAGATGTCCGACCGTAGAGCCGTTCTGAGGATCTTCGTAGCCATCGATCCACGTTTGGAAGATGGCCTTCCCGGCGTCGATGTCGTCGGTATAGCTCTCGAAATCATCCACGACCGCGTATGGTTGAGTGGAGAAAGTCCACACGTCGCCTTCCCAGATGGAAACCGCATCGGCCTCGTTCACTTCGTCAACGCGCCAGTAGTACGTCGCATCATATTCGATCCCCTCCGGTGACAAGCGGGCGACATCCACCGTGTCAACGAGTTCGAGTGCCCCCGGACTGGTACCCAGGTACACATCGTGAGATGCGGCATCTCGGCCCGCCCGCCAACTCAGAAGAGCATCCGGGGCCACGTTCGTGGCGCCGTCGGCCGGCTCGGGCTGTCGAGCCTGGGCAGGGATATAGAGGAAGCGGACCTCGCTCAGGCCGAACTGGCCCATCATGCCCCAACCGCTGTTGACGTTCAGCCTGACGTATTTGGCAGGCACCCCGGCCATGTCGATCGTCGTGTTACGCGTGTAAGTGCTCGACGCGGTGGCCTTGGCCAGCTCGAAATCGCCAAGCGACGTCCAGTCCACGCCATCCAGTGAGTAATCGATCGCAACGCCTTTGAGACCGAACCCGAGAACCAGCTCGAACTGGACGTTGTAGTTCCAGACCCACAGTTCGTGAAGCTTATAAACCCGGTCGAACTCAAACTGAATCCACAGTGGCTCTGCTCCATCGGGGACCGCCAGCCACATATCCGACGCCGCGATGGAGTGCTGATCGTTGGCGTTGAGACCGGAACCATCGACGGTCTTCCCCGGAACGGCATCCCCATCGGAGACACCGCTGCTGGTGGCGACAACAGCGGTGACCGGATAGGCCAGTGGCTCCGTCGCGAAGCTCCAGACCTTCCCCTGATAGATCGTGAAATCGGGCGCCCCGTTGACTTCGTCAATCCGCCAGTAGTAGGTCTGCTCGAATTCCAGCAGGCCGGCAGGATCGTACGTTGCTTCGGCCTGCCCCTGGCTGACCAGAACCCCCATCGGATTGGTCTGGCTGGCCGCATTGACGTCGTCAAAGCTGGCGCCGAAGTACACATCGTGTGTCACGGCGAAATCGCCCGGCGTCCAGCTCAAGACGACGTCGCGCGGAGTATCTGTCGCTTCATCCTCCGGTCTCGGGTTCGTCGCGGCACCCGGCCCGGTCTGCCAGCCCAGGAAACCCAGAGTCATGATCTCCTGAATCTGCTGCTGATTCAGAACCTCGTCGAAGATCAGCACTTCATCCAACGTGGAATCCGAGTACTCGGCCAGGCCCCCATTGAGCGAATTGTAGTTGCCGTTGATGGCGAAGCGACCATTGCCGTCCCCGTGGTCGAATGCGCCCGAGGCACTGGTGGAATCGACGGCGACCGGCTCGCCGTTGCGGTAGAGAATCCCCGTACCGCCGTCATAAGTGGCCGCCGCGTGAATCCATTCGTCCAGAACGAAAGGAGTGGGATCGAAGATCTGGATGTCCCCGCCCGACACGGTGTTCACGATGATGCGAAGCTGATCGTCGTTGCTGCCGTAGGTCAGTGCGTAGGCTTCGCCTCCGGTCGATCCTCTTTGCATGGAGAGGACCACCTGCCAATGCGACAGGATCTGTTGAGGTCTGCACCAGGCCATGAAGCTGATGTCCTGTTCCACCAGAAGGGCCGGCGGGGTGGGGGGACCGAAATCGACGTAGTCGCCGTCTCCGAGCCGCAGGGCTCCGCCGAACATGCCTTCCCCCTCCGCGAGCCACTCCGGCGTTCCCCCGAGGGTGCCGATCAGCCCGTTGCCGGACGAATCACCAGCCGAGCTGCCACTGCCTTCGTCGAAGAGCCAGGCCCCGACCACTCCGGCTTGGGCCTTGGGACTGATACAGACAAACAGAACGAAAACCCATGCGAGAATCACTTTGTACAATGACATCGTCCTCATGGTGCGGATCTCCCAAAACAGCTTTTCTGTCAAGCCCCCACTACCGTTGACCACTTCTCCTCTCACACGCATGGCTCTCCTCCACAATGCGATACTCATTTCTCTGGCCCGGCACGCATCTCCGGAAGTTACATCGCGTACGGGATGTCCTTCTTCGGCCAAGCCAATCGGAATCCGGCGTCCAGGTCGTCCAGACGCCGCAACAGCTCGACGTGGCCGTCGACAAAGACGATGTTGGCGCCGCCTCGATCAATGTCACCCGGCGCGTTGTGAAACGTCGCGTAGTTGTCGATCTGCCTCTCGGCGTTGCCCACGGTGAAATGCGTGTCGTTGAAGGGCGCGATGCTGTACCCTTCGATGATCCAGGTGTTTTCTTCCGTGAACACGATCACCTGCGAGGGTTGATAGACCTGGGTCTCCTTGGAGACTCCGGTCACACCGGCGCCCAGCCAGCTCGACCAGATTTCTCCGCCCCGACCGACATACGAATTCATGACATAGCTGACCGCCGTGTCCGCGTAATCCGTTCCTTTGGCCAGCATGTTGAACTTGGGACACATGTGCACGTCCAGCGCCTTCAGATACGGCCACAGCACACCCTCGGGTCTCTCCCCCTTTCGCACGTAATCATGTCCCTCAGACTTCAGCCAGGTCCAGGCGTCGGGGAATTTGTAGCTGTTGTCGTCCAGGTACATGCGCAACGCGATGCCGTACTGCTTCAAATTGGCCCGACATCGCAAGGTGCGGGCCTGATCTCTCGCTTTGCTAAGGGCCGGCATGAGAATGGCCATCAGCAGAGCAATGATGGCGATCACAACCAACAGTTCGATCAGCGTAAAGCCTCTTCTCGTCCGCATTCGACTATCCCTTTCCGGTCTTACCCTCCCCCGTTCCGCAAGGCGTCCACGCAGTCTCTATTATGCAATTGCGACACACCCGCAAACAATGCCATTTTGCGCACGAATACTATCATTTTGCGCAGGATCATCGGCCACGCTGGTGTTGTTGCCGATGCTCCGTTGGACTGATCCCTGTGGCCTTGCGGAAGAGGCGCGAAGCATGAGAAGCATCCGCAAACCCCAGGGCCCGTGCAATGTCGCTCACGGATTGCCGCGTTTCAACGAGCATACGTGTCAGCAGTTCCAGCCGGACACGCTGAATCTCATCGTGAATGGAGTGGTCTACGACACGGCGAAACCGCTGCTCCAGCGCCCGGCGCGACAGACTCGTGTGCTGCACCACCTGCTGCACGGCGATGTTGAGCCGCGCGGCCCGGCGGATGAACCGCAGCGCCTTCACGACATCCACATCCTCCATCGCCAACACGTCCGTCGACTGTCTGGCGGCCACGTGCGTCGGACGGATCCACAGGGTCGCCCGGCCCTTTTCCCGCCCCGCGATCATATGATCCAGCGTTTCGGCCGCTTCATATCCGATTCGTTCCAGGTTCGTGGCCACGCTGGACAGGGGCGGACTGCACAGATCGCAGATCAGAGTGTCGTTGTCCACGCCGACCACGGCAACCTCGTCCGGGACTCTCAGGCGCTCCATCTTGCAGGCCTCGATTACCAGTTCGCCGCGATCGTCGTTGCAGGTCATGATGCCGACCGGCTTGGGCAAACCCCGAAGCCAATCGACGATTCGAGGCAACTCCTGCTCCCACGTCCTCTCGGATGGCATGCCGGACGGACGGTAGACATGGGCGTGGAAACCGGCTCGCCCCACTTTCTCGCAGAAGCTGTCCCGTCGTCGCCGCGACCACCACCAATCATCGAATCCACAGAAGGCGAAATGCGTCAGGCCCAGACTCAGCAGGTGATCGGCGGCCATGCCGGCCACGGCTTCCTGGTCCGTGATCACGTTGGCGACCCCCTCGATCGTTTCCCGAGTGTATGGGAAACACACAATCGGCACGCCCAGCTTGACAATGGCCCGCACTTTCGGCGGCTCCCGCATCAGAATGCCGTCCGGTTTGAGCTTTTTGAGGACCGCCAGCAGGCGATGCTCCGCCGTGCGGTCACGGTATTCCAGAGGCCGGTAGAACGTCCAGAGACCCTGAAGCCGCGCGTACTCGGCAATCCCGCCGAGAATCCCGCGCGTGAACTGACGGGAAGGATTGATCAGCAATGCGATTCTCGTACTCTCGGGCATCTGTTCGGCCTTCTGTTTCTCGTATGTCACGATCTGTCTTGGTTCTCTGCCCGGCAGACGTCTCTGAGGGCAGGATAGAGCTTTCTATAGGGTTCATACCGGCCATCGTATTGACGGCTGCGCTCAAGATTGGGCTCGACGACGGTATCGAAACCAACGGCGACGCGGACGGCCTCAGCGATATCCGGATAGCGCCCGACGGCCACCGCCGCGAGAATGGCGGCCCCCAGACAGGCGGCCTCCGTCACGCGCGGAACGCGAAGCCGCATCCGGCAGATGTCCGCCTTCAACTGGAGCCACATCCTGCTGCGCGCTCCGCCCCCGACCGCGTGCAATTCCCCAAGCGCGACACCCGCCTCGCGCAGGAAATCGAGATTGCTCCGTAACTCGAACGTCAGCCCCTCCAGAATCGCCTTGGCGATTTCGGCCTGCGTCGTGGCAAATGTCAGTCCCACGATGGCGCCTTTGGAGCGCGTGTCCAGCGAAGGGGTCCCCGCCCCGGCGAAATGGGGCTGCACCAGTAGATCGGTTGGACCTTCCGGCGCACCGGCCAGGAGCAGATCGTAGGCATCCTGCCCGGTCTGTGCCGCCCGCACGATGCAATCCTGACAGAGCGTGTCGCGGAACCATCGCAGGACGAGGCCCCCGCTGTGGTTCAGCGTCATGGCCAGGTACAAACCGGGCACCACGTGTCGATAAACGGAGATGTTGCCTTCGCGCAGCTTCAGTGCCACCACGGGCGAGCCCATCGCCACCTCGACCACCTCGGCCGTCCCGGTCGAGACCATCGCCAGTCCGGGCCGGATCACCCCGCTGCCCAACGCGGCACAGGCCTGGTCGTGCCCACCGACCGCCACCAGGACCGACCTCGGCAGACCGGTCTGGCGAGCGACAGCCCCGTCGAGTGTTCCTGCAACCGACTCGCCCACGGGCAGAAGCTCCGCAAGTCGGCCCTGATCGATTTCGCAGCGATCGAGGATGTCCGTCGCCCAGGCGGAGGTCCCCAGGTCGTACATCTGGGTCCGCGACGCCAGGCAGTGGCTGATGATGGCGCGACCGGTCAGGCGGCGAAGGAAGTAGTCTTCGTAGAGCAGAAACCGCGCGGCGCAGCGCCAGAGCGGCGACTCGTTTCGTCGCAGCCACAGAAGCTTGGTAACGGTGTTCATCGTGTGCATGGGCATGCCCGTACGCTGGAAGAGCGTCTCCGGGCCGAACGTCTCGGCAAGCCAGTCGTTCTCGGCCGTGGTCCGTGTATCCATGCCCAGGATTGCGTGTCGAATGGGACGGCCCGTCTCGTCGACGGGGATGATCGCCTCGCCCTGGACGGACAGCGCGAGGGCCTTGGGCGGGTCGGCCTTGCTCTGACCGACCGCCTGCGTCAGCGTCTCCATCGCCAGTTGCCAGACGCGTTCCGCATCCTGCTCGGCCCAATGGGGATAGGGCGTGAGCACCGAATACTCGCGAGAAGCACTCGCGACGAGATGCCACTCGTCACTGAACACGGCCGCCTTGCAGCCTGTTGTTCCAATGTCCAACCCGATAACCGACATAGGCACCTCGCATCACAGAGTGCGGCGCAGCATCAGTCCAGTTGGATGGCGTCAAGCAACTCCAGCAGTTCGCGGTCGTCGATCTGTCCGGCCATCCACTGGTCCTGGAGTCGCCGAAGAAGAAGGACCGTGGACGACTCGTAGAGCTCCACATCGTCGTACCGTATCGGGACATCCTGGCCGACCCGGCGGACCAGCCTGGCACCCTTTGCCAAGCCGATGGGCAGAAGGTTGTCGGCCTTGGCGGCCTCATGTTTGTCGATCAGGCTGTAGAATGAACTGCCGCCGATGCCGTCCAGGAGATCGCCGGGGTGAAGATCCTGCTTGGCTACGGCAAAGACCTCAGACACCAACCGGTTCAGAGGAAACATGTTGGACTTCTTGCGGATCACCAGCATGGCACAGGTCAAAGGCACCTCGATGCTACAGAGATGGTACGGGCGAAAGAGCGTGTAGTACGGACCGTTGCCCATGTCGCGATAGACCAGTGCCTGACGCAAACGCGGATGGTCCGTCGTCACGACGAGAAAGACGCCTGGATGCACGCCTCCGATGCCATAGTCGACCACTCCGGCGCGACTCAGCACGCCGCCGTGTTCTTTCAAGGCGAACGTCTCATGCAGCTTGTCGCGGCTGGTTCGCGGACCATGCATGCCGCGAACATCAGGCACCAGTCCGGTGGCGTTGGAGACGGCCGCCATCTCGATCATCGTCTTGCTGCCATCCACGAATTCGATCAGCATGTTGGGATTGAGGCCTCGCCTTGCTGCCTCCTTGGCCCATGCTTCATCCGTTGGCTTGGCGTGACGATCCAGAGGATTGTTCTTGCCCTTGCCCGCCGCGACGATCGTGAAGCCTAACGCGTCGGCAAAATCGTACAATTCCTTGCACGCCGCCGGTTCGTCGCCCGCCGCCAGTGCATAAAGCACGCCCTTCTGCGCCGCGTACCAGCTCAGCAGAGGTCCGACCGTGATATCCGTCTCGACGTTCATCATGGCCAACTGCTGACCGTTCCGCGCCGCCAGCATCGCCGCCTGCGCTCCAACCTCAGGCACCCCCGTCGCTTCCAGCATCACATCGACCTGCTTCATCGCTGTAACCACGCGAAAACGGCGGGTGCACACCCGCTTGCCGGTCGCCACCGCCGAATCCGCCTCGGCCGCCGAATCCGTCTCCACCACCTCGCCTTTGAGACCTGCGATGGCAAATGCCTCCCGCGCCCGCGTCAGGTTCACGTCGGCGATCACGGGGATATCGATCCCCTTCATCATCGTGATCTGGGCGACGACGTCGACACCCATCTGCCCGGCCCCGATCAGGCCGATCCGCACGGGATTGTTCTGTTCATGTCGTTCCTGAAGCTCCGTGTTCAAACCGATCATGGTTCATTCTTTCTCAAAGGAGATGAGCACCTTCAACGCGTCGCCCGCCGCCGCCATGCGATAGGCACCGTCGATTTCGCCCAGCGGAAACTGATGGGTGATGATCTTGTCGGCCGGCAGCGTCCCATCGGCCAGCAGATCGAGCGCCCGGCGATGAACGCGCGGATGGTAGGAGAAGGTCCCGAGGACCTCGATTTCACCGTAGTGAATCTTGTTGCCGTCCAGCGTAGTCATCGGATTGGCCTTGGGCAGGCCGCCAAAGAGCAGGACCTTGCCGCCTTTGCGTACCATGTCCACAGCCTGCCGCTGCGTCTCGGCCACTGGATTGGCGCAGATCACGACGTCCGCGCCCAGTCCCTCGGTGAGCTCTCTCACACGGGCAACCACATCCTGTGACGTCGGATCGAGAATCAGATCCGGGTCGAATCGCGCTGCGAGTTCCCGACGCCTCTCGTTACACTCGGCGACGATGGTCCGGGCGTCGTGCGCCTTGGCCACCGCGGCGTGCAGGCAACCGATCGGCCCGGCTCCTATGATGACGACGGTGTCTCCTTGGCCCGTGCCGGCCCTGTCATGCGTCGCCAGCACGGAGCAGCTCGGTTCCGACAAGGCCGCGTGTGCAAAGCCCAGTCCTTCGGGCATGAGGTTGACGACGCCGTTCTCAAGGATCTCGGGCGTCAGCGCCATCTGCTCGGCGAAGCCGCCTGGGAAGCCCGGCGTGATCCCCAGGAATCGCAAATGGTCGCAGAGATTGTATCGCTCGCGCCGGCAGTAGTAGCACTTGCCGCAGTGCACGTCCGGTGCAATCGCCAGACGATCGCCCACGTTGAAACGAGTGCATCGCGCATCGACCGCAATGGCCACGCCGGACGCTTCGTGCCCCGGAGTCACCCCGCCCGAGCCGCCCGGCGGTCCCTCCCTCCAGCGACGCAGGTCCGAGCCGCAAATCCCACACGCCTTGACCGCAAGAACCAGCCCGCCTTCCGGAACATCCGGTTCCGGGACATCGCGTATCTCGATCTTCTGGGGTCCCGTCGGAAACGCCGCCTTCATAAGCCATCCTCGATTTCGCACACGCACGCAGGTCACAGGTTGCTATCCACGCTTCTCTGCTTCGATTTTCGCGCCGACAGCACCGCCCGGGTGGGTGTGGCCGAACTGTTCTTTTGTATAGCCCCGCAATTCGAGCAGCAGCACGCAGAGCACGTCGCAAGCCGCACCGTTCATCAGCGAACTGCCCGTTGCGATCATGCCATAAGGGTCGGCGCTCTCCGGCGCCGTCACATGGACTACGGCATCGCTGAGCCTGCCCAGCGGCGAATCCGGCTTCTCCGTATGAGCAATCACCCTGGCGCCGCGATCCTTGGCGATTTGAGCGAACCTGTTGATCTCCGCGCTCTGTCCGCCCTTGGAGATGACGTACACAATATCCCTGTCGCTGATCGCGCCGGCGCCGCCGTGGATCGAATTGGCCGCGCTGATGAACAGCGCCGGCGTTCCGCAGCAAGCCAGCAGGTGGGCAAAACGTTGGGCCATCGCGCAGCTTGTGCCCGCGCCGGCGGTCAGGATGTGCCCTTCGCATTCGAGCATCATTCGAGCGACGTTCACGAAGTCCGCATTCAATTGATCCTTCAGCGCGGCAACCGCACCGGCCTCCGTCGCGATAACCGCTTTTGCCCTGGCAAGCATTTGGTCAAGTTCTGGTTCTGTCATATCTGCATTCCCACAAGGGGCCATTGTCACTCGAGGATCAGTACGAAATCCTGGTCGGCCGGACTGGTCGCTTCCAGCCTGTTCTGACCGTAGACGATCTCGGCCGTGCTGTATTCGTTCTTGACCGGGTCGAACCATCGCCCGCGGTAGCGCAGGTTCAATGGGTTGCTCAGCTTGATCGTCTGCCGGACCGGCAGATAAGCGACGACGCTATCGTGGTCGTCCGTCTTGGCCACCGCGATGAAATGGTTGTAGGTCTTGTCCCCAGGCTGTTCGAGGAGCAGTTCGGGACACGGACGATAGCGCCACCAAGGCAGCGTCTGAATCATCCGGGCCAGATAGCCGATCTGGACACTCCCCGGCAGCTTGATCGATTCAAACCAGGGCGTGACACCCGATCCATCTCCATGATTGAGAATGCGCTCGCCGGGTCGAATCCATGGCCAGATCCCGTTGGCGCCGTACGTGATCCCGGCTATCGGTGTCGCCAGAAGGCTCCAGTACGAGGCGTTGCGAACGTCTTGTGCGCTAATGCGACGGCCGATCTCTTCGTAATTCGGCTCCAAATTGATGATCGGCCGCGCCGGTAGCTTGTCCCAGTCGTTGGCCATCGGGCCCTTGTTGATCCAGTCGACGGTTCCTTTGGCGTTGCTATGGCTCGACTGGTATCCGACGATATCGAGCCAGTGCTCGTCGGCGTATTGACGGCCGATCCACGAGTGGCCCTGCGGATGCTGGGCCACCAGGCCGGGATGCTCATCGCCGAAAACGCCCTTGCCGATCGTCCTCCAGCGTTGTTCGTACTCGCCGACATAGCGTCCGTCTCCGCCAAGAATCCAGACGACCTGGTGGCCGCCGTACCGCGCGACCATGTAGCGGGCCAGGAGAATCGCCTCATTCTCGGGCAGGTAGTAGCCGGGACTCAGTTCCCGACCGGCGGCCACCGGAAGCGCCCACAGCAGCACCGGCGCCGCGATCAAGCCATGCTCGCTGACCTGATCGACCTTGTGATCGAGCCGCTGGAAGAAGGATGGGTTGATGCGGATGCGTCCCGACCCGGTGAACGCTACCTCGCCCGCGCTGTCGACGTCGCAGCCCCGCCACTGCGTGGTGACGAATTGAATGGCGGTGTAGCCGTTGGCAACGCGGTCTCGCAGATAGGTGGTCCACTCCTCTTCCGTCGACTTCAGCGCGCCGTTCCAGGCGGTGCAGGCGCACCAGAAGAAAGGCGTTCCGTCGCTGTACGCCAGGTGATAGGCTCCTTTCGGACGGACGAGGCTGCCCCTGGCATAGATGGCCAGCCGGTTGTCTTGCGGAGCACACTCGAAAGAGCCTTTGACCCCGTGCAGACCCCCATCGGCCTTATCCGAGCACTGCGAAACGAACGTCCAGGTCCCCACCTCGTCGGGACAGAATCGGACGCGCCAGTCGCGGCCCCCATCCCAGAAACCGTTGACTCTCTTTGCCCGACCGGTCGGGGAAGTGAATTCCAAGACGAATTGCGCCACGTCGTACAGCGGATTATCATACGATTTGTCACTGGCGAACTGCTTCTCATACTTGCCCCACTGCCCGACCGTACCGGCCGCGCTGCAGACAACAGAACACCCCAACAACGCCGGAATCAGAGCCAGAACCTTTGCTCTCATCATTGCTTTCTTCTCCATGGTAGAGTTCACTCTTCGACGCGAATGTTGTGTCGTCCCAATCGAGCCAACACCGTGTTGCGAACGCTGTCGAGCAGCACGGCCAGGAAGATAATTGCCGCCGCGATCAACGGCTGTAGGTACAAATCCGTCCGGGTCGCCACCAGGCCCGCCCCGACCATCTGGATCAACAGCGCCCCTAGCACGGTGCCTGGAAAGACATTGCCGATTCCGCCGAACAGGCTCGTGCCGCCCAGCACCGCGGCCGCAATCGCCTGGAATTCAACCATCTGACCGAACCCCGAGTTGACGTTGCCCAGTTGCGCCACGGAGATGAAGCCACCGAGCGAAGCGAGCACGCCACAGATGACGTACGCCGTGGCCTGCACGCGCCGCGTGTCGATACCGGCCTTGCGTGCGGCCTCCAATCCGTGCCCCACGGCGTAAATCTGCCGGCCCAGTGTCGTGCGGGTCAGCACAACCCACGCCACCAGCACCACCACCACGAAAATCACGATCGGCCCCGGAATGCCCAGCAGTTCGGCCGCGCCCAGCCCGGTGACACTCTGGGGAAACGTCACCGCCCGGCTCTTGCTCAACATCCATCCCAAGCCGCGCCCCGCGAACTGCGTCGCCAGCGTCACCACGAACGGAATGATGTGCAGCCGGGTGACCGCAAAGGCATTGAGCAGCCCGAACAGGAGCCCCACCGTCAGGCAGACCAGCAGCGCCGGCAGAGGCGAGATCGAAAACCGCTCCATCAGCAGACCGGCCGCCACCGCCGAGACATACATGTTAGACCCGACCGACAGATCGATCCCCGCCGTCAACAGCACAACCGTCTCGCCGACCGCGACGATTCCGACGTAAGACGCCTGCTTGGCGATATTTTCCAGACTCTGGTATTCCAGAAAACGCGGCGTCAGCAGCCCGAAGACCACAAACGTCCCCACGAACATCAGGATCGGAACGTTCCGCAGCACCGCCGTCACTGTCCCCTGCCTCAGCGAGTCCATCAGTTCGATGCTCCCGAAGGATCACGAGGCCCGCGCTCGACATGCCCTTCGAACGCCGCCGCGAGAATCCGCTCTTCGTCAAACTCGTCCCGCCGGAACCGACCGCAGATCTGTCCCTTGCTCATCACGAGCAGTGAATTGCATATCCCGATCAGTTCCTCCAGTTCCGACGAGATGCACAACAGCCCCTTGCCCCGGTCCGCCAGGTCGTTGATGATCGAATAGACCTCGTACTTGGCCCCCACGTCGATTCCGCGCGTCGGCTCGTCGAGAATGCAGACCGTCGGCCACCCGAGCAGCCATTTGCCGATCACGGTCTTCTGCTGATTGCCACCGGAGAGACTCTTGACCGCGTTCGTTCTCGGATTGACGCACTTGATCTTCAGCGACGCGGTCATCTCGTCGAGCGCCCGCCGCAACGCAAGCCGATCCACCGTGCCCAAAACCCGATTGCGGCAATAGCTGTTCAGAGCCACCAGCGCCATGTTCTCGGTCACCGACGCCTCCATCAGCAGTCCCTCCTCGCGCCGATCCTCCGTGACAAAGGCCATCCCCCCGGCGATGCTCCTCCGTGCCGTCCGCCTGCGCCCGGACTGCCCACAGACATCGATCGTGCCCGCTCGAAACGGGTCCAGCCCGAACAGGATGCGCCCCAACTCCGTGCGACCCGATCCCATCAACCCGAACAGCCCGAGAATCTCGCCTTCATGCAGGTCGAATGAGATGTCCTTCACGATGCCTGGTTCCGTTACGCCCGCGACCGACATGAGAACCTTGTCTCCCGGCTTGCCCCTGCGTATCGGATGAAGCTGGTCGATCTGCCGGCCCACCATCGCCGCGATCATCGTATCGATGTCGAATTCGTCCCTGGCCCCCGTTCGTACAACCTTGCCGTCGCGCAATACCGCAATCTCATCGGCCAGCCTGAGCACATCGGCCAGCACATGACTGATATAGAGAATCGTGCGCCCCTCACGGCGCAACCGCTCGATTAACGCAAAGAGCCGCTCCGTCTCACGGGAGGTCAGCGACGTGGTTGGTTCGTCGAAGATGATGATCTGCGCCCCGCCGCGCAGGGCCTTGGCGATCTCGACCAGTTGTTTCTGCCCCGGAGTGAGCCGATCGACCCGCGTCCGAGGGGAGATGCTGAGATTGACAGCCGCCAGCGCCTCTTTGGCCCGCCGCACCGCTTCGCGACGATGGATCAGGGGCGTCCGCCCGATTCTGGGAAACCCGTCGATGAACAGGTTGTCGAGGATGCTCAGATGGGAAAAGACGTTCAATTCCTGGTGGATGAATGCGATGCCGGCGCGCGTGGCGTCAGCCGGACTGCCGGCAGAATAGGGCTTCCCCTTCAGACGAATCTGCCCCTCGTCGGCCGCGATCACCCCTCCCAGAATGTTCATCAGCGTGCTCTTACCCGCGCCGTTTTCGCCCACCAGCCCCAGCACCGAACCGGGCCGCACCGCCAGAGTGATGTCGTGCAGCGACATAACGCCGAAGAAATCCTTGCTGACATGCTCGAATTGCAGAATCGGCTCGCTCATGCCGTCACCGCCCTCCCCGTCGGGGCCCGGCCCAGGCGAATGCGATTGCGAAGCACGTCCAGCAGGGCCGCCACCAGGATCACGACGCCTTTGACGATATTGACGGTGTAGAACTTGAAGTTCAGCATGTAAAGCGAGCTGTCCAGCAGGACGAAGAAGAGCACGCCGTAGAATGCCCACCGCACCTTTCCCTTGCCGCCGAACAGGCTGATGCCGCCGATGACCGCCGCCCCGATGACGTCCAGCAGGACGTTCTCACCCAGCGTGGGCCGGCCCGCGCCAAGACGGGACGAATACAGCACAGAGCCCAGCGCCGCGCAGAATCCGCTGACCGCATAGGCCCACACAATCACGTGGTCCGTGGGAACACCCGACACCGTCGCCGCCCGGGGGTTCATACCGACCGCATACAGCCAGCGGCCCAGGATCGTCCTGGCCAGCACGAACCAGGCGGCCACCGCCAGCGCCAGGGCCGCAAAGAACGAGTACGGCACCAGGCCCACCGAGCCGCGACCGGTCGGCACGCGACCGAGATAGCTCTGTCCGATCGCCAGAAAGGCATCCGGGAGATTCCGCACGTTCTCACTGCGCGTAATGAAGATGGCCAGCCCGCTGAAGAAGAACATCGAGACCAGCGTCACCATGAACGGCGGCATCTTCAGCCTCGCCACTGCCAGGCCGTTGGCCGAGCCGATCAGCGTCCCGATCGCCAGCATGAAGGCAATCCCGACCGGCACCGCCGCCGCACTGCCGCCCGCCGGCCCGCCCTGCTCACCGATCAACACGCCCCACAACGGGTTCCGCGCGAACAGCTCCGGGTCCAGCCCCGACGTCATCATCAGGGCCCCGCACACGCTGGTGATGGCCATGATAGACGTCTGCGACAGATCGATCCCGCCGACGATCAACACGAACATCTGCCCGATCACCAGCACCAGCAGAGGCCAGATATTCGAGGACAGATTGCTCAGGTTCCGCGCGCTGCCCAGTCGCGGCAGGAAGATCCACAGCACCAGGAAATACGCCACCGACAGAAACAGAACGAAGCTGTCTGACAGGAGCACCCGACCGATGACCACCTCTTTCAGACGGGCAATCCGGGTCTGTGATGTCACGTTGTCGCTGCTCTGCGCGGGTCTGTACCCAGACGGTCGATTCATACACCGCACCTATTCGTCGTGCAGCACCCGGTAGCCCCACATCTCGTCGGCGCGCTCGGCCATGTTCTCCTGGGTCAGCGCAAAGCCCGGGTCCTCCATCCATTTCTCCGGCATCTTCTCACCCGCCTCGATGGCCGCCAGCAGCGCCTCCATGATGGTGTTCGCCTCGAAGAACAGATCCTGCACCCCCGTGGCGTCCACGTACCCTTCTTTCATCAGCGTATAGGCTGTGCTGTCGCCGTCGAGCCCTCCGAGGATGACGTGGCCAGGCTCATCGATCTTCTTCCACTTGCCCAGCGGTTCGAGCACCGCCTTGATCTGCGGATACAGGAAGTCCGAACTGGTGAAGAGGAAATCCACATCCGGATTGGCCTGCAACGCCGCTTCCAGGTTCGCCAGCGTGGTGGCCGGGTCCCATTTCGAGGGCACTTCGATCGGCGTTTCGAACAGGTCGGGATTCCTCTCCATCACGTTGAAGAAGCCTTTCCGCCGCGCCACGGCGTTGCGGTCGCCCAGGTCGCCGACCACGATCAGAGGCTTCCACTTGCGTCCCTTGCCCTTCTCGCGGGCCACCTTGGCCATGTACGCAACCGCCTCCTGGGCGATCTTCTCGTTGTCGGCCACAATCACCAGCGCCGGATTGATGCGATCGGCCGGCGGACGGTTGAATACCGCGATGGGAATCCCCGCCCGGTTCGCCTCGCCCACGATCGTCACCGCGCTCTCCCCGTCCTGGGGAATGATGATGATCCCGTCCACCTCCTGGGCGATAGCGTCTCGAATCTGCTCGAGTTGGCGATTGGCATCCTGGTTGGCGTTGCGTTCGAGAACGCGAATGCCCTTGGCCCGCAGCGTTTCCGTGATGGCCTTGTGCCCGGCAACCCAGAATTCGGTCTCCAGATCCTGAAAGGCGAAACAAATCGTCAATTGGTCTTCACTTGGGACTCGCCGCGAGCAGGACAGCCCCCCAACAACCACACCGAAAGCCCCCAACAATGCTACGATGGGCAGCAACAGCTTCATGTTCATGGGCGCCCTTTCACAAACGGCAGGCAGACTCCAAACATATGTTCATGCATGAACGAATGAACACTTTCTACTGTTTGACGCGCTCAATGTCAACCGCGATCTGGCCGAAAGCCTCTTCGATCCTCCGTCTTGATGGATGTCGTTCAGACGATCCACGACGGACTTGCCGACATCGCATACTCGGCTCCACTTCGATAAACGCATGCCGGAACACGAGTTATTGTATGTCTTTGGCCGCAGACCCGGACATCCCCCGACTTTGCCTCTTGACAGTCGGGACAGAAGGGCGGAAACTTCGATAGTATGAACATTACCGAACATATGTTCACAGGAAATCATGGCTACGGACTCCGATTTCAGAAGACTCTTGTACAAGGTCGCGAAGGCATATCATGACGACGGCCTGACGCAGCAGCAGATTGCGGCCAAGCTGGGCCTGTCTCGGATCAAGGTGTCGCGACTGCTTCGCACCGCCCGCGATGAGCGAATCGTGCAGATTTCCATTGTCTCCCCGCAGGAATCGAACGCCGACATCGAGCGTCAGCTCGAGCGACAATACGGCCTGAAAGAGGCCTTGGTCGTAACCTGCACAGCGAACGACCCGGCCACGATCGTCGATGAACTGGGCGTCGTCGCGGCGGGCTGTCTGTCTCGCGGCCTTCAAGGCGACGAGGTGATCGCCCTGAGCTGGGGGACATCCGTCCTTTCCGTGGTCAATGCGCTGGCCTCCATGGATTTGCCCGACGTTCGCGTGGTTCAGCTACTGGGCGGCTTGGGCGAGCTGGAGGCCCAGACGCACGGAGCGGACCTGGCGCGCCGGATGGCACAGGCCCTGGGGGCCAGGCCCCGCCTGATCCACGCCCCGGGCCTCGTCAAAGACGAGATCGTCTGCGCAGCCCTTGTGAAAGACCCGCAGGTGGCCGACACGCTCGAACTGGCTGGACAAGCTGACATCGCCCTGGTCGGTATCGGCATCCTCGAACTGGATGCAACGCTGCTGTCCAGCAGCAACACACTGACCGCCGAAGAGGTGACGGACCTGAAACGGCTGGGCGCGGTGGGCGACATCGCACTGCAATTCTTCGACGAACGAGGCGCCAAAGTCGACCACCCGATCAATCGCCGGATTGTGGGAGCAGACATCGAGAAGATCAAAGCAATTGGACGCGTCATTGCTGTGGCCGGTGGAGCGAAGAAGGTCCGAGCGATCCGGGCGGCGCTTCTCGGCGGACTGATTGACGTGCTCGTAACCGACTGCTGCTCAGCCGAGGCGCTTCTGGCGGTGTCAGGATCGTGAATCGCCGACACACGGGTCTTCAGTCCGAACGGAGTGCTCTATAAGTTCTTGTGCCAAAGAGCCTGCGTGTGCCTGTCAAGCGGGTGCGGGACCGTCTCGCAGCGGCCCAATAAGCACGAACACTCTGCGAAAGGGGAGGCATATAGGACCGGGGTGGCGGGCCGTAAGTGGTCTCGACCGTGCGCGGGCGGCTGACAGGCAAGAATCGTCACTTTGCATTCGAGGTATGGGTAGACCCTGGCTGGGTCGAGAAGGCGGAAGTCACACAACGCAAACTACGCGGCGTTCTTGAGGCGGTAAGCGGTGAGTCGTGTTTCGGTAAAGACGTGACGCTCGATATCGTCCGGCACAGCTTTCGCCTTTCGGTTTGGCTTCTCGGGCTTGCGGTCATAATACAGGTCGTCCGGCCGCAGACCTTCGAGCGTCATGTGCGGACGCCAGACATTGTACCAGCATGCGAACTTGGCACACAGAAGGGTCAGGTGGTCGAATCCCTTGATAATCGGCACGCATCGAAGCCACTCGTATTTGAGCGTCTTGATGATCCGTTCAGTTACAGCGATGGACCCGTGCTTTCCTACGGCTCCGAAGCGGGGCTTCATATTCCATTGGCTCAGCAGCGCCGCGAAGGCATCTCCGACAAAGACACTGGCCTGGTCGGAGATGATGTGTTTGGGCGCCCCATGTTTCCGTATGGCCTGCTCCAGGGCCTCGATGATCCAGCCGGCGTTGGGACCTTCCAGAGGAGCGACGCACACGACCTTGCGCGAGAGATGGTCAATGGCCACCAGGATCTGAATGGGCCAGAATCCCCAACACCAGACTTTCGTCGTGTCGATGGACCACACATGATTGGGATACCACGCAGGAATGGAGCGGGATTCTGGCTTTTCCTGCGTCTTCTCAGGGGCCGTTGGGGTGGCGGGAGTGTTTCGAGGTCTCGGCCGCTCAAGGATGTTTCGCACCGTTGAGGCCGAGAGGAAGATGTTCAGCAGTCCGAGTTGGTTGGCAATTCGAATCCGGCCCCAACTGAGGTTCGCTTGGGTGATCTCCCAGACGAGCGCGGCGATCTTCAGCGGTGTCTTGTTAGCAGGAGTGTTCGATGGCTTCTGATCTTCGATCTGGTGCAACCAGCGGTAGAGCGTGGATCGGGCAATGCCGAAACACCGGGAGACCTTGCGCCTGGGGATCTGGAAGGCCTCCATGTGCCAGAGAATCAGGAGCCTTTCGTGGACCGTGTATCGTGGGCTCTTGCCCTTCGTGTTGAGGTGTTTCTGCAGGATCGAGACCTGCATTTCGAGCTGGTAGACCCTGTTCTTGAGGAAGAGGATTTCCCTGGCCTTGGCGTCGGCATTCCTGGCGGCCCGTCGTTTCAGGCTTTGCCTGCGAACCCGGCCCGAGAAGCGGGCCGCCAACAGAGCAGCTTTGACCAGCAGTGAGACCGCGGCGTTGACGATCTCGATGTGCTCAACCATGATACCTCCTCCAATGCTTCATAGGCCGATGGAAACCAAGCCAATTCGCAGGGCAGTATAGCCTCTGATGGGGCCAAAATGCCGGCACGGACCTTCGGCAAGGTAAGTGTACGTTGTTGAAGAGGATAGGCAAGTGTCCGGGGTGGTCCCATTGGCGATTGAAAGGTACAGAGTGCCCTCAAATTGCCTCAAAACGCATCACGATACAGTAAGAAACCGTGTGAGTACAGCAAGTCGGCGAGAGAATCCAAATCCTTGTCATTTGACGAGTTGAACTGTAAATACAGTCTTTGTGCAATGTTGCAGAAAGAGGGCAGATCGAATCCCGCCCTCTCCGCCAATTCCTGGGTGATTGCATGCACCGTGGTAACGATGGCACGGTCGGCAGTGGCCCAAAAAGGGGAAGTTGGTCGGTCGTCACACAACAATCACTTGCCAGGGAGTGGCCCTCGACCCGCTAACCACCCGTACTCCTCGAAGAGCACCGATGTCGCGCTCGTACGATGTCGTCTAATAGGCACTCACAGGCTGAGCTTGGGGCTGAAAGACCCTCGTGTTGGCGGCAGGCTTCTGTACTCTGGGGAGCAAGCTCTGCACAAGGCTTCAGCCGGAATCGGTAACCGTCCGGCGGGGGCATCTGTTCAGTCTTTGGCGGAGGGCGATAATGCTGCCATACGATGGAAAGGAGTTGATCGATGGCAGCAGAAAATCAGCAGGAGTCGTTGACCGCCAGGGGTCGGTTCTGGCAGAGACATCTTCAACGGTGGCGGCGGTCGGGGTGGTCCCAAGCCGAGTACTGCCGCGGGCATGGTTTGTCGGCGGCGGAAGTTCCTATACGAGGGCCAGCTGCAACACTTCTGCGACATACCGTGTCCGGCGCTCGGCACAGAATCTGGCGCATGTCAATTGACGTGCAACTAAAATGCAACTAAAATCGTGCGCATCATGATCATCATGATCGACATGACGATTTGAAATTGTGTCCC
>CAZOFX010000099.1:0-21228 GCA_964579055.1 uncultured Pirellulales bacterium
TGGCGCCCATGATCGGGTCCCATTGGAGGTATGGGCCAACGAGAATGTCACCCACGCCGGTCCCGTTGTCGTCCAGGAGATCGACGGCGTCGAAGCTGACGACCGGGACGATCACGTCGAGACCCCACTTGCCGCCGAACAGGATCGGACGATCGGACTGGTAGATGAACTGGCTGAGGCTGATCCACACGTCCAGCTCCGGATCGAAGGGAGGACCGTCAACCAGTTCGTCGGACGTGTAATACTGGATGTATTCGGCGAAATAGAAGCCGGGTCCGGCCGGCGGACCGCCATCCATGAAACTGGTGAAGCCGAGGTTGACCGCCGGCTGATCGTACGCCGCAGCCGGCAGCGCCAACAGGGACACGAGCAACAGGCCCGCGCCCAACATAGATGGGCGACAGCATTTCATAGCTTACCTCCTAAAACGGACACATATTGGCCTTCTTACACGAGAATCCATCGAAGTCCAGTCGCATGTTAATATCGGAAGTCCGTTCCCTGCGCGACCACATTTTACCGACCTTTTTCCCCCGCCGCGAGTCCGAAATCGACACATTCTGCGCCGGTCGGACAAACGCCCGATTCCTCCGTAGCCCCTTCCAGCGCAGCGGGGCCGGCGCGCCGTCGGAGGCAAACGTCCGATATCGCGTTAACTCCTATGGCAGAAAGGACTTGGCAGCCGCCAGCTTTTCGGGCAGGTAGTGATCGATCACGTAGTTGAGGTCGTGGGCCGCGAACGCCTGCTGCTCGGCCCTGACACCCATGTCGAGCAATTGCTGTATGGCGTCCTGCCAAGGCTTATGGTGCCGGACGAAGGGGTCGTTCTTCAGCGCATCCTTGGCCCGCTTGACATCGACCTCCTTGAGGGGGTGGGTGGGCAGCTTGTAATCGACGATGTCCTGCGGCGTGACTCCGAGGAATCTGGCGTTGGGCACGCAGAAATAGCGGTTGATGTGTGCGGCGTTGCCCGAGCCGACCTTGAGGGTGCGGTAGATGTTGAACATGCCGTAGGGATCGCAGTCCACGAAGGCGTAGACGGGCAGCTTCAGGTCGTCGGTCAGCCGGCGGATGAACCGCCGGCACGCCCGCGTCGGGACGCCGCCCATCGAGACGAGGATGCAGTCGGCCTTGCGCCAATAGCTGTGCTTGACCAGACGCTGGAACGCGCCGGCCGTCTCGATGGCCAGGACAAACTTGGCCTTGGTCTCGAACTTCAGGTGCTCGACCGAAATCGGGATCGAATAGGCGCCCGAACCGAACTGCGTGCAGTCGATCCGCAGGGGCTTGCCCGTGTCGGGCTGGCGATCGACGACGATGAGCTGGCCGGCGATCTCGCCGCCCTTCTCTTCCGGGATGAAGCCGAGCTGCTCACGGTTGACCTCGAACAGCGCTTCGATATCGTCGATCACGGTGTCCGATTCCGGCTGCTCGTCGAACCGCGCCTCGTCCCAGTTCTTCGAGACGTAATACGCCTCTCGCTTGGTCATGATTTCGTCGTCCTCGACGAGCGTCTTGGCGGTGGACATCATGCGCAGCGTCTGGGCGAACGTCTTGACCGTCGCGACAGTCAGCGTGCGCGTCTTTCTCTTGCCGCGAAGCTCGAAGAAGCCCTTCTTCGGGTGGTAGGTGACATTGCTGAGCGCACGCATGGGAAACGACAGCGTGGGCTTGCCCTTGTGCTGGATTTTGTCGCGCACGGAGGCGGCGGTGTCCTTGATCTGGTTGGCGAGCTTGCTCACGACCGGCTCCTTTCGAGGACGTCCGTCAACTGCGTCACGAGGGCCTGTTCCTGACGCTCGGACAGACCCAGCATCTCTCGCAGGGCGATGGCGACGTGGGGGATGTACTTCTGGATATAAGCCTTCTTCTTCTCAGACTCGGCGGCTTTGCGTCGCCGGCGGATGAACACCGCCAGCCGCCGGCCGCACTCCTGGAGCGCCAGCCGGACCTCCTTGATGATCTCGGGGTAGTGCGCCACCGCCTCCTTGCTCTCGGAGGTGAACGGCACCCAGACCGACGCCATGTGCACCAGGATGACCAGCGGGCCCGAGGGCAGCGCGCCGTTGGCCTGCTGAAGGGCGTAGTTGCGCCAGTCCGTGGAGATCACCGATTTGGTCATCGCGCAGGCCGACTGCTGATAGAGCAGAGGCACGCGATTGGCGTAGCGCAGCACGCGCGCCAGCCCATCGGCCTCCAGCGAGCCGCCGTAGGCAAGCCCCGCCTCAATCTGGAAAGGATTGCCGCGATAGACGGACGGTGGACGCGTCACGGCGGTGTAGAAATCCGCCTCGATCTGCGTCTTGAGGCCCGCCAGAATCAGCTCCTCGCCGATCGGGCTGAGACAATCGGTCGGCGGGTTCATGATCTTCGTGTGGTTGATCGCCTTGAAGAGGTTGTCCGCCTCCTGCCGGGCGATCCGCGAGGGCCGGGCCCGCTCGTAGAGCTTGGCAGCTTCGCAGATCTGCCTGGCCACTCGCATGCTGACGCGGGAGAAATCCGTGTGCAGAAACGACTGGAGCGTCTGCGCCTTGGTGTCGTGGAGCATCTTGATGAGCACGCCCAGCTCGACCCCGTACGGGTGTGGCTTGATCTCCCGCGTTTCGACGGGCAACTGGTCCGTCGCCCGCTTGTAGTCCTTCACCTCGCCTTCGGGCGTGACGAACTGGAGCGAGACATGCGGGTTGGCGATGGCCGTCTGTTCGAGATACTCCTCCACCGACTGGCGGCCCTTCTGATACTTGGCCTCCAGTTCGATCTCGACCTTGGTGCCGCGCTCGACGGACCAGTCGATCGTCTGGTCGACGATGATTCGCGGCTCGTTCTTCTTGGTGTCGATCTCCAGCTCATAATGATGGGCCGGCTTGTTGCGGCTGGTCTTCGACGTGATGGAGACGGGCTTGCCCGTGGTGAGCTGGCCGTACATGCCGGCCGCCGAGATGCCGATCCCCTGCTGGCCGCGTGACATCTTGAGCCGGTGGAACTTCGAGCCGTACAGCAGCTTGGCGAAAATCTTCGGGATCTGCGTCTTGACGATGCCCGGGCCGTTGTCCTCGATCGTCACGCGAAAGCGATCCTCTTCCGAGCCGGGCGCGACGATCACCTTCACCTCGGGCAGGATGCCCCCTTCCTCGCACGCGTCGAGCGAGTTGTCCACGCCCTCCTTGATCGTCGTCAGCAGCGCCTTGCGCGGATTGTCGAAGCCGAGCAGGTGACGGTTCTTGGTGAAGAACTCGGCCACGGAGATTTCACGCTGGCCGCGCGCCATGTCCTCGGCGGTTGCCCGGCGGGCCGGCGGTTTCGTCGCCGGTCGCTTGCCGCTCGGGACGGGTGGCTCAGGCAGCGGCTCCGGCGTCGGGATCGGCTCGGGCGCCGCCTTCCTGCTCTTACGGACCGCCTTTTTCGCAACCTTCTTCGCCGCCTTCTTGACCGCCTTCTTCAGTGCGTTCTTGGCGGCCGTCCTGGCGACTTTCTTCTGCTTCACATGAGCCGCCTTGCTCTTCGTCGCAGCGGCCTTCTTCCTGGCTTTTCCCATCCATTCCCTTCCTTGGACGCCTATGCTTTGTCGTATTGCGGGATCGGGAGCGTCTGGCCGTCCTTGAGCGCCGACTGGTGCGCGACGACCCCTGGGACGGTCATCGCGAGGGCCTCGTAGACGTTGACGAGCGGCTCGCGGTCTTCGAGGATCGCGGTGATAAACTCGTTGGCCAGCGGCCCGTGCGAGCCCCCGTGCCCGCCGGCGGGCATGCCGGGCGGCAGCGCCGGCGGCGCGAGGTCCGGCAGGTCCTTCAGCAGACCGTGATACTCCGTGTCCTGCATCCATCCGCGCTGCCCGTACACGCGGCCGGTCTCGATGACCACGTCCTGCACGCCCTTGCACATGAGCATGCGCGAGGCGCCCCCTTCGCTGGTCTGGAACAGGGCAATCTCGTCACTGAACGGATTGTCGTACTTGTTGGCGCCCGGCCTGTTGGACGGCAGACCGGCGTCGAAACCGATGCAAGAGACGGAGGTGAACCGCCCGCCGGAGACGCCGATGTAGTAGGCGGTCGAATGCGTCGGATACCACAGCGGAGGCGAGCCGATGCGCCAGTTGTTGAACGATCCAATGGGGGTCTGGCTGAAATGGAAGTACTCGCCCTCGGAGTACACGAGCTTGCCGAAACCGCCGGCCCGGTAGATCTGCCGCATCGCGCAGCAGTCGGCGCGATAATAGCTCGTCTCGGCCATCATGTACTTCAGGCCGGTCTTCCGAACCGTCTCGACGAGCTGTTCGGCCTGCTCGATCGAGCCCCACACCGCCGGCACCGCCGTCATCACGTGCTTGCCGTGATGGAGCGCCTCCATGCAGTGCTTCGCGTGGTTCGGCGCATCGGTGGCGACGAAGACCGCCTCGATCTTCGGGTCTTTGACGAGCACCTCCAGCGACTCGTACGACTTCTCGCAGCGGCACGCCTGCATCAGCCCCGCGCGCCGCTCGGGGATCAGATCGCTGACCGCGACGATCTCGACGTTCGGATGGTCCTGGAAGCCGAAGGCGGCGCCGAACTGGCAGACGCCGTAGCCGACGATGCCCACGCGCACTTTGCGATCGGAGACCGGCTGCCAGACCTTCTCCGTGGATCGCTGGTTGCCCTTGGCGGCGCCGGCGGAAAGGCTCGCGACCGCTGTCGCTCCGAGCGAAAGCCGGCCCAACGTTTCGAGAAAATCGCGGCGGTCCATCGATCCCAATCTTGCGGTCGACATCGGTCAGCCTCCTTCATTGCAGGCAGTATGTGAACCGGCCGCAGCACACGAGCGGCTCGCGGTCCGGCCCGCCCATTCTACGCCGATTCGGCGCGCCGCGCCAAGAAGCCATGCCCAAGAGGGTGCATGACCGTCTCTGCGCTGCTCGCTTAGGCACCCTGCAGAAGCACGAATGACGTAGGGGCGAATGATTATTCGCCCCTACCGGTCCGAATCCCGAAACAAGCCCGAATGACCCAACATCCAAGCTCAAAACACGGACGACATCGCGTGCAACGCGGCCCTGCCCAAGGCCGCGCGATCCGGCATCTCTACCGGGCCTGGCGCCGGTAGGTCTCTTTCATGACCAGGGTGCAGGCGAATGCCAAAAGCGATGCGACGAGGAGCACCAGGAGCACGATGCGATAGCCGGCGAGGGAGTATCCGGCATCGGGAGCGTGGGGATAGGCGTCGAGGATCCGGCCGAGCAGCCACATGAACACCGCGCCCCCGAAGAACGGGAACAGGTTCACCGTCCCGACGGAGGTCCCTGCCATCGCGACGGGAAACAGCTCCTTGGTCGTGGTGAAGCCCATGATGACGATGGCGGACGAGAACACCGAAAAGAGGAAGAACCACACGAAGAGCGCCCAGTGCGGCAGGCTCGCCGGCCGCACGACCACCAGCAGCATGAGCAGCGAGAGAATCGCCGAAGCGAGGATGAACACCCGCTTGCGACTTCGCAGCAGCCTCTCGGACAGCAGGCCCAGCAGCGGACTGCCGACGATCATGCCCCAGGCGAGCATGCTCAGGACCGCTCCGGCCTGGCCCTTGCTCATGCCGTAGACGTGCATGAGATAGGGACCGCTCCAGAGGCCGCCGAATCCGAAGAAGATGCCGCAGTCGAAAAAGAACCAGACCGCCACCGGCCAGAAATGCTTCGTGGCGACCACGCGCTTGGCGCCCGCGAACAGACCGATGTTCGTAGTGATCCCGACTTCATCGGGATGAGGCGTTTTGTCAGATGGCTTTGCGGGAACGGCATGACCGCCCGCCGGCGCGATAGAGGGCCAGCCCTTGTCGGAAGGCCGGTCGCGGACGATGAGCCAGACCAGGGCCATCAGCAGCAGGGTCGCGCCTCCGATCACCTGAAACGAGACACGCCATCCGAACCAGGTGGCCAGCAGACCGAGGAGCCATGTGCCCGCGAGCACGCCCACGCCCCCGACGGCGTTGAGAATTCCGGCCATCACGGCGAACTCGCCGGCCCGGAACCATTGTGAGAGGATCTTCATGGTGGGGATGAAGACCATCGAGACGCCCAGGCCAACCGCCACCCGCGCGGCAAAGGCGGTGCGGATGCCGGGCGCCAGGCCGAAGAATACGCTGCCGGCCGCCGCCAGCAGCAGAGAGACGGTGACGGTCTTGCGGGGCCCGACGGAATCGGCCAGCAGGCCCGCCGGAAACTGCATCGCCGCATAGCAGTAGAAGTACACCGAGCCGAGCAGCCCCAGGACGCCGGCCGCGACGTCGAAATCGGCCGCCAGATCGTCCGCGACGACGGACAGCGAAAGGCGATGGAAGTAGACGAAGAAATACGCCAGCCCGAGCACCGCGAAGATGGCCCAGCGATAGATCATCATCTTTCGCTCGTGCGGCGTCGGCATCACCGGACCTGTCGTCTGTAGCGTCACAGGCTCACTTCCTTCCCGCATCGAATAGACTGTAGGCTGGAGGCTGGAGGCTGGAGGAATCCTCCCAGCCTCCCGGCTCGTTCGCCCCATTCTACAGAGGTCTGTGACCCGGCGCCAACCTTTCGATCCGCCGGGCCAGTGTCACCACTGGCAGTCGAATCGTTCGAGGAAGGGTAGCGAATCGGGCGCCGAGCCGACGTGGAGGCCCCACTCGATCATCTGCCCCTCGCCGCTTTCCGTGAACGCTTCGGGACGGTACGCGCCCGGCGCGTTGGGAACCTCGTTCAGATTCATCATCCTCGAAAAGCTCAAGCCGTCCGGAGCATATTGCAGCGTCTTTGCGATCCCCTCGGGTCCGACGTTGACAATCGCCACAACCCCGTGCCCAACGGGCCAGACCAGGACCTCGTGCCCTCCCGGGATGACCGGATTGCCGTCGTACCTGACGTAGGGCCCTTCAGGCTGTTCGGCCACGGCGACCCCCATCTCGGTGCGGGCCGGCGTGTCGTTCCATCTTCGTCCTTTGTAGTAGAGCCAGTACTTCCGATCGCGCACCAGCAGGCACGCATCGTCGACCCGCATGCTGTCGAACGGCGAATTCAGCCACAGCCATCGCCTCATGGATGGTCGTAAGATCGGATTGGCAGCGAGCTTCTGCCAGGGACCATCCGGTGAATCGGCCACCGCAATGCCGATAGCGGTCCTGGTCACTTTGTTGCCCTCGTTACTGAACGGCTTGGGCGCCCCTGTGTAGAACAGATAGTACTTCCTCTTGACCTTCAGAATGCTCGGAGTGAAGACGCTCTGCTCGTCCCAACTGCTCTGTGGTCCGCGTGGCAGTGCCTCCCCCTTCTCGGTCCAGGTGTGCCCATCGGGCGATGTCGCGTACCACACCGTCGCGTCGTAGCCATCTGCCACGTTGCTCTTGGTGTACCAGACGTAATACATATCAGTCGTCTTTAGATCGTCGCCCACGTAGGCGAATGCGCGTGTCCGGATGATGTCGCTCGGATCACGCCGCGTCACGCCCGGCTCCGGGCCCAGCCCTTTGGCAGGTGAGTAGTGCACGCGCATCGTGCGCTCTTCCGGCAGCGGATAGGCAGACAAGTCGACACAATAACAGTAGCCACCATCGGAAACCATGTGTGGATAGTCGATGTAGATGTACGTCCGGCTCAACAGGGATCTGTCCAAAACGATGTGATTCGACCGATCAGAAACGGTGAATCTGCCACACTCAAAGTGGCCCAACTCATACGGCAGCAGTGGGGCTACGGACAGAACGTCTTTGCGCCCTTTGCCCCCAGACCAGATGTAGTCACGAAAGACCTGTCTGTCTGGCGGCACGTTCTCCCGGCACGTGATCAGGTAGGCACGCATGTACGCCGGGGCTTGCGGCGGCAATAATCGGTACACGTTCTCTTGTCCCTCGATCGGCAGGATTTGCAGGTGCATGTGGTGCTCTGCTTCCGTCTCCGGCGTGATCCGGACAAAGGCACTGAACGCCCCACAGGCATTCTGTTGTGCCAGCAGCATCGGAAGGCACATCACGATCAGGGTTGCACATCTTCGCCGCACATCGCACCTCTCTCTCATCTCGACCTCAACAGAGTCAACCGCACTCGCCCGCGTCACCGGCGTTGGGGCTGGCCGGGGTTGAAGGGCTTGTTGACGTGAATATACTCGATCAGCGGGTGACTTGCCCTGAAATTGCTGACCGTCTGCTGGTCGATGGGGTTGTCGGTTTCAAGGTGGAGAGACTCCAGAGACGCCGGGCCTGTCAGGGACGAAAGAGTGGCATCCGGTATGTTGCCGCCGATTCTCAGGCTTCGCAGCGCCGGCAGGCCGTTCAGATGAGCCAGGTCCTCGCCGGTGCAGTACGAGAGGTCGAGGATCCACAGAGTTCGCAGCATGCGCAATCCTCCGAGATACCGCAAGTATGATCCCGCCAGAGGGGTTGTCGACTGGATCATCAGCGTCTCAATAGAACGCCAGTTCTTGAGAAAGGCCAGGTCTTCATCATGCAGAGGCAGGCCGGCAATGTAGAAATCCTTCACCGCGCTCAATCCCGACAGGTCCAATGTCCCTTCGTCGGCCTCGGCCAGCCGGGCCATGTCGCCCCAGGGGCCATGAACGTTCAGCGACTCCAGATTCGACAGCCCATTCAGACGGTTCAGGCTGCTGCGCGTCAGGACGTGGAGCTGTAGGCGCTCCAACTGCTTCAGCTTGCCGATGGAGGCCAGACCGCCATCGCCCACGCCGGAGCCGGCGATGCTCAGATCTCTTAGATTCGTCAACGGCTCCAGGCTCGCAACATCCGCATCGGGCAGTGGATCGCCGCTGTAGATCCGAAGCTCCTCCAGCGAACCGAGGCTCGCCAGATGGGACAGCCCCGTCGGGCCGTAATAATCCTGATGGCGGTCCTTCAGGGTGATATCCAGGCACTTGAGATTGCGCAGCGTGGCAAGGGTTTTGAGCCCTTCCGCCGACAGGTAGCTGAGCCCTTCTATGGATTCGAGCTGAGGCATCGCAGCTACCTGGCCGGCAACCGCATCGCCGTATTGCTGGCCCGGCAGGCCGACCCACACGTGGCCGAAATCCACTCTCTTGCAATTCCTGAGGTTCTTCAGATGGGCCACGCCAGCCGGCGTGAGTTTGGGCTGGCCCATGATGAAGTGCAGTTCCTCAAGACTCTCGATCGTGCTGATCGACGCGAGAGCCGCATCGGTGAGATTGTCCGGACCCCAGACCGTCAGGCTCTTGAGCTGTTTGACACCTTCGAGGTGTTTCATGTGGCGGTCGTAGAGAGGACCGCCACCCTTGGCGCCCCAGAAACACAGGCGTTCCAGCTTGGGCAGCTTCGCCAGCTCAGCCAGGCCCGGACCCCACATCCGCCCGCCCACAATGCTCAGCCAGCGCAGGCTGGAGACCTGGGCCACCTCCTTGAGTCCGGTGTCCGTAAGGCCGGTACAGAGGCTCAGGTACTCCAGATTGGACAGGTCCTTCAGGACCGCCAGTCCCCGGCTACCCAGCGGAAACTGTGTAATCTCCAGGCCCTTGAGAGAACGCAACGGCCGCAAATCCTCCAGGCTGCTGTCGGTGACACCCGCGCTCTGGAGGCTCAGCATCCGAAGGCCAGTCAGGTGCCGGATCGGCTCCAGCAATCGTGGCTTCGCGCCTGCCCTCTCGTACATGGCGGAGCCAACCGAAAGCCAGAACAAATCGTTCGGATCGAGCGCCGCCAGGGCCGAGAGGTCCTGTGGCCTTTCGCGGGTGCCGTCGGCGATCAGCATCTGGTACGCGCGCGGGTTTTCCGTCCGCAGACGGGCCGCCTCACGCGGGGTGAGGTCCAGAAAGACCATCAACTTGATGTTCCGATCATTCGGTGCGTCCACCGGGCCTTGTGCGCGACCAAGGTATTCCCATTCGCCGAGGAACCGCACCCCCCTCGGGTCCCAACCCGGCCCTGATTCGGGCTCCAGAAACAGATTGCCCACCCACTGGCCGGCCGGAAAGGACAGCGTCCGCGTCCCACCGCCCGGCGCCGTCGGCGTCGCAAAGCCCATTTCCCCGCCGTCCAAACCCACGACAAGGCCAAGAAGAACGAGTACGCACGCCATCGTCTCAATTCGCAGATGCCTCATGTTCATCGCCTCCATTGCAGAGTTTCAAGAGCTTCCAGAGGCCCTCGACACGGGCCAGGCGAGTGGTGAGCGTGACGGTCTCGCCGGGTGATCGGTTCCGGCCGTCCAGAGAGAATCCCGTGTGGACGGTCGCGGTCCAGAGGACCGTTGCGGCGTCGCCTTCCTCGACTGCATCCACCAATTCGATAGGTGGTCCGAGGCAGCAGGGGTACAGGCTTTCATTTGCTTCCGGCACGCTGTCGCAGAAGCACTGCGATAAGGCCTCTGCGCTGCCGCGATCCAGCAGTTCCAGGATGCTGTAGACCGCCTGGGCGGGCGTGCTCAGGTCCGGGGCATCATCTGCCTCAGGCCGGCCAATCCCAAACAGCACGGCAGGCACCGGGCCTGAGCGGGCGTCGTCTGTGCTGCGCAGTTCGCCCACCAGCGGCGTATCGCCCAGAGTCATATTCTGCCCGTCCGCCTGGGGCACAGGCGCCGCTTCCGGGGGCACGCCGGCCGGGCCCGGGCGGCACAGGCAGGCAATCGCCCATGCGACGCCTGCAACGCCCGCCGCGGCGAATACGACCTTTACGGCTCTTGCCTTGCACCGCCTCGACACCATGAATGCTCTCCAAGGGCCTTCTATAAGTCGCAATGGCGACGCCGACGATACAGAAAAAACACGCGCCGCAAGCAGATTTCCTCGACGAGAGTTCAGGATGGATATTGCATGCGCAGCAGGTAGGGGCGAGGCATGCCTCGCCCTATCTCACGACGCGGCGAATCGTTCGGCGATGTGGAGGGCGGCTTGGATGCCGTCGGCGGCGCTGGAGATAATGCCGCCGGCGTAGCCGCTGCCCTCGCCGACGAGGTAGAGATTCTCGAAGCCGGCGCAGAGGCCCGTCCTGTCGCGGACCGCCTGGATGGGCGAGGAGGTCTTGCTTTCGAGGCCCAGGATCGCGCCGGTCTCGAAGCCTTTGATCTTGCGGGCAAAATCCTGAAGCCCCTCGCGAATGGCACCGCTGACCTGCGAAGGCAGCAATTCCCACAGCGGCGCGGGCTTCAAGCCGAGCGGATAGCTCGATTCGAGGACGTCGGACGGCCCTTTTCGCATCACGAAGTCGGTGATGCGGCACGCCGGAGCGGCAAAGCCGTTCGAGTACTCACAGAAACTGTGTTCCAGCGAGCCGAGCCAGTCGAGCGCCTCGGAGGGCGCGATCGATCTACCCAGCAGGGATTCGAGATTGACGGCGGCGACGCACGCGGCGTTGGCGAACCGTCCGGCCCGGCGGTAGTAGCTCATGCCATTGACGATGTTCGTGTCCGCGTAGGCGGTCGCCGGGATCACCGCACCGCCGGGACACATACAAAACGTGTAGACGGCTCCCAATCCGGTTGCTGTGTCGCGCCCGCCGCAGGCGGACTGCCCGCGATTCGAGGGCGGGACGCCCTCGCCACGTTGGCGCCCCTGGGCGTTGAAGGTCAGGCGATACTCGGCGGCCTTGACGCCGGGCAGGCTCGCTTTGCCCCACTGGGCGAGGTTGATCAGCTCCTGCGGATGCTCGACCCGGCTGCCGACGGCGAAATTCTTCGTGCGAAACGGCACCCCCCTGCCGATCAACATGCGATAGGTCTCGTACGCCGAATGTCCGGGGGCGATGAGAAAGCAGTCCGCCTCGATCCCGCCCGAGGAGGTGACCGCCTCGACGACGCGGTCCCGCTCGATCGTCAGGTCTTCGAGCATCGTGTCGAACAGCATCCGGCCGCCCAAGGCCAGGAACTCCTCGCGCAAGCGCTTGACGATCCGCCGGAGGTTGTCGCTGCCGAGATGCGGATGGGCCATGTACGCGATCTCTTCGGGAGCGCCGGCGCGGATGTAGCTGGCGAGGATGAACTGCCGCTCCGACCGGATGTGCTTGCTCCGCGAGGTGAGCTTGCCGTCGGAGAAGGTCCCTGCCCCGCCTTCGCCGAACGCATAATTGGAGGAAGGGTGGAACGCGCCGGTCTTCTCGAACGTGCGAATGCCCTCTGCCCGCGTATCGACGTCGGACCCTCGCTCGATCACTGTGACGTGGACGCCCGCCTTCTGAAGAACCAGCGCCGCGAAGAAGCCCGCGGGACCGGAGCCGACGACCACGGCCCTCCGCCCCGGCGCAACGTGCGGAATGGAGAGAGGCGCAGGCGTCTCGGGAGCGCCGCCTTCGATCTGGTCCGAGGTGACCCCGACGCGAACGAGCCAGTGGATGTCGCTCTTGCGGCAGGCGTCGAGGCTCTGGTGCTCGATCGTGCAGGAGAACTCCGTCAGCGACAGCGCCTTGCCGATCCGCTCGCGCAGCATCTGCTCGCTGTAGTCGGTGGGGAGTTTCAGTGAAATCGCCCGGTATCCCATGCGAAAGCCACCTTGCGATTGGACGCGGATTCTCACTCCAGGCTCGCGCGGAGGGCCCACTGGGCCTTGTCTGCACGCGCAGCCTTGTAACTCGCCAGCCGGGCCAGCAGCCCCTCCGGCGTCTGGTCCACCAGCAGCAGAGCGCGATGGGCCGGATCGATGAATCCCTGCGCCGTCGCGTGGTCGACAAAACGAATCAGGTCGTCGAAGTATCCCGCGACATTCAACAGGCCCGCCGGCTTGGCGTGGAACCCAAGCTGCGCCCAGGTCAGGATCTCGAGAATCTCTTCCATCGTCCCGAACCCGCCCGGCATCGCGATGAATGCGTCCGCCAGCTTGGCCATCAGCGCCTTGCGCTCGTGCATGTCGGCGACGATCCGCATGTCCGCCACATCGGTCAGCGCCAGATTCATTTCGTGCAGCGCCCTGGGAATCACACCGGTGACCTGGCCGCCATGTTCCAGCACGGTCCGCGCGATCACGCCCATCATGCCGATCCGGCCCCCGCCAAACACCAGGTGCAGCCCGCGATCGGCGAGGACCTTGCCCAGCATGCGTGCCGCATCGGCATACTCGGCCCGCCCACCGACCGCACTGCCGCAATAGACACAAACTCGTTTCATGCACAAGGTTCCATCTGTCCGGAAAAGGCGTAGAGGCTCGACCGCCCACGCAGCGACGCAGAAGGTAGCCCCCACATACCGGCATGTCAAATGGAATCGAGTTGCGACCCCAAAGACGCCTCAACGCCGGTTGACACGACACGATACCACGGCGATAATCACGACTGAGACAGCAGAGACCGGCACCGCGGAACAGAGACGCGATGAAACAGAGGAGCGATCGGGTTCGCTCCGGCATCGCAGAAAGGAGAGCATCCCATGGAGCCGATTCTGGCCAAGTGCGGCTATCGTTGCGATCTTTGTTTGGCCTTCGAGGCCAATCTCAAGAGCGAGCAGGACAAGAAGAGGCTGAGCAAAGCGCTGGCCAGGTACTACAGTTGCCGGGTGCGTCCGGAGGAAATCCACCCGTGCAAGGGATGCCAGGCCGCCACGGAGGCCCCCGACAAGGACTGCCAGGTCTACCCCTGTGTCCGCAGGAAGGGCCTGGACAACTGCGGGGCGTGTCCACAGTTCGGCTGCGACAGGCTCAAGACGCGCATGGACGTGGTGGAACAGTGCCTCGCGAAGCATTCGGACGTGAGCAACGAGGACTACCGGCTCTTCTTCCGCCCGTATCTGAGTCGAGCGGCCCTGACGCAGATCCATCTGTCGCGTGGCGGTTAGGGCGGCAAGCTCTCTCCGGGACTACCGTCAGCGGCCCAGAAACCGGCGGGCGAAATCCGCAAAAGGCACATCGGGAAAGTACCTTTCGTGGATCGCGTGCGTCAGCTTCACATCATCCATGTCGTCGTACTGCGGGTATTTCCGGCGGACCTGCGTGATGGTCATCTTCTCGAGCATGCGCCTGGTTGCGACGTCTACCGGCTGGACGGGAGCCACCATCTCCGTCGCTGTTTCCGGAGCGGTCTCGGGCACGGTCGCTTTCGCCTCCGCTGCCTCGGTTGGCGCGGTCGGGGCCGGCGGATACACTTTCACCCCCGACTTGCGAAGTTCCGCCGCCTGGCGGTCCATTTGCTCGGCGGTCATGGTGTTGGGATCGAAAGCGTACCCTTGCTGCCTCCAGTGGGCCGCGTTGCGAATGGCCTGCGCCCGTTCGAACATCTGCGCGCACGTCATCGTGTTGGGATCGAATATGAAACCCTTGGCCTTCCAGCTCTCGGCGCAGATCGCCGCCCGCGCACGATCCCGGTCCACATCCAGATCGCCGTCGGAAGAAGCAGCACAGCCCAAAATCAGCCACGGCAGGGTCAGCAGGACCGCCAGCCGGTCTATCATGGCAACCTCCATCAATTACAGAACACCATCAGAGAACCGCCATGATAACCTCAGCCCAGGGTCCTGTCCAGCCTCTTTTCTCCGCGATGTCACTCAGTCGGCCAGAGTGAACGCGGGCAGACGGACGATCTTGCCGCCCTTCTGGGCCGACTGATGGGCGCACAGGCCGACGCAGGTCCAGTTGGCGCTGGTGACGGCGTTGGGCCTGGGGTCGCGGTCTTCGAGCAGCGCCGAGACGAATTCGTTGACCAGGTGCGGGTGCGACCCGCCGTGGCCGCCGCCCTGGATGAACGAGAGATGCCCGGCGTCCTGGATCGTGCGCGTGAACTTGCGAATCTCCTCCGGCAACCGATGGGCGTAGTCCGGCACCCGTACGCGAGAAGGAATCTCGGGCTCGGGCTTCTTGGCGGTGTGAAGGACGTGCTCTTCGCCCTCGACCAGCGTCCACTCGAAGCTCTTCTTCGAGCCGTAGACGTCGAAGCTCTCGCGGTACTGCCGGGCCGTGTCGAACAGGAACCGCCAGATGTGAGCGGCCACGTCCGAGTCCTTGATCTTGATGTGACACGACTCGATCGCGAACCTGTTGCCGCTCTTGCGGGCCAGTCTCGCGTTGATGGCGCCGGAGCCGAAACAGGAGACATACTCGGCCCGGCCGTCGACCAACCCCAGCACGGGCGAGACCACGTGCGTGGCGTAGTGCATCGGGACCATCCGCTCCCAGTACTCGGGCCAGCCCTCCATGTCCTGCGGATGCGACGCCTGCATGTACTGGATCTTGCCCAGCTCGCCCTTCTCGTACATCTCCTTGAGGAACAGGAACTCGCGGCTGTAGACCACCGTCTCGGCCATCATGTACTTCAGCCCGGTCTTCTTCACGAGCGAGACGATCTGCCTGCACTCGTCGATGGTCGTCGCCATCGGCACGGTGCACATCACGTGCTTGCCCGCCTTCAGCGCCGCGATCGACATGGGCGCGTGGTCCGGGATCGGCGAGTTGATGTGGACGAAATCGATCGCCGGATCGGCCAGCAGTTTCTCATAGCTCGTGTAGCGTTTCTCGATCCCGCAGGCGTCGCCGATCTGGTTGAGCTTGGCCTTGTTGCGCCGGCAGATCGCCTCCACATGCGCCTTCGGATGTGCCTGGTAGATGGGAATGAACTCCGCTCCGAATCCGAGCCCCACGATCGCCACGTTGACCTGTCCGCCTTTGCCCATGATCCGCTCTCCTTCGTTCCAGAATGTCAAGAAGGTCCGTCCCATGCCGGGCGCCTCGGTACCACGACCAGATTACTGCCCCCGGAGACCCTCGTCAAACGCAAAGGCATATGGCTCGCGTTTGCCTTGCTGAGTCCGGCATGTCGATACCTTCCGCGTCGGCGTTCTTGACAACATCCGGCCTCGAACCCATAATCCCTCAGACCCTCAACTTCTGCGACAGTATCTATCCGGGATTCGAAAAACATGAAAGAAACAGCCTTCTTCAACGAGCGAGAGGTAGCGATCGCGGCGGCTCGACGCGCCGGCGACTATCTCAGAGCCAATCAACATCAGGCGGTGATCGCGCAGATCAAGAGCGGACCGAACGACTACGCCACCGCCCAGGACCTCGGCGCCGAGAAGCTGATCCTGGAGGCCATCCGGGAACGCTTTGCCGACGATGCGATCCTCTCGGAGGAGTCGTATGCCCAACAGTCCGGCGGTAGACGGCTCTGGGTCGTCGATCCGCTGGATGGAACGCGCAACTACGCCAACGGTCTGCCGCATTTTGCGGTCTCGATCGCCTTCTGCTACCGCGCGCAGCCGGTGGTGGGGGTCGTGTACGTCCCCTGCGAAGGGGATGAGCTGTTCTGCGCCGAGCGTGACTGCGGCGCGTTCCTGAACGAACGGCCCCTCCGGATGGCGTCCCCGTCGAAATCACTGTCGGCGAGTCTGGTCGCGACCGGCTTCGCATACTACCAGGGCGCCGAGCTTGGCCCCCACGTCGCGACCCTCGAGGCGGTGATGAACGTCGCGACGGATGTGCTGCGGCTGGGTTCGGCGGCCACCGACATCAGCTACGTCGCGGCCGGACGGCTCGGCGCCTATTACGAATCGGGTCTCAAGCCGTGGGACGTCGCCGCCGCGGCGCTGATCGTGCAGGAAGCCGGCGGCATCGTCTCCGACACCTCGGGCAAGGCCCTCGATCTGTTCGCCAGGGACGGCGCCACATTCTCCCTGAACGCGTTGGCCGCCAAGAACGCCGACATCCAGCGCCAACTGATCGATCTGCTGGCCAAGCGGTGAACGCGATCTGATCGTGAGCGTGACATTCGACACGGCTTCTTCCCATTGTGCCTAACCTCGCCACTCGACAATACGTAGTTTCCACAATTGACAAACGTCCCGGCGAAGTCATATAGTGCGGACGTATCGGCACGTCCGGAGGACGTCGCCGGCAAAGGCACACCCGTACAAACGTGAGGCGGGGACACCCGGAACTATTTTCTGCAAGGAGGCAGGACCATGGGAAAGCATCGAGTCATAGTATGCGCGCTGCTCGCGCTGGCGGGCACCGCCGCCGCCCAGAGCATCACTCTTCCGTCTCTGGTTCGTAAAGGCGCGATCGAAACCTTGGCAGTGGAACCGACCGAACCAACCACCGCCTCGACCGTGGTGTTGCGTGCGACGGTCGTCGACGCCCTGAACCTGATCCGGGCGGAAACCCAGCGGATCGGGACCACCTTCATGGTCAAGATTTACTGGAGCGAATCAGCGACCGGAGGCATGTATTCTCAGGCGGGACTGTGCCGGGAGACACTGGGAAAGCTGGCCAAAGGAACCTACTTCGCCATCGTGCAGTCCTTCTGCGATGGCCGCCTGGCCGGCAGCAAGCAACTGTCGTTCAAGGTGGTCGAGGCTCCCGAACCCACGATGCAGAAAGTGATCTACGATGTGTGGGTCACGCCCCAGAATCCGACCACCTCGGACAACACGGTCGTGAACGTCTACGGCAAGTGGCCGACGGAAGGTTACTCCCAGCCGATATCGATGGCGCGCCTCAGCGGCCAGACCGGCACTGTGGACCTGTACTGGGAAGCACCGCAGGGCCCCGTCGACCCAGGGGAGGCTTCTTTCTACTACGACGTACCGCTGAAGATGGCCTTGGCCGGCACATACACAATCCGCGTGAGAGTGTATCTCGACGGGCGGCTCGTGGATTGGGAAGACATTTCCGTCGAAGTGACCGAAGGCAGCGGCGGAAGCAGTTGGCCGTGGGACCCCTTCTTCTGGGGCATCGACCTGCCGTAGAAACGCCAGTCTGGGGAGTATCCCGGCGTACGTCGGGATGCTCCCGTTGCCACTCGTCGGACGACCGCCCCTACTTTCCACCGGCACGACTTCACAATGGTCGGACGGAAAACGCGGGGGCAAACGCGGACGGCTGTCGGGTACGATGCGCCGCCAACCTCCGATAGGGTGAAACTGCAATGGCGGGCACCGCCTCCCCCTCGTTCATCACCCTGACCGTACGGTAAGAATCCATTCCTAAGAAACGGTGCCCACCGCCCTTCCATGGGCAACGATTTCATGGTACACACTCAGCCGCCCGCGCCTATTGTGGCAATTGCGTATTCTCCATCGTCAATTCTGATGAGCCGCCCGTGGGAAACCGCGTCAGCGCCGGCAAAGGGCGAGCCGGCCGCCTCAGAATAGGAGCAACGCACGCATCAAGACAGGGATTCCTGTTGTCTTGGGGGCCGCCATCTGGTACAAATGGAGGGGTATGGAAGCGCAATTTCGTGAGCTTGTCGCCGGCGCGCAGCATCATGAACCAGACACCCCGCCGGGACGGCTCACATCGAAGGTGGTTTCGGAGGCCGCAACGCAATGCACTCTGCCGAGCAAGTGGCAGAGATGAAACGCACGTGCATTTCCCTGGTGGACGACCTGAAGGTTTTCTTGAAGGAGGACGATCATGTCGAGCAAGCTGATCCGTGTGATGGCATTGACGTTTGTTCTTGGCTGGGCGGGAGGTCTCGCCGTCGGCCAGGACAATCAAATCGTCAACGGTGAATTTGACGACGGCCTGACCGGATGGGGCCGCTATGGCACGACCGGCTTCGACGTCTCGGCCGTTCGGAACGCGGGGCTCTCGGGCCCGAATGCCGTCCTGCTGGATGTGACCAACACCGCGGCAACGGCAAGCATCGGGATCGCCCAGAGCGGCCTGCTGCTGGAGCCGGGAAAGACCTATCCCATTGGCTTCACCGCCAAAGCCCAGCAAAGCCGGGAAATGGTGGTCCTGGTCCAGACGAACCTCAACAATGCAAGCTGGCCCACCCAGGTGGAGCGGAGAGTGAATCTGACTCCCACTGCCCAAACCTATCTCATTGAATACGCGCATACCGGGGACACCCTGGGCGACGAGGCAGGCGAAACCGTGACTATCTACCTGATGCTGAAGGGAACCTACTGGCCGATGGTCGGCAGCGACCTGAACGTAAAGGTCTGGTTCGACCGGGTGTACTTTGGGGCAGAGCCGCCGCTGCCGCGACGTGACTTGCCGACGAATCCCGAGCCAGCCGACGGCGACACGGACATCTGGCGGGACGCGGACCTCGCCTGGACACCCGGCGCATTCGCGCAGACCCACGACGTGTATCTCGGAACGGTCTTCGACGACGTCAACAACGCCGACCGGGCCAATCCTATGGGCGTGCTGGTCAGCCAGGGTCAGAGTGACGCGATGTACGATCCGGGCCGGCTCGAACTGGGCCAGACGTACTACTGGCGAGTCGACGAGGTGAACGCGCCGCCCGACAGTACGATCGTCAAAGGGCCGGTCTGGAGCTTCGCGACCGAGCCGCTGGCGTACCCCATCGATAACGTCATCGCCACCAGTAACGGGACTTCCGAAGCCGCCGCCGGACCGCAGAACACGGTCAACGGTTCCGGGCTTAATGCCGCCGATCAGCACTCGACCGTCAGTAGCGACATGTGGCTGGCCACGCCCGGCGCCGAGCCTCTGTACATTCAGTACGAGTTCGACCGCGTCTATCAATTGCACCAGATGCTGGTCTGGAACTACAACGTGGATTTTGAGCTGATTCTCGGCTTCGGACTCAAGGGCGTCACCGTCGAGTACTCCACCGACGGCGCCGACTGGACCGTGCTGGGCGAGGTGGAACTCGCCCGGGCAACCGCCAAGCCGGGGTACGCCCACAATACGACCGTGGATTTCGGCGGCGCGGCGGCCAGGTACGTCCGCCTGACCGTCAACAGCGGCTGGAGCGCGCTGGGCCAATACGGCTTGAGCGAAGTCCGCTTCCTGTCCATCCCCGCCTACGCGACCAGACCCCAGCCGCCTGACGGCGAAATCGAGGTGGACGTGGCGACAGCCTTGAGCTGGCGTCCCAGCCGGGCGGCGGCCTCCCACCAGGTCTACTTCGACACCGATCCCGACGCCGTGGCCGCCGGCGCCGAACCCACCGCTACCGTCACCGACAATCTCTACGTGCCGGACGCGGCCCAGTTTGGAGGCACCTACTACTGGAGAATCGATGAAGTCAACGACACCGAGCCGACCCCCCTCTGGAAGGGCGACGTCTGGAGCTTCTCGACACGCGCCCACGAGATCATCGACGACTTCGAGAGCTATACCGACAACCTCGACGCCGGCGAGGCCATCTTCGACACCTGGGTCGACGGCTGGGTCAACAACACCGGCGCAACCGTCGGCTACTTCGATGCCCCGTTCGCCGAACGGACCATCGTCCACGGCGGAACGCAGTCCATGCCGCTGGAGTACGACAACACGGCCTCGCCGTTCTACTCCGAGGCCGAGCGGACCTGGGACAGCCCGCAGAACTGGACGGTGTACGGCGCCGACACCCTGACCGTTCACTTCCGAGGCAACCCGCCGGCTTTCCTCGAGACCGCCGCCGGCAGCATCGTCATGGGCGGCATCGGGGCGGACATCTGGGGAACCGCCGATCAGTTCCGCTTTGCCTACCAGAACCTCAACGGAAACGGATCGATCGTCGCGAGGGTCGAGAGCATCGCAAACACCTGGCCCTGGGCCAAAGGCGGCGTCATGATCCGCGAGCGCATCGATCCGGGTGCGGCCCACGCGATGGTCGTGCTCACGCCGGAGAACGGCGTGGCCCTGCAATACCGTCCCACGATGAACGGTGTCAGCCTGAGCATCAACGAGCCGGGTCTCGTGGCGCCGTACTGGGTGAAACTCACACGCACGGGCAACACGTTCACAGCCGAACGATCCGAGGACGGAGTCACCTGGGTCAGCATCACCGCCGACCCGGCCGCTTCGTCGGTCCAGATCACCATGGCCGCCAACGTCTACATCGGGCTGGCCGTAACCAGCACCACCCTCAACGCGGTCACCGGCGCCGAGTTCTCAGGCGTCGCTACCACGGGCAACGTCACCGGCCAGTGGCAGACGGCCCCGATCGGGCTCGAACAGCCGGTCGGCAATACCGCCGACACGCTCTATGTGGCCGTGGAGGACAACGCCGGAAAAATCGGCGTCGTGGCACACCCCGACCCGCTGGCGGTCCTGCGGCCTGAATGGCAGGCATGGCAGATTCCGCTGGACGAGTTCACTTCCGCCGGGGTGAGGATGAACAACGTCAAGACCATGTACATCGGCACGGGCGAGCGCGACAACCCGACCTCGGGTGGCGCGGGCCTGATCTACATCGACGACATCACCTTCGGCCGACCCGGCGCGGGCCAGTAGCGCTGTCCGGCCGAAACGCGACGAGCATCAGGGCGGGTTCTCAATCCAGGCGTGGATCGGGAACCCGCCCTGCTTCGTCCGGATCGTCTGCGCCCGATGTCGAAACGTGTGTGTGAAAACATCCTGGCAACCGTGTGGCAGCCTCAAACGCGCAGCGTTT
>CAZOFX010000100.1:0-21221 GCA_964579055.1 uncultured Pirellulales bacterium
GTCGACCAACTGGAAATCGAATCCCAAGGCATTTCCCAATTCCATCACGGCCGGCGGCGGAAAGGCCACGACAACGGCATTGCGAAATGCGGCAAACCGCCCCATGGCCCGACCCGCAATCGCCTTGACCCGCAGATGCGCCTTCTTGCGCAGGCTCCAATCCCTCAGTTTGACAAACACCATGCCGTTGTTCTGCCCCCTGCCGGAGAAGCCGATGCCGGTGATGGTCATGCAGGATTCCACCGCCTCCTGCTCCTGTTCCTGAAAATAGCGTTGGACTTCATCGGCGACCGCCTGGGTCTGCTCCAGAGTCGCGCCGGTGGGCATCATGACCTGGGCCATCAGAATTCCCTGGTCTTCGTCCGGCAGGTAGCCGGTCGGCATCCGCATGAACAACCACCCGAGGCCGGCGACGATCACGAGGTACACCACCACATACCGCACCTTCCGCGCCAGGGCGTGGCCGAGGAGTCGCACATACCCGTCGCGGAACCGGTTGAAGCCCCGGTCGAACCAGAGGAAGAACGGGCGCAGCAGACGCCATCCGACTTCCGCCGCCTCATGTCCTTTGGCCACCGGCCTGAGAATCGACGCGCACAGCACCGGCGTCAGGATCAGGGCCACCGCCACCGACAACACCATGGACGTGACCACGGTTACGGAGAACTGGCGGTAGATGATTCCGGTGGAGCCGCCGAAGAACGCCATCGGTCCGAACAAGGCCGAAAGCCCCAGGCAGAAGCCGATCAGAGCGCTGGTGACTTCGTCCATGCTCCTGGCGGTGGCTTCCCTGGGCGAAAGCCCTTCTTCGCTCATCAACCGTTCCACGTTCTCCACCACCACGATCGTGTCGTCCACCAGCAGCCCGATGGAGATCACCATGGCGAACATGGTCAGCATGTTGACGGAGAAACCGAACACCCACAGCGCCGCGCAGGTGCCCAGCAGCACCACCGGCACCGAAATGGTCGGAATCAGCGTGGCCCGGATGTTGCCCATGAACAGCCACATGACCAGGAACACCAGCAGGATGGCCTGGAACAGGGACTTGACCGCCTCGCCAATGGCCACCCGGACAAACGGCGTGGTGTCGTAGGGATACACGACCCTCATCCCCGTCGGAAAATAGCGGCTCATCTCCTCCAACTTGCTCTTGATGGCATCGGCCGTCGCCAGCGCGTTGGCGCCGGGCGCCTGGCGGACGGCCAGAGCCGCCATCGGTTTACCGTTGTAACGACCCTGAATATCGTAGACCTCCGTCCCCAGTTCGGTTCTTCCGACATCCTCGACGCGCACGGTAGAGCCGTCCGGATTGGTCCGCAGAGGAATAGCGGCGAACTGGTCCGGCGTCTGGAGGAGGTTCTGGACCACGATGGACGCATTCAGACGCTGGCCTTCGACCGCCGGAATCCCGCCGAACTGACCGGCGGAGACTTCCACGTTGTAGCTCTGCAACGCCGCGACCACCTCCGCCACCGTCAGGTGGTACTCCGTGAGTTTGTCGGGGTTCAGCCAGATGCGCATGGCGTACTGCGAACCGAACGCTTCCACCTCGCCGACGCCGGGCACGCGCGACAGAACCTTCTCGACGCTGGACACGGCGTAGTCCTGGAGGTCGTGGTTGGTCATGCTGCCGTCCTCGGAAACGAGCCCGACAATAATCAGATAATTCCGAGTGGATTTGCTGACCTTGACGCCAGTGCGTTGGACCATTTCCGGCAGACTGGTCATGGCCAGTTGGAGCTTGTTCTGGACCTTGGCCCAGGCCAGATCGGGATCGGTCCCCGGTTTGAAGGTCAATTCGACCCGCGAGGACCCGGAGGAGTCGCTGCTACCGGACAGATAGAGCATGTCGTCAAAGCCGGTCATCTTCTGTTCGATGATCTGCGTGACGCTGTTTTCCACCGTCTGCGCCGAGGCCCCGGGATAGAAGGCTTCAATAGCGATGGCTGGCGGAGCGATCGGGGGATACTGCGAGATCGGCAGGTTGTAGATGGCCAGCCCGCCGAGCAGCATGAAGAAGATGGCTACGACCCAGGCAAAAACGGGCCGGTCCAGAAAGAATCTCGATAGCATCGTGTGTCTCCGTTAGTTCGACTTGGCGGCCGGCGCGACGGCATCCTTCACCAAGGCGTTCTACTTCTGTGGGCTGACAAAGGGGACCTCTTTCACCTGCGCGCCGGGCCGCACACGCAGCAGCCCTTCGACGATCACCCGATCTCCGGACGCCAATCCTGCGCTGACGAGCCATTGATCGCCGATCGCGCGGTCCAGCGTGAGCATCCGCTGCTCGACCTTCTGATCGGGACCTGCAATCAGCGCAAAGGGGTCTCCCTTCGCGTTTCGCGAAACCGCCTGCTGGGGGACCAGAATGGCCTGAGGGTTGACGCCCTCCTGGACCTGGGCACGGAGGAACATGCCCGGCAGAAGAACGCCCTGCGGATTCGGAACGACGATCCGCAGGATGAACGACCCGGTCGTCGGGTCCACCGTGATGTCGCGGAATTGCAGCGTGCCTTCCAGGGGGTACACCTGGCCGTCTTCGAGGACGAGCTTGACCTTGTCCTGGTCCGATCCATTCGAATTGAGGTGGCCGTCCGCCATGCGACGTTGCAGGCGCAGCAACTCGCTGGTGGACTGGGGGACATCCACATAGACCGGATCGAGCGTCTGGATCGTCGCCAGGGGGACCGCCTGATAGGCTATGACAATCGCGCCATCGGTCACGTTGGATCGTCCGATGCGCCCGGCGATGGGAGCCGTAACCTTCGTATAGCCGAGATCGATGCGGGCCGCATTCAGGGCCGCCTCGGCCTGTTGGACGGCGGCTTCGGCCGCCGCAATCGCCGTGCGGTCGCTTTCGACCTGCGCTTCGGCCGCCAGCAGAGCTGCCTCCGCCGTCGCGGCTTCCGTCACGGCCCGGTCCCGGTCGTTGGCGGAAACGGCCTTGTCCGCGAACAGGTCTTCGAACCGCTGTCGGTTTGTGCGTGCGAAGGCCGCCATGGCCTGCCGCGTGGTAACGCCGGCAATGCCGACATTCAATCCCGCTCGCGCCCGATCCACGGCTTTCCGTGCGGCCTCAAGATTCGCCACCGCATTGTCCACCGCCGTCTGGAACGGGGCCGGATCGATCTGGTACAGCACCTGGCCGGCTTCCACATCGGACCCCTCCTTGAACAGTCGCTTCTGGATGAGCCCACTAACCTGCGGCCGGATTTCCGCGATGAGGTAGGGAGTGATGCGCCCAGGCAACTCGGCGGTCAATGTGATCTGCTGAGGCTGAACCGCCATAACCGTCACCTCGGGGACAGGGGCCGCTGCCACTTCTTGCCGCCGGCGGCACCCACCCGGCAACAGGCCGCTGAACAGAATGGCCGGAACCAGGATCCCTCGAACCATAGCTCTTACACGCAATTGCATTCGAAACCTCCAATGATGAAAAGAGACGCCCCGAACGGGCGAGTGTTCCGCTTCCTCATCTGTCCGCAGCGGCCTTGATACCTGCCGCCCGATTCCATGCGTCGTGCAGAATCCCTCGGAAGAACAACTCCTCGATGTCGGTGACTTTCTGCTCCAGCGCAGTCTCATCTGTATCCTCGGCCACGGAGAATATGATCGCGCGCAATGCGGCATCCAGGGCCAGCGAAACCACACGCGGATCGAGGGTACGAAACGTTCCTTTGCGGACCCCGGCGGCGTAGACCTGCCTGAGCTTCGTCTGCAACGTGTCATGAACCTCGACCGCCGTTTCACTAAAATGGGCTGTGCCGATATGGGCCAACGGTCCCTGATTGGCCCGGAGAAACAGACGGATCGCGGCCGAGTTCTCGCGAAAGACGCGAATGCTCGCTCGGATGAAGCCGGCGAGCTTCTCCTGCTCGTCCGCATTGCTTTCCAGGATCGGTGTCACGAGCGACAGAACGTTGTCCGCCACCTCGTTCATGATCTCCCGATACAGCGCCTCTTTGCTGTCGAAGAAGTTGTAGATCGTTCCGGTGGCGAACTCGGCCTCGGCCGCGATCTCCTGCATCGAGACGTTGTGGAAGCCCTTCACGGAGAAGAGTCGCATCGCCGCATCCACAATCTCGTCCCTGTGACGCTGGCGCTCACGTTGCCTCCGGGAGGGTCTCGTCGTTTCGGCCATGGCTCGTACCCACAGACACCACACAAAACGAACTGGCAATCATCTGCTAACCACGATATTCATATTATGAATCTATATTCATCCCATGCAAGACAATTTCGCAAATCCAAGGCGACACATGTTGTAACTCTCTTACTTGAAAGTACATATGGCATCCGAATTCCGTCGGCCCTTGCGTGGATATGCGGGCAGCCTTGTCTTTTGTGCTTGCCGCAAACTCGATGGCGGCTACAATAACACCGGTTTGGGTCTGTTCGCCGGGCGTGCCTCGCGGACAGGCTCCTGTCGGATTGTGGCACGGAGAGGTGTCGGAGCGGCTGATCGAGCTGGTTTCGAAAACCAGTGTACCGCTTGCGGTACCGCGGGTTCGAATCCCGCCCTCTCCGTTTTTTCGCCCGCACGGGCGCCGCGCCCAGTCCGTGTATTCGATGACAGAGGAGTCGCCGTATTCACATGAAGGCATTCCCGTCCGCCGACGCCAAGCCGCCCGATCGCCCCGCGAGAAGAGTCTTCACCAGACTTGGCTTGGTCGTCTTCGCCTCGTTGCTGGCCTTGTTCTTTGTGGAACTCATCCTGCGTTGCTTCTTCCCGCTCTATACGGCGGGCGGGGTCATGGGGCTGTACCAATACGACGAGGAGTTGGGAGTCCGTCTCCGTCCCGGCATCCAGTTCATGCGAACGACGGACTACCACGAGGAAATGCACGCGAACGAGCTCGGCACAGTCAATTACCAGGAGACCTTTGAGCGGTACGAACGGCTGGTGTTCGCGGCAGGCGACTCGTTCACGCAGGGGATCGGTCTGCCGGCGGACGCGTGTTACCCCTTCCAGCTTGACCTGCTGCTCAACATGCAGGACGGCGCGTATCAACAGACCTATGGCGTCGTCAATCTGGGGCTCTCCGGCTATGGTTTGGAGCAAACTCTGCTCTGTCTGCGTCGCTATGCCGACATTCTGGGCCGGCCCGACTACATCCTCTTCCTCGGCTGCAACAACGACTATCTCGACGACATCGAATTCCGCCAGGGAGACCGTCACCGCCATCTCATCGAGGGCAATCCCCATTGGGGTCCCTGGCTCAAACCGCTTCAATGGCTGACTGTTGGCACCGAGATCGGCAAACGATTGAAGGTCGGGATCCGAACGGTGCAGAGGAAACGTCGTCTGGCTGCGTCGAGACCCCCGGTATCCGGGCATCAGACGCCGTGTCCCGCCGCCTTCGAGGAGCCGGCGCTGGCAAGACTGCTGGAGCTCGCGTCGCAATGGAACGCCACTCTGGTGGTCAGTTGGGCCATCCTCCCGGGTGATCCATCGCCCTCGTACCAGTGGCTCAAAGAGTGGGCTCGCTCCCATGACGTCGCCTTTGCGGATTGGCACGGGCGCGTCGGGTCGGTGTGCGAGGCCATGGAAGGTCTTCCTACGATGAATCCCCATTCCGGCAGCCACTATCGGACATGGGTCAACGCGATGATTGCCGCGTCCTTCGCCGAGCAAATCCGCGCCTCAGAAGACCCCTGAAATCGCGCCGGCCGCAATCGGATCATCGACCCGGAGAGTCGTCGCAGGCAACGCTCCGAGCCGCCACCTCGAACGACACAGCCCCCTCGCCGCGATCCGCAGATGTCACGATGTCGGCGCCACTCCCCGTCTACTTGGGAAGGGACGCCTTCAGCTCGATGCCGTCCCATTGCAGCCCGCCGATAACCGCCTGGGCGATATTCGTCAGATGATCGCCCACCTTCTCGACGTTGTCGACCAGATCGATAAAAATCAGTCCGGACTCCGCCGTGCACAGTCCTTCCTGCATCCGCTGAACGTGGCTGCGCCGGAACTCAATCTGCATCCGGTTGAGGTTGTGCTCGTTCGGCAAGGCGGACCTGGCCGCCTGGGCGTCATCGTTCTGGAGGGCCTCGATGACCCGGTCGAACATGCCCTCGATTTCTCCACGGAGCTGACTGATCTCCGCCAGCGCCGAGTCGGTAAACGCGATCTTCTGTTCGATCTTGCGTATCGCAATCTCGACGACGTTCTCCGCGTGATCTCCGATTCGTTCGAGATCGTTGACCGTGTGCAACAGCACCGGCAGACCGCTGGCGACGTCTTCGGAAAGCTCTTTGCGGGACAGCTCCGTCAGGTAATTCGTGATCTCATACTGGAGCGTGTCGGTGAATGCCTCCGCGACCTGGGCCGCCTCGAGCTTCTTCTTCTCGTCGCCGAGCAGGCCGGCCACCGCATCCGTGAAACCGCTCTTGGCGACCGTGGCCATGTGCACGATCTCCCGCCGGGCTTGCTCCAGCGCGATGGCCGGTGTGTGGAGCAAATGGCGTTCGAGGACCACGGCCTGCGCCCCTATCTCGGACGGCCGCACCGGCACGATTCGGAGCACCGATTTTTCCAGTACCGTCGCCAACGGCAAGAAGATGACGGAGTAAATCACGCTGGTCATCGTATGTGCCACAGCGATGCACCCCGCGATCGTCTTCGCCGAGAGTTCCCACGGGATCAGGAAATCCACCAAGACGCCGTACCAACCCAGGAGAACGAACGGAAAGACAATTGCTCCGCCCAAGACATTGAACATGGTGTGCGCCCAGGCCGCCCGCCTGGCCGTGCGATTGGCCTGAAGGGCCGCAAGCTGGGCCGTGATCGTCGTGCCGATGTGGGCGCCCAGCACGAACGGGATCGACAGATCGAGCGCCATCTGCCAGTTGGTCCCGAAGGCGCCGCCCATCGCCAGCAACTGCACGATGGCGATCGACGCGGAACTGCTCTGGATCAGCATGGTCAGGCCCAACCCCGCAAGAACAGCGAAGAAGGGGTTGCTCCCGTACGCGACGAAGATCTCCTGGACCCGCACGCTCTTTTCGAGCGGCCCGAATGCCTCCTTCAGGTACTCGATACCGAGGAACAGCAACCCGAAACCGAGCAGAATCGTGCCCGTGCTCTTCATCGCCCGCGAGCGGCCGCCCACCTGGAGCAGGAACCCCAGCCCGACGGCCGGCAGGGCGTACAACTCCACCGTGAGCCCTCCGAAACCCGCGATGGACACCAGCCACGCGGTGGCGGTCGTGCCCACGTTGGCGCCGATCGTGACGCCGATGGATTGTTTGAGGGTGAGCAGCCCCGCGTTGACCAGTCCGATAACAATGACTGTCGTTGCAGAGCTCGATTGGATGAATGCCGTCACCGCCAGTCCGACGAGAAAACCGATGTAGGTGTTCTTCGTCATCGTTTCCAGGACAATCTTGAGCTTGCGGCCCGCGACCTTCTTCAATCCGTCCGACATCTGGACCATTCCGTAGAGGAAAAGCCCCAGGCCCCCGACCACCCCAAGAAACATGCTACCGATCATCCTGGCTCTCCCCACTGCGACATGGGAATGAACACGCGGTTTACATCCCTCCGCGCAGGGCTCGGACAACACCGTAGCGCGGCATTCTACCGAGCGGGTGCCCAGGCTACAACTGGCACTCTGATTTCCTCCGCGATGCGGTAGCTGGCAGGATTTCTGAGCCGACCCCATACAGTCGGAAGGACCATTCGGTCAGATCGAACCGCCCTTCACCCACGCTGCGCAATACAGATCGGGTCTCTCAATCGGGAAGAGATGCGACCCCAGGCCACTCCTCCGGCCGGTCTGGGTTCCAGAATCGGCCTATGGCGGCCTCGGAGGCGGTGGGCGACATCTCCGTCCGTGTTTGGACACTCGGCAGGGCCACAGGCTCTCCCGGCGGTTGGCGATCGGCGCCCCAGAAATCCAGCGATGCGTTTACGATGGCGCAGCGTTCGCTGTCGATGGCGCCCTCCAGCCAAGCCTCCGCCTGACGGTCGGGTGAGAAGAGGCTGATTCCAACGCTGTCGCCGTCGAGCAGGCCAAACCACTCGACCTCCATCACGTTTCCGTCCGGCCGTCTCAGAGAGCCTCGGGAACCTTCGAAACGGGTTCCCGCGAAGACGAGAGCCAATTCCCCTACAGGGGCTGCCTCGCTGTCCCGGACCTCGTAGGTTCGCGTCGTGACGATCGGCTCCGGGCCTGCCATATCCCGCCGCAAGTAGCTGCGAAGCGTGACCAGCACGTTCACGTAGACATCCAGTTGAGGCAGGTTGGTCGCATCGATGTACGTCAGTTCGTCCTCCTGGGGATCGGCGCCCGGCGGATTATCCTCCAGGGCGAGGTATTCGAGGGCGTCCATGTACCAGGTGATCGCGGCGATCCAATCCTGTCGGGCCTGCCGGATTGACGCAAGGCCGTTGGCGTCTACCTCCCGGACCGGCCAGTCCGCCAGACGCCGCGCCCATTCGATCAGAAGATTGCCGTCCCCGCCGGTCTCCTGAAGGTCGAATCGATACGAGAGTGCCTCATAGACATACGGCTTCTCACCGCATGCGATTTGTGCCTCCAGCATCCCCTTGTAGGCCAGGAACAAGCCTCTGAGAATCAGCACGTCCCCATAGTCGATCTCCAGATCCCCATTCAGTCCTGTCTCCTCCGGCGACATGTACATCACGAACGGTGTGGGCATATCCTCGATGGAATCCAGTTCCCGCAGGATCGACTCCAACCGAGGCAGAATCGACTCGCCAAGCGCCCGGCGCACGTGGTTCGGGTCCCTCTCAGGCGGCAGCGGCTGTGGGCCGATCGGCTCGTCCGATTCTCTTGAGCGGATGCCGTCGAGCGCATCGATGGCCAGCGAGACCCCCAATCCGTTTGCCAGGTCCAGGAATTCGTCGGCATCCAGGACATCCCGGTGGTCGAGGAAGAGCATGGCGGCCTCGGTCATCGCCCGCAGGAAGACCAGCTCGCGGTCCGTTCTGCAGTCAGGGCAATTGGCGTCCTCGATCCCGGCATCAAAGATGTCGTACGCGTCGGCGAGACCCGTGGCCGTCCACTGGCCCATGTGCATGCGGCCGGCCAGGGCGTAGTCGTTCGCCGAGAGGCCGGCGGCCGCAACGGGTAAGCCGCAACAGGTCAAAACGATCCAAGCTGCAATCTGTTTCCCCATCCCTGGTCCCCTTCCATTGTCGCGGAGTCTCCATCCGCCGGCTTCAGCGCCGTGCTCAAGCGCGCGCCCCGTCCCGTGCGAGCTGCTCCGTCGCACCTCAACGAGTACCGCCCTGGCACGACGATGGACTCATCCTTCGCATCCATCTCCACGCAGTTGCTCTCCAGGACCGCCTCCGGCGTCGTCACCGTGACATGTCCCCGCAGCACCATCCGGGACGTATCGGATCGCAATGTCGCGTGCTGGCACCGCACGTGGAAGACCGTCTCGTCGCCTTGGGAGATTCTCCAATCCAGTTGTCTGATCCGGACTTCGGTTGTGTTTGCCATGTCGACCGGAATCGACCACTCGGCGACTGATTCTTCCATCTCGTTGAGAAGACCCAGCGGATTGGCGCTCGACGCACCGCCCTGGCGCGGCGCCAGGAGAGCATGGAAACCAGAAAGCTCTACAGTGTCTGCAAACAGCGCCGCCCGAAGATTCTCGACGTACACGACCTTGAGCGAAGCGGTCTTGAGAACCCCCAGATCGCCGTTCTCGGCCCGGAGGTTGTCGAAGGCGATCCTGTACGCAGGGGCACCAGCCTCGGACGAGCCGTTTTTCCGCCATGTCGTCAGAGCGCCCGTCTCATTGCGTTCCAATCGAGAAACGCAGTCTGAGGGAACCCCTGCGTTGCCCGATTGCTTGGACAGTCCCGCGTGGAGGCCGACTGCGACAATACCTGCCGACCAGAACACCAGCAGAAGCACCATGTTGCGCTTGCTCAGAAGATCCGATAACGTGCCATCCAGAGTCATTCTCCAATCCATGGATCTGCTCCTGTCGTTCTTCCGTCTGTATCGGTTATTCCGGCGGTGTTAATTAGGGAATTCTGGATAAGATAGCGAAATGTGAATCGAAAAATGCAGACTGGATTGATCGGAATGGCGCCCGTGCTCCATTCGGGCCGTGGCGACCTTGACATAGGGCCTTGACATACCTATACTTGCGCCGTCGGCCGGGGCCGCAGCGCCGACGGCGGATGCCCGATTGACTGGCCAACCTGCACAAAAGGACTGCCCCCCAAGATGTCAAAGACGCTCAAAGCGACGTGGCAAAAGCACCGGACACTCCTGGGCAATTTCTTCTCGCTGAGCGTGCTTCAGGTGGCAACCTATCTGGCGCCGCTGATCACCCTGCCCTATCTGGTCCGCGTCCTGGGCCCCTCGCGATTCGGACTGGTCGAGCTGGCCCATGCCATCGCCGTGTATCTCGTCATTCTGACGGACTACGGATTCAATCTCTCCGCGACGCGGGAGATCTCCTTGTGCCGGAACGATCCGCGGAGACTGTCGGAGATCTTCTCGGCGGTCATGCTCCTGAAGCTGCTGCTGACCGTCGCGAGCCTCGTCGCACTGGTAGCGGCGGTTCTTGCCGTGCCCAAGCTTCGAGGCGACTGGGCGGTCTACCTTCTGGCGTTCGGCACCGTCATCGGGCAGTGCCTGTTTCCGATCTGGCTGTTCCAGGGTCTCGAACGGATGAAGTACACCGCCATCCTGACGATCCTCTCGAAGCTGGCGATCACCGTCTCGATCTTCGCGTTCATCCGGCGCAGCGACGATTACATCTACGTTCCGGTGCTTCAGTCGATCGGAACGATCGCTATGGGCGTCGCCGGCTTGCTCGTAGCCCTGAGAGAGTTCCCCGTCCACCTGGTACTGCCATCACGGGCCCTCCTGAGACAGGAACTCGTCGAAGGCTGGCACCTGTATGTTTCCAAGATGTCGATCACGCTGTACACCACGAGCAACACCGTCATCCTGGGATTGTTCACGAACAACACGTTCGTCGCCTACTATGTCGCCGGCGAGAAGATCGTGCGAGCGATCCAGGGGCTTCAGTTGCCTCTCTCGCAGGCGGTGTATCCCTATATCGGCAAGCTGGCGGCCGAATCGAAGGACGCCGCACTGGCGTTCGCGGCGCGAATGACCGAGATCGTAGGCATCATCACGCTGGCCCTGTCGGTGGGACTGTTCTTCGCGGCCGAACCGCTCGGCAGATTGATCCTGGGCGAGCAGTTCGACGCCAGCGTACCGGTCATACGCATCCTGTCGCTGTTGCCTTTCGTGTGCAGCCTGAGCAACATCTTCGGCGTGCAGATCATGATCAACTTCGGACTGAAGAAGACGTTGACCAAGATTCTGGCCATCGCAGGCGTCGTGAATGTCATTCTGGTCTTCGCCCTCGTCGCGCCTCTGCACCATATCGGCGTCAGCATCGCCGTGCTGCTGACGGAAGCATCGATCGCGATCGCGACATACGTCGCTCTGCGACAGAACGGGCTGGACGTCTTCCGGCGGCACAGGAACGCGGAGCCGGATCATGGTCTATGATTGCCTGATTGTCGGCGCCGGCTGGGCCGGCTGTGTCCTGGCCGAAAGACTGGCCAATGGGCTCGGGCAGAAGGTCCTGCTCGTCGAACGCAGCGATCACATCGGAGGCAGTGCATTCGATTTCACCAACACGCGTGGTATTGTCGTTCAGAAGTACGGCCCGCACATCTTCCACACCCACGCCAAAGAGGTTTGGGACTATGTCAGCCGCTTCACGGACTGGAACGGATACGTCCATCGCGTCCTGGCGCGGGTCGGAGCTCGGGCGGTCTATCTGCCGATCAATCTCGATACGCTGGAACGACTGTACGACCGTCCGTTCACGGCCGCGCAGGCCCGTGAGTTCTATGCCGAGCGGCGCGTGCCAGTTGAGCGGATCGAAAACGCACGGGACGTCGTGGTCTCCCAGATCGGTCAGGAGTTGTACGAGCTGTTCTATGAGAACTATACGAAGAAACTGTGGGGTCTCTACCCTCACGAGCTGGCGCCCCAGGTCACCCGGCGGGTGCCCATCCGATTCGACAGGGACACACGGTACTTCGACGACCCGTATCAGGGTGTACCCAGGGATGGCTTCACGCGGACGTTCGAGCGCATGATCGCGTCGCCCCGCATCACTCTTCGCCTCCACACGGACTATCGATCGGTCGCGACGTCGGAACGGTTTGGCCGGCTCATCTACACGGGGCCTATCGACGAATACTTCGACCACGTTCTTGGCCACCTGCCCTACAGAAGTCTTGCGTTCCGATTCGAGACGCTCGACGTGGAGCGATTCCAGGACGCCGGGGTCGTCAACTATCCCGGCGAACAGGACTATATCCGCATCACGGAGTTCAAGCACCTGACGCTACAGAAGCATCCTCAGACGACGATCTGCTATGAATACGGGGCGGCCGAAGGCCGGCCATGCTATCCTGTCCCCACCGAGGCCAACCGCCGGCTGTACGAGCGGTACAAGGCCAGGGCCGATGAGCTGGAGCGTGTCCACTTCGTCGGCCGACTGGCTCAGTACGAGTATCTGAACATGGATCAGGTCGTCGAGCGCGCCCTGGCTGTGTGCGAAGAGATCCGGACCAATGGCTGAGAAAGAACGAGAACGGATCGCCGCAATTGTAGTCACGTACAACAGGAAGGCCCTGTTGATGCGGTGCCTCGAAGCGCTGCTGGGGCAGAGCCGTCGACTCGACGCCATCTACATCATCGACAACGATTCCACGGACGGGACGTCTGAGGAGTTGGTGAACAGAAGCCTGATCGCGCCGACTGCGTTTCACGCAGAAGACGTGTGCGAGCAGGTCAAAACCGTCGACCTGCCGTCCCCGGGAGACGGGGGCGTCGAGATCCACTACGTGAAGATGCCTGAGAACACCGGCGGCGCAGGCGGCTTTCACGAGGGGATGAAGCGCGGCGCGGCGGCGGGCTTCGACTGGCTGTGGTTGATGGACGACGACCTGCTGCCCGCCGACGATGCGCTGGAGGCACTGGTCGCCAGGGAGCACTCTCTGGCAAGAAATTCGACTCGTCCCTTCCTGCTGAACTGCACCGTTCTCTCCCAGGACCATGCGGACGGTGACACACTGGCCTTCCCGCTCCAGGAGATCACGAAGAGGGGCCATCCCCGGCTGGGTGTGTACCACTGGCGTCTGTCGGAAGTGACCGACAAGGTACACGATGGAGTCTACCGTTGGGCCTGTCCATTCAACGGGACGCTCGTTCCCGTCGGCGCACTCGGGGAGATCGGTTTGCCCAACAGGGAGTTCTTCATCCGGGGCGACGAGCAGGACTTCCTCTGGCGGGCCGCCAGGAAGCTCGACCTGTATACCGTCGTCGACAGCAAGGCGTACCATCCGAAGCCGCGAGTTGACGCGTTCGACTGGAAGCAGTACTATCACATCCGCAATATGCTGATCGTGAATGGCCACTTCAATTTCCGATGGCTGAGGAACCTCAAGTTGATTGTCCTGAGTCTGACGCTCGGGTTACGCCACGGTCCGCGCGGCACGGCCTTGGTCCTCCGCGCGATTGCCGATGGGCTCACCGGCCGCCTGGGCAAGAGGGAACAAATACACACATGGCTCGATATCTCGTGAATCCGCTGTTCCTCTACCTGGCTATATGGATCCCGGTCGTGATCCTGTACGTGGCGGGAGTGAACACCAGGTTCTTCCCCACGCCGACGCCTCTGGTCTACTGGGCGGTGGCTCTGAGCGTCTTGGCCTTTGTGCTGGGCTGCCTGACCTGGCAGCGCATCGGACGCAGAAAGACCGAACCCGACCGGCTCTATTGGGCCGCTGCTTCTCCACTGAGCGCCAAATCGCTCCGACGCTACTTGAACATCACCCTCGTTTTCGGGCTGCTGGCGGTGGCTTTTTCCGCCCTGCGCGTGGTGGTCCTGGCCAGAACATACGAAATCGATCTGCTGCGCCTCGTCACCGACTCCATCTTGTGGCGAGAGACGCTGACCCGTCCGATCACGCCGGACCTGATCGCCATTCGGGCCTGCACCATCGCCATCACCGTGACGTGCAGCGTATTTTCCATCGGCTTCGTCCTGCTGGGCATTCTGCTCTATCTCGGCCGGGGGCGACGGCGCTATGCGACGGTGGCGCTGTTCCTGCTGACCACGCTGGGCGTGGGCCTGCTCAGCCTCGCACGAAAGGAAGTCACGATCAACATCGCCTTCATGGTGCTCTCCTATCTGTTCATGCATCAGCACTACCGCACTCGACGGTCTCGTGAAGTCGTCATGCACCTGGTCGTCCCGGCCGTGGCCCTGGTCGTCTTGTTCGTATTGGTCGACGTTCTGCTCCGCAAAGGCTCCAACTACGATCCCGCCAACCGCTGGAGGGGATTCTTCCTTTCGATCTACTGGTATCTCGCCTCCCCCCTGGCGGCGTTCGGCGAGTTCCTCAAGACCCACGACGGCCAATGGCGCCTCGGGGAGAGTGTCTTCCTGCCCATATACAAGTGGCTGGCCCGCGCCCATCTGGTTCCACCGCCCGATGCCATGAGCATCATGTACATGGAGAAGATCTACATTCCGTACATGGCGAACGTGTACACGTATCTGCGCAACATCTACGAGGATTTCGGTTTCGTCGGCATAGCCGTCATCCCGTACCTGCTGGGGCTTCTGGCGGCGGGCCTGCGGCGGCGGGCCGGACAGTCCGTCCCGTATCTGAACTTCTACCTGATCGTTCTTATCGTGATCGTCTTCACGTTCTACGACCACCTGCTGATATCCAACCAGTACTACTTGCAGGCGTTCTTCGGATATCTGCTCTTCCGCTCTCGGCTTCCGGAGACGGGGGCTGAGGGACTGTAGTGCTCGATGAATGTCCGACTGAGGATATTGAAGTGCATCGCCGACCCGCGTTTCGGCGGACCGCACCGCCTGAGTTTCGTGATCGCGGAGCGCCTGCATGCCGAGGGCATTGAGACAGTCTTCCTCTTCGGGCCCGAGACAAACGAATCCGGTCCAGCGTGTCCCTTCGAGCACTTCCATCTGAGGCACTTGCTGTTCCTCCGCCGCCGGAACCCGATCCTCAACCTGCTCGCCTTCCTGCTCTGGCTTCCGTGGAACATTCTGCGCATCCGCAGACTCATCCGGTCCAGGCGGATCGATGTCGTCGACGTGGACGGGGTGCTGAACGTGCCGCCCGCCCTGACGGCCTGGCTGTGCCGCGTTCCGGTTCTTTGGTGTTACAACGATCATCTGCCCCGCGCGGTCAAGCTCGTGCTCCTGCCTCTCGTGGCCCGGCTTGCGACCACGGTCGTCATCCAGGGCGAATGCCTTCGCCAGGCCCGCACCGCTTCGCACCCGCTATTGCGACAGAAGACGGCGGTGCTCCACACCGGCACCGATACGACGGTGTTCGACCCGGATCGCCACGGCATCGAGGCCCGGCGCCGCGTGCGAGAGCGGTGGCATGTCCCGCTGGCCGGCCCGCTCATCGGCATCGTCGGCAACCTGAACCCCTTCAAAGGACATGAGGACTTCCTCAGAGCGGCGGTACGAATCAAGAAGCACGTCCCTGATGCCCGGTTCATCGTGGTGGGACGAAGACTGACGACCACCCCCGGCTATTGGGAGCGATTGCAGCAATTGACCGCCGCGCTGGGCCTCGAACGCGACGTGATCTACACGGGATTTTGTGACGACATTCCATCGATGCTGGCGGCGCTCGACGTCTTCGTCCTGGCGTCGATTCGCGAGTCCTGCCCGAACGCGGTGCTCGAAGCGATGGCCATGAAGCTGCCCGTAGTGGCCACCGACGTCGGCGCCGTCTCGGAACTGGTCGCCGACGGCCGGACCGGCACCATCGTGCCGCCGCACAGCCCCGAAGCGATCGCCGCAGCGGTGCTCGAGCACCTGGCGAGAACACCCGACCAGATCGAAGCCATGACCAGCGCTGCCCGCCGACGCGTCCAGACGGAATTCTCCCTGGACCGAATCGCGCAGCGGCAACAGGAGCTCTATGCCATGCTCAACCGGCCCAGGGCACACGGGCGGAACGACGACGGGTCGGACGCCGAGCACGCCGGAAAGGAATGAGGCCACTATTTACGGGCCCCTTTACCGGCGGTATACTGTTGTGCTCGATTCCGCGTCGGTCGGCTTGTGTGCGCGGGCCCGGCCCATGCCAAACGGTATCTGAGGAGGATCTCTTGCAGAGCTTCCTCATCACGATGCCAGCCGACGTGGATCGGAGGCACGATGTCGGCATATTCATCCGTCGGAGGCATGAATGAGGATCTTTATCAGCGGCGTCGCTGGGTTTCTCGGCAGTCATCTGGCCGATGCCTTTCTGGCCGATGGCCACGAGGTCGTCGGATGCGACAATCTCACGGGCGGCTACCTCGACAACGTGCCGACCGGCGTCGAATTCCACCAGTACGACTGCACGTACCACAACTCGATGGTCAAGATCACCGGGGGCTGCGACGTCGTCTACCACTGCGCTGCCAGCGCCTACGAGGGATTGAGCGTCTTCAGTCCTTTCTTCATCACCAAGAACATCGTTCAGGCCTCCGTCTCGATGATCAGCGCCGCCATCGCCAACCACGTGCGCCGGTTCATCTTCTGTTCGAGCATGGCGCGCTATGGAACCCAGGACACCGTGCCGTTCACCGAGGACATGGTCCCCAGGCCGCAAGACCCGTACGGCATCGGCAAGCTCAGCTCCGAGGCCCTGCTGGAGAACCTCGCGGGCGTACACGGGATGGAATACGTCATCGCGGTCCCGCACAACATCATCGGTCCGCGACAGAAGTACGACGATCCGTATCGCAACGTCGCCAGCATCATGGTCAACCTGATGCTTCAGGGCCGCCAGCCGATCATCTACGGGGACGGCAACCAGAAACGGTGCTTCAGCTTCATCCAGGACGATGTGAAGATCCTCAAACGGCTGGCCATCGAACCGTCCGTCAACGGCGAGGTGATCAACATCGGGCCGGACGACGAATTCGTCACGATCAACGAGCTGGCGCAGACGATCGGGGAACTGCTGGACTTCGACGTGCGCCCGGTGTACGTCAGACACAGGCCGCAGGAAGTGGTGCTGGCCAACTGCTCGGCCGACAAGGCCAGGAGGCTTCTGAACTACGAAACCCAGGTCAAACTCAGAGACGGCCTGGCGGCCGTCATTGAGTATATTCGCCAGCGCGGCCCGAGGCCCTTCAAGTACCACATCGACCTGGAGATCATCAACGACAAGACGCCTGACACCTGGAAGGACAAGCTCTTCTGAGGTAAGATGCACCGCCAGGGACGCCGTGAGGTGTTTCTTGCGATGTCCTCGCGACCGTATGATGAACCAGGGATTCTCTGACGCCGGGGACCTATGCCGCAAGGCCGATCTTCCATTTCCATCGTGATCGTCAGCTTCAACGTCGAAGCGCTCCTGAAGGAGTGCATCGAGTCGGTCTATCGCGAGACGACAGAGGCGGCCTTCGACATCTGGGTGGTGGACAACCGTTCCAGCGACGACAGCGTCTCGATGGTCAGACAGAACTTCCGCGAGGTTCACCTGATCGAAAACGATCAAAACGTCGGCTTCCCCAAGGCCAACAACCAGGCCATCATCCAGTGCACATCGGACTACATCCTGCTGCTCAATCCCGATACGGTCGTCCGGGACCACGCGATCGACAAGATGGTCCACTTCATGGACGAACACCCCGACGTCGGCGTCTCCGGCTGTCGCGTCCTGAACGAGGATGGGTCGCTTCAACTGGCCTGCCGCCGAAGCATCCCGACGCCAAGGGTCGCCTTTTATCGCCTCACCGGCCTGAGTCGTCTGTTCCCCCACAGCAAGACGATGGCCCGGTACAATCTGACCTACCTCGACCCGAACAAGCCCCATGAGGTCGATGCCGTCTCCGGGGCCTTCCTCGTGATCCGCAAGAGTGTCGTGGACGTCATCGGAGTGCTCGACGAGAATTTCTTCATCTACGGTGAAGACATGGACTGGTGCGTTCGCGCCAAGAAGGCCGGGTGGAAGGTCATGTACTACCCGCATGCCCAGATCGTCCACTACAAGGGCGTGGGCTGCCGGACCAACAACCGCAAGACGACGTACGAGTTCTATCGGGCGATGGTCCTGTTCCACAAAAAGCACTTCGCCCGCGAGTGCTCCCCTCTGACGAACCTGCTCATCTACATCGGGATCTTCCTGAGCGCCCTGCTCGCCTGGCGTCGCTGGCTCTTCAACGCCAAACCAAGCCCCGGCAAATGACGCGCCGACAAATGCATCCTCACGGGCGTCCAAGGATTGTCAGTCGGCTTTCGCCGTCGGAATCGAGCGGAGTGGAGAATGTCGGAACCCAGTCCGACGGCACACCGTCGGGCTCGCCCGGGCGAGATACCGTCACGATGTAGTCCACCTCCCGCAGATCGACGGACTGTTCGTAGGGCATCTGCGTCCGCTCGGCATAGAATCCGATCCGCCGGTCAGCCGCCGCAATCACCTCGTCGGCCGTCGTGTTGTGCCGCAGCCAACGGGCCGCCGCAAGGAAGGCCCGGTCCTTGTCGTCTCCAGGCGACAGGAGTTTTGGAACGCAGATTCCCACACCAATCGCGACGAGAAGGCAAAACCAGCGACGTTGCAGCGTCCGCTCGGGCACTGCCTGCCCACCCTGCCGCGCGACGAGCCTGGCGAGCCAGTGCGCGATCACATCGAGACCCACCGGTACGTAGCCAATGGTCAGGGCCACCAGCCCCAGGCTGTAGCGGCTGCTCACGACCGGCTGAATCCACAAGTATCGGCCGAGCATCAGCAGGATGTTCACAGAGACGATGGCAATCGTCAACGCCCGCTCGTACGGTCCGGCCTCGCGGCGCATGCGGAACCACAGGCCCACGCACAGCGGCACCAGGAAGTACTGCATCAGATTGTCGCTGATGCTGCGGAAGACCGAGTTCGCCAGATGCCCGAACGCCTTCAGGCTGCCCTGCGCGGCTCCTGCCAACACCCCTGCGTGCATCGGCTGCGCGTCGCCCACGTCGATCTGAGCCAACTGGCAGCTTTGCAGACGACCGTCGTCCACGATGAGGTTCAGTTGATGGATGCCCCGCTGGTCCAACGCCGGCCTCCACCGAATGACGTTGCCTTCCACGGTCAGCCCGGCCGGCGGCGTCGAACCCGCATGGGCATACCAAGCGAAGGCGTCACGCACCAGGTTCTCGTCACCTTCCATCGCCCATGTGCGCTCACCCGCACGATCGCGGAATCGGTAGACCGCAATCGCGTCGGCCGGCGGATGGTCCTCGCCGAAGGCGTAGAACGCCACACCTTCGCTCTGCCATTGGTTCTGTGGCTCGGCCTCGACCACCGCCTTTCGCTCCGACTCGGAGAGGGTGTAGAAATGCCGATCGAGCACCGGCGACCAGAACCCGTAGACCGGAAGGAGCCCCGTTGCCGGATTCGGCTCGGCGTAGACGTAGCCGCGGGTGCCGTCATACTCCCACACACCCGGCCGGTAGCGAGTCAGGAGCAGGCTCTTCTGGCGGTCGGAGATCGTCCAGAGGCTGTCGCCGGTAGCGCTCAGGCAAAGCCGGTACACGGGCCGCGCACCGAGGGGCACCGCGACAACGGAACACGTTATTGAGTCCCCATCGGGATCGAATGCCTCGATCGGCATCTCCAGAAGCGATCCGGCGGCAACCTCGAATCGCAATGGCTCGTAGTGGACGGTCCGGCCGCCGACAGAAGTGATGACCGGCGCCCGGTTGAACTCAGGAGGGTCCAGCTTCCGAGCGGTCGGCAGTCCCGACCAGGCCACGTAAGGGGCGGCCGGAATCGCGAAACCCAGGAGCAGAAGAACGGCGGCTCCGACCAAGGCCCGCGTACGAACCGCCAACTGCGGCGGACATTGAGACCGCGATGTCACGAGGACGACCGCCAGACCGATGAGGGCGTAGACAACCAGTTGGGCACATTCCGGGCGGATCAGATAACCCAGTCCCGCGTCGAGACCAATCAGCCCGAACAGCCACCATCGCCGGCGGTGAAGGGCCAGAAACGTGAGCCAGACACCGAGGGCCAGGAAGAACAGAAACGGCCATTCTCGCAGCACGTCGCTGCCGTGGTGGGCCGGATACGGTAGAACGATCAGGATCAGGAGGGCCCAGAAGCCCCTTCGCGCCCCCACCAGCATCCGGCTGAGAAGGTACAACGGAATCAACGCCAACAGCCGCAACAGCAGCGTTACAGCCAGCGAGGGAATGACCCACGCCGTGGGCGTATCACCGGCCCCAAACAGGGTCCCGACCCGATGGGCGACGTGCAGCAGAAACGGATAGCCCGCCGGGTACGTTTGTGCCGTGCGCAGGGGATCGTGGGAGAGAGTCCTCGCCATGTTGATATAGAGGACGCCATCTCTGGAGATAAATGGGGTGACAATCGCCAGATAGATTCCCAAACCCAGCGCCAGGACGATGAGCAGAGCGAGGTTCCGGCCGTCGCGCTCGAACGGTCCCTCGTTCTCCATTCCGGTATCGGACGGACGGCCTTTCATCTCAGTGGGGTCGGACCGGCACGCCGGTCACCGGCGGTGACTGGGCGACCGTGCCGGTTCGATCCGCTCTCTCCTGCATAACCGCCCTTTCCGCTCAGCCCAAGCCGTAGGGCTCGATGAGCCTCTCATGAGGCTTGAAACGAAACTGACATTCCTCGGCCAGCGTGCCCAGGACAGTGACCTTCGAGAGGTCGCCCTGTCCCATTCCCGCCTCGGCCAGCGACGTCAGGTACATGATCTTGCCGGGGTCAAAGCCCATCAGTTTGGTGGTCAGCACATCGAGCGCCAGCGGATCGAGGCTGGCCAGCGCTATCCGCGCGTCGACCGGCGTGCCGCCCACGGGGCCGTTGCCTTCCATCGCCACGAAGCCGTCGACCACACCCAGATCAGGATAGATTTCCTGGGCCAGGTGGAACATATTGAAGTGGAGCAGTGCCTTCGGCGAGAAGTTGTACTCCGCATGGGTCAGCCATTTGTCGTTGGTCTTATAGTCGTTCAGCGGCGCCGCCAGCAGAACGTTCTTGAGCGACAGCGTCGTCACCGCCCGGTCGTGCGTCTTCATCCTGGCGGCCGAGACGATGTACGTGTCCGGGTCGAGGAACGTCGAGATGATGCGGATCGGCGTGGGCTTGTGTCCTTTGCCGAAGACGTAGCGATACACCCACGGCTGCTCGTTCA
>CAZOFX010000101.1:0-20578 GCA_964579055.1 uncultured Pirellulales bacterium
TAGCCCGGGATGAACTGGCAGCCCAGCCAGCAGAAGATGTAGTCGATCAGGCTCTTGGCGAACGGGATGTCGCGGTTCGACGTCATTCCCGACGGCTCGAACCGGGCGTGGCGGAACTTGTCCACCAGGGTGATCAGAGGCACGCCGTACTGCAACGCCATCGACGTGCACGTGCCGATTACGTCCATAAGGCCACCGACGGTGCTGCCCTCCTTGGCCATAGTGATGAACATCTCACCAGGCTGACCGTCCTCGTATAGCCCCACCGTCAGGTAGCCTTCGTGTCCGGCAACGGAGAACTTGTGCGTGATGCTCTGCCGCGTATCGGGCAGCCGCCTGCGGAACGGGCGGGCCGGAGCGGCTTCGGCCACGGCTTTGGCCTTCTCCTCCTTGTGTTTGTCGGTCGATACCGGCTGGAGACGCTTCGAACCGTCGCGATAGATCGCCACCGCCTTGAGGCCGAGCTTCCAGCCTTCGGTGTAGGCGGCCATGATCTCTTCGGTCGTGCTCTCCTTGGGCATGTTGATCGTCTTGCTGATCGCGCCGGAGATGAACGGCTGCACCGCGGCCATCATCTTCAGATGGGCCTGGTACTTGATGAAGCGCTTGCCGTTTCTCGGCTTGAAGGCGCAGTCGAAGACGGGCAGATGATCCTCGATGAGCTTCGGCGCGTTCTCGATGGTTTCGTGCTCGTCAATGTAGTCGCAGATGGTCTTGATGTCGTCCGGGGTGTAGCCCAGCCGTTCGAGGGCCATGGGAACGGTCCGGTTGACCAGCTTGAGCATGCCGCCGCCGGCCAGGAGCTTGTACTTGACCAGGGCGATGTCCGGCTCGATCCCCGTCGTGTCGCAGTCCATCAAGAAGCCGATCGTCCCGGTCGGCGCCAGGACCGTCGTCTGGGCGTTGCGGAAACCGACTTTGCTGCCGGCGTCGAGCGCCTGGTCCCAGGCGTCCTTGGCCGCGTTTCGCAGGTAGTCGGGGCAATGCGTCTCGGGGATGTCGTAGGCATGCTGGCGGTGCATGTTGATGACCTTCAGCATGGGGTCCTTGTTCTTGTCGAACTCCGCGAACGCCCCCTTAAGTTCGGCGATCTCGGCACTGACCGCATAGGCGGTTCCCGTCATGACCGCGCTGATCGCCGAGGCCAGAGAGCGAGCCTGGTCCGAGTCGTAGGGCAACGCCAAACTCATCACCAGCGAGCCGAGATTGGCGAAACCCAGACCGAGCGGACGGAACCGATGGCTGTTGATCGCAATCGCCTTGTCCGGATAGCTGCCGTTGTCGACCAGGATCTCCTGGGCGATGATGAACAGCCGGACCGCCTTTTTGAACCCGTCGACGTCGAAGGTCCCGTCTTCCTTGCGGAATTTCATCAGGTTCAGCGAGGCCAGGTTGCAGGCCGAGTCATCGACGAACATGTACTCGCTGCACGGGTTGGAGGCGTTGATGGCGCCGGAGTTGGGGCAGGTGTGCCAGCGGTTGATCGTGCTGTGGTACTGGACGCCGGGGTCGCCGCAGATGCGTGTGCCCTCGGCGATCAGTTGCATCAGCTCGCGGGCGGAATGCTCGCCCAGCTTCTCGCCGGAAGTAACCGCGTGGGTGATCCAGACGTCGTCCTTCTCTGCGGCCTGCAAGAACTCGTCGGTTACACGGACGGACAGGTTGGAGTTCTGGAACATGACGCTGTCATAGGCTTCACTGTTGTACTCGCCGTTGTAGCCGGCCTCGATGAGCGTCCAGGCCTTCTGTTCCTCGATCGTCTTGCAGGTGATGAACTCTCTGATGTCGGGGTGGTCGACCTTGAGCGACTGCATCTTGGCGGCACGGCGGGTCTTCCCACCGGATTTGATCACCGCCGCAATCTGGTCGTAGACCCGCATGAAGCTCAAGGGGCCTGAGGGCTTGCCCCCCCCGGAAAGCTTCTCTTTGCTGCTTCTCAGTGTTGATAAGTCGGTTCCGGTCCCCGATCCGTGCTTGAACAGCATCGCCTCGCTGGTGGCCAGACGCATGATGTCTTCCATCGAATCTTTGACGGACTGGATGAAACAGGCGGAGGCCTGAGGGTATTCGTAGCTGTTCTCGCAGGGCACCGCGGTCTGCTTGCCGCCGTCCCAGTGGTAATTGTGCTTGCTGCCGGCGATGCCATAGACGTCATACAGGCCGACGTTGAACCAGACGGGCGAGTTGAAGGCCCCGTACTGATTGACGCACAGCCAGGTCAACTCGTGGTAGAACGTGTCCGCCTGCTGTTCGGTTGCGAAATAGCCGTCCTTCAAGCCGCGATCGGCGATGGTGCGGCAGACGCGGTGAACGAGTTGCTTGACGGAGTTCTCTCGCTGGCCCGCTTCCGCGTCGCCGTAGAAGTACTTGCTCGATACGACTTTCGTCGCCAACTGACTCCACGAAGCGGGCACCTCGATGTCGTCCTGCTCGAAGATCGCCTGGCCGCTGTCGCTGGAGATCTTGGCCGAGCGGATCTCCCACGTGATCTCCTCGAACGGGTGCACTTCGGGCGTGGAGAAATGCGTCTCTATCTTCAGACCTTTCGCATCCTGAGGCACAGAGCCTTTCCTGGCTCGCTTGCGTTCGTCTTTGAAAGGGTTTTCCGGATCGAATCTATAGGACATTCAGCGCCTCCATGCGAAAAAACAGCGACCACAACATATAGCGTACGTGGACGGGATCTAAACAAGGTATTGTTGGAACACCCATGAATCAGATATCGGCAACTTAATGAGAATCGTGTTAAGTGTAAAGGGCAAAGCGCGGAAATTTTTGCGCCGGCGCGATGGAGTTTGCTCTTAACCCTTGCGATTGCGTGATCTACGGCATGAGGTTCGACCGGAAAATTTTCGGACAGTGACATTGCTTGCCAGAGGCTCGGCTCTGCGCGACGAAGGCAGGATTCCTGCACGCACAAATCCTCCGTCAGAATGCTGTTTCCATATGTTTCAATCACCCACGAGCACGTCATCGAGACCCTGCCGGACGACTGCAAATGCCGCCTGGCGTGCGACCTTGAGAACTAACGGATCGCATGTTACTTGCGGCTGTCCGATCCTGCGACAAGCTGCGTCTCAGCACGCGGCATGGCAGGGGCGCCATTTTGCGAAAGACCGATAATGACAGGTCTGTCTGATGTGCCTTGCGGATCGATCGCATCTGTCCGCGCTCGGCAAACCCTTTTGCCTCGCTGCCCGAAGCGTTACAATGATGCCGCTGCGTGCAGGTGGAGGCTGAATTGTGCAAGGAAGAGCAACAGACGATGGGCAACGCTGAGAAGGAAAGGCTCGAACGGATTCGCGCGCGGATCAAGGAACTGCCTGCCACGCCCGGCGTGTATTTCCTGAAAGGCGCCGACGACGTTGTCCTTTATATCGGCAAGGCCAAGAGCCTGCGGTCGCGCGTCGCCAGTTACTTTCAGCCGGGCAGCGATCTGGCGGCTTCCCGCGGACCGAAGATCGTCGAGATGGCCGGCAAGGTCTGCACGGTGGACTTCCTCGAAACCGAGAACGAAGTCGACGCCATGCTCAAGGAAGCTCGGTTGATCAAGGACGTCCGCCCGCCGTACAACACCGACCTGACCGACGACAAGACGTTTCCCTATCTGGAGATCACCACGCGAGAGGACTTTCCCGGCGTCTACATCACGCGGAAGCCCCAGGCCAAGGGAACGCGGCTGTTCGGCCCGTTCGCCAATGTCAAAGACCTGCGCGCCGTGCTCGTGGAGCTGCAGAAGATCTTCCGATTTCGCACGTGCAGCCTGGAAATCCGTGAGGACGATCCCAAGCGGCGGTTCTTTCGCCCGTGTCTGCTCTACAGCATCAAGCAATGCACCGCGCCGTGCGGCGCCCGGATCGACAAGGCCGACTACCGGAAGGTCATTCAGGACTTCATCCGCTTCCTGCGGTCGAAGCGGTCTACCGTGCTGCGATGGCTGCGCGAGCAGATGGAGGAGGCCTCGAACAAACTGGAGTACGAGAAAGCGGCTCTGTTCCGCGATCGCATCCGCCTGATCGAGGCCCTGGACGACCGGGGAACGCCCGATGAGCACGTTCAGCCGGAGGTGTTCGCTGTCGATCCGACGGAAGCTCTGGTCAGACTGCGGGATATCCTCCAAAGCCCGGATCAGGTCCGCATCATCGAGGGGATCGACATCGCCAACCTGAGCGGCCAGGAGGCGGTTGGCTCGCTGGTGAAGTTCATCGACGGCCGGCCCTTCAAGAACGGCTACCGGCGGTTCAAGATCAAGACCGTAGAAGGCATCGACGACTACGCGATGATCGCCGAGGTGGTCCGGCGTCGGTACAAGTACGCCCTGCGAGGCGAAGAATTGTGGCCCGATCTGATTCTGATCGATGGGGGGCTGGGGCACCTGCACGCCGCGGAGGGGGCCTTCCACGCGATGCTCGCCCAGTGCCGGGCCGAAGGGCACGTGGATGTCGAGCCGCCCCATACGAAGATGGCCTCGATCGCCAAGCGCGAAGAGGATATCTACATCCAGGGCCAGTCGCAGCCGTTGAAGCTGGCGGCGCATTCGCCGGTCCGCAAGCTGCTCCAGTACGTCCGCGACGAGGCCCACCGCTTCGCCCAGCATTACCACCACATCCTGCGCGACAAGAAGATGTTCGACGAAGGGTAGGGGGGGCCAGCCCGGTCGTCCCCCCGCCCGGACCCTCCGACCATCGATTGCGGCCGGATTGTTGTTGAATTGCCGCCTGCCGATCTGATATAAAGGAAGGCGAAGGATCTCGTGGTTGGCATTCACATTTGGCCTTAGAAACGCAAGGTTTTGAGTCTGCCGAGGAGCGGATATGGCCGGGAATGTTACTGCACGCCGAAGCGCATCCACTACACGGCTGGTTGTCCCGCGCCGTCGTCGCGCGCTCTGATAGGCGTTTTCCAGGAAGGAGGTGAGCGGGAAGATACTCCAAACAGCCTTCCCTCCGAGGGAAGACGCTTGAGCCGGTTGCGCCGGCGCCCGCGTGCGGGGAAGGAGGACGCCCTGACACGTCGAGGAGAGAGAGTGTTCTTGGTGTGTGGCCGAGAGCGATTCACAGGATTCACTCTGTCTGAAGGAGGAATTGTCATGTTGAAGCGATCATTTCTCGTGCTTCTCTGCATTCTCATTTTCGGTCCAGCCTGGTCGGCTTTTGCCGGACTCGACCCCACTCTTGTCGCCTGGTGGCCCTTCGATGACGGCACCGGGACCGTGGCTGTCGATGCGTCCGGCAATGGCTATGACGGCACCGTGGGCGGCGGCGCGCAGTGGGTGGCCGGCAAGCTGGGTGGTGCCCTGCAGTTCAATGGCACCGATGCAGAGGTCATCGCGCCTCACATCGAGTTCGACAATCGCAGTTTCACCATTGCCATGTGGGTAAACCTCGGCCAGAATAGTGCTGAACACATCGCTTTCTCCCAACGGCAATCGGATACGACCAGCGTCTGCCTCCATTTACGACTGGGAGGTACTGGAAACCCTGCGGCCGGTGGCATCAATTTTGGATTCTACAGCAACGATCTGGTGACAGGCGGTGGCCTTCTTGAACTCAACACCTGGTATCACCTGACCTTCTTTTACGACTATGAGAACCGTGACAGAAGGATCTACGTGGACGGGGAGCAGGTTGCTCAGGCCACGGCCACGCCGTATCTGGGGACAACCGGCAACACGGTCATCGGTTCCTGGGATACGGGTCAGTTCTTCACCGGCATGATTGACGATGTCCAGGTCTACCACAAGGCCCTGTCGGATGGCGAGATAAGGAAAATCATGTGGGGTCTGGCCGACCAGTCGCTGGCGCAAAGCCCCAGCCCTGAGGACGAAGCTACCGATGTTCCTCGCGATGTGGTGTTGAGCTGGGCGGCGGGGGAGTTTGCCGCAACGCACGACGTGTACTTCGGAACCTCGTTTGACGACGTCAACGCGGCCAGTCGGGGCAATCCGAGGGGTGTGCTCGTCAGCCAGGGGCAGGCCGCCACCACGTTCGATCCGGCGGGCGTTCTTGATTTCGAGACCACTTACTACTGGCGTATCGATGAGGTCAACGCGGCGCCCGACAACACGATCTACAAAGGCGAGGTCTGGAGCTTCACCAGCGAGCCGTTCGCTTATGCGATCGCCAACATCATCGCCACGAGCAACGGGCCGGTGGATGCGGTGGCCACGCCGCAGCGGACCGTGGACGGCTCGGGCATCAACGCCAACGATCAGGCCTCGACCGACAGCACCCAGATGTGGCTGACCACGATCCCGGCCGATGAGACCCTCTACATCCAGTACGAGTTCGATCGCGTCTATAAGCTGCACGAGATGCTCGTGTGGAACTACAACGTGCAGTTCGAGCTGCTGCTGGGCTTCGGGCTCAAGGATGTCACCGTCGAGTATTCGGCGGATGGCGAAGACTGGACCGTGCTGGGTGACTTCGAATTCGCCCGAGCGACCGCCGCGAGCACGTACACGGCCAATACGACGGTGGACTTCGGCGGGGCGCCGGTCAAATTCGTGCGGATCAACGTCAACAGCGGCTGGGGGATGATGGGCCAGTATGGCCTCAGCGAAGTCCGATTCATGTACATCCCGGCCCACGCCCGTGAGCCGCAGCCGGCCGACGGCGCCGTCGATGTGGAAGTCGGCACGGCCCTGGCCTGGCGCAGCGGTCGCGAGGCGGTCTCGCACGAGGTGTACCTGAGCACGGACCCGAACGCCTTAGCCCTGGCTGCCACGGTCGACTCGCCCACCTTTGCGGCGGCGCTGGAGTTCGGCAGCACCTACTACTGGCAGATCGTGGAGGTCAACCAGGCCGATGTCACGACCGCCTGGCCTGGTGACGTCTGGAGCTTCTCGACGCAGCAGTATGCATTGATCGACGGGTTCGAGACGTACAACGATGACCTCGAAGCCGGCACGACGATCTTCGACACCTGGCTCGATGGCTGGGTCAACGACACCGGTTCGACGGTGGGCTACTTCGATGCGCCGTTCGCGGAGAAGGTGATCATTCGCAGCGGCACGCAGTCGATGCCTCTGACGTATGACAACAGCGGTTCGCCGTTCTACTCGGAGGCGTGGCGCGAGTTCGAGACCGCGCAGGACTGGACCGGCAACGGCGCCGATACGCTCGTGCTCTATGTGCGAGGTAACTCGCCCGCCTTCGACGAAGGCGCCGACGGGCAGATCCTTATGAGCGGCATCGGCACGGACATCTGGAACACGACCGACCAGTTCCGCTATGCTTACAAGAGCCTCAGCGGCGACGGCTCGATCGCGGTCCGCGTCGACAGCGTGGTGGTCAGCGACGCCTGGGCCAAGGCGGGCGTGATGATCCGCGAGACGCTGGAGGCCGGTTCGAAGCACGCCTTCGTAGCCATCACGCCGACAGCCTCTCACGGCGCTTCGTTCCAGCGTCGTCCGATTGCCGGCGGGGACAGCGCCAACACGGACGTGGCCGATGTTCCGATTCCCTACTGGGTGAAGCTGACGCGCGTGGGCAGCACCTTCACCGCCCAGCGGTCGGCGGACGGCGTCACCTGGGTCGACATTACCGTCAGTCCGTCGGTGACGATCCAGATGACCGACACCGTCCACATCGGCCTGGCGGTGACCAGTCACAATGCCTCGATCTCGACGGTGGCCGAGTTCTCGAATCTGGCGACGACCGGTAGCGTGACGGGCGTCTGGCAGACGGCCGACGTCGGCGTGGCCCAACCGGTGGGCAACGACACCGCCGAGCCGATGTACGTGCGGCTGGAGGACGCCGCGGGCAAGGCCGCCACGGTCGTGAACGCCGACGCATCGATCACGCTGCGTGCGACGTGGCAGGAATGGGCGATTCCATATGCCGATCTCGGCGCCGTGAATCTCAGCCGGATCGAGAAGATGGTCATCGGCGTCGGCATCGCCACCGCTCCGACGGCCGGCGGAGCCGGCACCGTCTATGTCGACGACATCGGATTCGGCCGACCGGCTCAGTAACCTTTCAAGGACGGCTGAGCACGTGTCGAACTTAGAAGCATCGCAGGGGGGCCTGTCCGAGGGATATCGGGCCAGGCCCCTGCTGCCACCAGGACTCTATCGAGAAGACATGTATACACACTTCTGGTGTGTGATCGATTTGTGAAAACGCTGATTTTACAGGAGGAACAGAGATGTCAGCCAAGAAATGGTGTCTCGCGGGGGTCATAACTTTGCTGTGTGTGAGTGCGGCGGTTGGAGCCCCGCCGGCGGTCCACCCCGAGACGGGAGAGGAACTGGTGATCGATTGTCTCTGGGGCACGCCGGAGGCGATCGACGGAGATCTGAGCGACTGGAATCTGGCGGCGATGACGCCGGCCGTGGTCGAAGCGCCGACCCAGGTCTACACCGGACAAACCAGTTGGAGTGGCCCGGCGGACTGCAGCGGAAAGTTCTATGTGCTCTGGGACGACACGTACATCTACGTCGCCCTGGTGGCCAAAGACGACAGGCTGTCCATGAGCAAGACCAACGGCGACATCTGGAATGCCGACTGCGCGGAAGTGTTCTTCGGCACGACCGAGTGGGGAACCTCCGCGTCAGATCATGCCCAGCATTATCAGTACGGGTTCAACGCCAACAACCAGACCTGGAACTGGTGCAACCTGGACAGCGCCGGCCAGAGCGCGGTGGACTACGTCCAGTGCGCCTCGTCCCGAACCGTGGATGGATACATCTGCGAAGTCGCGTTCGAACACGCGCGAATCGCCGCTCTGGACTTCACCGTGGGAAACATCATCAGTTTCCATCCCTGCATCGACGATACCGAGGCCACGGATCGGGAACTCCAGATCACCTGGACCGGGCGGGAAGCGCATGACCAGAGTCTGGGATTCGGATATCTGATTCTCTCGGACAAACGCGCCATCGCGAAGGAGCTCAGCCGCGACCCGAGTCCGGCGAACGGCGCCGTAGACGTGCCGATCGACGCGATGCTGTCATGGACGCAAGGTGCGTTCGCGGTCAGCCACGATGTGTATTTCGGCATGGTGTTCGACGACGTCAACGATGCCTCGCGAGCCGATCCGCGGGGCGTGCTGGTCAGCCAGGCTCAGACGACGACCAGTTACGATCCGCCCGGCGCGCTGGCGTATGGCGAGACCTATTACTGGCGCGTCGACGAGGTGAACGGGGCACCCGATTTCGCGATCCACAAAGGCATGATCTGGAGCTTCGCCACTGAACCGGTCGGCTACCCGGTCGCGAACGTCATCGCCACCAGCAACGGAACGTCGGACGAGATCTCCACGCCGCAACGCACCGTGGATGGCTCCGGCATCAGCGACAACGGCGAAGCCTCCATCAAGGCCGCCGACATGTGGCTGGCCGACCCGCCCGCCGATGGGACCACCCTCTACATCCAGTACGAGTTCGACGGCGTGTACAAGCTTCACGAGATGCTCGTGTGGAACTACAACGTCCAGTTCGAGCCGATCCTCGGGTTCGGGCTCAAGAACGTCACCGTCGAGTACTCCGAGAACGGGGCCGACTGGACGACCTTCGGCGACGTCGAAGTTGCCAAGGCTACAGCGACGACCACCTACAAGGCCAACACGACCGTGAGCTTTGGTGGCGTTCCCGCCAGGTACGTCCGCCTGAATGTCAACAGCGGCTGGGGCATGCTCAATCAGTTTGGTCTCAGCGAAGTTCGCTTCTTGTACATCCCGGTCCAGGCTCGTGAGCCCATGCCGGCCAACGGCGCCCTGGAGGTCGCGCCGGACACGATCCTGAGCTGGCGCGCCGGCCGAAACGCTGTTGCGCACGAGGTCTACCTGGGGACCGATCCCGAGTCCCTCGATTTGGCCGGTACGACCGACGAAGCGAGTTTCGCGCCGGGAAATCTGGTGTTCGGAAGCACCTACTACTGGCAGATCGTGGAGGTCAACGAGGCCGAAACCATCCCGGCTTGGGCGGGCGGCATCTGGAGCTTCTCGACGCAGGAGTACGCATTGATCGACGGATTTGAAACGTACAACGATGACATCGACGCCAAGACGACGATCTTCGACACGTGGCTGGACGGCTGGGTCAACAACACCGGCTCGACGGTTGGCTACCTCAATGCGCCGTTTGCCGAGCAGACGATCGTACACAGCGGTCGGCAGGCGATGCCGCTGGCGTACGACAACAGCGCCTCGCCGTTCTATTCCGAGGCCGAGCGGACGTTCGACCCATTCCAGGATTGGACGGCCCGCGGCGCCGACAGCCTGAGGTTGTATTTCCAGGGTGATGCGGCGAACTCGCCGCAGACGCTTTACGTCACGCTGGAGGACAGCAGCGGACACGCCGCGACGGTTAGCCAGACGGACCCGGACGCCATCCTGGCGATCGAGTGGCAGGCGTGGCAGATCGCGCTGGGTGAGTTTGGCGGCGTGAATCTCAGCCGGATCGAGAAGATGGTCGTCGGTGTTGGGAGCAAAGCCAGTCCGAAGGCCGGCGGCGCCGGTACGGTCTACATCGACGACATCGGATACGGACGGCCCGTCGCTCCATAGCGTCCATCCACCGGCGTGACAGGGTACGCACCGGACTTGGAGATAGTGCAAGGGGGGCCTGTCCCGATGACCTCGGGACAGGCCCTCGTCGCGAGAACTGCGCGAATGCGGTCTCAAATCATGCTTGAATCCGGGAAGACGAGTATGATACAACGGTAGCTGAAAGGCCCTGCCAGGGCATTCACGCGGGGCCACGGAGATGGGAAGTCCTGAGTCCATTGAGGTGCGGACATGGCTGGCAATACCGCCACACGGCGAGACATATCCTGCTGTATGGGCGGCGGTCACTGCGCGCGGGAAGGCCCGCGCGGGTCGCCTCAGGAGGAACACGGATGCTGAAGCGGGTGTCGTCTTATTCCAGCAGAAAGCAAAGGAGAAAGGCATGAAAAGGCTCACGTTGTTGTCGATGGCCGTCCTGGCATTGCAGGTGCAGGCGGCGGTCCCCGAACCGAAAGGCGCGTGGGAATTCAATCCACCGGACCCCAATCGGGCGACGATCGGCGCGCCCCTGGAACTCGTCGGCTCGGTCCAGAAGGTCGCGGGCATAGACCCTGCCGACGGCGCGATCCAGATTGGCGAGGGCAGCTACTACATTTGCACGCACGGCATCGGTCCCAATGGCGGGGGCGCCAAGGTGAACCAATGGACCCTGCTCATCGACTTCAGCTATCCGGCCAGCAGTCGGTCCGATCCGCCCAACGGCTACAACGATTTCTTTCAGCTCGATCCGACCAACACCGACGATTCCGACTGGACCATCAACTCGGCCGGCGCGATCGGCATCGGCGCCGTAGGCTACTCCAGTGCCTATGGCTACACCACCTCGGGCGACACGTGGTATCGAATGGTGCTCGTGGTCGAAAACGGCGTTCGGCAGGATCTCTATGTCGACGGCGTGGAAATCTTCAAGGGTAACCAACAGGGTATCGACGGCCGCTTCAGTCTGGCCGAGGCGATCCTGCTGTTCTGTGCCGGCAACAACCAGGACCGGGACGACGCTCCGATCAATGTGTCGGCGGTTGCCATCTGGGATGCGCCTCTGGGCACCGGAGATATCTTCGCCCTGGGGCAGGCTGGTGACAAGTTCTTCATGCAGAAGCAAGCCTGGAATCCGCTGCCAACCGACGGATCGGATGATGTGCCCGTCACCACCGATCTGGCATGGTCGTCCGGCGAATACGCGGCCACGCACACCGTCTACTTCGGCGCGTCGCGGGAGGACGTTGATGCGGCGGCCCCGGCGACGCGGATCGCCGAGGGGCTGGCCCGCGATGTCACGCGCGCGGAGGTCGAACGCCTGGACTTCGGTCAAACGTACTACTGGCGCGTGGACGAGGTCAACGGCGCTCCCGATCGTACGGTGTTCCCGGGCAGCGTCTGGAGTTTCACGGCCGAGCCGGTCGCCTACCCGATCGAGAACATCGTCGCCACCAGCAGTGGAATCTCCGACGCGGTGGCGATACCGCAGCGGACCGTCGACGGTTCGGGCATCAATGCCGATGGCGAGGCGTCGCTCAACAGCGCCGACATGTGGCTGGCCAATCCGCCGGCGGACGAACCCCTCTACATCCAGTTCGAGTTCGACCGCGTCTACAAACTTCACGAAATGCTCGTCTGGAACTACAACGTCCAGTTCGAGCTGGTTCTCGGTTTCGGCGTCAAGGATGTCACCGTGGCGTACTCGGAGGATGGAACCGATTGGACGACGATGGGTGACGCTCAGTTTGCCAGAGGTACGGCATCGGCCACGTACACGGCCAACACGGTCGTGGATTTGGGTGGTGTTCCCGCCCGGTACGTGCGCCTGACCGTCAACAGCGGCTGGGGCGTGCTCGGGCAGTATGGCCTCAGTGAGGTTCGCTTCATGTACATTCCGGCTCATCCCCGCGAGCCGCAGCCGGCCGACGGCGCGACGGACATCGATCCGGCGAGCAGCCTGAGCTGGAGAGCGGGCCGCGAAGCCGCCGGCCACGAAGTCTATCTCGGAACCGACCCCGGCGACCTTCCGCTGGCCGATACCGTCAGTGCGGCGAATTACACTCCCGGTGATCTGGAGTTTGGCCGCACCTACTATTGGCAGGTCGTGGAGGTCAACGAAGCCGATGCCACCCCGGCGTGGGCCGGCGACGTCTGGAGCTTCTCGACCCAGGAATACGCGTTGATCGACGGATTCGAAACGTACAACGACGACATCGACGCGGGCACGACGATCTTCGACACGTGGCTCGACGGTTGGGTCAACGAGACCGGCTCGACGGTCGGTTACCTCGACGCCCCGTTTGCCGAGCGGGCCATTGTCCGCAGCGGCGCGCAGTCGATGCCGCTCCAGTATGACAACAGCGTTTCGCCGTTCCACTCCGAGGCGGAGCGCGAGTTCGAGACCGCCCAGGACTGGACGCGCAACGGCGCCGACACGCTGGTGCTGTACGTACGAGGCATCGCCGCCGGCCTCGTGGAGACCGCCGACGGGCAAGTCATCTTGAATGGCATCGGCACAGACATCTGGAACACGACCGATCAGTTCCGCTATGCGTATAAGAGCCTCAGCGGCGACGGCTCGATCGCGGTCCGCGTCGACAGCCTGGTTCGCAGCAATGAGTGGGCCAAGGCCGGTGTGATGATCCGTGAGACGCTCGATGCGGATTCGGCGCACGCCTTCATGGCGGTGACGCCGGACCATGGCGTGGCGTTCCAACGTCGCCCGGTAGCTGAACAGGCCAGCGCCAGCACGGACGCGGGCGGCGTGGTCGCACCGCACTGGGTCAAGCTGACCCGGACGGGCAACGTCTTCACCGCGCAGCACTCGGCCGACGGCAGCACGTGGACCGACCTCGTGGCGAGCCCGGCGGTGGAGATTCCGATGGCTGCCAGCGTGTATGTCGGTCTGGCGCTGACCAGTCACGATGCGGCGATCTCCACGGCAGCGGAGTTTTCGAACGTCGCCACGAGCGGCAACGTCACGGGCGCCTGGCAGACGGCCGAAGTCGGCGTCGCGCAGCCGCAGGGCAACTCGTCCGAGTCGATGTACGTGACGATCGAGGACAGCGCGGGCAAGACCAGGACGGTCGTGAACCCCGACACGGCCGTCACCGCCCGTCCGACGTGGCAGGAATGGGCGATTCCGTACGGCGATCTGAGCGGCGTGAACCTCGGCCGGGTCCAGAAGATGGTCATCGGTTTCGGCAGCGCGACGAGTCCGAAGGCCGGCGGGACCGGCACCGTCTACATCGACGACATCGGCTACGGCCGACCCGCAGCGCAGTAGCGTTCGGAAGACGGCAGCACCCCTGCTGCTTCAAAGGCATCCCACAGGGCCTGTCCCGATGCGACGGGGCAGGCCCTTTCTGTTGTCATCCTCCCGCCCGACAGGGCATTCTCCAGAGCCGTCTTTCACCGATAACGTCCGAATTTGTTGCGGCTATCTCTCTTGGGACAGCCTTTATAGGGCCCAGCACTGCAAATTCCAACGCCCGGCGCTCGTTGCGGAGAACAGACGCGAGGTTCCGGCTGTGGTTCGCTAAACCCCCCGACCTGCCAAGCCGATACTGACGGTGTAGTTGGCTCACCGGGCTGTCGTGGAAGTCCGTACGATGCCGGTCGGAGACGGCAGAGCGCGCAGGATGGAGGATGGGTCCTAACCGAATTGGCCTTTGATGGCTGGGGTCGAGAGACTCTCAGTCGGGCGGGAGGGTGTACTATCGTATTCGATGTGACGTTGAAGGACTATCTCAAGGAGATAGACGAGGCATCGCTGTTGACCTGGGAAGAGGAATACGAGCTCGGCACGAAGGTCGTGCAAGACAACGATCCCTGGGCCCGTGAAATGCTGGTCCGCAGCAACCTGAGGCTGGTGGTGAACATCGCCAAGAAGTATGCCGGTCGCGGCATGAGCCTGGGCGACCTGATCGAAGAGGGCAATCTCGGCCTGATCAAGGCGGTGGATTACTTCGATCCCGAGCGGGGCACGCGATTCAGCACGTATGCGGCGTGGTGGATCAAGCAGGGCATCAAACGCGCCCTGTTGGAGAACATCCAGCCTGTGCATGTCCCGACATACATGGTCACCCTGATCAACCAGTGGCGTCACACGGCTTCGGAGGCGGAGAGCCGCATGGGCCGCAAGCTGACCGTTGAGGAGATGGCCAATCTGATGCATCTCCCGCTGCGCAAGGCTAAGGTGATCCATCGCATCGTTGAGGTGCTGGGCGCGGCGGGCGACAGCCTGGGCGGCGATGATCAGGACGAGAATCACGCCCTGGAATCGACGCTCGAAGACGAGCACGCCGGGCGGCCCGAGGACCCCCTCGTGGAACACGAGGAGAGGATCAAGGCCATGCGATTGCTCGACGAGATCGATCCGCGCGAAGCCGATGTGCTGCGACTCCACTACGGCCTGGGCGGACGGCGGCCGTTGACCCTCAAGGAGATCGGCAAGAAGATGGGCCTGACGCGCGAGCGGATTCGCCAGATTCGGCGCGATGCGCTGACCCGGCTCTATGAATGCATGGAAGCCGAGTAAGACCCAGTCGGATTTAAGTTTACTCGTCGCCGAAGGTAATGTACCATCGGGCCATGGCGTCGCTGGACGTTGCTGCGGCACGATTGTGACCGCGGAGAATTGGACCGGCGGGCCCAAAGGAATCTGTCCCTTTGGATGGCGAGGGAACGCATGGAATTGGTGCGGTACATCCGCGACATCCCGGATTGGCCCAAGCCGGGAGTCCTGTTTCGCGACATCACGCCGCTGCTGGCCAATCCGCAGGCGCTTCGCGCCGCGGTCGACGCCATGTGCGCTCCCTACAAGGGCATGGGGATCGCCCACGTGGCGGCGGTCGAAGCCCGGGGGTTCATTTTCGGCACCGCCGTAGCCGCCCGTCTCAACGCGGGTTTCGTCCCGATCCGCAAGAAGGGCAAGCTGCCCTTCGAGACCGAGCGCATCACCTACGATCTTGAATACGGGACAGATACGCTGGAGATCCATCGCGACGCGGTGCCTGCGGGCGCGAAAGTCCTGATGGTCGACGATCTGCTCGCCACCGGCGGCACGATGAAAGCCGCCTGCGACCTCATCGAGAAGGTCCACGGCAACATCGTCGGCATCACCTGCCTGATCGAGCTGACCGATCTACCGGGCCGCAAGATCCTCGCTCCCCACGACATCCACACCGTGATTTCATACTGACTCGTCGGCGAGCGAACTACTCTGCGTTCCAGTGGCGCGCCGGGCGGTGACGACGCGGTCGTTGTTCTGGTTGTCTTTCTCGACGGCGATGGTGGAGAACAGGGCGGTTCGTTCGAGCAGCTCTCGGACGGCGGGGCCTTGAGCGTAGCCGATCTCCAGCAACAGCGCACCGTCGGGCTTAAGAAATCGGTCGCTCTGCTCGGCGATGCGCCGGTAGACGTCCAGGCCGTCCTCGCCTGCCAGGAGCGCTGCCTTCGGCTCGTAATCCTTCACGTTCTTATCGAGTGTTTCGTATTCGGCGGCGCTGACGTACGGCGGATTGCACACGATCAGGTCCCACTGCGTCACGTCCAGATGCGGCACGAGCGGATCGAAGAGGTCGCCGCACAGCAGCTCCACTCGCTCCTGGAGTCCGTGCCTGGCGACGTTCCGTGCGGCCACCGCCAGTGCCTGGTCCGAGATGTCCGTCGCGACGACATGGGCGTTCGTGTGGTTCTTGGCGATGGCGATGGCGATGCAGCCGCAGCCGGTGCACAGATCGCAGACGTGCTGTGCGCCCTCCCGCGTGCGCAGGAACTCGATCGCCCGTTGCACGAGCAGTTCCGTTTCGGGCCGGGGGATCAGGCAGTCGGCGCTGACCTCCATCTCCAGCGAGTAGAACTCCGTCCACCCAACCAGATAGGCGACAGGTTCGTGAAGGCCTGCCCGCTTGACCAGGCCGTGCAGCCGGTCCAGTGCATCCTTCTCGACGATCCGGTCGAACTGCGTATACAGCTCGATGCGCTTCAGTTCCAGCACGTGGCTCAGCAGCATCTCAGCGCTGAGTCGCGGCGCATCGACTTCGTTCTTCGTCAGGTACTCCGTGATCCACGCCAGCAACTTCTGGATCGTCCACTGCGTCATGCGTGCGGCCTCGCTACGAGCAGATCGTCCTCGCGGGCCACGCGAATGGCGAAGTCGTACCGGTTGATGTCGAGCGCCATCTCGCAGTCTTCGGGATGGAAGTGCGGCTGGGCGGGGTCGTAGAACTTGCCGACCTGGCCGCTGGCCTGTACGAGCTGCCGCAGCGCATCCGGGTTCGGTTCCCGGCCTTCCAGCAGGTTCCGCAGGTACAACGCGCACAGCTCGTCCTCGTCGGTTCGCATCCGCGCGTTCCAGCCCATCGCGACGATCGTCACCATCGCGGGATTGTCCCGCAGGATCGCGCGGGCGGTGGCCCTGGCGACGACGAAGGACGCGGCGTAGACCGTTGAGGCTTCCGTCGCAGCGGTGACGCCCGTCGTGCCCGCTCGTGTGGATTGAATGATGACCTTGCCGTCGATGTCCGCGCCCGCCATCTCGAACGGGGAGTTGCCGAAGTCGAATTCCTTGGGCTTGATGCCGTTGACCTCGCCCACGCACAGATCGCCCAGGCCGCGAGCCTTCATCGCCAGCGCCTCGGCTGGCTCGGCGACCATGATGATCTTCGAGACGCCGCGTGAGAACGCGACCGCCGCGGTGGTGAACGCCCGAAACACATCCACGATCACCACGGTCCCGCTCGCCCGTCTGGCGCCTTCGAGCAAACTCTCAACCCTGATTTCCATAAGACCTCATCTTGGCCCCCACCTCGGGCCAGAGCATACCGCAACCCGCCCCACAAACAAAGCGAATTCAGCCACTTGGCGTGTCTCGTCCGTGATCGGCGGTCTTCTTTCTGCATGGACCGGCGTGCGGGGCACACCCTGTGAGATGGTACCGACGCAGGGAGGCGCGAAGGGTCAGCCGTGCCAGGGGCGGGGGCGGGTGGCGGCGTTGGCGATGGCGTCTCTGGCGATGATGGTGTTCTCGCGGACCTGGAAGTCGAACATGCCGACGCAGATGAAGTCGGCGCCGTTGTCGAAGGCGTACTTGAAGCCTTCGCTCGGATGGATGGCTCCGGCGGCCAGCACCTTGAACGCGATCCAGGGCCTCGTGACGTTTCGCATGAAGTCAATCGTCTTCTCCGGCGTGATCGACCAGATGTTGTCGTGGTCCTGGGCGCCGCCGCTGTCGACGTTGAAGTCGACCCTCTGCTCGGTGGGCGTCGCGGACCAATAGTTGCCGTGGTGCAGCGTCTTCATGTAAAAGTCGGGCCGGATGCCCGCCTTCTCGACCGCGATCGGCACCTCGATGGAATGGCCGCCGATGCCGGCGATGACGCCCTGCGACTTGATGAACGCGACCGCCTCGCCCAGCAGATCGACGCGGCCGCCTTTGACGAAGCTGTCGCCGACGCCGCCCTGGACGTAGGCGCCGACGGCGCCGCTGTCGATGGCCTGCTTGATGTTGGTGGTCAGGTCGTTGACCTTCGGATGGACCTGGGCGATCCACTGCATGTGTCCGCCGCGTTCGTTCCAGTGCTTCTTCATGTAGCCCGAGCCGCTGCAGATGATGGTGTTGATGCCGGCTTCTTCGGCAAGAGCCAGGGTTTCGAGGATGCGGTCCTCGGTGGCATAGGCTTTGAACAGGTCGCGCAGGTACTTCAGGTCCCGGCTGTGCGACCAGCCGCTGAACTGATTCTCGCCCATGATCAGGCGACCGATCGTCAGATTACCGATCCGGCCTGCGGGTATGCTCCCATCCGACATCTTCGACCTCCATCAACAAGACGTTTTCGGCACACACCGATTCGATGTCGGCGCCATCGTACCACAAATCCGGCGTGGCAGCCCCGAAAATGTGCCGTTCGTAGTGTGCCGGTGAGGGCACATCGAAACCGTTGCGAAGGCAACCCGCCTCCGCGGGTTACTACGAACGAGTCTCAGATGTAGACCTTGTCCATCATGCGGGGGAAGGGGATGCACTGGCGGATGTGCCGTTCGCCCGCGATCCAGGCTAAGGTGCGTTCGACGCCGAGACCGAAACCGCCGTGGGGGACCGAGCCGTACTTGCGCAGATCGAGGTACCAACTGTACGTCTCGGGGTTGAGCCCCTGCTCGTGAATCCGCGCCAGCAGGCGGTCGTAATCGTCTTCGCGGACGGAGCCGCCGATGATCTCGCCGAAGCCCGCCGGAGCGAGCATGTCGAAATTCTCCACCACCCGCTCGTCGGCGCGGTCAGTCTTCATGTAGAAGGCCTTGGCCTCTCGCGGATAGTGCGTCACGAAGATAGGTTTGTCATGCATCCGCGAGATGATCGTCTCGTCGGAGCCGCCCAGGTCCTTGCCCCAGGTGAACTCGGCGGCCAGTTGGGCGTGCTTGGGGTTGTTCTCGATCTTCGTCTCCGTCTCGTCCAGTTCGCTTCGCAGGTCGATCAGCTCGGCGGCGATCTTGTCCTTCTGCCATTGCTTGATTTGCCCGCTTTGCTGCTGCTCCAGCTCAGCGATCCGCGCCTCGGCGCGGGCCTTCTCGCTCTGAAGGTCGGCCAGGTCCTGCGCCATGAACTCCACGGTCCTGGGGCCCTTGAGGATTTCGACCGCTTCGCTGTAGGTCAATCGGTAGAAGGGCGGCTTGATCTGCTCGAGCATCGGGATGTCGGCGCCGAGCGTCTGGAGCTCGCTGCGGTTGTCTTCCAGCACGCGGCGGACGATGTAAGAGACGAAGCTCTCCGCCAGCTCCAGCAGTCCGGGCAGGTTGATGAAGGCGACCTCGGGCTCGACCATCCAGAACTCGGTCAGGTGCCGGCGCGTCTTGCTCTTCTCGGCGCGGAAGGTGGGACCGAAGCAGTAGACGCGTCCGAAGCTCATGGCGGCCGATTCGAGGTAGAGCTGGCCCGTCTGCGTCAGGTGCAGGGGGCTGCCGAAGTAGTCTACCTCGAACAGCGAGGTCTGGTCCTCGCCGACCACGGTGGTGAAGATGGGCGTATCGACCAGGACGAAGCCGTGGTCGTTGAAGAATCGCCGGATCGCATCGACCACGGTGTGACGGACCTTGCCGAGGCACCACTGGCGCTGCGAGCGGAAGTGCAGGTGGCGATGACGCATCAGGAAGTCGACGCCGTGGGCCTTGGGTGTGATGGGATAGCCCTCGGCCGGTGCGATGATCCGGGCGTCGGTCACCGCCAGCTCATAGCCGCCGACGCTGCGCTCGTCGGCGCGGACGGTCCCGGTGAGGCTCAGCGACGACTCCTGGCCCAGGTGCTTGACCCGCTCGAACAGCTCTTCGGGCACGTTGGCCTTCTCGACGGTGCACTGGCACAGGCCGGTTCCGTCCCGCAGGATGATGAACTGGATCTTGCCGCCGGCCCGGCTGTTGTACACCCAGCCGTGCAGGGTGACTTCCTGGCCGACATGATGTTCCAACTCGTTGACGTACACGCTGGGCTTACCGCTCATTTGTTTCTCCTCGCGCCGTTCGTTCGTGGCTGCCACCCGTCATCAGTCAAGGCCACCATCCCCAAACGCTGCGCGTTTGAGGCTGCCACACTGTGCAGCAGACTATACATCGTATCGGTGTCCTGGGAAAGGGCTCACTTGTGCGTTCTGTGGTTGAATCACCTCCTGGCGGGCGGTAAGATGGACGGTCATGCAAGCACAGGACACATTCGCAGTGGGTCTGATCCAGATGGCGACGACGCCCGATCCGGACGACAACCTGGCGCGGGCCGCCGGGCTGGTCGAGCGCGCGGCGCGCGAGGGCGCGGCGGTCGTCTGTTTGCCCGAGCTGTTTCGTTCGCCGTATTTCTGCCAGCGGGAGGACGTGGCCCTGTTCGACCTGGCCGAACCGGTCCCGGGGCCGTCCACCGAGGCGCTGGGCAAGATCGCCAGGTCGCGGCAGGTCACGGTCATCGCGTCGCTGTTCGAGCGTCGTGCGGCGGGGCTTTACCACAACAGCGTCGTTGTGCTCGATGTCGAGGGCCGGATCGCCGGACTTTACCGCAAGATGCACATCCCCGACGATCCGGGCTACTACGAGAAGTTCTACTTCA
>CAZOFX010000102.1:0-20460 GCA_964579055.1 uncultured Pirellulales bacterium
TGGCCCAAGAAGTTCGACGGCAAGATCGAAGATGCCATCTTCGCCAAGATCAAGCAGAAGCTGCCGTTCGAGCCGCTGCAGAAGGACACCCTGATCAAGTACATTCCCACCGAGCAGGACAATGTCATGGTGCTGGCGACGGAGCGGACCGTGATCGATCGGCACCTGGCAATTTACGAGCGGGCCGGTTTGGCCCTCAACTCCATCGGCGTCTGGCCGGTGGCATTGGCGATGTGCTATGCCCATTTCTTCGGTCGGCGCAAGACCGATCTGGATGCGATCGTCATGCTGTTGGACATTCAGCCCGACTGCACCAACATGGTGATCAGCCGGCACAAGAACCCCCTGCATGCCTGTTCGATTCCGATCGGGGCCAAGCTGCTCAAGGAGGAGCCGATGGTCGGCCGGCTGGTGATGGAACTGACCGCCAGTCGACGGCAGTTCCTGGCGGCCTTCAAGAGTGTGCAGATCGAACGTCTGATCTTCCTGTCGGGGCTGGCGGTGGAACCGGACATCTATCGCACCATCGCCCGGCAGTTGGAGGTCCAGGCGCAGATGGGAGACTGCATGGCGGCAACTACTGTGAGCGACCCCGAGCGATTCGGCTTGGACCGCAGAAGCGACAAGGTCAGTTGGGCCCTCGCGTTTGGTCTGAGTCTGTCCTGAACGGGGTTTGACAACTATTGAGGACTCCGCAGACGGAGGTGGATAGAGACAATGCCGAACATAAATTTCGTACCGGATGATTATGTGCAGAGCAGCGAGTCACGCCGGGCCAATCTGATGTGCCTCGTTCTGTTTTCTGTGGTGATGGCGGCCCTCGGAGGCTCTTTTGTCGCGATCAAAATCCGGCAGCGGGTCTGCGGCACCGAGGAATCGCTGGTCAATGCGAAGATGGCGCGAATGCAGGAATCGATCAAGAAGTTCGAAGAACTGCAGGCCAAACGCAAGGAGATGATGAAGACGGCGCTGACGACGGCCGAGCTGATCGAGCCGGTGCCGCGAAGCGTCCTTCTGGCCTCCCTGACGAACACGCTGCCGATCGGCGTTTCCCTGGTCAAACTCGACGTCCGTCAGGCGGAGCCGGGGAAGGCGAACCCTCGCGGCAAATCCTCCCAGAACAAATATGAGGCGGCGCAGGCCAAGAAGGGGGACGAACCCACCACCCGACTCTCGGCCGAGCAGAAACTGGATACGCACATGGACATCCAAGGCATGGCGCCCAGCGATATCCAGGTGGCCGAATACATCCGACGCCTGAGCAACTCCGTTCTCCTGGAGAATGTTGCTCTCGTGGAGTCGGCGGAGAAGGTGGTGGAGGACACGTCGTTCCGCCACTTCAAGCTTAAGGCGATGCTCGCCCAGGAGGTGCACCTGACCAAGGAGGATGTGGATGAGATTCGAGCCCGCGCCGAACACTCCGTGTATCAGTTCTAATTTGGATGGGGTCCACAAACCCGGAGGGTCGGGCGTCTCCGATCCCTCGAGGGCAGGAGTAAGACTATGACCAGTGGCTTCAGAAAGGCAATCTTTTTCGTGCTGTTGCTGGGTGTGGCGGCAGCAGGCTACCAATTCATGATCAAGCCCGCCAATCAGCATCTGGCCGTGGCGCGGCAGCGCGTCGACGGCAAGCGGGCCAAACTTGTCGAGTTCGAGGAAGCCACCGCCAAGGCGGAGGACCTCAACAAGCAGCTTGGACAACTGGAAGAGGCGATTCGCTTCTTCGAGAGCAAGCTGCCTCCCACCAGCGAAATCCACAAGGTTCTCGAACAGGTCACGGTGATCGCGCAGAAACAGGGCCTCCAGCCCAAGACCATCCGAACCCTGGAGCGCAAGGACAACAACGGGTATGTGGAGCAGCCTCTGACCATGAAGCTGGTGGGCAACTTCAATGCGTTCTACTCGTTTCTGCTGGAGATTGAGAAGCTGCCGCGCATCATGAAGCTTCGAGAGCTCAATCTGCAGAAGAACCAGGACGGGGACGGTGAAATCAGCGCCGAATTCATTCTGAGCATCTTCTTTCAGAACAAGACGGCGTGACGCGGGTGCGTGTTCCACGACGTGCACTCGCCGGTACAGTCGAGATCGGGCATTGATGGAGTTGGACTATGTTGTCTTTTCTGCGTGAACAGAGCCCCGGAGAGATGCCGGGAAACGAATCCGGCGGTTCGGGTCAGCGCGAGGCGAACGCCCCGGGCAAGGGCGAGCCCCAGGACTATCTGACCGTGGCAGCCAGTAGCAAGAACCTTCGCAAGAGCACCATCGTCGTGGCGATTCTGGTCGCCGTCGGTTTGGCGTGCTTGGGATACATGATTCGCAAGAGCCAGCCTCAGTCGGCTTCGGCGCAACCCGGCAAGGACGAGGAGACCAGTATCGAAACAGCCATCAGCCGGTTGACGGGGGTCAGCACGGAGATGGTCAGCCGGATGGACGAGATCGTCGACAAGTTCTATGAGTTCTCCGACGTCTTTCAGATCGGTGTGGCCGACCTTGCCAAGAACCCTTTCGAGGTCGAGGAACTCATGGGGGCTGTCAAGGACGAGGCGGTCCCCGTGCGGGACGATCGGGCGAAAGCCGCACTGATTCGCCGCGAGATGATCAAGAAGAAGGCCGAGAACCTGGCTTTGCTCAGCGTGATGCGATCCGATGAGGGGAACGCCTGCATGATCAACGACCGGATTCTCCGGCAGGGCGATCGCATCGAGGGGTTCGTCGTCACCCAGATTGCCGCCAGTTCTGTGGAGCTGGCCTGGAGAGGCAGTGATGCCGACCCTGACGTGAGAACCGAAGATCTGACCATCGAATTGAATCTGGCGCAATGATGCTACGTTTTCTATCCAATTCCAAAGCGAGTGCTCCGCCGGTGCCGAGCTCGAAACCGGAAGCTCATCCCGCTGCGGCGCCGGTCTTTTCCGACGACGCGGAAGTGCGCGGTCTTAGCGACCTGTACTCTCCGGAGCCGACCAGTCAGACGCACGTGCGCGATGCCGCCGACATCCTGCTGGAGATGGGCAAAATCACGGATGAGCAGTACGGGCGTCTGCGCAGGGAACTGATGAATCGCCCCGGTGTGGATGCCGCCATGTGGCTGCTCAAGGAAGGCTGGGTCAAGACCGATGACGTGCTCCACGCCAAGGCGAAGCTGGGAGGACTGGAATTTCGCCATATCCTTCCGGAAGAGGTGGAGAAGGAAGCTTTCGAGAAACTGGACATCGGCTTCATTCAGCGAAGCAGCGTCGTGCCGATTGCCGTCGAGCAGGACACCCTGCTGGTCGCCACCAGTGAGCCGGCGAACGTCTTTGCCATCGAGGATGTCAAACGCCAGACCGGAATGAACGTTCGGGTCGTGGTGTGCAGCGCCGACGACATCTCCGCCATTTGTGAGTCGTTCAAGGTGAAGGAGGAAGCCGACACCAACCTGGACGACATCATCAACGATATGACCGAGGTCGAGGTGGTTCAGGATCAGCAGGATGATTCGGAAGACCTCGAGTCGATGGCGGGACAATCGCCCGTCATCAAATTCGTCAACTACCTCATCAGCAACGCCATCCGTGAAGGCGCCAGCGATATTCATATCGAGCCGAAAGAGACCAAGACCCGGATTCGCTATCGTATCGACGGCGTGCTGTTCGAGGCGATGCAGGCTCCCAGCAAGATGCACCCGGCCATCGTCTCGCGCATCAAGATCATGGCCAATCTCGACATTTCCGAACGCCGCGTCCCCCAGGATGGCAAGGTTTCCGCGATCGTCGGGGGGCGGGCCATCGACCTGCGTATCTCCACGTTGCCGACGAATCGCGGCGAGAAGACCGTGATTCGTGTCCTCGACAGCCAGTCGATCGTCCGGGGTCTCGAACACGTCGGCATGGAGCCGGAGGTCTGTGAGATGTTCGCCCAACAGGTGGCCATGCCTCATGGAATCCTTCTGGTGACCGGCCCGACCGGATCCGGCAAGAGCACCACGCTGTATTCGGCCCTGTGCCAGATGGATGGCGAGCGGCTGAACATCTCCACGGTGGAAGACCCGGTCGAGTACGAGCTGGATTTCTGCAATCAGGTTCATGTCAATGACCGGGCGGGACTGACGTTTGCGTCGGCCCTGCGGAGTCTGCTTCGCCAGGACCCCGACGTCATCATGATCGGTGAGATTCGCGACAATGAGACGGCGCGAATCGCCGTACAGGCGGCGTTGACCGGCCACTTGGTGCTCTCCACCCTACACACGAACGACGCGGCCAGCAGTGTCACGCGATTGGTCAACATCGGGATCGATGCGTACCTGATCGCGGCGTCCTTGAATGCGGCCGTGGCTCAGCGTCTGGTGCGTAGAATCTGCCCCAAGTGCAAGGAAACCTACAAGATCCCGGACCGCTGGCGTCGATACGTCGAACGGGTCGGCGCCAACCCGAACGAACTCATCCACGGCGCCGGCTGCGAAGCCTGCCGAGGGTCCGGCTACTCCGGGCGCGTCGGTATCTTCGAGATGCTGGTCGTCGACGACAAGTTCCGGGACATCATCAACCAGGATGCGTCCGTCGCGAATATGCGCCGGGCGTTCCACGAGAGTGGCCAGGCCTCGCTGTTCGAGGATGGGATGCAGAAGGTCAAGAAGGGCTTGACCACCGTCGAGGAAGTGCTTCGCGTGACCGAGGTCTACGGACAGAGTGAGGAAGAAGTGTTCGTAGAGAATCTGGACTAAACGTTTCGAGCCTCAGGACAGGACGTGGTTATGATTGACATCAAGAACATTCTCTCATTGGCTATCGAGAACCGGGCCAGTGACGTGCATATCAATGTGGGGATGCCTCCGGTGCTGCGACGGGATACGGAGCTGATCGACATGGAGGCGCCGCCCGTCACCGATCAGGATGCCCGGGCCATGGTGTTGGCGATGGTGGGCCCCGACAAGATGAAGAAGTTCGAGGAGCTCCGGGATTTGGACTTCTCGACGGAGATCACCGGCGGCCATCGCTTCCGCGTCAACGCCCATTTCCAGCGGGACACCGTGGCCATCAGCTTCCGCGTGATTCCCAACGAGGTGCACAACATCGATGACCTGCATCTGCCGCCTATCGTCAAAGAGCTGACGGACCTGCCGCGAGGGCTGGTCCTGGTGACCGGCCATACAGGCTCGGGCAAAAGCACCACCCTGGCCGCCATGGTCGGTTTGATCAATTCAAGGTACAGCAAGCGCATCATCACCTTGGAAGACCCCGTCGAGTATCTGATCGAAAACGACCGGTGCATGATCGAGCAGCGCGAGATCGGGTCGGACTGCCCCAATTTCGCTTCGGGGCTTCGACACGCCCTGCGTCAGGACCCGGACATCATCATGGTCGGCGAAATGCGCGACCTTGAGACGACGAGCTTCACGATTACCGCGGCAGAAACGGGTCACCTGGTCTTCAGCACGCTGCACACGATCAACGCGCCGCAGAGCATCGAGCGGATCGTCGACATCTACCCGGCCGGCCAACAGAACCAGATCCGGACCATGCTGGCCAATACCTTGCAGGCGGTCATCTCCCAGACCCTGTTCCGCCGGATCGACGAGCCGGGTATGGTGCCCTGTACCGAGATCCTGCTGTGTACCTCCGCCACGCGCAACTGCATTCGGGAAAACCGAATCTACGAGATTCCGAATATCATCGAAACATCGCGGCGGCTGGGCATGCAGACCATGGACCACGGCATCGCCGAGATGTTCTTCAAAGGATTCATCGACCGCGACGAGGCCATCGTCCGTTCGAGCAATCCGGGAAAGATGGAGAAACTCCTGGTCACGGCGGGAAAAATGGACAACGCTCCCCAGTTGGTCAAGGCCGCCGCAGATAAGTGAGTGAGGGTGACATGGCGCTACAAACCGTCCAAGAAAACGAGAACCATACGGCCACATCCGAGGACTGGCAGGGCACGGGATCCCAAGCCGCCGGGAGCAGCCGACACAGCTACAGCCAGGAGGAAAGTCCTGCCGCCGGGAGTTCGCTCGTCAAGAAGATGAAGGGGTTCCGGATCGAGTTCGGACCCAGCCGCAAGGACATCCTGCATTTCACCAGCCAGTTGGCCGTCATGGTCCGGGCCGGGATCAGCCTCCAGGATGCGTTGGAGGGAATCTGCGAGCAGTCGGACAACGCCAAATTTCAGAGCATCCTTCGCGACCTGAAACTGCGCATCGAAGAGGGCAACAGCTTCTCGCAGGCCTTGGCCGAACACCCGCAGGTGTTCACAAATCTATACGTGAACATGGTGGCGGCGGCGGAGGCTTCCGGCTCGCTGAGCGACATGCTCCAGAAGCTGGCCGAGTATCTGGACCAGGAAGCGGAGACGCGCTCGCAGGTCAAGGGCGCGATGGTGTATCCGATCATCATTGCCGCCATGGCCGTCGGCGTCACGACATTCCTGCTCTGCTTTGTGCTGCCGCGCTTCACCGCCATTTTTCAGGGCAAGGAGCATCTTCTGCCGGCGCCGACGATCGCTCTGATGGCGACCAGTCACTTTCTGCGGACCTGGTGGTACGCGATCATCCCCGTGATTGGTGCGGCCTTCTGGGCGCTGCACTACTTCGTCGGCACGACGACCGGCCGCCTCTGGTGGGACAAGGCCAAGCTGGTGCTGCCGTTGATCCGCACGTTGTGCCGCAGCCTCTATATCACGCGAAGTCTTCACACCATGGGAGTTCTGACGCGGGCGGGTGTGCCGATTCTCAATACCTTGTCCATCACCGCCCATATCTCCGGCAACGTCCTCTTCAAGGACATGTGGCTGGGGGTCTATGAGGAGGTGCGACAGGGCAAGAAGATTGCCGCCAGTCTGGCCCGCTATGCGTTGATGCCCAGCAGCGTCGTGCAGATGATTCGAAGTGGTGAGGACTCCGGCAACATGGCGGAGGTCCTGCGGGACATATCGGGTTTCTATGCCCGCGAGCTGAAGGCCGTGATCAAGGCGGTGACATCGATGATCGAGCCGATCATGATCTGCCTCATGGGTGTTCTGGTGGGATTCATCGCCATGAGCATCATCCTTCCGATCTTCAAGATGTCGAGCCTGGTTTCGGGCAAATAGACGGCTCCGGACATGCGAGGGGGGTGTGATATGAAGGAGTCCAGAGGCTCGAAGGGATTCTCGTTCGTAGAGATTCTGATCTCGATCATGCTGGTGGGGCTCTCCATCACGGCGCTCGTTGTCGCCAGCAACTCGTTCACACAGGCCAACGGAAACGGCGCGGACATTTCCACCGCCGAGTTCCTCATCGAGCAGATCCGGGAACGGACCACGCTGCTGCCGCTGGTCGATCCGGCCGTGACGAACTGGATCACCTTGGGGCCGGATCCGGGCGAAACGACGGTCGGCAGCTACAACGAAGTGGACGACTTTGACGGGTTCAACAGCGCTGCGCTCGGCGCGCCCGTCGACGCCGGCGGCAATCTCCTGAACGAGCTGGCCGCTTTCAGTCAGCAGGTCACCGTGGAAAAGGTCAGGCGAACAAACTTCGACGACGTCGAAACAGACATTTATGACACGCCGTTTGCACGGGTGACCGTTCAGGTCTTTCTGAACGGCCGCACGATCAGTTCGGCTAGTTGGATTCGTGCCCGGTATTGATCGGGTGAAGCGCTGAGTCTGGACGCCCATCCGCGTCCGGGGGGACCGAAACATGAAACGCAAGCACAGTCTTCGTAGAGACGCCACCGGTTTTACGGTCGTCGAGTGCCTGATCAGTCTGGCCATCTGTGCCATACTGATGACGGCGGTTGCCGTAGCCTTCAACGCCTCGCTCATCAACTTCTGCGAGAACGAGGAGATGTTCCAGTCCATCAACAGCGCCCGCCAGGCGTTGTCGCGAATGACCACCCAGATTCGCACGGCCGACGGCGTTTCGACCGCCGCGCCAAGCCATCGGTGCGTCTTCTTGGACGGGGCAGACCCGAATCAACTCGTCACTTTCGAGTACCGCGACGCGGCCGACCCCAACACCCCGAACACGCTGGTGTTGATCCAGGACGGTACTGCCTACAAGCTCTGCGACAACGTCACGAGCGCCAGCTTCACCAAAACGCCCGCGAGTACCGATCCAAACGAGATCAACGCCAAGAGCGTCTTGATCTCGCTGTCGGTCCGGTGCGGCGCGTCCGAGCGGAATCTGTCCGCGGCGGCGGTCGTTCGAAGGGCTTTGTAAGCCAGTCCGCAGAGGTTCTCCGGACCTGCTGAGGCCGAAGGGCGGCAGTCTAAACCGCAATTCTGAGAACTTCTGCAAAAATACTTGCTTTTTCCGTCTGCCGGTCCTACCATACGCACGTTGCCACTTGAGGGCGGTTAGCTCAGATGGCTAGAGCGCCTGCTCGACACGCAGGAGGTCGTTGGTTCAAGTCCAATACCGCCCATTGCCGTAGGTCTTTTCATGCGAGACATTTGCGGCAGATTTCTGATCGCCAGGTGGCAATTCCCCTGTCGCCGATGTGCATTCTGGCGGAGTTGTTTCACCGTTACGACGCCCCTTCTTGGTCGGAGAAGACGAACTCGCCGCCTTCGGTCGACCAGTCCAGTCCGAAGTAGCCGGCCGCGATAGGAAGCGAGTCTCGGACGCGGTCCCGGTCGACGCGTCTGACCACGCAGTCCGGATAGCGAACGAACGGCGTGAAGAGCGACAGCGAATACGTGGACCGTATGCCGGCCGGTCCGGTGCCGCCGATGACCACGACCGACGCGACGTCGCTGTCCGGCCGAGGTCGGACGAAGGCCGCGCTGAGGTCGTCCCCTTCGAAGGTGCGGTCTCCGAGCTGAATTCGATCTCGATGGACCTGTACCGGGCTGTCGCTCAGAAGGGCCGACCAGGCAGAGTTCGTCTCGGCGTTGCCGTAGAGAACCACGGTGCGGTCGCGATAGCGGGACGGCTCGAATGCCGTGTCGGGCACCATCTCCGGCGAAGCATTGCCGCGATACAGGAACGTTTCCGCGTCGTAGCGCGCCTTGGCGAACGACCACGTGTTCTCCTCCGCTGTTCCGCAAGTCCCGTAGACGAGCAGAAACCGATGGCGCAATTCGTCTTTGACGCTGCCGTAGCGGTGTGGGCCTTTGTTTCGCAGCGAAGGCTTCTCCACGCTCTGCCAACGGCCATCCTTGCATTCGAGCCAGATGGAGTCGGCCCGGTCGGGATAGGGAATTCCGGCAATCGTCTGGCCGTCGAGCTCCACGGTGATGGGCTCGCGCGCAGGCAGATGGTCGACGTCCAGCCTCAAGATCGCGACGTTCTCCGTGACGCCCTTGAACAAACGCTTGTGGGGCCAGTTCTCCACGTGGGCCTTGCTCAGTTCCAGGTGTCGGATCTGCCCTTCGATGGCCAGCCAGTGACAGCGGCTCGACACGCCGGGATTGGCGGTAGTGAAGTCGACCTCGCGGATCACCGACGAGGGCGCCAGAGCATGGTGCGCGAACCGATCGAACATGAAGGGCCAGTCCACGCAGGCCGAGCCGCCGTCGTTGTATTCATTGCCCCACCAGTGTCCCTGGTTGGGCTCCTCGTGATAGATCCAGTCGTGATGGAGCCCTTCGAGCACTTCGGCCATAGTTCTGGCCTGGGCCGCAGGTACGTTGTCGTCGTTTCCGCCGTGCAGGATGTACACCGCTTGCTGCTTCAAGTTGGCAGCCAGAGCGACGGTGTCGCCAGACTTCTGGCCCCGGCTCAGCAACGCCTCCATCGGGGACTCGTCCGTGGTCTGACTGCGACGCCCGCCATAAGAGGACCGGGAAAGCCAGCCGGCGCTGGGCCCGACTGCGGCGAAACGGTCGGGGTAGGTGACGCCAAGATGCCAGGCCCCGTGCCCGCCCATGGAATGGCCGGTGAGATAGATGCGGGATGGATCGTGCGCCAGTGTCTTCTGTGCGATATCGAGCACTTCCATCGCGTCCATCCGTCCGAAATCCTCCCAGTCGAATCCATAGGGCCGGCGGTTCGTCGGGGCGACGATGTGGAACCACCGCTTGGGAGAGTACGCCCCGGCCTGGCCGTGAGCCTCCACACCGGCTCCGTGGCACGACAAGACGATGGCCGGCAGCGGATCGTCAGGCGGGCCGGCTGTGGCAGGCAGCAGGCTGAAGTACTGCACCGTGTCGTCGATCTCGCTGACGAACGTGATCCGGCGACGTTGATCGGGTTGGACGACCTCGAGATTCAGCGGCATTTCGTGGCAGGATACCCCGTCCCGCGTCAGCAGCCGGAGTGTTCCTTCGATCCGCTGGCCTTTGATGGGGGTGGTGGCCCGGATCAGGAATCCCACCTTTCGCACACTCATACGAGGTATTGCGGGGACCAGCGTCCCCATCACGTCGCTCAGTCCAGGCGCTTCTATCGATAGCATGAACCCTTCGGCCGTACCGGAGGTCGAGTTGACGACCACCACCGCGCCCCACGTGTCGATCGTTTGTCCGGCGATGAGGTCGGGCAGCGTGGTGTCCTGCTCCTGGAGAAAAACCGCTGCTGGAGGCTCATAGAGGCAGACCTTGAAGGAGCCGCGTCCGGCCCGAAACAGCAGGTGATTTGTGCCCTCGTGCAGAAGGACCGGCAGATGCACGTAACCGTTATTGTAGATGTCCCCGCCGCGAGGCACACCGTTCACGTACGTCTCGCTCTGGCCGGAGGCGTTCAGGATCAGCATTTTGGATACATCCGACGCAACGGGCGCATAGAGATACGTCCCGCGATCCCGGACCGTACCGTTGTCGTCGAACGGGACGCGCTTCCACTGCCATCCTTCCTGGCCTTGCGGTGAAGAGCCTTCCTCGGGCGCAAATTCCGAGAGTGTCCCTTGGACCAGCCGCTCACGAACGGGATCACCGGCTTCCAAGCCAAGTCCGCGTCGCCCGCGACCGGCCGAAGTCTCGCTGCGGCTCAGCAATAGCCCGAAGGGCGGCGAAAACGCCTCCGGCTCATCGGCGGCATATGTCGGCACGTCAAAGAGGATGCCCAGTAGCAGGCTCGCGGAACAGAGCCGGATGACGAGGGAGCTGCGCATATCGTCTTCTCCTTGAATCGTTGTTAGGGTGCATCAGAATCGAAGCGCAAGTCGTCCGTGTGTTCGCCGACCCGGACCCGTTCGGATTCGCGGGTCAGCTTCTGCCCGTTGATCGAGACGTTTTCGAACGTTGCGTCGCGGACGTCGTGTTCGGCGTCCGCTCCCATGACCTGCACGAGATACTCGCCGCTTCGGCCTTCGATCGTGACGTTCTTGAAGCGGATGTTGCGGATGAATCCGGGGACCTTCTTTCGCATGTACTGGTTCACCACGGGGCGCAGACGAATGAACTCGCGCTGGCCCTCTCCGTGCATCCGAACGTCTTCGACAGTCACATTTTCCAGCCGCATGTCCTCGCCCGGCTCGAATAAGAACGGCGTCATGGTGAAGTGGATGATGTCGAGATTCCGCAGCGTGATGTCGCGCATGAACGCGGCACGGCTTTCGTGCCCCAGCAGGAAGATGCGGGCCCGGTCGCACCAGAGAATCGAATTCTCCACGGTGATCCGCTCCACGTTGCTGTTCGTTCCTTCGAAATCGAGACCCTTCATCGCGACGCAGTCGTCGTCGCTCCGGATGAAACAGTCGGTGATCAGGACGTCCTGGGAGTTGCACGGGTTGATGCCGTCGTCGTTCTGGACGCGGGAATTGCAGAGCTTGACGTTTCGAATCGTCACGTGATGGCTGCTCTTGGGGACGATGGTCCAGTGCGAGGAGCCGCGCAGCGTGATGTCGCGAATCTCGACGTCGCTGCTGTTGCGAATCGCGATCAGATTGCCCACCGGGCCCTTGCGCCACTCCCAATCGGAGCCGTCGAGGATGCCGCGACCGCGAATCCGAACGTTCGATCCTTGCACCAGCACTTCCGCCTTGACGACGGCGCCGCCGGCCAGATAAAGGGTCTGGTCGCTGCCAAGGACGATTCTCTCGGGCTTATGCAGTCCCGGACCGAAATAGACCACGCCTTCATCGCCAGCCTTCGGGGCATCGGTTTCCGGCGGATTGGCGAACAGCAGCAGGGGGCCTTGCCGGCCGTCCGGCTCGATGCTGAGCTTGCACGGTCGTTCGAGCGGCAGGGTGATCGTGTGATCGTCTATGATGGTAGGTTGCACGCCGGACGACTGAGGCCGAATCACCACGTTCCGAAGGGAGCGTTGGGAGGTGATGCGAACCGTAACGGGGCCCGACATGTCGAAATTCGCAAAAGAGTACGGCCCGCCATAGTTCCACTCCTTGCCGGCGAAGGGAGGGTCGAGCACGCGGGCCCTGTATACGTCGACCTTCATACCCTCCGCGAGCACGTCGTAATCGGTGGACAAAGTCTCGCCCGCCGGAGCAGGATACACGACGACATTGGACTGCCCGGCCCAAGTCTGTCGGAAGATTGGGGCGAATGCTGCGATGGAAAGCCCGATTGCGAGAAGATGGATCGTGCGTCGAATCTCAACGACCCACGTCACTCGCTGCTTAGCACAGGTTGCCATGATTGTACTCCTCAATCGTTTCTGCTTGGCCAGATGAATCTTGATTCGCCTTATTCCCACGGGGCGGGTCTGAAGTGCGGGTCGGCCGTCCGCCCGAACCGGATCCGCGGCGCTCCTCGTTCGAACGCGCCCAGATCGGGCGCCTTACCCACAAACTCATCGTTGAATCCGGGGATGATAATCCCCGCGTCGATGATCGGGTTGGGCACGGTCACCACCGGATCGGTGATTGCGATCGCTCGGTCTCCCTGCCGGATGTCCACCTTGCCCCATTGAATCTTCGTCGTGGTCAGGGCGGGGAAGAACTCGAGATTCGTCGAAGGAATGAACGAAGGCTTTCCACGAATCCCATGGCGTTCGGCCGCTCCTCCGCGATCCATGCCCGTGAACAGATCGTAGTCGAAGTCACTCGGCGGTTCCACCTCCTCGGGTGAGGTCAGTCTTCCCGGACAGTCGAAGACGTTGTTGCGTGTCACGGTGTTGGGATTGACGTGTCCGCTGAACACGTGGAACGAGCCTCCGGGCTGGATCGCGGTGTTGTGGAACACGTAGCGTCGGCCGCCGGCGAATTCGTCTCGCTGGCCCACCTTGATCATGGCGCCGCCGAGAGGGTTCTGACGCGTGGAGCGGCTCAATCCGAATACGTTTCGGAAGATGTAGAGGGGCCCTTTGGAGGTGCACGCCACCGCGATGTGCTGGTACGTATGATGCGTGTAGTTGCCCCAGATCCGGACGTTCATGTTCGCGCCCTCGCTTTCGACGGCGTCGTCCCAGACGTTGGAAATGATGTTGCCGTAGATGTCCGAATCCCGGTTGGGGCTGCCTTCGAAGCTGAAATTTGAGGAACCGCCGAAGGCGTCGTTGAAGCCATGATCCTCGCTCGATCGCATCTCGTTGTATCGAACGACGTTTCCTCCGCTGGAGTTGTTCAGGCTGATGGCCTGCGGGCCGGCCGGGTGGCCGTCGTCCCAATCGTTCGAGCCGCCGCGCGGGTTCTCGATCAGATTACGCTGAATCGTCAGACGGCCGGCGCCCCGTTCGGCATATATGGCGCTGTCCATGTTCCCCGTATTGCCGTAGGTGATGGGGCCACCGATCCGTCCCCAGAAGGTGATCCGGCAGTCCTCGATCACGATGTCGTGACGGCTCTTCGCGATGAGGATTCCGTGCCTGGCGGCATTCTTCAGTTCCAGACCGCGAAGGATGACGTAGTCCGCATCGACGAGGATGTCATGTTCAGCCGCGTTCATCACGTCGATCGTCGCGTGGCCATCTGCGACAACCAGGTGATAGGCGTCCGGCGTCCCCGAGATTTCGATCCGCAGAGGCTCACGGCGCGTCCCGCCCTCGATCCGAGTGGTCCGGCCGATGGGGAACTGATCCGAGCGCGTTTTCCCCACCGTGGTCACCGTGGAATTGCCCAGGCTCAGCTCAATCGCGTATTCGGTGTCAGGCTTCAGGTTGACGAGGCTGCCCCGGTACTGTCCGTCTCGCAGATCGTAGGCCAAATCGAGTCCCGGCCGCCACACGTCGGAGCCTTTCTCTTGATAGCGGACTCGGCACTGGCCGGTAAAGTCGGCCTTGTGGTAGATGCCCATACACTCGTATGTGCTCACGACATAGGTCTGGGCTTCGGATTCTGCGGCAGAACCCGTCGGCAAGCCGACCGATGCCAAGACGAGCAGGAACGCGATCGTGAGGGTTCTCTTCATGATGGAATCCTTGCGCAGTGAGAGACAGCTTTTCGTACCCGTCCGACATTTCAGGATGACATTGGAACCGTTGTCATGATAGCGTGAACAGCCGGAATCGCAAGTTTCCAACGGGACTGTTTCTTGTGCATTGCCGAGCCAGTGGTTAGCATGGAGAGCCGAGTCTGTTTCGGCGTGCTTGGATGATCCGTCAATCCACCCGGTCAAGGAGACAAGCAATGGCATCTGACATGAACCGTCGCAAATTCCTGGGATACGCAGCCGCTTCCGCGGGCGCCGTCACCATCGTACCGCGTCACGTGCTGGGAGGGGCCGGCTATGTCGCTCCGAGCGAGAAGATCACCGTCGCCAACATCGGCTGCGGCACGCAGGGCCTCACCGAAATGGTACAGTTGCTGGCCGCCCCGCAGGTGCAGGTAGTCGCGGTCTGCGATCCGAACAAGGACAGCAGCGACTACGTGGAGTGGGGCAGAGACAGCGTTCGGAGCACCATCGCGGCCGGATTGGGAAGGCCCGACTGGAGGAAGGGCGCCGGCAGGGTTCCCGGGGGCCGCGACGTGGGCAAGGAAGTCGTCGAGCTGTACTACTCGGACAAGACCCCTTCCGGCCGATTCCACGGTTGCGCTTCCTACGCGGACTACCGCGAGCTGCTGGAGAAAGAAAAGGACATCGACGCGGTCAAGGTGATGACGCCCGACCACCTTCACGCGATCGTCTCGATTGCGGCCATGAAAAGGGGCAAGCACGTCGTCATGCACAAGCCGCTAGCCAATCGCGTTCGGGAGGCCCGGCTGGTGATCGAGACCGCCCGGCAGACGAAGGTCTCCACGCACTTCCTGCCGGCCAGCGAGGGCCAGAACGTTCGCACGGTTGCCGGCTGGATCGCCGACGGCGCCATCGGGACGCTGCGAGAGATTCACAACTGGTCGAACCGGCCGGTGTGGCCGCAGTATGCGACGATTCCGACCGACCGGCCCCCGATCCCGAAGGGTTTCGACTGGGACCTCTGGCTGGGACCGTCGCTGCCCCGTCCATACCATCCGCATTACACGCACGCGGTCTTCCGGGGCTGGTACGAGTTCGGCGGCGGGCCGGTGGCCGACATGGGGCACTACAGTCTGTGGCCGGTCTTCCAGGAGTTCGATCTGGACGCTCTGGTCGCCGTCGAGTCGACGCCGAGCCACGTCTGCACGATCGAGGACGGTGTCAGCCGGAAGATTCACAACGACTACGCCTTCCCGTTCGCGTGCACGATCCGATTCAAGTTTGCGGCCAAGGGGGACCGACCCGCGCTCGACCTGTTCTGGTACGATGGGGGGATCAAGCCGCCGACCCCGGAAGAGGCCGAAGAGGACAACCGCGAACTGCCTGCCGAGGGCATGATGTTTGTCGGCGACAAGGGCAAGATCCTCGGCGGTTTCCTCTGCGAAGACCCGCAGATCATCCCGCAGCGGAAGGCCCGCGCCTTCCAGGCGTCGCGAAACACCGCTGCATCGGATGCGCGCGGACGCGACCGGCGCAGCCGCTCCGCCGCTTGGATCGAGGCCTTCCAGACGGGCAAGCCTTCGTACGGCGATTTCCTGCTGGCCGGACCGATCTCCGAAGCCTTCAATCTGGGCGCAGTCTCCTTGAGACTCGGAGGCAAGCGCCTGCTCTGGGACGCCGCGAGCATGAAGGTCACGAACGTGCCGGAGGCGAACAAGTATCTGGACCGAGAATGCCGACCGGGTTGGGAGTTGACGTAGACCGGTTTGTGTGACCCTGGCTCGGTTCTGGGGCTCGTCGGATGCTACCGCAGCACGATCCGGTCGACAGGCATTCCTCTGCGGTCGGTCAGTTCGAGGATGGTGCCTGTAGCCGGGAGACTGCGCGTGCAGTCGCCCACGACGAATAGCGTCCGGCCCTTGGTAGGCCACTGGCGGCGCGCGTCGAAGCCGATTCGACTGACCGCGACGTAGAGCGCGCCATCGGCCGGGATGACGGTGCCTCCGCGGAACGTGAAGAGGACAGGCTGCGTGTCGGCGCCATCGCTCAGCGTCCAGCCCGAGATGTCCACGGTGTAGCGATTGGGGTTGAGCAGTTGGATGCAGCCCTCATCGGGGTTGCCGCTGACGGGCGCATTGTCCACGGCTCCAAAGGAGACGATGGTCTCGGCGGACTGCGAATCCGGCAGTTCCCGCGCGCCCGAAACCAGGGCTTCGTACAGTTGACGCCTGCGCTCGGGCAGGTAGGAATCCTTCAGTTCCGCGACGGCTTCCGGCAGGGATTGCGGGCAGCACGGCGCGGTCGAGCCGTTGCCCCAGGAATCGGAGCCCCACTTGTCGGCATCCAGTGCCGCGTCGGGGGCCAGCAGCGCCGCCAGCTCGTCGATGCGCGGCTCGTAGTGCAGCTCTTCGGGCGGCGTGCCCGGCGGTTTGAGCAATTCGTCCATCAGCGTGCGCACGCGGCGCAGGTACATCTGCCGCGTCTCTGGATTGTCGAAGATCGCCTGAGGCAAACGGTTGCCGCTCCCGATGAACAGGGGAGTGTTCGCGATCAGGGTCTGGTCCCAGTAGGTCAGGTGGCTGATCCATCGGCGTCCGAAGCTCAGATCGACGTCCCAGGGCCACATCTGCCAGAGATTGGTGCGCCCGGTGTCGCAGTACAGGTAGTAGTTCTTGTGGCAGCAGTCGGTGTCCCCGGTGACGGCGCGGGCAGCCAGGAAGTTGACGACCTGGGCGACGTCCACGTGGTCGTACAGGTATCGCCGGCGCGACTCGCCGGAGGCGCTCAGGCCGTTATAGAGGGCCAGGAGATCGTCGTTGTCTTCGTCCTTGCGTGTCTTCTTTTCGGCGCCGTACGTGACGTCGCCTGGGGCAGTGAACGAGTTGTACATTTTGTATAGGGCGCCCTGGGAGTTCAGTCCCATGCGAACCAGCCAGTCCTCGTCGCCGTTTTCCATCAGATGAGCGGTGCCCCAGAACTGGCCGTTCTGCTGGACGCGGACCGGGAAGACCCAGTGATAGGCGCAGTCGGCGTCGCGATAGGTCTCGTAGGCCAGGATGTTGCGCATCTGCGCCTTGTCCGGGTAGGTCGTCATGAGGTTGATGTCGTCGGCTCGCGGCTGGTCCTCGGCCCACTTGAAGTTGTAGCCCGGATGCAGGTCAATGTTGTAGCTCTTCTTGGGAAAGCCGCGGCTGGACTGGCCGTGAAGGTAGACCCGGACGTTGTCATAGAACTGCCCGTCGTAGAAGAGTGCGCAGCGCGTACCCTGGTCTGTGTTGGCGGCCTGAGGATTCTCGATGAACCAGTCCAGCACCGGCAGGGCGGTTCTGAGACTGTGGTCTGCGGCCACCGTGCCGCAATACTGCGGGGAATTCTGCGGATCGGCAAAACGCGGCAGGCGAGACACGCGTCCGGCGGCGTCCGTGGCCGTGATGTACCAGCGGATCATCTCTCCCGTGCGGAACGTGCTGGCCGAGATCAGCGAGGTGAAGATGCCGTCGCCGGCGGTTTCGTCGTGGCCGGTCCCGTCATCTACGAGCGGAGTGGAGATCTCCGGCCCGAACATCACGCGATAGTGCAGTGTTGTGGAAACGATCGGATCGCAGCTCTGGGCGATTCGAGCGGTGATGCGCAGGGACTGGCGGATCGACGGAGTCGCCGGAAGATGATCGGCCTCGGTGATGACGGGCCCGATCGCCTCGACGCCGGCCTCATTCGGCAAGCCCGGTGTGGGCGTCGGGAAGTAGTGCAGCGGCGGATCGACCTCTACGACGCGGGCCAGCAACTCCGGCATCACCAGCAGGTCCGGATTGGACAGGCCGTGATTCAAGCCCTGGATCGCCAGGAGGTTCGTGCCCTCATGAAGGACGTCGAACCACGGGACGTCGAAGTCAACAGCGTCGGGTATGCGGTTCCTGGGCCAGCTCTCCGGCGCGCCGGAGTTCCACGTCTCGGTCCCTGCCGCCGGTGCGTTGTACCGGCCTACCTCGTGTCCGTTGATGTAGGCGATGATCCCGTCGTCAAACCACACCCGCAGGGTCAGGCCCCTGATCTCCCCGAGATTTTCCACGTTGAAGGGGATGCGTACGTACACCGTCTCGTTGACGCCGTTCATCGCCGAGACGTCCGTCCCGATCATCGGGCCATAGCCGTGGCCCACTCCGGTCATGCCGAGTTGCCAGGCGGAATCGTCAAGGCCCTCCAGTGTCCAGAGGCGGTTGCTCCCGAACCGTGGTCCACCCTCCAGCGTGTCGTCCAGAGGCACCATGACGCGGGCGGGCGATCCTTGCGGCAACAAGATTTTTTCGGACGTGACGGTGGCCAGGCCGTAGGAGATGTCCGGCGCCTGAATCGGGTAGGTGGGGGAGAATTCCGACGTCACGGTGACGCCGTCCGGTCCCACCAGGGCCAGGTACTCCCCGTCGCCGCTGAGCCGGAAGTTCGTGTGCAGCTCACCGGCGGGATCGCGGCGGTCTTTTCCTGACGCGAAGACCACCAGGTACTCGCCGGCGCCGAGCGTCACCGCTGGAAAGGTCCACTTGGTCAGGTTCCCCGCATCATCGGTCAGAAACCAGCCTTCGACGCTCACGTCGCCGGCCTCGGCGTTGTGAATCTCGATCCAGTCTTCCTCGTTGCGGTCCTCATCGTCGAGACCACGGTCGTTGACCGCCAGGAACTCGCTGATTCGTACCAGGTCCTGCGCGGGCAGAACCGTGGCCGAACCCCAAGCGAGCAATACTGCGGCCAGAACCAACCTGTGCGTCATGCGATGAATCACCCTATGAGAGTCCGGATCGGCAGACCCCATTCGTAGGGGCGAATAATCATTCGCCCCTACAGATCGACGCCAAAGGGGCGTGTTGACCACGCATCCAGTATAGCAGAAAAGGCCCGATGGATCAATTGCCGGCACCGCGTCACCGCGGTATCCTGTCTGTCCATGCTGACCTTGATCAATACGAATCGTATGATGCCCCCGATCGGCCCAATCGGCCTGGAATACGTGGCTGAAGCGGCCCAGGACCAGGGGCTCGACGTCGACGTGCTGGATTTGTGCCTGTGTAACGATCCGGATGCAGCCTTGAACGACTACTTTTCGAGCCATGCTCCTGCTCTTATCGGACTGTCGTTTCGCAATGTGGACGATTGCTTCTGGCCCAGCGCTCAGTGGTTTGTCCCGGGTCTGGCAGGTCTCGTGGAGCGTCTGCGTTCACTCAGCGACGCCCCCATCGTCATCGGCGGGGTGGGGTTCAGCACGTTCGCCCGGCGCGTTGTCGAGGCCACCGGCGCCGACTTCGGCGTCCATGGCGATGGCGAGCGGGCAACGGTCGCACTGTACCGCCAATTGCGCAATGGCAGGGCGTTCGAAACAGTCGATGGACTCCTCTGGCGACGCGACGGCCAGATCGTATGCAACCGGCCTGCCTGGCCTGTCGATTTGTCCCTGCCGACGAGGCGGCATGTGGTGGACAACGTCGCGTACTTCGCGAGGGGCGGCCAGTGCGGCCTGGAGACCAAACGGGGCTGCGACCGACGATGCCTGTACTGTGCCGATCCTCTGGCCAAGGGCGCGCGAAGCCGTCTGCGAGCGCCAAGCGAAGTGGCCGACGAAGTCGAGTCCCTGCTGGCCCAGGGAATCGACGTTTTGCACACCTGCGATGCGGAGTTCAACATCCCTCAAAGCCACGCCTTGGCGGTCTGCGAGGAATTCATCCGTCGCGGCCTGGGCCGGAAGGTGCAATGGTACACCTATCTGGCGGTGACGCCGTTCGATGCGGAACTGGCCTGCGCCATGAGGCGGGCGGGCTGCGTCGGGATCAACTTCACGGGCGACTCGGCCAGCGAACAGATGCTGCGGACGTACCGCCAGCCGCACCACGCCGCCGACCTGGCTCGGGCAGTGCGGCTGTGCCGCGACAACGGGATCAAGGTCATGATCGATCTGCTGCTGGGCGGGCCGGGAGAGACGCCCGAGACGGTTGCCACGACGATCGATTTCATCAAGCAGATCGACCCCGACTGTGCAGGGGCGTCCCTGGGGATTCGCCTCTATCCGGGAACCGGCATGATGGAGATGGTGGCGAAGGAAGGGCCCCTCCAGACCAATCCCGCCATCCGCCGCAAGTACGCCGGCCCGTGCGATCCTTTCCAGCCGACGTTCTATATCGCCCCCTCGCTCGGTCCTGAGCCGGCCCGGTTGATCAAGGACCTGATCGCAGGGGATGCTCGGTTTTTCGAGCCAACAGAAGAGAATCCCGATGCGGGTGT
>CAZOFX010000103.1:0-20314 GCA_964579055.1 uncultured Pirellulales bacterium
AGAGCTTTCCGTAGGCGCCCAGACCGCAGATGGCCTTGGCCGAGAGGTTTACGTTGTGCGCCAGGTGGCCGGCGAAGTCGTCGGTGCAGAGCTGATTCTCCGGATCGAAACCTTTGGCCTTGAGGTACTCGGCCCACGCCGTCAGTTGCGGCCAATACAGACCCGCGAAGTCCGCATCACCTTCCATCTGCGCGACAGCGGCCATGAGGATCAGCAGATTGCCGCTCTCCTCGACCGGCATCTGATTGTCTTCGGTCCGTTCGCCACCGCCGTAGACCTGGCCGTTGGCGTGTGGATACTGGCCCAGGTCGTGCGGCGCGAAGGGGAACTTCCATCGCTCGCTCGCGGCGTAATTCATGAAGGGCACGAGGAATGACTTCGCCACCGAGGGCCCGAACAGCAGGAACTGCGGCGCCATCGGGTAGAACACGTCGGAAGTTCCGATGCAGCCGTTGGAATGATTCTCCTTGCAGAACTGCATGGGCTGCCCGTTGTCGTCGGCGACGAACTTGCCCGCCGCGAAACACTGGCGATACGCCAGCGCGGCCAGCTTCGCATACTTCTCGCCGCCGGCCTTCGTGAGATCGGCCATCAGCTTCTCGTCGAATGCGGTGCAGTCCTTCTTGAGCGATTTGTAGTCCTTCGCGGACGCCTTGAGCAGATCCGCGGCCTCCCAGCCGTTGCGACGCCAATACGGCCGGAGGTTCTTCTTCATGTACTGGATGGAGTAGAGGTCATCGTAGGCGACCATCAGCCAGCGGGTGACGGACGTCTTGCCCACACTGCCGACCTCGAAGGCCAGGGCGCCCACCGAGCCGCCGAGTTCCGGACTCCGGGTGTTGAATGCGCGGGTCACGCCGCCCGTGGTCTCGAACTCTCGTCGCGATTCCACCGGGTTGGCGACGGCCACTGACGGCTCTGACGCCGTGGGCATCGATGCATAGAGATACCCCCAGTCGATACGGATGTCGTCGCCTCTCTTGGCGAGGATTGGCTGTTCCGTGGAACCGCACTTCAGGGTCTCCAACCCGGCAATCTCGGGCGTCGACCATTGGACAGGCTGCGTCCGGTCGTTCACCACGATCTCCTGCGCCAGGTCCAGATACACCTGTACCTTGTGGGTCTTGGCGTCCGTGGACCGGACGTCGTACGTCACATAGGTCAACGGTCGCGACAGCAGGTCGATGTCGTTTGGCAGGACGGGGGTCATGAAGGTCAGCGTCAGCGCGAGACCAGCGTCTTCGAAGGTGTAGATCGTCCGCGTGGGCAGGACCGTGAGGCTGGTCTGCTTCATTGCCGGGACGCTGCCCGGCGTGGTGCCCATGATGCGATAGGGCTTGCCGTCGATGCGGACCATGCTGGTGAGCCGGTGGGGCTTGCCCGTCCAGTGACGCGTCCCGTCGTCGGTGAGATTGTCGGCGCAGGACCAGATGCTGAAGTACGGATCGCACGCCACCAGCGGCACCGCCGGCGGACGCAATGTCACTTCGTCGCGCCCCGCCCCATGAACCGGCGCGGTCACCGAAGCCAGCAACAAGACCAGACACAAAAGACTGCGAATCGTCATCAGATGCTCCTTCTTTCTCGAATCTCTGCAACGCCACCAGACCTTCGGCCTTCGGGCGTCCGAATTGTATCGTCGATGGCGCAAACCGGCAAGTAATGAGAGGGTCGGGGGTGCATGACCGTTTCTGCGCTGCCTGGTCAGGCACACGGCAGAAGCACGAAGAACATAGGGGCGAATGATTATTCGCCGCTACCGATCCGTCCCGGCGCTCCGGGATCGAAACAAGTCCGAATGGCCCCAAATCCAAGCTCGCAACACAGAGGCCGTCGCGTGCAACTCGATCCATGCAAAACCGAGGCGAATTCATAGCATTTGGATTTCGTGCTTCGGATTTGTCTCGCGTTTCGTATTTCGGATTTCGAGTTTGTCCTGGCCAGCCATGAATGGAGGCCCGGCAGAGAGGGTCGGACCAAGGCGGATCGCAAGAACGGTCATGCACCCGAGGGTCAGGCTTTGAGGCAGTAGCCGAGGCGGCCGATCAGACCGGTCAGACCGACGATAGAGAAGGCCATCGCCAGGCAGCCGAGGATGCTCACGATGACGGGCAGGTCGGGACGTTTGTAGAAAGCCAGGGGCAGACCGATGAACGAGGCAACCGTGAAGACGAAAGGATGCAGGATGTAGGCCATCAGCGGATTGGCTCCCGCGGGACGAACGATTACGCTCCAGGTGCGAAGGCCCCGCACGTCCATGATCCAATACAGCGCGGCCCACGTCAGCGCCGTCAGCGACGAGCAGAGGAAACACCACGCCGGCGTCGCCTGAATCTTGTTGATCCCGTACATCGGATCGAACAGCAGCGCCGCCGCAGCCAGACCGGCCGCATAGACCAGAGCCCATCGCAGCCGCTGGGCGTGCGTGCGAATCGGAGAATCACCGGCGACGATAGTGCCCAGGCAGCAGCCGGCCACCGAGATCGACGCCAGCGAGCCGAAGCACTGCCCGATCGAGACGTGCGAGCCGACCCAGCCATACAGGTGTTGGAGCAACCCGATCGCCGGCGCGGCCCAGGCGAGCCACGCCCGCGAATCGACCCGCGCGAACAGCCCTTCGCGATCCGCGACGTAGACCATCGCCAGAAGCCCCGCCACGCCGATCAGCCACTCGCGCCGGCGTCCGAACACAAGATAGACCAGTGACGCCACGAGGTATGCCCAGCCAATCAGTCCAAGGATGCCCCACCATGAATGACGCAGCCAGATCGTGTCACTCGAATCGAACAGCGGGCCGAGCGCGAGGTACTTGCCGTCGGCGGTGCGATAGACCAGGGCCAGCGCCACCAGACCGATGAATCCGATGATCCGCCACACCTGGAACGTCCTACGCCGCAACTGTGGACCACGCGGCACCACCGGAAAGGACAGGAACACGGCCAGATACGCCAGCGGACCCCACCAACCTCGGTAGCCTGGGTTGTGCCGATCCATGTTGACCGTCAGCACTCCCAGCAGCAACAGCGACAGGGTCCGGATCAAGACTCTGGGCAGCAGCGCAAGTCTGGATCGGCCCGCCTCCAGCGCCCGACCGAGCGACAGAGGGACCGACATCCCCATGATGAACAGGAACGCAGGGAACACCACGTCGGGCAGCGTCATGCCGTCGGCGTCGGCGCTGACGTGCTTCAGCCAGCTCGGCGCATCCCGGACGCCCGCCACGTCATTGACGAAGATCATCAGCAGGATGACCAGGCCGCGAAGCGCATCGACCGATGCGATCCGGCCCTGGGGCTCAGGGGTCGTAAGCTCACCACGGAGGTCTTCTTCGCTCACCGGGTGGGTCTCCATGCGCTCAGTTGCCCGCCTGGAGCAGCTTGAGTCCTTCGACGAGCGGCGGGAACTCGCTCCACTTCTTGCGTCCGCTCCACGTCGTGAACAGATGCCCGAGCATCTTCGGATCGTCGAAACGTTGGCTGTACCGGATCAGGGCGTTCGTGGCCTCCACCTTGTTCCATCCGGCCGGCCAGACGCGAAAACCTTTCTCGATGAACATGGGCACCGAGGGGTACTCGTCCCGTTGCCCGTAATGCCAGTCGCAGATGATGATGTCCTTCGGGACCAGATCTATGGCGGGCGCGGTCCCGCACTCGGACCCTTCCCACTTGCCGTAGCCGGTGGCCTTGCCGTCGATGAACCGGTCGCCCCACATGAGCATCTCGACGCCCCGCTTGCCGACCAGATGCGCACGCAGATCGTTGACGGCCTTGGCGAAGACCTCGGCCGGGTTCTTGCCCTTCGTCGAAGGCGACTGCTCCGAGCCGATCAGAAACACCTCGTCCATTCCGACGTGCATCGCGTCGGCGTCGAAGGCGTCGAGCAGCTCATCGAGCATCGGCAGCACGATCTCGTAGACCTTCGGATTCAGCGGATCCCACTCGCGGCAGTAGATCCCCTCGTTGTTCGGGAAGGCGCCGGGCGTCAGGTCCAGCTCCGGGTACTTCGTCAGCAGAGGGAACGTGTTCTTGGCCCAGGACTGATGCCCCAGGCACGAGAACTGCGGGATCAGTCGAACGCCGTTGGTGCGGCAGGTCGCCACCAGCTTGCGCACCCCGTCGCGCGTCGCCGGCGCATCGCCCATGCGAAGCTCCGGGTGCGACTGATAGGCGAAGCCGTAGTTGATCTCGAGGATCAGAACGTTGATCCCCATCTTCGCCAGCGTGGGAATCTGCTCGCCCAGTTCAACCAGCGCTGCATCGCTGCCGTAGTTCAGCACGTGCAGGCCCCGCCACTGCCCCGCCGCCGGACCCGCAACCGCCGGGACCGATGCGACAGCAACCGCAAGAAACGTCACGATACAAAACCGGATCGATATAGACATGGCCGTTCCCTTTCAACGCCTCAGTTCCGCTGCTACGCCATTCGGGTCATCCGTACCAGAGCGCGATGCTCGACTCGTCACCGCTGGCCATTGTAGTCCGCCTCGCTTGCGCGAGCAAACAGAATACTCCCGCACCTTCCATCTGCCGGTTTCCAGCTTGCCCTTCCAGGGCGATTCTGATGGGATGTGTTCGTCGCAGGGCAGGCAACGGTAGTCCTTGGCCCTGCGACAGCGGAGAGACGTCGTTTTGGGAGCGATGGCGATGGAGACGACACGGCGATTTCGGATTCTGTGTGTTTGTCTGTACGTCCTGACATGGACTGGCCTGTTATGGTCTCAGACCCCTTCTGAGCCCAACGTGGTTTTCTCGATCAAAGAATGGGTCCACTGGGCGCCCGTCTTCGGCGCCGATGCGCCCGCCTTCACGCTCTACGACACCAGGGACCTGATCTACTTCGATCGACAGGCATACGAGTACGTCTGCGTTCAGCTCAGCGAAGGCGAGTACACCAGGCTCCTGGAGGATATCGTGCCAGGAGACTTGTCGATGCTGGACGATGGGTACATGCGCGCCTGGGTAACCTGCCAGAATGTGTACTACTTCTATTTCGGCGCCGCCGGGCGCATGGTGTACGTCTGCGGACATCCCACCGCCGACTACAGAGACGATCAAGGCGACTTCCAGATCCCGCAGTCGTTGCGGCGATGCTTCAACACAGTCGAGCGCTATCGCAACAGCCGAGCGGCCCGTTGGATCCCAAAGAGGATCGAGGTCATCGTCTGGGACGCGTTTCCCACAGATGAGCAGTTTGTGGCGTGGCCTTCCGATTGGCCCGACCTTAACTCCCCCGACACTATTCGCCGATCGGAGGTCTGGTCGGTCTACCTGCCGGGCGAACTGTACGACGAGTTCATAGCCCTCTTGGAGGAGAGCGAAGGCGTCGTGACGATGAATGGCCGACCGATGGTCATCTGGTATCGACTGCCCATCCCGGGCGAGGAGGTGTTTGATCAAACACCCGACGAGTCCACGCGACCGGGTAGTAGTGACAGCCCTCTGCACATCGCCGCCCGCCGAGGCAATCTGGAGAGCGTGACGTCGCTCATCGCGTCAGGCGCCGACGTCAATGTCCGGAATAGTGATGGCTCGACGCCGTTGCACTATGCCGCTTCCGAGGGCTACTATGACGTGGTGGAATACCTGATAGCCAATGGCGCCGACGTCAACGCGCAGGACAAGGAGGGCCAGACCCCGCTCCATCTGGCGATCTGCTGGATGTATGACGACGTCGTGCGACTGTTGCTGGCCAACGGCGCCGATATCGACGTGAAAGCCCGGCATGACAAGACCGCCCTGCACCTGGCGACGGAATGGGGTTGGGAAGACACTGCTGAACTGGTCATTAGCCTCGGGGCGAACATAGAGGCCAGGACCGCCTACGGCAACACGCCCCTGCTCTGCGCGCTGGACTTCCGAGAGCCGAACCTGGCGGCCCTGCTGCTGGGCAGCGGTGCGGATGTCTCGGTGCGCAACGACGCCAACGATAGCGCTCTTCACTACACCACAGACGATCTCCTGGCCGATGTCGCCAGTGAGTTGCTTTCCGCCGGCCTGGAGCCCAACACCAGAAACGACGCGGACGACACGCCTCTCTATTCGGCCGCAAAAGACGGGGCAACCAGGGTTGTCGAACTGCTTCTGACACGGGGCGCCGACGTTTGCGCAGCAAAGCCGGACGGCCGGACCGCGCTGCACGCGGCCGCCTTCCAGGGGCATGCTGAAATCATCGCCCTTCTGCTCTCGCACGATGCGGATGTCAACGCGGCGACCGGCGAAGGCCAGACGCCGCTGGACTACGCGCTCGGAGCCGGACGCGACGACGTCGCCGCACAACTGCGAGCCGCCGGAGGCAAGACCGGCGCCGAGGAAGAACGCGGGTTAGCGGTCCGTTCTCTGTGTACCCAATCGCCATAGGCGCGGGTGGAGCGTGCGCTGCATTTGCATGGGCAATACGACAGACTTGAATTGCGATGGTCTCGTACGGTATACTAATGTCATGACGGCAAAAGAAAAGGTCATTCGCACGGTTCAATCGCTGCCCGATGACGCCTCCATCGAGGACGCCATGGAGCGTCTGCTGCTGTTGGCCAAAGTCGAGCGGGGGCTCCAACAGGCCGAAGCCGGACAACTGATCCCCCATGAAGAGGTCAAGGAGCGCATGGCGAAATGGCTCAAGTGAGGTGGACCCCTCAGGCAGCAGACGACCTCGACAACATCGCCGAATTCATCGCAGAAGACTCTTCTCACTTCGCCGGCCTCTTTGTGCTGGACATCCTCGAGGCCGCCGAGCGACTCGCTGATTTCCCCCAGTGCGGCCGGATAGTCCCCGAGATCAACGACGCCGCGATTCGTGAGATCATCCTGGGCAATTATCGTATCATCTATCGCCTTCAAGCCGGATTGGCGGAGATATTGACCGTATTCCACGGAGCACGACTGCTTGACCTCGGACGGCTCAAGTAGTCCAGCGGCTTTTTCGTTGTCGCGGGACGGAGATTCGAGGACAATGGTCGCGACGGAGGCAGGTTTGGTGTGTGCGCCGCGGCGGTCGCGGGCCGGCCGGGCCGCCGTTCGAATAGGGTTTGGTTCCAGAAAGTCAGAGCATGAGATTCCCCATCGCGTGGGCAGTGTTGGCGGTGTTCGTCCTGGGCGCCGGTTGCGAGAGCGGCTACCGGTCCGGGCTATCCTCCATGACCGGCGGATTCGCCAGCGAGCAGGAGGACTTCAACCTCTTCAGCGTCCGGTACGCCGGAAACGCATTCGTCTCGGAGCAGAAGGCGTCGGATCTGGTGCTCATGCGCGCCGCCGAGTTGGCCCTGGAACACGGCTTCGAGTATCTGGCGGTGATCGTCGAGCAGAACGAGGTGGGTGGCCTGGGCAAACCGTCTGCGGAGCTGTTGGTCGCCTGCTTTCGCAAGGATCCCAAACATGCCCGCACGGCGTACGACGTCTACAAGGCATCGGATGCGTTTGCGGAGATGGCCCTGAAGTACGAACTCAAGCGAGACGGCGAATCGATCCAGCCCAAGCGAGGCTCCTTCACGCCGGCCCCGGACTCGATCGAGTTCAGCGTTGCGCCCTGGTACGTAGGCGAGCCGATCTCCGTCGAGGACGTCGAGTACGTCATCCGGGGCACCTCCGGCTTCGACATGGACGGGACCTGGGTCGGACGCTATGCGGACCTGGAGAATCCTCTGGCGACGGTCGACGACTTCGTCGAGGCCGCCAAACCGATCGCCGCCCGGTACGGCGCCAATGCGATCGTGGTCGAAGACGAACCGGCCCGCATCCACGGGACCGCCCGCTTTCGCGACGTCGAGGAGTCGCTCATCGGCTTCGTGGCCGACCTGTACATGGTCCCGACGGCCTCGCTGGGGATCGAATGGGAGCCGGGTGACATGCTGCTGAGCAAGTACATCGTCCGCCGGTTCCGCCCGGGCAGCCGCTGCGCCGAGGCCGGCCTGAAGCTCGGAGACAAGGTCCTGGCCGTCAATAACGTCGACGTGCTCGAAACCAACGGACTGCTCCGCCAGTCCATGCGGTGGTCCGTCGGCGAGAAAGCCATGCTCGCCGTCGTCCGCGACGGCCAGGAAACCGTCATCGAAGTCCCGCTCGTCCCCAACATCCTCGTCGCCCGCTAAGCGGCCCGTAGCATTCCCGTTCGTAGTGACGCCGTAAGGCGTTGGTCTTTCTATTCATGTCCGTACGGGCACGGCACGAACGCGTACCCTCTCACAGACTCCACAGGCGGACCTCCACCCCCAATGCCCGCTCGCGGCCTGAGATGCAGGCGATTGGCGGGAAGAATGTGTGGATTTCGCGCACATTTCTGTGGCGGCGTTACACTATTAGGGTGAACGCTGAGATCAGCGCACCGGTGAAATGAGCGGGTTTGACATGAGAATCGAATCGCAGGAACGATCGGATGCGGTTTTGGTCGAGGCAGCCCAGGGCGGCCACCTGGACAGCTTCGGGGCTCTCTATCAGCGCTATCACAATCCCATCGTGGCACTGGCATATGCCCGACTGGGCGACAAGCACCTGGCCGAAGACGCCGCCCAGGAGGTATTTGCCATCGCCTGCCGCGACCTGATATCGCTGCGGGACCGTGACAAGTTCGGCCCCTGGCTGGGCGGGATCTGCCGCAACGTCACCCGACAGATGCGGCGTCAGCGATTTCGGCTCGCACCGCTGCCGGCCGAACCGGCCGACGAGCGGCAGTGCGAGGACGATGAGCGATGGGAGGCGGTGCGCCGGGCGGTGTGGAATCTGCCCGACGCCGAACGAGAGCTGATCGTGATGCGGTACTTCGATGGCTTCAGCCAGGCCCGGATTTCGGCGGTCCTGGATATCACCCCGTCGGCCGTCAACGGCCGGCTCGTACGAGCGAAACGCAAAGTGGCACAGTGGCTGCAACGTGATGGTTTCGGGAGCTAAGTCATGGCACGCGTAAACGACGACAACTGGTTGGACGAGGCGCTGGACAAGGCCATCGGCTCGGATGATACGCGGCCCGACTTCGAGGCGTGGAAGGCCCGCCATCCCGAGGCCGTGCAAGAGCTCACCTCGCGGACGCCGCAGCAGCAGCGTTCGCCCCGGATAAGGAGAATCACCATGAACGGTCTGTTTGTCAAACTCGCGGCCGCCGCCGCGATTGTCATCGCAGGAATCGCCGGTATCACCCAGTTGAACCAACGCGAGAGCATGGAACAAGCCACGATCTTGAGCGGTCCCATGAACCACACGTTTGCCGATGGATCGGTGGTCATGCTGACCGATGGCGCCCGAATCCGCACCTATGGCCAGGCCGGCCGGCGCGGCTTCGAGCACCTCGCCGGCGCGATCGACGTCACAGTCGCCAAGGGCAAGGGCGAGTTCATCGTCACCACAGCCTACGGCGAGGTCAAGGCCCTGGGCACACAGTTCACGCTGGATATCGTGGACGGTGTCACCAGTGACACGCACGAGCCGGTGAATCTGCTGGCGGTCGAGGTCACCGAGGGCAAGGTCGAGGTCCGCAACGCCAAGGGCGCAACGATGCTGGAGGCAAAGCAGGACGCTATCGTCGGGAAGGATGTGGCGCCGTACGACTTCCGTCAGGACCAAACGCTGCCCGCCCGCCTGAAGGAACGGATTGGGGCGATGGTGGCCGCCTTCGAGGCCGGGGATCGCGTCGCTTGGGCCGCCAATTTCAACTTCGACTACCTCTTCAAGCTGGCCAAGGGCCAGGTCCAGTACGATCCGCTCCGCTTCGGCGGCAACGAGGAAGACGCCAGGCGGCTCGGCGAAATGACCGCGAACATCACCAGCCCCGAGGAGATGTCGAAAGCCTTCCTCGGCGCCATGAACATCGGTGGACCGACCACGGTCTACGTTCGACAGGTCACGCTCAGCGCCGACGGCGCCCACGCCAAGGCAGAGTGCGTCACCCGCAAGACCGATCGCGGCATGACGATCATCTGGCCGCAATGGCACAACTTCGACGGCGGCTGGTGGCAGATCGACGACTGATTGCCATCTCCTTCTACTGCGACATTCGAGCCGGGCCTCCACAAGCCCCGGCTCTTTTTTTGCGCCCGCGCCGCAGGAGAACGCAACGGCACGACAGTTCGTGCATTATGATAGGTGAACACCGACTCCGGAGCCGTGCGATGGCGAACGAAGCAGTAGAGGTTGGATTGAGATCACAGGCTGAGATCTTCGACGAGGATGACATGCTCGTTGCGGCCGCCCCCCATGACACGGTGGCGGCGGGAAGGCTCTATGACAAGCATTACGAGGCGATCTTCCGTTACATCTATCGCTGCACACCGAACCGGGCGACTGCCGAAGACCTGACCTCGAATGTCTTTCTCGCGGCGTTCCGCCACTTGGGCCGACTTCGCCGGCGACCGATCCGGTTTCAGGCCTGGCTTTATCGGATCGCCACGAACGAGATTCGGATGCACTATCGCAAGACCAAACGCATCCGAGCCTGGCGTGCGACGACGGGCGGCAGCGGCATAGATACCGCCCCACCGGCCAGTGACCGGCCGGCAGCAGCGGAAGAGCATCGTCTGCTGCACGAGGCTCTGCTGCGTCTGAAACCGAAGTATCGTACGGTGATTGTGCTGCGGTATTTCGAGGATCGGACGATCGCGGAGATCGCCGAGATCACAGGCCGCAAGGAAGGGACGCTCCGCTGTCACTTGCATCGCGGGCTAGCCCAATTGCAGGATATCCTTTCACGTTATGGCGTATTGCCCCATTAGGGGGTGGACCATGAACAAAGACATCGAACGAATCGACGATTATCTCAGAACCGTTGCCCTGCCGGAGCCCGCACCCGGCCCCCATCGGCACGAGCTGCGCCGGCAGGTGCTCAACGAAATCGAAAGGAGACGGACCATGTCCGCACGAGGAAGAAACTGGAAGCTGGCAGCGGTGGCTGCCGTTGTGTTAGGCGCCGGAGCCCTATCCGCTGTCGGCGTGAATATCGGAAGGATTTACTACCGGGGCAAAACCGAGGACGGCACCGCCCACATCTTCTACAGCGAAGGTGGCGAAGGAACGTCGGGCGAGGGCTTCACCATGATGGACGCCAATGGCGTCACGGACGTGGAGCAGACCCGAATGGACCTGGAAGAGATGCAGGGCCTCAGTCAGCAGGGCAAGAAAGAACTGCTCCTGGTCAAAGAGACGGTCATCGGCAGCTATCGGCTGAAGAAGCACGAGTACCGGTATCAACTTGCGGACGGGCGAACCCAGGATATGGGCGAACCTGCCGCCGACACGCCCATGTACAGCCAGGAACAATGGGAAGAATTCAGTCCGCAGTTGAAGGAGTTCTGGGGACTCCGCGACGCAGGACCGGGAGAGGACCTCGGCACGCATGAGGAAACCGTGGAAGGTCGTGTCTTCTCCTTCAAACGGGAACGGTACGTCCTCGGCGATGGCACCGAAGCGATCTGGTCCGTTGGTACGCCCAAGGACGGCCAATAGCCTCACGATTGAATCCCCCCTCCTGACACAAAGGCCGGGTCTGCTGGACCCGGCTTTTCTTTTGCGCGGAGTATGCTCGGCCCGACACCCCATCCGCGCGAAAAAGTGGGATTTCTGGTATTGGGGCGGCGTTCTCCGGCGTGATAATGGTAGAAAACGATCGTTTCCGACGGTGTCGAGCGGTTCATGATTGAAGACGAACTACTGAAATTCGGGCTCAAACGGGGCCGGCCGGAGGCGCTGCGGCGCATCTACGAGAAGTACCTGAACTACATGCTCAGCGTGGCGATGGCGTTTCTCAACGATGCCCATGCGGCCGAGGACGTAGTGCACGACGTCTTCGCGTTGCTGGCCCGCTCGCCGGACCGGTTCAGGCTGACCGGGAGCCTGAAGCACTATCTGGCGACGTGCGTTGCCAACAAGGCCCGGGACTACCTTCGAGCGGGCAAACGCAGCGCGGTCCGGGTTCGTGCGATCGCCGAGGCCGAGCGCGAGGCTGGCTCGCCCGAAGAGAGCCTGATCTGCGACGAGCAGACGCGGCAGGTGTACGAAGCGCTGGCAAAGGTCCCGTACGAGATGCGTGAGGCGATCGCGCTGCGGATCAAGGCCGGCCTGGGATTCAAGCAGATCGCCCAAATGCAGAACGCCTCGTATGTGGCCGTTCAGGCGCGCTACCGACGAGGCATCGAGACACTGCGGTCACTTCTGAATGGAAGGCTCTGAGATGAGACCGGCAGAAAAGACAGAACGTGCAATCCAGAAAGCGAACTGTGAGGCCTCCGAACGGACGCGACGACGCCTGTGGCAGTCCATCGTTCAGACGCAGCAGGCGTCGCCGACCGCCCTATCGGAACTCACGAATCCAAGCGTAGGGAGGTTTCTCATGAACGCGAGAATTCTGAAAGTGGCGCTGGTGCTGGCCTTGATCATCGCAGGGGCTATCGGCGCAACCATCGGCGTAAGAGCGTATCGGTACCATTTCGTAGGCCGGGACACCGAGGGCAGATACCATTTCGAGTCGGAGCCCGAGATGGTTTACGAGCGGACCAGCCCGGACGCCAATGGCTACACCGAGGGTGTGGGCGTCGCCGGCGGCAGTTCGGTGGTGATGGGTGGGCGTGACTCCGATGGGGTGAACGTCGAGCAGATGCAGAGCGACTTGGAGGAGATTGCCCACCTGCGAGCCCAGGGTCTCGGAGAGATGGTGGGCGTGCTCGACACCCAGGTCAACGGGCACTTCACCCGAGCGTATAGCATGAAGTACACGCTGGCAGATGGCCGCACCATCGCGATGGGCGAGAATGCACCGAGCCTGGACAAACCCCGGACGCCCGCGCAGAGGGAAAGCGACTTTGCGGAAGTGGCGCGCCTGCGCGAGCAGGGCCGCCGCGAGGTGACCCAGGTGACCGAGTACGATCTGGACGGGCAGGTCATGCGCGTGCTGGCATGCCGCTATGTGCTGGCCGACGGCCGGGAGATCGGCATGGGAGAAGGCGATCCCGAGCTGCCGCCACCGACGAAGATCCTGGCCCCGGAGCAAGTCTTCGAAGCAGGACGCCTCAAGACCCTCGGACAAGGTGAATCGCTCGGCACGTCCCAGAGGCAGATGTACGGCAAGACCTTCACCTTCGAGACACGTCGCTTCACGCTCGCCGACGGCACCGTCGTGACCTGCGCTGAAGGCACGCCCGTGGGAGGCAAAATCACACTGACCGAGGCCGATTGGGACGAGCTGAAGGCACTGATCGAACAGGGCGCCGGCGAGGACTTGGGCAGCTACGAGGAGGAGATCAACGGCGTGGTGTTCGCCTTCCCGCGCACGCGCTACACCCTCCGCGACGGGACCGACGTGATCTGGTCGAGAGGCACGCCGAAGCAGTAAGGACAGCGCCAAACGTCTTTCAGGGGAAAGCGGCTCTGCGGAGGTCGCTTTCCCTTCTCCATGCGCTCCGTTTGGTCCCTCCCAGCCGGACTCTGACGATCCGGCATGCTTCTCGTCGCCCGCCCCGCCATCCCTCCGGTGGAAACCATCGCACGATAGAGATTTCTTATGTCCAAGTGGGGACGCGGATCGTGATAATGGTGAACGACGATCGTTGTGGAGCTGTGAGCGGTGCGGATTGATGCTCGAAGATGAATGGTTGAAGCTGCGGTTCAAGGCAGGCAGTGACGACGCGTTGCGGCGGATCTATGAGAAGCACCGTGACCGGCTGCTGACACTGGCAATGGGTCTGCTCAACGACAGCTACATGGCGGAGGATGTGCTGCACGATGTGTTCGTAACCTTGGCACAGTCAGCCGAAGGCTTTCGTCTGCGAGGCAGTCTCAAGAGCTATCTGGCCACGTGCGTCGCCAACCGGGCGAGGGATCGCCTGCGAAGCCGGAAGCACCAGCCTGCCAGTCTGGACGCCGGCCTCGACGTGACCTCGGATTTCGATGGACCGGATACGAGGACGATCACAACGGAACAGTCGCGTCTGGTCAGCGCGGCCATGGAGCAACTGCCTTACGAGCAGCGAGAGGCCGTCGCCCTGCACCTGAACGGCAACCTGACGTTCAAGCAGATCGCCAGACATCAAGGCGTTTCCATCAGCACCACCAAAGGCCGCTACCGGTACGGCCTGCAGAAGCTACGGTCGACCCTCAATGGGAAACTGTGATATGAAACCGATGAAAGAGACAAGACGCATGGTGAAGGAGATGTCGTTTGCCCCCGGTCCGGAGATGAATGCGCACCTGTGGAAAGCGGTGGCCGAGCGACGACATCAGCCGGAAAACATGACACCGAGACGCGGCGAGACCCGCGCATGGAGAATTCTCATGAACAGCAAGATCGCAAAACTGGCCGTCGCGGCCGTGATCGTGGTGGCGGCCCTGGCGGTGGGCGTCGAGCAGTTCACTCGCGCGAAACAGGACAAGACACACGCGTTCAGCGTTGAAATCCAGGCGAACATGGCGCTGGACCTGGACCCCAAGGGGGCGATTCCCCTGCGACAGACCCGGCCGGGAGACTTCGACGTGACCTGGGACGGAGAGGACGGCGGCACGCTGAGGATCATGCCCGGCTCGTCCCTGCGGCTCTGTACGCCTTCGAAGCATCAGCCCGAGGCGGACCAGGCCCTCTTATGGGCCTATTCCATACTGGCGGAGATGCCCGAAAGCACGACCACGAGCGTCTCAGCCCGCCAGAGCCGCTTCGCCGCCATCCTGACAAGTGACGGAAATCTGGCGGTCGTCCAGATCGGCGATTATGACGAGAACAAAGCCCGACTCCAGTGGCAGGTGGAAGACCCCACACCGCCCGGCTATGGCCCCGTCCAGGTCGTGACACTGACCTGTCTCGATCCGGAGAAGCCCTCGGCACAGCCGTGCGCCATCGACTTCGATACCGGACAGACAAGCGTCATTCCGGCACAAGCGCTGAGTCTACCCCCGGAAGACCTTCTGGACTGGCTCCAGCAGAATGGGATCGATGCCATCGCTCGGGTGGCGGACGACAGCGGCAGTCTGGTCGGCGCAGGGTTGGTCGTGCAGGACCTGGATCCCGGCTACTGGGTGATGGGCCGCGCTCTGAACATCCGTCACTCCATGGCCGGCATCGCGTACGAGTCCCGCGACCCGATTCTCTATCGGGAGGGCCAGTTCCAACGCGTTCACCCCTTCAAGACGCGCGAAGGCGGCATAGGAATCCTCCAGATGCGCGGCATGGATCACGCCGCACAGACTCTACAGTTCCGCTACAAGATGGTGCAGGGGGATTCGGCGATCGCCCTCGATAGCACAGGCGAGCAGGATGCGGAATTGACCCCGATCCACGCATCGGCGACATGGCTCGCCGATCTCGGGAAATATGTGCTGCTCTACGCCGGCGAGCACGAGGACCGACTGCCCCAGTCGCTGGAGGAACTGCGGGACCATGCCGAGAGCGATGAGAATTATCGGTGGATGGTCCATGACGTGGAATACCTCGGCGCCGGACTGACGTGTGCCGACCCGTTTTCCACGGTTGTGGCCTACGATCGGGCCTTGCTGGCCACCGGCAAGGGCACCAACGTGCTGTTCCTCGACTCGCGCATCGAGTTCGTCGAGGCCGAAAGACTGGCGACGCTCGGTCTGCCCGCCGGGAACGAGAAATAGGCCAGGAACCAACCCCACCAAGCCAACCAAAGAGGCCGGGCCGCGGAGGTCCGGCCTTTTCTTTTGCGCTGGTTGTGTAAAACAGGGGCCGAGGAGCGTACTATAGGGAAAGAGCGTTCTTGGGAATCTGGATTCTGACGTGCGGACGATCGTTCTTGAGATGGTTTGGGTGGATCGGCGATATTGGAGGAACAACTGCTGGAGTGGAAACCCAAGTGGGGCAGCGACGAGGCGTTGACGCTGATCTGCGAGGAGGATCGAATCCGCCACCCCATGCCGACCCCACTCGGTCGTAGTGGGTATACAGTTTCTTTCATCATGGACCTGCGTGCCGGGTACATATGCCCGTGCAAGTCTGAGATGCATCGCCCTGCGGGCGGCGGGATTCGGAGTCCTGAAGCGGAGGTAGAGAACATGAACGGCACATCGAACACGGGAAATCGTAACTGTCATGCGCGGACCGTTTTCGCGCTACTGTCTCTATGGGCGGCCCTACCGTCATCTCGATCGCTGGCGACCATCTACTATGTTGACGCGAACCATCCCCACGCCCATGACACGAATCCAGGGACGGAGTCACTGCCTTTCAAGACCATTGGCAGATCAACCTCCCTGGTGGCCGCCGGCGACACGGTGTTCATCAAGGCGGGGATCTACCGCGAGACGGTCGTCTTGAGCCAGAGCGGCAGCGCCAACCTCGTCACCCGAGACGGGCCTGTCGTTGCCCCCATCACATTCGCGGCATATCCCGGACAAGAAGGCGAGGTTATCATCGATGCGGCTGAACCCATCGTGCAGTGGCACCAATGCTCCGGTCCAGAAGAGTGCAGCGGAAATCCGCACTGGAAGCACATCTACTACGCCGACGTGGCGAGCTTCGTGTGGGCACACCCGGACAAGGCCTTTGCCGTCCGGCAGGTCTTTCAGCATGGCGAGTTGCTTCCGCGCTCGCGATATCCCGACGCCGGATGGAGATATCCCACTTCCATTGCGGATCCCTGGAAAGTGTTCCGCGACAGTGCTCTCGCCCAGCCGGAGGGCTACTTTGCCGGGGCGGTGTGCCATATCAAGACCGCGGTGTGGCTACTGGACGCCATCCCCATCACGGCGTTCTCCCGCGGGACGATCACTCTGGAAACCAGTCCCCGGCTCGACATCTCGACGCGCTTCGGGTACTTCATCACCAGCATTGTGGGCGAGATCAACGCGGAAGGCGAATGGGCCTACGATCCGGCTCGGAAGAAGATCTTCTTATGGCCCATGGCCGATGCGCCGGAGGACGTCGAGTTTACCTGCCGCGAGTGTTGTCTGCGCACCAACGAGGGCGTCTCGTTCAACACCGTGCGCGGGTTGACGATGAGCCATGCCTGGGCCTATGGGATTCTGGTCTGCCGGTCGCACAACATCACGATTGAGAACAACACCGTGGAATACTGCTTCGACCGCGGCATCCGGTTGCAGACGGAGGGCGGCTCCTGCGACGACAATCAGATCCTACGCAACACGGTCAAGTACTCCGGCTCCTGCGGGATCAACGTGGATGGCGGGGCCTCGCACTACAATATCGAGGGCAACTACATCTATGCCACGGGCGTGGAGCATTTCGGCGACGATATGCTCACCGGGATTGGCGAAGGCCTGTTCCTCTGGGGCCCGTACGGCCGCGTGTACAACAACCGGGTCGACCGCACGGCCAGGGCCGCCCTGTACATAGCCGGCCAGCCGTCGAATCGAGAGATTTGTTACAATCATACCAGCAACACCGGTCTGGCCCTGTCGGATGGCGGCGCCGGCCTCTATACCGCCGGCTATCACGCCGGGCCGGAAAAGGACTATATTCACCACAATATCTTCGCTGATTCCATCGGGTGCAACACGATGAACAAAGACTACGAGGCCGGGCTGCCGGTGACCATCGAGAAATACGGCGGCAACAGCCCCGGGCTCTACGTGGACGAAGAGGGCAACAATCGCATCATCGAGCACAATACGATCATCAATTGCCGTTCGCACGGCATCTACTTCCATTGGGCACCCGGGAATATCGTCCAGCACAATACCCTCTATGGCAACGGAGAGTATCAGGTGAGGTTCAACGGCAACGATAGCGACCGACAGAGGCTCATCGACGACGTTCTGCTGGACAATATTCTGTTCTCGACCGCACCACAACAGTACACGCTGTGGGTGGGTATGAATTACGATGATGTCCGGTTTGGCCAGTCCGACCGGAACTACTTCTACAATCCGTACGCCGACACCCATATTCACCTGATTCGATATCTGACTCCGTACAGCGGAGAGCACCACGACTATTTGACCCTGAGCGGCTGGCAGGCTATGTCCGGGTACGATGAAAACTCCAGGGAATTCTCTTACTTGAGCGAACTTCCCCAGGTGATCCTGGCTAGTCCCGTGGAGTCGAGGATCGTGTACAACGCCTCGCTGGACGTGAACACTATCGATCTGGGGCCGGACCTCTATTGCGACGTGCAGGGCAATGGAATCAGCGGAAAGCTGGTGTTGCAGCCCTTCGAGTCGAAGGTCCTGATCGCCGCAGTGGACGCGGTGGCGTCCGACCAGGCGACCAATCCGGTGCCGGTCGATGGGGGACAGGTAGGAGTCGGACCCATGCTGGAATGGACGCCGGCCGCCAGGGCGGCTTCCCACAACGTATACCTGGGCACGGATAGAGACGCTGTGTCGGCCGCTGATACCGCCTCGCCGCTGTTCCAGGGGCGGCAAGGCAGTACGAGTTTCTCCCTGCAAGGGCTGGTGCAGCCCGGCACACTGTACTTCTGGCGGGTCGACGAGGTGGAAACCGACGGCACAACCATTCACAAAGGCGCCGTCTGGGCCTTCACTGTGGCCAGTTATCTTGTAATCGACGACTTCGAGAACTATACGGACACTGAAGGCGACCGCATCGAGGAGACCTGGAGCGACGGCTCCCTCAACGGCACCGGCGCCCAGGTGAGCCGGGGCAGCAATTCGTCCGCCGGGCGGACGGACGATACCCACGGCAAGTGGTCCATGTCTCTGGCCTATGACAGTGTCAATCCGTCGCGTGTCAGCGAGGTCGCGCGCGAGTTAGCCCCCGAACAGGACTGGACGGCTGGCGAGGTAGACACCCTGAGCCTGTGGTATCGGGGCGAGCCCGTGTCCTTCGAGGAAACCACGCCGGGCAGCTTTGTGATGAGTGCGGCGGGAGCGGACATTTGGTACGGCCGGGATGAGCTCCGCTATGCCTATAAGCGGCTCGACGGCGATGGTACGATCTCTGTCAAAATCGAGGCGCTGGCAGGGGTCGACTACTGGACCAAGGCGGGCGTGATGATCCGCGTCAGTCTTGACCCCGCCGCGGCGCATGCCTCCATGTTCATGATACCGAGTGGCGTTTCGGCGTTTCAGAATCGTCCGGCCAACAACAGCTCGAATTGCTTCTCCGCGCAGAATGGGTCCGAGTTGGGGTTCCCGTGCTGGGTCAAGCTCGAGCGCGAGGGCAATCGGTTTACCGGTTATCAGTCGGTCGACGGCATCACGTGGATCCGGGTGCTGGGCACGGAGGCCGATGCCTCACCCAATCCGCAGACCATCAATATGCCGCACTCGGTCTGCATGGGCCTGGCTCTGGGCAGCCACGTCGCCGGCGTCGTGACCACAGCCACCTTTTCCGGCGTGCAGACCACGGGCGCTGTCACGGGTCCGTGGCAGGTAGCGGACATCGGGGTCGACCACCCGGGCAACACCCCGGATGACTTCTACGTCACCCTTGAGGATAGCGAAGGCAAGACGGCCACGGTGGTCAACCCGGATCCGACAGCCGTGAACACAATCGCCTGGAAGGAATGGAGAATTCCCCTGCATGACTTCAACGGTGTGGCCCTGAGCCGGGTCAGGAAAATGTCTATCGGCGTGGGCAGCCGCGCGGCCGCCACACCGAAAGGGGACGGACATGTCTGCATCGACGATATTCTGGTGTGGAAGCCATAACAGCGCACGCGCAGGCCTGGGACGATGACAAGAGCAAAACGGGAACTGACGATGCCGGCGGCTTGGCGGTCGTATCCATCGAACTGAAACAGAATTGTGTTGCCACATACGAGGCCGGGTCCGTGAGGGTCCGGCTTTTCTTTCGCGCGGGTTATGTAAAATGGAGGTCCAGAGCCGTGATATGAGGTGAGAGCGCTCTTTCGAAGTAGGTTCTTGAGCCGACGATGATCGAAGATGAACTGCTCAAGTGGCGATTCAGGCGAGGCCGCCGCGAGGCGCTGGCGCGGATTTACGAAAAGTACGTCCACCTGCTGCTCAGCGTCGCGATGGGTCTGCTGAACGATCCGCATGAGGCAGAAGACGTGGTGCAGGATGTCTTCGTCTCGTTCGCCAAAGGCGCCGACGGCTTTGCGATGAAAGGCAGCCTCAAGGCGTACCTGGCTCAGAGCGTCGTCAATCGCGTGCGGGACCGGGTCCGCCGGCAACGCAGTCAACAGCGTCGCGCCGATGCCTTGACCGCTGCGGCGGGCGAACCCGGCCGGCTTGATCCCTCGCTTCTATACAGTGAACGATGCGAGCGACTCAGCGCCGCCCTGGCCCAACTGCCCTACGAGCAGCGCGAAGCCGTCGTGCTAAAGGCCAAGCACGACATGAAGCTCAAGGACATCGCCAGGCTCCAGGGCGTCTCGATCAGCACAGCTCACGGGCGGTACCGGTACGGAATGGACAAGCTCAGGGCCCTTTTGGATGGTGAGGTCTGA
>CAZOFX010000104.1:0-20007 GCA_964579055.1 uncultured Pirellulales bacterium
CGCCGGGCTATCACACACTAAAAGTCTGGATGGTCGATCCGGCCATCGTGCTCCAGAAGCTCGTGATCGACACCGGCGGCCTGAAGCCCAGCTATCTCGGCCCGCCGGAAAGCTACCGCGGCAAGTGAGTTTGATCGGAGCGTGCGAAACACCATTCGGTTTCCGATGTGCGGACGAGCGTGAACGTTCCGTGCAGGATTGTGCCTTCCAAGCGGAGAGCCAGCAGGTCGTCTCGCCATTCGAGAGCGGAATAACCACCACGCTCGACGATGTGCACGCGGCCCGTTCCTTTCCGCACGGGGCCCTCATACCAGAGGAATCTCAATGGATGATCGAAGATCTTCTCCGCTCGAACGGGGTGCACCAGGGCCTGCTCGGGCGGCTCTTCCAGCCGGAACGTCGTCAGGGCATCGTCCTGTTCCAGCATGAGGTCCCAGTGAACCCCGTCGGCCGTCTCGTGCTCCTGGATCACGAATCGCTTGTCCTTCATGCAGCAACCTCTTGTCAACAACGGCGAACCGTGCTACCATACCGTCAGTAGTCAAACAAAGCCAGGGGAGCCAATGAATCCCGATCTCGGTCGGGATCGGCAGGCTGAGATATCCCGATGGCCATCGGGATGACCCTTGGAACCTGATCAGGTTAGAACCTGCGAAGGGAGGCTTACGGCAGCGCAGAAGCACTTCCTTTGTGGGAGTGCTTTTTTTGTTGGGGCACAGCGCATGAAATCACTGACGATCAATGGGGTCCCGCGGCATTTTGCCCCGGAGACGATGCCGGCAACGCTGGCCGAACTGCTCGACGAGCTGGGTGTGGCGGCCGCGACGGTTGTGGCTGAGGTGGACGGCGCGATCGTGGGGCCCGAGCGCTTTGCAGCCACACCGGTGGCGGACGGGCAGACCGTCGAGCTGATCAAATTGATGGGAGGTGGCTGAGGTCATGGACAAACTTACGATTGCCGGCAGGCAATTCGATTCGCGTCTGCTGGTGGGGACGGGCAAGTTCGCCTCACCACAGGTCATGGCGCAGGCACTGGACGCCTCGGGCGCCGAGATCGTGACGGTGGCGCTGCGGCGGGTGGACATCGATAACCCGAACGACGACACGCTGCGCCAGATCGATCGCCGTCGCTATCAGCTTCTGCCCAACACGTCCGGGGCCCGGACGGCCGAAGAGGCGATCCGCCTGTCGCGTCTGGCCCGGGCGGCTACCGGAATCAACTGGGTCAAGCTGGAGGTAACGCCCGATCCGTACTATTTGCTGCCCGACCCGATCGAGACGCTCAAGGCCGCCGAGACGCTGGTGGCGGAGGGCTTCGTAGTCCTGCCGTACATCAACGCCGACCCAATTCTCGCCAGGCGGCTGGAGGACTGCGGCACCGCGACGGTCATGCCGCTGGGCAGTCCGATCGGATCGAACCAGGGGATCAAGACGCGGGCGGCGCTGGAGATCATCATCGAGCAGTGCAGCGTGCCGGTGGTGGTGGACGCCGGATTGGGGTTGCCCTCGCACGCCGCTGAGGCGATGGAGATGGGAGCCGACGCGGTGCTGGTCAATACCGCCATCGCAACCGCCGAGGACCCGCTGGAGATGGCGGCGGCCTTCAAGCTGGCGGTCGAGGCCGGACGCAAGGCCTTCTGCGCCGGACCGCGCGCTGCCGCTCGGCTCGCCCAGGCGTCGAGTCCTTTGACCGGCTTCCTGGGTAGGTGCGAATGATCATTCGCCCCTGCGGGCGAAGGCAGAGAAAATCGATGGTTCACACGCACACAGGCAATTCGATCGGCGAGATTCTCGCCGGATTGCATCTCGACGCCAATCGTGATCCGTGGCGGCAGCGCCTGCACGACATCACCTCGCGCGACGTGGAAGCGGCCCTGGCAACGCGTCCCGGCTTCTATCGGCTGGACAAACTGCTCGCGCTGGTCTCTCCCGCGGCCGAGGCGTACCTCGAAGAGATGGCACGGCAATCGCAGACGCTGACGCGGCAGCGCTTCGGGCGGACGATCAAGCTCTACGCGCCGCTGTACCTGTCGAGCTTCTGCGTGAACCGCTGTCGGTACTGTGGCTTCAACGCGGCCAACCGCTTCGAACGCACCCGCCTGACGATCGATGAGGCCTTGGCCGACGCCCAAACGCTGGCCCGCGAAGGGTTCCGCGACATCCTGCTGGTCAGCAGCGAGGACGAGGCGTTTATCACAACCGATTACCTGGCCGAGCTGGCGGCGAAGCTGCGGGAGCGATTCAGCTTCGTCAGTATCGAGATTTATCAGATGTCGGCGGCAGACTATGGCCGGCTCTTCGAGGCCGGTGTGGAAGGCGTCACGCTGTACCAGGAGACCTACGACCGCGACGAATACGCCCGCCAGCATCTCGGCGGCCCGAAGGCCGACTACGACGTCAGGTTGCGTGGTCCCGACGACATGGCGCAGGCGGGCATGCGCGAGATCGGGCTCGGTGTGCTGCTGGGGCTGGCCGACTGGCGGATCGAGACGCTGGCCTTGGGTGAGCACGCATCGTACCTGATCCGGCGGTACTGGCGGTCGCACGTGTCGTTCTCGTTTCCCCGGCTGCGACCGGCCTGTGGCGTGACGCGCGACGCGTTCCCGCATCTGCTGACGGACCGCCACCTCGTCCAGATGATGCTGGCCCTGCGACTGTGTTTTGCCGACGCAGGCTTGGTGCTCTCGACGCGCGAAGAGGCGCGGTTTCGCGATCAGGTGATCGCCCTGGGCCCGACGCGGATCAGCGCCGGCAGCCGGACCAGTCCTGGAGGTTACTCGCAATCCGATCGCGGTGCGGGCCAGTTCGAGGTCAGCGACCAGCGCAGTCCGCAGGAGGTGGCGGCGATGCTCGCCCGTCACGGACTCGAACCGGTCTGGAAGGACTGGGATTGCGCCTTTCTCGAGCAACGTACGGGCGAATGATGATTCGCCTCTACAGGAGGCCTCCATGCTACTGACCCAACAGCAGCTCGAACGGTACGCTCGGAACATCCTGCTCGAACCGATTGGGCGGGCCGGCCAGGAGAAGCTTCTGGCTTCGAGCGTGCTGATCGTCGGCGTCGGAGGGCTCGGCTCTCCGGCTTCCCTGTACCTGGCGGCCGCCGGCGTCGGTGCCATCGGCCTTCTCGACGGCGACCGCGTCGACCTGAGCAATCTCCAGAGGCAGATCGCTCATGGGACCGCCGATGTGGGCGAGAGAAAGGTCGTCTCCGCGCAAGAGGCGATTGCCGCCATCAACCCCGACGTGACCGTTCGCACCTACGACCAGTGGGCGACGGTTGACTGTCTTCCGGAGATCGTGGCGGGATACGATTTCGTGATCGACGCGGTCGACAACTTCGCGACCAAGCTCCTGATCAACGATGTCTGCTGCGCCCGGCAGGTTCCGTTCTCTCATGCAGGCATTCTCGAATTCGAAGGGCAACTGATGACGGTCCTGCCGGGACGGACGGCCTGCTGCCGCTGCGTCTTCGGCACGCCGCCTTCCGTAGGGGCGACGTCCCGATGTCCATCAGGATCACCCTCGCCGAGCCATGCGGGCGTCCTCGGCGTGGTGCCCGGCGTCATCGGAACGCTCCAGGCCACCGAGGCCATCAAGTGCATCCTTGCCCTCGGTAACCTGTTAACCGATAGTGTGCTCACCTACGACGCCCTGACCATGCGGTTCCGCAGAGTCCCCGTCCCGCGCAACCCCCATTGCCCCGTCTGCGCGGGCCGTGGGGGCGAATGATCATTCGCCCCTACCAACAAAAAAAGGTGGAGCACCAGGCTCCACCCTCGGGTGTTTGCGGAAATGGTTTACGGTCTTGGCGGGGCTTTAGCCGTCGAGGGTCCAGCCGGGACGATACTGCCGGCGGAGCAGGTCATTGGCCTGGGCGTCGTTGGTGATGCGTCCGGCGGAGGCATCGTATTCGAGCTTCTTGCCCGCGCGGTAGGCCACCAGGCCCAGCAGCATGGTCTCGATCAGCCGGCCGCTGTAGTCGAAGTCGCACGAGGTCTTCAGGTCGCCCTTGCAGGCGTTGGTCCATTGCTTCTGGAAGTGGCCCAGGTCGGGGATCATCTTGTCCTTGTCCCGGCGGTTGTAGTAGCTCAGGTCGGCGTCGTTGCCGAACGGGATCAGCACGCGCGTGTCGAAGTCCGCGATGACGTAGCCCTTCTCGCCCCGAAACATGGCGCCGTGATCGATCTTGTTCAGATCGACGTACCGGCTCGGCGAGCGAGGCATGGCGCCACCCTGATACCAGGCCAGGCGGATCGCGGGACGCCAGTCGTTGGCGGGCATATCGAAGTGCATCTCCAGCTCGACGGGAGTGACCTCGGGGTTGTACTTCTCGCCCTTGGCCTCGATGCTGGTCGGCAGGCCGGCGTCGATCGCGTTCCAGGCGAGGTCCATCGTGTGGCTGCCCATGTCGCCGACCTGGCCGGTGCCGAAGTCCCAGTACATGTTCCAGCTCAGGCAGTTCATGCCGGGCTCGCGGGAGAAGTACTCAGGGTTGTAGGGATGCCACGGCGACGGTCCGAGCCAGAGGTCCCAGTGCAGGTGCTCGGGCGGGTTGCCCGCCGCCTTGGGGTAGCCGTCGCGGCGGATCTGGCGGTCGCCCCAGGTGTAGACGCTCTCGAGCGTGCCGATCGCGCCGTCGGTGATCAGCTCACGGACGCGATTGAAGTTCGGCTTCTCGTGGCGCTGCGTGCCGACCTGCGTCGCCAGCTTGTTCTTCTTCCGGAGGTAGTGGGCGCGCAGCAGACGGGCTTCTTCGACGCTGATGCCCAGCGGCTTTTCCATGTAGCAGTGCAGGTCGCGGTTCAGCGCCCAGTTGCCGATGAAGGCGTGCGTGTGGTCCGGCGTGCAGCAGAGCACCGCGTCCAGGCCCTTGTGGTCGAGGCACTTGCGCCAGTCGATGTACGTCTGGGCCTTGGGGAACCGCTCGGCGCCATGCGCGAGGTGCTTTTCGTCCACGTCGCAGAGGGCTACGACGTTCTCGCTGGAGATGGCGTCGAAATGAGCGTCGGCCCGGCCCCAGGTGCCGATCATGGCGACGTTGAGCTTGTTGCTCGGTGCGTTGGCTCCGGAGAGCACGCCGCTGGGCAGGATGGTCAGCCCGGCCCCGAGGGCGGCGCTGGCTTTGAGGAATTGACGTCGTTGCATGGTGACATTCTCCTTTCGCCCGGTACGGGCCAATCATTCGCCCCTACAGTTTGATGGTGCCTGCAAAACGATGGAGCCATCATAGCAGAGCCGAGCCCGTCGTTCAATCTCAAGCAGGACGAGTTTGAAGCCCATCCTGCCGTGCAAATCCGAAACCCGAATGTCGAAATGCGAAACAAGCACGAAGGCTCAAAGGACTCAAACACGAACCAGCGCCTGCGGCGAGAAGGTTTGGCACATTGAGATTTGGATCATTTGGTCTTGTTTCGGGTTTCGTGCTTCGGATTTCGAGTTTTGGCGCGGGTGCTGGGTCCGGCCTGTGACCTAACGGTCCTTCAGCCAGACCGATGAGCTGAGCGGCCGCCGGCGTCGACCCCGGCGGGCGGCGTCACCTTCCTCATCGCTTTGGGCCGTTCCCGTGCCGCGATTGTCCCGTGCGTAATAGGGGATGGCGGTCATAGGCGAGCCGTCGGCCCAAGTACCGTGGATGACCGTCACGCCATGAAGAAGGTTGCCCTTCCATTCGGTACTCAGCGGCGATGCCGGCTCCAGAACCTTGTTCAGGTCTTGATCGACGCTCTCGGCGCAGTAGATCAACGGGCCGTAGCGCAGGGCCACGCGGCCTCGCGTCGCCTCGATCTTGTCGCTGGCCTTCACCTGCTGGACCTTCATCGGCAGCGTCAGTGCAATCTTGTCGCCGGCCTTCCACGTGCGGCGGATGACCGCATAGCCTTTCTCGATGGCCGGCGTGATCCTGGTCCCGTTGACCGAAATCGACGCGATGCCGTCGGAATCGGGCGCAGGGCTGTAGAGTTCGCTGACGCCGCGATTCGGCACGCGGACCCTGATGCTGAATTCCCTGGCGGTCGCGGGGTTGACGGTGATGGAGACGTCGCCGCTCCAGGGGTAGTCGGTCGCCTGGACCATTTCCACGTCCGTGCCTGCGACGTTCTCGACCGTCACCGTGCTGCCGATGAAGAGGTTCACGTAGATGCCGTCGTCGCCCTTTACGTAGGTCCAGGTGGGCAGCATCAGCAGGACGCGCGGAATGTTGCCCACACAGCAGGGGCAGGCGTGCCAGTCGTAACGCGGGCCGTACGAATCCAGCGGGTTCTGGTAGTAGAAGTTCTTCGCGTCGAGATCGACCGAACCCAGCAAGGCGTTGTAGAGCGTCTCCTCGCAGAGATCGGCGAACCGCGCGTCGTGATAGGTCATGTTGAGCTTGTGCTGGAAATAGATCACGCCGCAGCTCGAACAGGATTCGCAGTAGGCGTCGTGGCGAAGCGAATAGTTCGGGCCGAACCCTTCCGAGGTCTCTCCGCTGCCGATCCCGCCCGTGACGTAGTACTTGCGGTTGACGATGTTGTCCCAGAGGCTGATGACGGCGCTGTGGTAGTTGATGTCGCCCGTTTCCATGGCGACGTCGGCCATGCCGGCGTAGGAATACGATGCCCGCACCGCGTGCCCGACCGCCTCATACTGCTGGATGACCGGCACGTGGCTCTGGTCGTATTCCGAGCCGTCCTTGCGGCAGTCCAGAAGGAACTTCGCCAGTTGGATGTACCTGTCGCCTTTGCCCTGTCCCTCGGTGTCGTTGACGAAACGGCCGAATCGGACCAGAGCGATTTCCATCGCCTGATGCCCGTCGTACCATTCCTTCTTGGGGGCCGGACCGATGTTGGCGTCCCAGCAGTCGGCGAGCTTCTTGGCCGCGTTGTAGAGACGCAGGTCCTCGCCCTTCGTGAGGTTGTGGTGGGCCACGGCGGCCTCAAGGAAGTAGCCGGCGACGTACCCTTCGTGGTCCCCGCGATGTCTCGGCGACCAGTGTTCGCGATCGCTCAAGGTGAAAGCGGTCTGGAGATAGCCGTCCGGCTCCTGCGCCGCCAGGATCTTCGGAATCCAGTCCTCCAGCGTCGCCTTCATGGCCTGCTGGGCCTGAATGATCTCCTGGTCACCCTGCGGATCGACCATCAGCGCCACGCAGATCGATTCGATCGTGTTGTAGACCCAGGCGTTGGAAAAGACATAGCCTCGGTGCCGGCCGTGCGGTTTGCCCGCCAGCTTGTTGGCGGCGTCGAGGAAATTGTTGATGCCGCCTTCCTTGACGTTCGGATCGGAGATCTTCGCGATGCAGTGCGGAATCCAGTTGACGATCAGGGCCTTCGCCCGGTCGTTCCACAGACGGCTGTTGATCTTGTAGGGCTTGGTGTCCACCAGGTGCAGATTCTCCGCCGGTGGAGGCGTCACCACCTTGACGTTTACCGTGGATGAGCCGCTCAGCGGCCCTCTGGCTGCGGCAAGCCTGAGCACATAATCGCCGACGGCGGAGAACGTCGCGCTGGTCGATTCGGCACTGGCGTCCTTGAAAGCGACCGACCCCGGCCCCGATTCCTTGCTCCAGGCCAATTTCGTCGGCGCCGCGTCCTTCTTCGCCAGCGTCTTCGTCTGGCCAGCCAGGTAGGTCTTTCCGCCGAGGACGACGACGCGGTCGATCCCGGCATTCACCCGAGGCGGGAAATCGGGCGACCGGCCCGAATCGTAGACCTTCCACTCGAGGATGCCGGTGGAAAAGGTATCGTTGGCGTCGATCTCCAGCCGCAGCTTCGACGTGACGACCTCGTCGAAGGTCGTCCTGTTGTATCGATCTCCTTCTACTCCCAGACCGGAAGGATTGCCCACAGAGACAAAGGCACCGTCCTTCCAACACAGCAGGCGGCACGCCTTGGGCAGGCGGACACCCCGGCGGTCGTCCCACCAGTACACGTCGATCTTACTGGTGCTGATCGGCTGGCTCCATTCGTACTGAACCCACTGTGTGCCCCTCGTGGGCCAGTTGCCGTACGAACCCTGCCGGCTGTCGCGCGAGCTTCGCGGATCATACTCGTCGTTGAGTGCGGCGTTGGAAGTATCGCCGGATACGTAGGAGCTGGACGGCTCGGCGACGACGGCCATATTCACGCCGGACGACGAACCTGCCAGGTCCGGCTGCGCCCAAGCCACGCGAAAGAGCATACTGAACGCGACGACCAGCAGCGCCGCCGGTAGAAAGGAGGCATATCTTGTCTTCATTGCGAATCTCCGTTTGTACGTGGATGTGTCGATTGGTCTACCGTTCTGCGTCCGCCCGGATCATGCGAATGCCGAACACGCCCGCGACGGCATTGCCCGCAGTCGCCTGGAAGCGAACGGTGATTTTCTCTTTGCCCTGAATCAGGTTGGCTGGGATCGGGTACTCGACATCGTAGAAGCGAGCCGGCTCGCTGCGATCCACTTCCTGCTCGGCCACGCGCTGTCCGTCGACGAGGATCTCGAACCGGGCGGGACCGCGACGCCATTCGGCGCTGTAATACGTCACGATCAACGCCATGGGATGATCGGCGTCCACCGGCAGATCGAAGGAGAACCAGCTCTGGCTCTGTCGTCCTGCGCGGCCTTCGACGCGGATGGGGCGGCTGTCGTCGCCGGCCTGGTAGTTGTAGTCGCGTTCCGGCTGCATCTCGCCCGGCTGGGCATAACCCACGGTGGCCTGTTCGAGCCTGCGCTGCCGTTCCTTTTCGGCGGCGTATTCGGCCTGCTTCTGCTCCCATTCCGGCTGCGTGAAGAAGTCCCAGTAAATGCCATAGGTGCGCCGGTGCAGGCGATAGAAGGGGACGAAATCCACATCGGCGACGCGATCCACCGAATCGGGGATGCGCCCGACGCCGTCCGTGCGGAACCGGCCCGGCTCGCCGGCCACCGGCTTGAGCCATTCGGCGACGGGTTTCTCGGCCGCCACGAACACCGGAGCTTCCGTGCGCCGTAGGGGCGAATGATTATTCGCCCCTACCCCGCGTCGGCCGTCCCGCTCGGGTCCCAGGTCTCCGGCCAGCACCAGTGGACCCCACAAGACAGCCGCGACGCGCGGGTTGTCCGCCGTCGGCTCAAGATACAGCGATTTGGGCAGCGTCACCTCCACGGTGTCGCCGCTCTTCCACGTCCGCTTGAGCTCGACGTACGAACTCGGTCCCTGCATGTCCCGCTGGCGATCGCGCCTCGGCCGACCCGACTCCGGGACGCCGCGATACGGATCGATCACGTCCTCGGAGACAGGTTGGCCGTTGACCTTGACTGCGAAGCCATCGCCGGCCCACCAGGGCTTTCGCAAGGCCAGCGTGAATTCCTTCGGCGACTCGGCGGTCACCTTGATCGTGGCCGATTCGCCCTCGGGCAAGTCGGTTTCGACTGCGAGCTTGACGCCCGCGCTTGCCCACTCGGCGGTGGACGGCGCGTACAGATTCACCCTGAGCGTGTCACCCGACTCGTAGTAGATTCCGTCGGCGTGCAGCGCGTGGCTTTCCATACTCGACCCCGTGCAGCAGGTGAAGCCACCGTCGAGCATGTTGCGCTCGTATTCGTGCTGGACCGCCCGGCCGACAGGGACCATGTAGCAGGCCCACCCATCGTTCGGGTCCTGCGAGGCCAGGATGTGGTTGAACAGGGCGCGCTCGTGGAAGTCGGCGTAGTGCGCATCGGGCCGCAGGGCGAACAGCCGCCGCGTCAGCTTGAGCATGTTGTAGACATTGCACGTTTCGCATGTGCGGCCATCCGCGATGATGCTTAGCTTGTCGGGATCGTGGAAATACTCGTCTTTGCCGTGCCCGCCCGTGGCGAAGCTGTGATGCTGGGCCACCCGGTCCCAGAAGAATCCGGCCGCCATCAGGTCGCCCGCGGTGCCTGTGTAGGCGAAGCGGTCGGCCGAGCCGATGAGCTTGGGCACCTGCGTGTTGCCGTGCTTGCCCGCCAGGTTGTCCTGGTGACGCATCAGCGGATCGATGAAGGAGCGGTGCTCGAACTTGTAGGACAGATCCAGCCAGCGCGCGTCGCCCGTGTCCGCGTAGAGATCGACGAAGATCTCGTTCATTCCGCCGAACTCGGTGTTCAGCATGCGCTGCACCTGGGCGTCAGAGAGCCTGGAGACGAGCCCTTCCGCCCAGGCAGCGAATTTGATCTCCAGCTCCAGCGCGGTCTTGTTTCCCGTATAGCGATACGCGTCGCGCAGGCCCGCATACGTCTTGTGCAGGGTGTACCATGGCGACCACATGCCGTTGAGGTCGAAGCCGCCCGAACGGATGTCACCGGCGGCGACCCGCTCGAAGATCTCGGCGCCGTCGGTGCCTTCGTTGTTGGTGATCGCGCCGAGATAGCCGTTGCCTCGCTTGTCCTGGACGAGCTTCATCTCGTTCACGAGGTAGTCCGCCCGTTCCTTGAAACGCGGATCGCCGGTAGTCGCATACATCAGACTGACCGCGGACAGATAGTGACCGGCGATATGCCCGGTCAGTTGCTTGCCGGTGACGGAATCCCAGCCGCCATAGCCTTCGGCCTTCGGCTCCAGTCCGGCGCGGAGGCGATAGCCGGCCATCATGCGGTCCGGCTCCAGATCGAGCAGATACCGGGCGTCGAGGTCCTGGGAACGCTTCAGCGGTCCGCCCGTCAGACGCACGCTCTCCAGAGGCAGCGGCCGTGCCCGAACGATCTTCGCTTCAAAAGCGCTGACGGCGGGGTCTTGTCCCTGGGCGAGGGCCACGCTGTGGACGGTCAGAGTCAGTGACAAGGCGATGAACATCATTTTCCTCATGGCGGCCTCCTGCTGGTCGTGCGGCCCCGCACGACACCTCGTGGTTGTTGGACGGCACTGCTGGATTGAATCTTAGGTCAATTCCGCCCGCCAATTCAAGGCTGTCTTTTAACCACTTCCCGCACGCCGCCTCGCCAGACGGTAGGATGTCCCCCATGTGCGGCCCCGGATCACTGCAAAAAGTGTGGCAGCCTCAACTCCGCAGGAGTTGGGGATGGTTTCGCCAAGGACGCCATCCCCAAGCTGCGCTTGAGGCTGCCACACGTAACTATTCTTGCGCCATTCATCGTCTTAGATTTCGGTCCACTGGCCGGGGATGGGGACGGGGAACCAGCCGTCGGCGTCGGCCTTGACCGGGGGCGGGCTGTCGTAGTCGATGTCGTCGAGATAGTCGCAGAACTGGAAGCGCGACTTCATCATGTCGTCCCACGTGATTGTCTGGCCGGTGTGGCAGGCCGCCCGGCCCATGCACGAGGTGATATCCGAGTAGACGGCGCGCTTGACCTCGTTGTGGGGCCGGTCGTTGCGGATGTTGTCGATGAAGACGTTCCACTCGTACTGCCACGGACTGTAGCGGTCCTTGGTGGGCGTCCAGGCGATGTTGCTGTTTGCGATCCGCTGGTCCTTGAACATGTGGACGGTGGCGGCGTGGACGTCGCCGGAGAACTGGGCGGCGCATTTGGTCCCGTGAATGAACGTCGCGAACTCGTTGCGGCACTCGTTCATCCGCCGGAACCCACAGAACGCCTTGGTCCCGTCCGCGAAGGTGTACTCCATCGAATAGACGTCGATGTTCTGTCCGTGGTCCTGGCTGCGCGGCACGCGCCCGCCCAGGCCCACCGCCTGCACGGGCCAGGCGTCCTTGATCCAGCAGCATTCGTCGATCTGGTGGATCAGATTGTCGACCATGTGGCCCGAACCTACCCAGTAAAGCTCGGCCCGGCCGAACTCGAGCTGGCTCATCAGCTTGTTGGCGTTGGCGCCCTGATTGCCCAGCCAGCCGGTGCCGCCCAAGCGGTTGGCGCGGATCAGCGGGATCTCGCCCATCTCGCCGTTGCGGATCTTCTCGATCAGCGCCTGGCGGGCCGGCGAGTGTCGGCACTGCACGCCCGCCAGCACCTTGACGCCGTTCCGCTCGGCCTCCTCGCCGGCGCGGAGCAGCCGATGCAGGCCGCCTGGATCGGAGGCAAAGGGCTTCTCCATGAACACGTTGATGCCCTTCTTGATCGCGTACTCGACGTGCAGCGGCCGGATGTACGAGCGTGTGGTGCACATTGCCACGTCGCCCGGCCTCAGCAGGTCGATGGCCTTCTGGTAGCCTTTGAAGCCGATGAAGCGGCGGTCCTCCGGCACGTCGACCTTGTCGCCATACCGCTCCTGGAGCGACTTCTGCGCGTCGGTCATGCGGCTTTCCACGACGTCGGCCATCGCGTAGAGCTTGACCGGCCCGCTGTTGGGGACCGACAGGGCGTCGCCGACGGCGCCGGTGCCGCGCCCGCCGCAGCCCAGCAGCGCCAGGCGGATCGTGTTGTCTTGCCCGGCGAAGGCGGCCGGTGAAAGGCCCCCCAGCACGGCGGCGCCTGCCGCCAGCGAGCCGGTGGCCTGGAGAAACTGACGACGGTTGACGTTGAGATTGTCGATGGGTTGAGTCATGGCTGTCTCCTCGATAAGAAATGGAACAGGCAGGGATTCTGGCTCTCGGGGCGTGCGAAATAGCGACGCATCGGAAGATGGAAAGGCCGCCCGAGCATCGGATCAATCGTGTCGATCATGGTGACCGCCAATGTAGTCACTGCGAGACGCCAATGCAAGCGAAGAATCTTTCTCGAATCGCGATGGATGCCGTATGCCCAACCCCCGATCGGCAGCGGGTTGTTCTGGGGAACGCCAAGACGTATAATGCCTCTTTTGCGGAGACCGGTCCGAAGTCTCCACGAGGTCCATTGCGTCATGATCAATATCAGCAAGCTCTATTGCGGCCAGATTACCCCGGGGGACTGGTTGCGCTACGGCAAAAAGGACTCCGGCCAGCGGCAGGGCGAGGCGGTCCCGGCCAAGGCCTCGGAGCGACGGCCCATTGTCGTCTGGAACATCACGGGCCGGTGCAACCTCAAGTGCGTCCACTGCTACAACGACAGCGGGACGGACAAGGCCTGCGATGAGCTGTCGACCGCCCAGGCCAAAGCGGTGATCGACGATCTGGCCGGGTTCGGCGTGCCGTCGGTGCTCTTCTCCGGCGGCGAACCGCTCATGCGTCCGGATCTGTTCGAATTGATCGAGCACACCATCGCTCAGGGGTTGCGGGCGGTCATCTCCACGAACGGCACATTGATCACCGCCGAGGTGGCGCGGACGATCCAGCAGCTCGGCGTCTCTTACGTCGGGATCAGTCTCGACGGCATCGGGCCGGTGAACGACAAATTCCGTGGCGTCGCCGGTGCGTTCGACCGCGCGGTCAGCGGCATCCGGCAGTGCATGGAGGCCGGCGTGAGGGTGGGCTTGCGCCTGACGCTGACCCGTCGCAACGTGCAGGACCTGGAAGGGCTGTTCGATTTCTTCGAGACCGAGGGCATCGAACGCGTGTGTTTCTATCATCTGGTGCCCAGCGGGCGCGGCGCCGCGATGATCGGAGACGACCTGTCGCACGCCGAATGTCGCGACGCCATCGATCGCATCCTTGCCAAGGCCCGGTTCTTCGAGGAGGCCGACCGCGAGACGGACATTCTGACCGTGGACAACCACGTCGACGGGGTCTACCTTTACCTGAAGCTGCTGGCCGAAGGCGACAACCGGGCCGAAGAGGTCTGGAAGTTGCTCACCTGGAACGGCGGTGGCCTCTACAGCAGCGGGATCGGCATCGGCTGCATCGACTACGAAGGCCGCGTTCATCCGGACCAGTTCTGGTGGCGGTATGACCTGGGCAGCGTTCGTGAGCGGCCGTTCAGCGAGATTTGGATGGACCCGGACGAGCCTTTGTTGAAGGGATTGCGTGATCGCCGGTCGCGCATCAAGGGCCGGTGCCGGCTGTGCAAGTTTTTCGACGCCTGCGGCGGGAGCCTTCGCGTGCGTGCGGACGCCTATTTCGGTGACCCCTGGGCGCCGGACCCTGCCTGCTATCTGAGCGACGACGAAATCGGTCTTGGTCAGGCGGGTCGCCAGGAACTGATTGAGAGCGGCGAGGACTTCAAGATGCCTTCGTAGGGGCGAATGATCATTCGCCCCTACTTCGGTGGCAAGGGGAATGACGCATGCGCGTGGAAAGGTGTTGCCCGTGAGATTGACAGCGCGAGTTCTGATGGCGGTGGGTGTCCTGGCGGTGAGCGTTTGCGTGTGCGGCCGGTTGAGCGAAGGGGCGGAGATCCCGACGGTTACGCAGCCGCCGGAGTCGTTCTTCGAGAGGATCGCGGCGGGCCGGCCCGGCCGGCGCCGAGGCGGCCCTGTAGACGTGACGGTCTATCGCGATTTCTACAAGAAGTACATCGATGTCCAGGGCATGCCCGTGCTGGCTTCCGAGGAAGTGGCGGATCGGGCATTGCAGCGGACCTACGAGATTGTCACGCACATGCTCGCCGGCCGACCGGACATCCTCCAGGCCATGGTCGAGCAGGGCATGTACCTGATCGTGATCGGCAAAGACCAGGTCTACACCGACATGCCGGAAAACCGTAACGCTCCCAACCCGGACTACCTGAACGAACGTGCTCGCGGCACCGGTGGTTATCCCACGAGCTTTGGAGAGGAGAACCTGCTGAGCCTGCCCGTCGATCGATACGATGACGAGAGCATCGCGGTCCACGAGTTTTGTCATACGATCGATAGCACGCTGCGCCGCGTCGAACCCGAGTGGAACGATCGCCGCATGGCCGCCTATCGCAACGCCGTGGACAAAGGTCTCTACAAAGACACCTATGCGATCGGCAACCCCGCCGAGTACTGGTGCGAGATCGCCCAGGCTTATTTCGAGTGCAACCGCGTCAACAACTGGAATCATGGTCCCATCGGCAAGCGCGAGCAGCTCAAGGTTTACGACCCCGAAGGCTACGAGTTGGTCCGCCGCACGTTCAACCTCAGTCCCGAGCAGGATTGGCGCTACACGTGGCTGCAACCTCTGCCCAACGTGATCGCGCCGCCCGCCAAGTTTAACATCGATCCGTACTATACGAAATTCACATGGGCCCGCGAGTTCACTGTGCTCGGACGCGACGCCTGCGACGAGGCCCTGCTCAAGGCCAACGACACGATTCGCAAGATGTTCGCCTACCGCCACGACATCCTCAAGGCGCTGATGGCCGAGGATATGAGGCTGGTAGTGCTCGGCCCGTCGGAAATTCTGGCTGACCTGCCCGAATTCCCACAGATGGCGGAGAAGGGTGTAGACCACACAGGACGCTACCTGGAGTACACTCCCGGTGTCAACGTGCTCGTCGTGGATCAGGCCAACGTGCTCGGCGATCTGGCTCGCGATCCTTACGCAACGGAGTGCCAGGTGATCCGCGTTTTCGCGAAGGCGCTCTATCACGTCACCGGCATGCGCCCGGTGGACCCCAACTCGGAAAACCGGGGACGGGACGTCCAGCAGTACGAATTGCGGGTCCAGCGGATGGACGTCCGGTTCGACGAGCGGCTCAAGACGCTCTACGACGATGCCATGAGCCGCGGCCTGTGGAAGGGCACGGTGGCCGTCCACAACCGCGTCGAGTACTGGACCGAAGGCGTGCTGGCCTATTTTGACGCGGTTGGGCAGGGCGTCTGCCCCAACGATGCGCCTGCTCCAATCGCCACGCGCGAGGCCCTGAAGGCCTACGATCCGGGCCTGTTCGATCTCGTCGAGACAACCATGGCCTACAAGGGCAAGGTCGATTGGCGATATCTGCCGTGACATACCGTCGTTGAGACCCCTGTTCAAGCGTTCGGATGAATGACACCTGGAGTAGAGGATGACCATGAGAAGTCGCCACGTATACGCCCGATACGTAGCCCTGTCTTTGGCTTTTGGCCTGCTGCTCGGGAGCACGCTGGTTTCGGCCGGGGAGTCACCGCAGGACCGGATGCGGGGGCCGCGTCGCGTGGAAGGGTACTATAAGGGTCGGATTACGCCGCACTGGTTCGCGGAGAACACGTGCTTCTGGTATCGCAACGACCTTGCCGGCGACAAGCGTCAGTTCATTCTGGTCAACGCCGAAGAGGGCATCCGGCGGGAGGCGTTCGACCATGCCAGACTGGCCGCCGCGCTGTCGGAAGCGGCAGGCGCCGAGTACAAGGCCGAGCAGTTGCCTTTCGACAGCATCGAATTCACGGACGGCGCCACGTCCGTTCGGTTCCAGGTGAACGAGACGTCGTGGGTATGTGACCTGTCCTCGTATACCTGCTCCAAGACGGACGTTGCTCCATCCGACGCGGAGGACGAGCAGGAATCGCGGTCCGGGCGGCCCAGAGGCCCGGGCCGACGCCGAAATTCGTCTCCCGAGTCCCCCGATGGCCGATGGACAGCTCTGGTCAAGGATCACAACGTGTTCGTACGGGCCAGGGACACCGACGAGGAGATCCAGCTCAGCACCGACGGCGCCGAGGGCAACGCCTACGATCTGCTCTCCTGGGCGCCGGACTCGCAGACGCTGGTGGCGTTTCGCGTCGAGCCGGGGGACAACAAGGAGGTCTACCGGATCGAGTCGTCGCCGGACGGCGGCGGACGGGCGAAGCTCCACACCCGGCCCTATGCGCTGCCGGGCGACAAGTTCGCCACGTACGAGTTGAACCTCTTCGACATCGAGAACCGCGCACAGGTCAAGCCCGAAGTTGACAAGCTCGAACTCGACTGGCAGAGACCCGAACTGCGTTGGAAAAGGGACGGACGTCACTTCGCCTACGAGAAGATCGACCGAGGCCACCAGCGGTTCCGCGTCATCGAGGTCGATTCGCAGACGGGCCGGACGCGGAATCTGATCGATGAGAAGACCGAGACCTTCATCTGGACCGCGCACACCGAGAACCTGAGACTGGAGCGCGTCAACTGGCTGGACGAGAGCGACGAGATTATCTACGCCTCCGAGCGGGACGGCTGGCGTCACCTCTATCTCGTGGACGCGAACGAAGGCAGGATCGCCAACCAGATCACCCAAGGCGAGTGGGTCGTGCGAGGCGTCGAGCGGATCGACGAGCAGGCCCGCCAGATCTGGTTCGAGGCGAGCGGCAGGAATCCCGACCAGGACCCGTATTTCCTCCACGACTACCGCATCAACTTCGACGGCTCCGGCCTGACCGCGCTGACCGAAGGCGATGGGAACCATTCGATCCAGCTCTCTCCAGACCGTCGGTTCCTGATCGACACCTACAGCCGCGTGGACATGGCTCCCATGCACACGCTGCGCCGCGCCTCGGACGGCTCGTTGATCTGCGAGCTGGAGAAGGCGGACATCAGCGAGCTGCTCGCCGGCGGCTGGACCGCGCCGGAGGTCTTCGTCGCCAAAGGTCGCGACGGCGTCACCGACATCTGGGGGATCATCTGCCGTCCGAAGGATTTCGATCCTGGCAAGAAGTACCCGGTCATCGAGCAGATCTACGCCGGCCCGCAGAGCGCCTACGTGCCCAAGAGCTTCAGCCCCTTCAATCGGTTCAGCTCTCTGACGGACCTCGGTTTCATCGTCGTGCAGATGGACGGCATGGGAACCGCCAATCGCTCCAAGGTCTTTCACGACGTCTGCTGGAAGGACCTGAAGGACGCGGGCTTTCCCGACCGCATCCTGTGGCACCAGGCGGTCGCGAAGAAGTACGCATACTACGACATCAGCCGCGTCGGAGTCTATGGCACATCGGCCGGAGGGCAGAACGCCGCCGGCGCGGTGCTGTTCCATCCGGAGTTCTACAAGGTCGCCGTCGCTTCGTGCGGCTGTCACGACAACCGCATGGACAAGGCCTCCTGGAACGAGCAGTGGATGGGCTATCCGGTCGGGCCGCAGTACGCCGAATGCTCCAATATCGAGAACGCCCATCGCTTGCGGGGCAAGCTCATGCTGATCGTCGGCGAAATGGACGACAACGTCCCGCCGGAATCCACCATGCGTTTCGTCGACGCTTTGATCAAGGCCGACAAGGATTTCGATCTCGTGGTGGTGCCCGGCGCCGGGCACGGCAACGGCGGCGCCTACGGCAGCCGCCGACGCGACGATTTCTTCGTGCGTCATCTTCTGGGCATTGAGCCGTCTGACCGCAACGCCAAGCCTTAGGCTGGCGGGAGGCCGGCGAGGAATTGGCACTGTGCGCCTTGAAATGGCAGTGGGCCAGGGTACACTGTGGGAATGGATAGGGGCGGTGACGAGGTAGACGTGGAGCATTGGCAGATCTATTCGATAAAGGAGCGGCCATTATGACAGAGCGAACTCGACGACAGTTTCTGCGGGACTCGATGTTTACCACGGCGGCGATGATCTCGGCCGCTCCTATGGTCGGCGCCGCCCAAGCGAAGAACGCCGGCGCCAACGACAAGCTCCTCTGCGCCGTCGTCGGCTGCAAAGGGCGAGGCGGCAGTCATATCAGCGCCTTCTCCGGCCGCAAAGACTGCGAAATCGCCTATATCGTCGACGTAGACGAGAAGGTCGGCCAGGAGTGCTGCAATTCCATCGAGAAGAAGACCGGCAAGCGTCCCAAGTGGGTCAAGGACATGCGCGAGGCGTTCGACGACAAGTCGCTCGACATCGTTTCGACCGCGACGCCGAACCACTGGCACGCGCTGTGCGGCGTCTGGGCGATGCAGGCGGGCAAGGACGTCTACATCGAGAAGCCGATCAGTCACGACATCCCGGAAGGCGCGGCGCTGGTGGCCGCCGCGAAGAAGTACAAACGGATCTGCCAGGTGGGCACGCAATGCCGCTCGAACCCCGCCATTCGGGACGCGATGGAATTCCTCGCCAAAGGGGGCATCGGCGAGGTGAAACTGGCCCGGGGGTTGTGCTACAAGCGCCGCAAGTCGATCGGGGCGCTCGGCGACTACCCGATTCCCGCGAACGTGGACTTCGATCTCTGGAGCGGGCCGGCCCCGTACAGCTCGCCCAAACTGACCCGTTCCCAGTTTCACTACGACTGGCACTGGCAGCGCCTGTACGGCAACGGCGACTCAGGCAACCAGGGGCCGCACCAGACCGACATCGCGCGGTGGGGCCTCGGCGTCAATCGCCATCCCGACAGCGTGATCGCGTACGGCGGGCGCCTCGGCTATCAGGCCGAACGCAACGATCCCGCCTACGTCGATGCGGGCGACACCCCCAACACCGAAGTGGCCATCTACGACTACGGCGACAAGTGCATGGTCTTCGAGACGCGCGGCCTGTCCGTGGACAACTCCGCCGACATGGAAATCAACACCCTGTTCGACAGCGTCAAGGGCAACAAGATCGGCGTGATCTTCTACGGGACCGAAGGCTACCTCGCCCAAAGGGAATACGACCACTGCGTTGTGTTCGATCTCAAGGGCCAGGCCGTCAAGGAGTTCAAAGGCGGCGGCAATCACTTCGACAACTTCGTCCAGGCCGTGCGCAGCCGGCGCTCGAAGGACCTCAACTCCGACGCCTTCCAGGGTCACCTGTCGGCGGCGCTGGCCCACCTGGCCAATATCAGCTACTATCTGGGCGAGAACAACAGGGTCTCCGTGGCCGAGGCCAAGGCCGTGCTCGAGAAGGTCAAGAGCCGCGACAACAACATCCTGACGCTCAACCGAACGCTGCGGCATCTGACCGACAACGGCGTCGATCTCGACAAGTACCCGATCTCGATGGGTCCGCTGCTCGAGTTCGATCCGAAGAAGGAAGTGTTCACGAACAGCGCCGAGGCCAACGCGATCCTGCACCGCGAGTATCGCGCTCCGTTCGTGTGCCCGACGCCCGACAAGGTTTAACGCCGATCAGGATGTGCATTCGTGTTGTCGTCCTGAGCGGAGCGCAGTGAAGGACCTGGCCATGGCCAGGACGCGCCTCTCGTTCGTGGCTGTCCCCGTCGGAGGCGCTCGAAACAACCAAACGAACGCAACATAGAAGTGGAGGCTCGATGATGGCTCGTACGACGATCCTGGTTTTGATGGCGCTGTTGTGTCTTGGTCTGCCCGCGTTTGCCGAGGAGGCGGGCACGGACGCTCGCCCCACTTTTCGTATCGGTTTGATCGGGCTTGACACGTCGCACGTCATCGCCTTCACGAAGCTGCTGAACGACCCTGCGAAGGACTGGAATTACCGGGTTGTCGCCGGCTATCCGGG
>CAZOFX010000105.1:0-19464 GCA_964579055.1 uncultured Pirellulales bacterium
TCGTAGATGTTGCGGTCGGCGTAGTTCATCACGTTCATCACGACGTCGATCTGATCCGTTTCGAGCATCTTGACGAAGTGCGGCGGCCTCTCGTGGCCCGAGAGCCCGATGAACCGCGTCTTGCCCGCCTCCTTCTGCCGGAGCAGGTATTCGAGGATGCCGTCTTTGGCCAGCACCTTGTCGAGACTCTTGTTGCCGATGTTGTGGATGTGCACGAGGTCCACATGGTCGGTCTTGAGCGTCCGCAGAGATTCCTCGAACATCTGCTGGGCGCGCTCGCCCGAATCGGTCCAGCACTTGGTGACGAGGAAGACCTTGTCTCGCCGCGTTGCCAGCACCTGGCCCAGGCCCTCTTCGGCGATGCCATAGATGCGGGCGGTATCGACGTAGTTCACGCCGCGGTCGATGACCTCGCTGAAGATCTTCACCGCTTCGGCCATGTCGCCGCGGGCCTCGCCGATCGGCGCGGTGCCCAGGCCCAGGATCGTGACCTTCGCCCCGGTCCGGCCGAGAACCCGCGTCGGCAGTCCCGACCCGCCCGATTCGCTCGCGCCTCCGGCCGCCGCACCCACCGCCAGCGCTGCGCCCGCCAGGGCTGTCTTGTGGAGAAACTCGCGACGGCTCCACCCCGCGCCTGTTGCCTGTCGCCGATCCAGCTCCTGTCGTCTCATTTCTGAACTCCTTTCTGCTGCCGATCCTGACCAGCGCGTTTCACCGCCGACGACGCGGGGTGTCTGCCTCGTCGTCCGAGGAGGTGCTTGGCGTCTCTGCGAGCCATTGTTGCGCCAGCAGCGCCAGGTCGCGTGCATCGACTCGTCCGTCGCTGTCAAGGTCCGCGGAGACCTTCAGACCGGACCAGCCGGCCAGGCGGGCCCAGAGCCACCAGGCGGCGTAGGCCTTCACGTTGGCGTTCAGCGGTTCGCTGTGCGCCGAATCGCAGGAGTACCAGTCCACGTTGCGGGTGTGACTGTTCTGCCACTCGACGGCCCAGTTGCCCAGCCGCGATCCATTGACCTCGGAATAGTAATCGCAGTTGTCACTCGGGAAGGCATAGTACTTGCCGTCCGGATCGTGGCTTTCGATGTCGGCGAAATCGAACAGGACCTTGTGGTTCGCGCGGCAGTACTCGCGGATGATTTGGTTCGCGGCCTTGTTGTCGCTGTCGGCGCTGTGGTCGACGTGCCCGGTCATGTAGACGAACGTGACGTTGGGGTACTCCTGTTCGAGCTGGCTCATGGGCGTCAGGTACTCGCTGAACAGCCGCCCGCCCGCGTACTTGCCGCTCACCTGGCCGCACCACGACCACATGATGACGTTGACGCTCTCGTGCCCGCGACCGTCCAGATAGCTCCGGGTGTTGTTCACCCAGTCGGGATAGTAGCCGACGTCGCCGCCCATCGCGTAGTCGTGCAGGTCGAGCGCGCCGCCGGAGCCGCCCTGGTTCCAGGCGAACATTCCGGCCGGGTGCTGCATGCCCTTGCCCCCGCCGTTGGCAAACGCCACCAGACCGCTCATCCCGCTGGTGATCTGCGAACCGTGAGAGGTATGCCCATAGGCGATATGCAGCGACGCCTTGGCCGCCAGAATCGCTTCCACAGGAATCCTCGCGATATCCGTACACGTGTGATCGACGATCACCGGCGCCGTCCGCGTCGCTGCCGCGACCGGAAAGGCGGCCCACAGACCCAGCACCAGCATGGCACCGATTCGCTGCACACCCATAGCCGACCTCCACCGATAAGGTTGAAACACCTGTTCGTCGCCACTGCCTCGATCATACCAAACCAGACCGGCTCTGTCACGCTCGTTTGTACTGCCGGCTCCCGCCGAGCATGGCGGCTTCAGAACTCGATGGGGGTGCCGATCTCCATCACGCGCTCCAGGGGCAGGCCGTAGAAGGCCATCGGCCGGGTCGCGTTGCGCGCCATGAAGGCAAACAGTCTCTTTCGCCATCGTGCCATCCCGCGACGGTGGTCGGACACGAGGAGGATCTGGCCCCCGACGTAGTAGCTGGCGTCGTCCAGGTCGATGCCCGGCCCGATCTGTTTGATGTTCTGCCGCAACGCTCGCGGCACGTGGGGGTTCTGCATGAAGCCGAAGTGCAGCACGATCCGGCAGATGCCGTGTCCGAGATCCTCGATTTCCAGCCGGCGCGAGCGAGAGACGCGAGGCACGTCCGCGACGGCCACTGTCAGAAGGATCACCCGTTCGTGCAGAGCCCGGCTGTGCCGGAGCAGGCGCAGCAGCATCGGCGGCGCCCCCACGGGAGTCTCGGCCATGAACACCGCCGTGCCCCCGACCCGCGCAGGCGGATTCTGGGCCATCTCGCGGAGCAGCGTTTCGAGCGATTCCACATTCGTCGCCAGCCTGCTGCTAATCAAGGTGCGTCCGGTCTTCCACGTCCAGAGCACCACGAAAGCCACCGTGCCGACCAGCAGCGGGACCCAGCCGCCTTCCACGATTCGGTACAGGTTAGCGCCGAGGAAAGCGCTGTCGACCACCACGAACGCCAGGGTCGTTACGATCGCGACCGGCTTGGACCATCCCCACAGCTCGCGCGCCACCACGTAGGCGAGCATCGTGGTGATGACCATGGTGATCGAGACGGCGATGCCGTACGCCGCCGCCAGGTTGCTCGATCTGCGGAAGGCCACGACCAGGGCAATCGTCGCCAGCATGAGCAGCCAGTTGATGCCCGGGATGTAGATTTGCCCGATCCGTTCGGAAGAAGTCTGGACGATCCGCACACGCGGGAACAGCCCCAGCAGGGTGGCCTGACGCGTGAGCGAGAAGACGCCGGAGATGATCGCCTGAGAGGCAATCACTGTCGCGACCGTCGCCAGGACCACCATCGGATACAGCGCCCAGGCCGGCGCCAGACGATAGAACGGCTGCGTCACTTCCTCCGGGTGGGCCAGGAGCAGGGCGCCCTGGCCGAAGTAGTTCAGCAGCAGCGCCGGCTGGACCAGCGCGAACCACGTGAATCGAATCGTCCGCCGCGTGAAATGGCCCAGGTCCGCGTAGAGCGCTTCGCCCCCCGTGACCACGAGAAAGACCGCGCCGAGCACGAGAAACCCCTGGAGCCCGTTCCGCGTGAGAAACCCGATGGCATGGGTCGGCATCAGAGCCGACAGCACCGCCGGCCGCAGGAGAATGCCCCGCAGCCCCAGCACTGCCAGCGTGGTGAACCACACGACCATGACCGGACCAAAGACGGCGCCGACGCGGGTTGTGCCGCGGCGCTGGAAGGCGAACAGGAGCACCAGGATGACCACTGTAGCAGGAACGACGTAGGGATCGAACGCCGGCGTGGCGACCTCCAGACCCTCGACGGCGCTGAGCACGGAGATGGCCGGCGTGATCATACCGTCGCCGTAGAGCAGCGCAGCGCCGAACACGCCCAGGACAGCCACGACCTTCCGCTCGGGATGCGGTCCCTTGTGCATCGGATGGACCAGGGCCATGAGGGCCAGAATCCCGCCTTCGCCCTCGTTGTCGGCGCGCATCACGTAGAGCATGTACTTGGCGGAGATGATCACCACGAGCGACCAGAAGATCAGCGACAGGACACCCAGGACATTGTCCGGCGTCGGCGTCAGGAACTGGTGGCCCATGAAGGCCACGCGCAGCGCGTAGATCGGGCTGGTGCCGATGTCGCCGAACACGATGCCCAAAGCCGTCAGACACAGAACGAGGAACCTGCCTCGCGACCGGTCGTCCTCCGGCGGCCCGCTCTCGCCCGTCAATCGGTCCGCCTCGTCCGAGATCTCCTGCCGCGTCCGTCCTGTTGCCACGCTCCTGTCCCTTCCCTGTCGAGCGGTGTTCCCAGACCCTGGCCGGCCACGCCGCCGCGGCGCTGTACCCACCATATAAGCGCCCGCCCCCGTCGGCCGTCCAGCAAATTCCCTACCGGGACAGTCCAACGTGTGTGTAGGTGTGCAGAGTTTGGGGCATCCGCATTCCTGAGCCATTGAAGCATCTGGGCGGCAGTCTCAATCCCGATGCACATCGCAATTGGGGATCGCTGAAGGCGTCGGCGTCTCTGGATACACCAGGCCAAATCGTATCCACCATCCCCAAGGCTGCGCCTTGAGGCTGCCACACGCCTGCCAGGATGTTCTCACACAGACGAAGCAGCGCCGGCGCGACCAGAGCATGGACAGGGCACGCCTGCGGCGGTCAGTAGCCGAGGCGGCCCCAGGTGGCGATCTGCATTTTCTGGACGTCCTCGATGCCGTCTTCGGTGGTCGGCAAGTAGTTGTGCTGCGGATTCACCATTTTGCCGATCTCGATGGTCTCTTTTCCTCTGTATTTCCAGTAATCGCTGTGGCCATCGGCGAAGGCGGTGTTGGTGCCGTCGGCATGCCGGACAAAGGGCGGGTCCCACCACTGGGGCATGAGGTAATGGATGGCATAGCTGTCCGGCGTGATGCGGCCCTCGTCCAGGAAAACGAGCCGGTACGCCGGAGCCGGGTTGACGATCTCCGACCGCTTCTTGACCATCAGCACCGTATTGCCCACGCGCACACCCCGCGTGCCCTCATACGTCCCGGGGGCGTCGAAACAGCCGTTCATCCCGTAGGCGGTCGAGTACGTGCGCATCTCGCCGCGAATGCCGGTCGGGCAGCGGTACACCTTCTCCGCCTTGGCGTAAGGGAACAGCGCGCCGAGCCGGATGGCCTCCATCTGGGTCTCCTGCGGCCGTTGCTCGCCCGTCGCATAGCCGTTGGCGCAGTCGTTGCCGACCCAATACCGTTCGCCCGCGTGCGGACCCCCTGTCGGGACCGGCGCTGTTGGCGTACCGGAGGGATCCCAATACGCTTCGCCGTTGACGATCCGGTCGTCGTTCTCGTCGGCGTACATGATCCAGCAAAGGGTCATGGTCTTCATGTGGTTCAGGCAGACCGCCCGGCGGCCCTGCTCGCGGACCCGGTTCAGCGTGGGCATCAGGATCGCCATCAGGATCGCGATGATGGCGATCACCACCAGAAGCTCGATCAGCGTGAACCCCTTCCCACGCCTGGCGTTTCGGCAGTCGGAAATGCTTGCTCTTGCCACCGCACAGCCACATCTCTGTCGTTGCTGGCCCATGATGAAGCTCCTTTGTCGGCAATTATTCACGAGAGTCTCGCAGAGTACATGACAACGTATCGCAATCTCGATGAGCGGGCAAATCGGCCGGGAGGCAAGGATAGCATGTGGATCCCTCCGGCGGCTCCCAGTGTGCAGTCCGCCCGGTCCTCGCACGTCGCTCGTGCGCTTGCCTGTCGGCCCGATTCTTGCAGCTTCTTGGCGCATACGTCCTCCGCGCACATCCAAGGTAAGCCTACCGTAAAGTCCGGTCGACGTCAAGGCCGCCTCTCGACAGAGCCGGCCCGCAGACACAGACCGGCATGCACGTCCCAGAATCATACGCGGCGACGATTCCAGGCCATCCTGCGGCCGGCATATCGCAAAACAGCGTATGCACGAGCACATGCGTCCTCTAATACATACCCCCCGGCCTGCCATCGCGGATCCGCCACGCCAAAGTGCGCTATCTGCGTAAAACAGGAAAGATTTCATCGAAACTCATTGACAAGCTGGATGCCTTTTTGCTACAATACGGGCTCGTGATGTCTATGGGGGTAGACGTTTTCATGCTCGATGCAACAAAGGCAATCCCTGCGGTTGTCGTGGTCTCGGTCGCTGCGGTCGTGCGCCGGACCAGTCCGCCGCACGTCAATCCTCACCGCAGCGCGAACGCATAGCCGCCGATCACACTCGAGGGTGGTCGCGGCAGCCTTGCGGCTGTGCCGACGGAAATCGAACCAATCGGGACAAGATCCAACCAGAAGAGGAGCTCTACCATGAAGAAGTCCAGCATCGCTGTTGTCACCGCACTGATCGCCCTGATCGCAGGGTCCGTCTCCGCCGATGTCACGCCGAGCCTCGTGGTCTCCGGCGACGAATTCGTCCACACGATGGACTTCCATACGGGCTACATCAACTGGCGAGGCCGATATATCGAAACGGCCGACTACATCACCGTCGGCGACTCTACGACCGTCGCGTACACGCACGACCTGAACGCCGGTCCCGACGGCCTGGATGTCCCCAACACGCATCGCGTCACGGATGCCACGCTCTCGCTGACGTTCGGCGACGATGACAGCGACAATCACGGCTGGTTCTTCGGGCACTATGACTACCGGGAGTTTGTGAAGCTCGCCTACGACGGCGTCACCTGGTTCGACATCACCGACGTGTCGAACGGCCAGGATGTAGATAGCAACACATATTCCACCGTCCTGGCCATCGACTGGCTCACAGACGGCAAGCTGGACGTGCGACTGGACATCTGGAATCCTCTGGGAAACGCCGACCTTCACCTGTACTCCTCCACGCTCAGCGGGCACTTTGAGGATGTGCCGGCCGAAGGTCCTCACGCCCCGGTTCCCGGCGCCGCCCTGCTGGGCATGCTCGGGCTCAGCGTAGCCGGAACGAAGCTCCGCAGGCGATCGTAGCAGCCCTCCAGGCCACCGCCGTGGCCTGTACAACGAAACGGTCTTTCAACGGCCGGCAGGGATCCCCACTCGGTTCTTTGCCGGCCGCTTTTCTTGCGCCGGCTGTTGGTATTGCGCCATGCAGATCTGGTCCGTTCGTTCCGCATGCACCGGCGCACTGCAGAGTGTGTGGAGCAGGTTTCGGTTGGAAATCAGGGGCGCAAGAAGGTATAATGAACTGTTTGTGGGAGTTTGGACCGGAAATGAACGACCCCTGGAAAGGCTTGGACGGTTTTGAAAGACGGTATTGAACCCTTGAAGAAGCTCAGCCGGACCATTGCGCCGGTCGAGAAGTGGCTGCCGCAAGACCAGGTCCCGTGGGTGATCGCCGGGCCTTGCAGCGCCGAATCCCTCAAACAGATGCTGGCGACCGCCAAGGGCCTGGTCAAGTCCGTGCACGTCAAAGTGTTCCGAGCAGGCATCTGGAAGCCTCGCACCCGGCCCAACTCGTTCGAGGGCGTCGGCGAGGTCGGGCTCGACTGGCTCAAGGCCGTCAAGGACGAGACGGGCCTGCCGACCGCCACCGAGGTCGCCAACACCGAGCACGTCGAGCTGTGCCTGCGTCACGGCGTGGATATCCTCTGGATCGGCGCCCGCACTACGGTCAGCCCGTTCTCCGTGCAGGAGATCGCCAACGCGCTGCGCGGCGTCGACATCCCGGTCATGGTGAAAAATCCGATCAACGCCGATCTGGGCCTGTGGCTGGGCGCTGTCGAGCGGCTGCTCGACGTGGGCGTCAGCAAACTGGCGGCGCTGCATCGCGGTTTCTCCACATACGTCGAGACCGAGTTCCGCAACGAGCCGAGCTGGCAAATCCCCATCGAGCTGAAGCGCCGGCTGCCCGACCTGCCGCTGATCTGCGACCCGAGCCACATCGCCGGCGTGCGCCACCTCGTCGAGCCGGTCGCGCAGATGGCGCTGGACTTGGGCATCATCGGTCTGATGATCGAGTCGCACAGCCACCCCGAAGAGGCGCTCAGCGACGCCAAGCAGCAGTTGACGCCCAGGGACCTGTGCCAGATGCTCGAACGGCTGCGGGCCAGGGACGCCGAGGTGACTGACCGCGATCTGAAAAGGCACATGGCCCGGCTGCGGTCCGAGATCAGCCATATCGACGCCAAAATCATCGAGGACCTGGCCGAGCGGATGAAGTGGGTCGAGGAGATCGGCCGGCTCAAACAGCAGCACAACGTCCCGGTCCTGCAACTCGGGCGGTGGGAGAACTTGCTGGAAGACCACATCGCCAAGGCGGAGAAGGTGGGCCTGGATGCGGAATTCATCAAGGCCATTTTCGAAACGATCCACGCCCAGGCGATCAAACGCCAGTTGTAGGCGGGATTGGCCCTTCTGTCGCTCGTTTCCAGGCAGCCGCCCCGCCCGGGTGGTCCCGGCGTACGCCATCGCCCCACAGAATCCCACTCCATGCGGCGTGACCGCCCTGCCGTTCCGTGCCTCTAATGGGTAGAGAGCGCTCCGAAGTTTCCGGCGTGGGCCGGAACGAGGAAACTGGATATCGCAGGACCGCAGGAAGGATGGGACGAGCCATGAGAGCGCTGATGCGAACACTCTGGGCGTGGTGGTGCGGGCTTTGGGCCGAAGACTTCTTCACCGACCGGCAGGTCGATATGCACCGCTGGGCCAACAAGTCCGAGGTTCTCCGACGCCTTTCCAGCCACCCGTACTGACACCATCAGGGGTACGAGCACAGGTCCAGAATCCCCGCGCTCGTACCCCTGCTTTTTCGGCGTGGCTCCCGTTCCACGCCTCCATGCACCTCCATCAACCCTCTCCGGGTCGTCGTGTGGCCGAACCAAACGGTCAGTTCACCATCTCGCACATCGTCGCGGCCTCCCAATCCTCTGCGAAGCGTCCGACGGCGGTGTGAAGCCGGCTCTTGACCGTACCGATAGGAATATCCAGCATCTGCGCGATCTCGGCGTACGGAAACTTGTGGAAGTAAGCCAGCACGATGATCTCACGCAGCTTGGCGGGCATACGGGATATCACGCGCTTGACCGAAGCGGCCCGCTCGTCGCGGATCAGGTCGTCGTACGGCATCCGCTCATCGTGATCCAGCGCGTTGAGCACGTCGTCGATAGTCGATTCTTCGCTGTCGAACATGTTGCCCAGTTGCGCCACCTCGTTGCGCTGCATGCGTCGCAGCGCATCCTTGGCCTTGTTGGCTGCGATGGTGAACAGCCATGGGCGCAGAGGTCTGGACACGTCGAATGTATCCCGGCTGACGAACAACTGGAGGAACGTCTCCTGGAACACGTCTTCGATGAGATCGGATCGATTGAGGAACCGCCTCAGGAAGGCGTAGACACTGTCTCGATACCGGTCCATCAGTTCCTGGAACGCCTCTTCGTCGCCTGCCGCATATCTCTTCAAGAGCTTGGTGTCATCCATAGCAATCCCCTTCGATTAGTTGCCTATGCCAACTACGTGTCATGTTAGCAGATGGGGCATTTGTGCAAATCGGGCATTCGCTGGTTGTGGCATCCGGATTCCCCTTGGTTTCCATATCGGGAAATCCCCGATAGTCCGGTCGTCTTACAGGTCTTTGGCGAGCAATACCCCTACTCGCTGGTGGCCAATCGCGGGCCGCTCGCGTGCGAAGGGAGGTGCGGATTTCTGTTGATCGTGTGGCAGGCCCGCATATAATGCGCCTGCTCGGAGAACAGCGGCCAGATACGGTCCGGCTGTACGAGCCGAGCGGTCCTCGTGTGAGGGTCCGGCGTCGGGGTCGCGCCGTGGCGTCCGGGCCGGAAGGATGGACATTGGCACCCCCACATGGGAGGCTCCGTCATGGCAGACCATGGCGAACAAACGCCGGGGAATGGGACCCGCCTTGAGCCTGCAATGGGCGAGGTTCTCACGCAGGCGGTGTTGGATTCCCTGGAGTATCCCTTCTACGTGATCGACGCATGCACCTATCAGATCCTCCTGGCCAATCGCGCGGCTCGCCGGGCCAGTGCCGGCAACGAGGTCACCTGCCACCAACTGACGCACGGCCGGGCAACTCCCTGCGAGGACGCCGGGCATACGTGTCCCCTCGAAACGGTCGTCTGTACGAAGCAGCCGGTCACCGTCGAACACATCCATCACGACGCCGCGGGGCATCCGCAGACCATGGAAGTACACGCCTTTCCCGTCTTCGACGAGCAAGGCCGCGTGGTCCGGATCGTCGAGTACTGCATCGACATCGGCCGGCGTCGCAGAACCGAGCGACAGATCCGCCGGCTCAATGAACGACTCGAACAGCGTGTGCGCGAGCGGACGGCCGAGCTGGGCGCGGCCAACGAACGCCTGCGTCTGGAGTCTCAGCGCCGTCGCCGTCTCGAACGGGACCTGCTCGAGATCAGCGAACGGGAGCAGCGGCGCATCGGCCAGGAGCTGCACGACAGTCTCGGCCAGTTGCTCACCGGCATCGCCATCATGACCAAGGCCCTGGAGCGGAAGCTCCGGCGGCAGGCGATTGCCGAGGCGGGCGACGCCAAGGAGATCGCGCGTCTGGTCAACAGCGCCGTGGAGGAAACACGCCATCTGTCGCGCGGCCTGCATCCCGTGGCGCTCGATGAGAACGGCCTGATGTCCGCGCTGGAGTCGCTGGCGGAGGCCACGCAGAACGTGTTCCGCATCTCGTGCACCTTCTGCTGCCAGCGGGCGGTGCCGGTGCGGAACGCCTCCATGGCCTTGCACCTGTACCGGATCGCGCAGGAGGCGGTGACCAACGCCATCCGTCACGGGCAGACGCGTCACATTCAGATCGAGCTGAGCGCGCCCACCTCGCGCGCGCTGCTGACGATCACCAGCGACGGACGCCGCTTCGAGGAGTGGCCCACCGACCACAAGGGCATCGGCCTTCAAATGATGCGCCACCGCGCCGAGATGATCGACGGGACGCTCGAGGTGCAGCCCGGTCCCGACGGCGGAACCAGAGTCACCTGCGCTTTTGACACGCAGTCACGAGTCAACGAAGGGGAGACGAAGCATGGCCTCACGGATGCAGGGCAAGACGGACCCATCTGAGAAACGCCGCATCATCATCGTCGACGACCATCCCATCGTTCGACAGGGCCTGGCGCAACTGATCAACCAGGAAGACGATCTGTACGTCTGCGGCCAGGCGGAGGATGCGCATCAAGCCGTGCGCGGCATCCGCGAGCTGAACCCGGATCTGGTCATCGTCGACGTCTCATTGCGAACCACCAGCGGCATCGAGCTGATCAAAGACATCAAGGTGCAGTTTCCCAGCCTGCCGGTGCTGACCTTGTCGATGCACGATGAGGCGATCTACGCCGAACGGGCGCTGCGCGCCGGAGCCAGGGGCTACATCATGAAGCAGGAAGCGACCGAGGAGGTGGTCAACGCCATCCGTCGGGTCCTGGCCGGAACGGTCTACGTCAGTCAGGGAATGGCCGCCAAGATGGTCAGCAAGATCATCGCCGGCCCGGGCGAGAAAGGCACCTCCCCCGTCGACCGGCTCAGCGACCGCGAACTCGAGGTCTTCCGCCTGATCGGCGAGGGCTACGGGACGCGCGAGATGGCCGAGAAGCTGTATCTGAGCGTCAAGACCATCGAGACCTACCGCGCCCACATCAAGGAGAAGCTCGATCTCCAGGACGCCAATGAGCTGCTCCGCGCCGCCATCCGCTGGGCCAACGCGCAGCGGTAGCCGCGAAGAAGGGGCCGCCACGTCGATCTCGGGTCTGCGTCCGGCGGCGATCCGGACGGCCGCTGTTGCCATCGTCATCCGATGCGCCAAGGCGAGCGCATGGCGCGTCCGAGCATTCGGTTGGCCTCATCATCCGTCGGGAACCGTTCTGCCTTGGCATCCCATTTCACCTTTCGGTTCAGACGAGCGGAGATCTCCGCCAGATTGCAGGTGGTGGTCGCATGATGCCCGACCGGGGCCCAGGCCGCGGCGGGCCGCCGGCTCCGGATGCAGTCGAGGAAGTTGCGATGGTGCTCCGGGCCGGCATACAGGTGAAGCTCGCCGGGACCGATCACGGACTTGAGCACATCCGCGGGCCTGGCGCTCAGCGTGCCGCTGCCACTGACGTGAATCCAGCCGCCGGTCCCCACGAAGCGGATGCCATCGGGATGCGGGTTGCCTTCACTGCTGTAGCTCAGCCGCACGCCGTTTTCGTACAGGATCTCCGACCGCCAGGCTACCGGCGTATCGACCAGACCATCGGCAGAGATGTCGGCCGATATGGTGTGCACCTCGACGGGCATGACCTCATCGCCGATGCCCCACTGGGCGATGTCCACAAAATGCACGCCGTTGCCGCTGATGAAACCCGCGGTGTAGTCGTCGACGTAATACCAATAGCACACCTCGTTGCCGCGGGCGACCCGCTGTGGACAGAAGGGAACTGCGGGAGCGGGTCCCAGCCACATATCGTAGTCGAAGTCCTCCGGCACGGGAGCCACGGGAAAGCTCCGGCCCACCTGCACGCCTGGGTTCACGCCGATGATGCCGACCTCCACGTGCGTCAGTTGTCCAATCCGGCCGTTCCGCACCAGCTCACACGCATGGCGGTACGTCGCCATGGACCGGCGTTGTAGGCCGGTCTGGAGGATCCGCCCGTATGTGGCGGCGGCATCAACTACACGGCGGCCCTCGGCCACCGTGCGCGTCAGGGGCTTTTCCACATAGACATCCTTGCCGGCCTGCATGGCCGCGACGGCGTGAAGCCCGTGCCAGTGGTCCGGCGTGCCGATGCAGACGGCATCGATGTCCTGGCACGCCAGCACGTCGCGGAAATCGGAGTAGGCCGTGCAGACACGCCCTTCATACGCTTGGTTGATCCGATCGCAAAACGCCTGATGGCGACTCGCCACCGGGTCGCAAACGGCCACGATACGCGCATCCTTCTCGGCCAGAAACGCCTCCCGATGCTGGCCGTTGATGTTGCCCGTGCCAACCAAGCCCAGCGTGATGCGATCGCTGGGTGCAACCCTTCCGTCGCCGCCGAGCGCGGACGAGGAAACCACCCGGGGAAAGACCAGAGCGCCCACCGCACCCCTCACTGCCCCTCGCAAGAAGCCACGTCGTGTTGTCCCGCGCTGATTCACTGTCGGTTCCTCGCAAAGAGATGGCTATCTTGCCACCGAACTCATACCTTTTGCCGGAGCTGTCCGCCCGGCGCGAGAAGTTCGAATCCCGAAATCCGAAACTCGAAACAAGGCCCAATGACCCAAATCCCAACCTCCAAACTCCGGCTCCCGCCGGGCAGGTTTGGAGCATTGGAGTTTCATGCTTGTGGTTTGTTTCGGATTTCGCTATTCGGATTTCGAATTCATCCCTGCCTTCCTATCGCGGACGAGACTGCAATCGCACGGTGGCGATGCCGGATGCCTTGACCGGCACGTCAACACCGTATTCCGCCGACTCCAGTTCAGCCTGATTTTCCTCTACGAGGTTCGTCTGCCAGGCCTTCTCGATGCTCAGGCCCGGTACGCTGAGCATCGCGGTCGTCGGCCTGCCGTCGGTCTCGATCAGGCGAACAATGATGCCTCGACCGTCTTCCGCCTGCTTGATGGTGGTAAGCAACACGTTCGGCGGCTCCAATCGGCAGAAGCTCGCCTGGTCCTCCAAGGCGCCCTGCCTGGGCCCATCTATCACCACGGCGGTGAGCGGATTGTGGGCGGACCAGCCGAAGTCACGATTCACGCGGTTGGCTTGCGGCCCATCGTGACTCGTGAGGCAGTAGCGAAAGAGAAGGTCGCTCTGCTGCACCGGCTGGAAATTCGTGCGGAAGTTGCTGTCCAGAACGAAGGCGTACATGTACCCATTCGCGAGCTGATCTTGCGAGACGAACGGTTGTCCGAAGTCCGGCGCCGTCACACCGTGGTGGGCCTGCGAGACGTAACAGGGCCACAGTCCGCCGAACTCGATCAGGTGCGATTCCACAGGCGAGAGTGTGATTCCCACATCCGGGTTTGACACGCTCGCCCAGTGCTGCACGGCGTAGTAGTTCGAGTTCGAGCCAGGGAACTGGTCGCGCAGCGGCTCGATCACCGAGTTGGAGCCCTCGAACCGAAACGCCGGTGCATCGACCTCGAACGGAAACGCGAAGTAGACCTCCAGCAAAGGCGTCGAGTCCTTCAGGACGCGATTGAACAGGTCGATCCGCTTGAGCCTGTCGTACAGGACCACCTCCTGGACGATCTGCGGACAGCCCGGGCCGGAGCCCCGAGCGACCAGGCTCGCATAGACCGGCCCCTTCTGTCCAGTGCGAATTTCGGCGCACGTCGGGCCTTCGCGCTTGCTCGTCTGCACCCACTTGGCCACGAACTGGTTCAGTTTGTCCGGCGCCTCGCGGTCCACCAGCTCGCGCGACAGATCCTTGTCGTAGAGACTTGCGATCGCGCCGGTTTGTTGGTCGAGCGTGACTCGGAAGAAACGGTTCTCAACCGTGTTCCCTGCGACGGACAGCCCGCTGTCCCGTTCGGCGGCGTTCTGACGCGGGACGATACGATAGTTCTTGTAGCCCATGGAGGGGACCTGCTCGGCGACGAATACCAGGTCGAACAGCTCATGTCCCTCGAACTGACCGCGCGCCCAGCGGTGCGGGGCATAGGGAGCGGCCGCCAGCGGGCCGTCAAGCTCGACGACCTGGCAAGACACCGCCTGCCCGGTGGCGGTATCGATCAGATCGAAGGGGCCTTCCACGGAACATTTCGTCACACGCACCACATCGGTCCGGTCGAACGCCAGCGGATTGAAAACGACGATGTGCCGGCCGGATTGGTCGAGCCGGATGTTTCTCGCGATACTCTGCAAGCCTCCTGTCAGCACGGATTGGGCCAGGCCCGCGGCGCGGTAGGCGTAGTGGCTCTTCTCATTCCAGGCCCAGTCCTGGAGCTCGCCGGCCGGATAGTCCTTGCCCCAAGTGTGCTCGTCGTAGAGGAGCACATCGTCATAGGCGCGGGCGATTTTTTGTGCCGGATACGGGTGTTCGCAGACCAGCGAGGCGATCGTCGCGGCCTTCTCCGCCGAGAGCAGCTTGTCGTGGGTCAGGCGGTTGATGGTCGTCTCTTTGGCCGTCGAGAGAGCACCCACCACATAGTCCGTGTGCGGCAGCTCGCCGCGAAACGTGCGGACATCGGCGCACTGCTTGTCGAGGGCTTTGAAGAACATGGCGTTCGTGGCGACGACGAGCCTCGGATACGCCCACTTCTCGTTCCACTGCCTGACGACCTCGCTGATTCTCATATCAGGCGGGTGGTTGTCGACCCCGTTGTGGATGTACCGCATCACGTCGAATGGCGAGCCTCTGCCGTCCATCTCGTCAAGCATGCCAGGCAGGGCCTCCATGACCTCATCATAGGTATCCGGCCCAATCACGCGGCTGAAGAAACCGTAGCTGCCCTGGTAGTAGACCAGCACCGTCCGGCCGTCCGGCCCCTGCCAGCGGAAGGCGTCGGGCCGGCCGTGACGCAGGATGGCCGCCTCGTCCCAGAACGTGTGGATGTCGTTGCGGCCCCACTCGAAATAGGTGGGCAGCCCGGCGAAGAAGTACTTGATGTCGGCGCCCGAAAGGACGGACGCCAGCCCCCAGCTCAGCCCGGGCAGATCGGTGATCGAGCCGACGGAGATTTCGCCGCCGTACTGCCGCACGAACCGGAAGGATGGGTACATCAGCCGGATTTGCTGCTCGTGCCCGCACAGGCTGTCGATCTCATTGCCGAACAGGGCGCCGATTTCGATCCGACCCTGCCGGACGTAGGCTGCGAATCGGTCGATCGTTTCCTGCGGCCTGTTCTCCATGAAGTGCGCCAGCGACCAGGTCCCTTCCAGGGTGTAGCGGTACTTCGCCTCGTCGGGCCAGTCGCTGGTCTCGTCGCAGAATCGCAGTACGTCGTCGTAGAAGCCCGCGTAGAGGTTCAGGACGTTCTCAATCGTGTCGGTGTAGCCCAGGTCGTGGTGCGTGATCGGCACGAAGTAGATGGTCCAATGCTTGCGAGGCTGCCACGGGACTCGGTGCGTGGCCAGGACCCTGTCGCCCGCTCGCAGGATGAACTCTGCGGATGCCGCCTCCCGAACATCCGGCGCCTGGAACCGGAGCGTGGAGGCGCCTTGCGGGATCGGCTCAAGACTCGCCGACCGGCGGGCCGAGCCGATCCGGACTTCGAGCTCGCCTTGGAGGGTATCGCCAGCGTTCTCGACGGCAACCTCTACCGTCTGAACCAGTCCATCCGTGTCGCGCGAGAACAAGACCGTCGAACGCACCGATACGATTCGAATCGACGCATCGCCCGCCGGAGCGTTCTGGGCCTCCGCAAAAAGAGGAACGGCTGCAAGCAGAACGACGCAGAACAAGGTACGCATCGACATAGGATACAGGTGTCGCTGCTTGTGGTGACGCCGTGAGGCGTTACTCGAAGTGTATGCCCCTTCGGCAAGCTCAGGGCAGGCTCTTACGGGCACACTACAAACGGCCGCTGCATGAGTGAGTTTCATCGTCTCTCCTTTCGTTCACGCTCCAGACTGGACAGCACTGCCGTACACCTGCCCGGCCTATTCAGGTTATGAGGCAGCCCCCCTGCTGTCAACGGTTTCGCCAAACGTCCCTGGCGGCTGTGACTTGAACGGGCCCCCTCGCGGTGGTATCATCACCGGCAGGATATCGTGGTATCCGTCACTGCCTGATCTAAGGAGAACGACTGTATGAGACTGACCTTCTGGGTGTTTGCCGCATCGTTGCTGTCTTGCGCACTGGCTGCTGTCGGCGCGGAGAGAATCAATCCGGAGATGGGCACGGCAGACCCTTGCGATGGGACATCGTGGTACGACGGCCGGCTTCTTCTGCTGGAAGGCAAGGGTTGGCAGGACACCGAATCGTATTACGACCGGCTGCCCGTCGCAGCGAAAGACAAGGTCCGACCCCCGGTCTGGGATCTCAGTCAGCACAGCGCTGGGATGTGTCTTCGCTTCCTGACGGAGGCCGCGTCCGTCCGGGTTCGCTGGACACTCCGCCGCGAAAGCCTGGCAATGCCTCACATGCCGGCTACAGGAGTGAGCGGGATCGACCTCTACGCAAGGGCCGACAACGGGCGATGGACGTTCGTGCAAAACGGCCGACCCACCTCCAGGTCGAACGAGGCATCGTTCCGCGTGAGGCCGGACACCGACTGCATGTTGTACCTGCCTCTGTACAACGGAGTGGAGTCGATCCAGATCGGCATCGACAAGGACATGGCCATCTCGCGACCTGCCGCGCCGAACGAGCCGATCGTATTCTACGGCACGTCCATCACCCAGGGCGGATGCGCCTCCCGCCCGGGCATGGCATACACGGCTATCGTCCGCAGACAGCTCGACGTGCCGGTGATCAACCTCGGCTTCTCAGGCAACGGCAGGATGGAGCCGGAGATGGCGGACCTTCTGGCAGAGCTGGACCCGGCCGTGTACGTCCTCGATTGCCTATGGAACATGCGCCCCGCTGAGGTATCCGAGCGGGTAGCCCCGTTCGTCAAAACGCTTCGGACGGCCCGGCCCAACACGCCAATCCTGCTCGTGGAGGACTCCAGCGTCAGCAATACCACGCCGACGGAGAAAGGCACGATCCTCCGCCGGATCCATGAGGAGCTGACGGCCGAGGGAGTCGGCAACCTGCATTTCCTGTCCAATCGAGACATGCTCGGGATCGATGGAGACGGCACAGTCGACGGCTGTCACCCCAACGACGTGGGGATGATGCGCCAGGCAACTCTGTTCAGCCAGTCTCTGGCGACGATCCTCGGGAGGCCGACTCGTTAAGACCCTCTCCAGGGTCTGTCAGAACTACTGCTGCTGCACCACAAAAGGAAACAGCGTGCGCAACTCGTCCTTTGTCGGATACCGTCCGTATTCGCAGACCTCGAAGGCCTCGGCATAGCGGACGTTCCTACCTGCTTGCTCGCCATACAGCTCGATCAGCTTGTCACGATACTGGTTGGCGAGGTCCACGTGCTGCTGCCGGAGCCAGCCCTTGCGCAGTTGTTCCTGCCGGGCCTCCAGATCGGTCGCGTCGCGGGGGATATCGCTCGCGCCGCCGCCGCAGCCCCCTTCGATGAATTGCGACACGAGCTCCACCATCGCATCGAGTTTCCGCTCGATTACCGAATCGATGGAGACGACAATATCGGGACGGAACGGATTGGGCTTTTGAAATCCGTCGGATGCATAGAGAAACACCGGGTTCTTCGTGATCGCGGGCACGTCGGGGCAGAAGAACGGCACGGTGACCATATACGCCGCATCCTGGACCAGGATGCCGGTGTAACGATGATCCGGATGATAGTCGTTCGGCCGATGGGTGATCACGATATCCGCGTTCCAGTGGCGGATCAGGCGGGTGAACGTCCGCCGGTTCTCCAGCGTCGGCTCGATCTCGCCGTCATGAATGTCGAGCACCTGGACCGTGTTGCCGAGAATCCTGGCGGCCTCCTGGACCTCCGCCGTTCGCCGCCGGGCCAGCGGCCCGCCCGCCGTCTGCCAATGGCCGATGTCGCCGTTCGTGGTCGAGACGAATTTCACATGATGGCCGAGATCGCTCCACAGACATGCCACACCGCCGGCGTAGATCTCGCAGTCATCCGGATGGGCCCCAAAGGCGATAATCCGCAGCTTGCCGTCTTCGGGCGGCGCCTTCTCCACCGCAACCATCGTGGACCCCATCGCGGCGCCAATGTCTGCGGCGGAGCTCGCCATCCCCAGCCGCGCGACGCCGAACGAACCCGCCAGGATCAACCCGCAGAAGACTCCGCACACATACCATCGCCATCGGTTCATCGGACTGTCTCCTTTCTGAACGTCCTTTCGCTATCCAATTCTCGGTGCCCGAGGGCGCTACTCGCCGGCCGCCGGCAGCGTCTTGGCGGCCGCGTCGTCGCGGAAGAGCAGCACGAACAGGCCCAGCAGCACCGCGCTCATGACCGTGATGATGATCCAGATAGGATTCCAGTCCACGACGCCGTCGGTCGTGTACCTGTTGATGAGCTGCACGTTGAAATAGGTTCCCGCGAGCATCCCCACGCCGTAACAGATCAGGATGATGAAACCCTGGGCCTGGGCGCGAATCTCGGGCGGGGCCTTCTTGTCCACGTAGACCTGTCCGCCGACGAAGAAGAAGCCGAAGATCACGCCGTGCACGAGAATGGCGATGTAATAGGGCCAGGTCTGCCCCATCGCTCCGCCCGTCCAGAAGGCCGCGTAGCGCACCAGCAGGGCACCCAACCCGATAACCATGGCCCAGCGGGCTCCGAAGCGCACCAGCGCCAGGGGCACCACCAGCATGACGAACATCTCGACAAGCTGGCCCAGATTCATGGTCGCCGTGATGTATTCGAAGCCCTGGCTCTCGAAGAACTGCGAGCCGAGGGAGAAGTACATGGTGAACGGGAGCATCACGAGCATGGAGATGACGATGAACAGGGCGAAATTGCGGTCTCTCATAAGCGTCAGCGCCTGCAACCCGAGGACGTCGACGATCGAAGACTTCCGGCCTTTGGCCGGAGGCGGCGTGTTGGGCAGGGTCAGGTTCAGCAGGGCCGCCGCCAGCGCGCTGCCCGCCCCGCAGTACAGAGGAATCGCGGTGTTGTCGATCTTCAGGCCATCGTACAGCCTGGCCGCCACGATGCTGAAGACCCCGGACGCCACCCAGCCGATGGAGCCGAAAAGCCGAATCTGAGGGAACTTCTCCGAGGGTGCGTTGGCCATGGCGATGGCGTTGGTCAAACTCCACGTCGGCATGTAGCAGAACATGGCCAGCAGCAGGATCACGAACAGGCTCGTGGCATCGGTGACGCGCGCCCCAAAGAACAGCAGCACGGCGCAGCCGAGGTTCAGGACCGTCAGCACCTTCTGGCTGGCAAAGTGACGGTCCGCCACCATGCAGAAGACCGGGGCGATCAGACAGCCGAG
>CAZOFX010000106.1:0-18538 GCA_964579055.1 uncultured Pirellulales bacterium
CATAGCGACTGATCACGATGCTCCGCGTGTAGTGGCTGACCGTGATCACCTTGTGAGCCCGCTGCATGCCTTCCCGTTCGATGTCGTACACGACCTGGTTGACGTGTTCGCCGCTGCGGTCGAACTCCGTCGAGTGCACGTGCACCACCAGGGGCTTGCCCGTGACCGCCGCAACGGCCACACCGGCCGGATAGGTCATCCAGTCGTGGGCATGGATCACGTCGAACTGTTCCCCGCGGGCCAGTCGAACGGCCATCGTCGCGTACCGGTGGATCTCTCGGTACATGTCGCCGCTGTAGTCGCCACTGTGGCCCAGATCATCGCCCGTCTGCTTCCCACCCATCCCGGCTCGAAGCCGCAGGCTTTCTTCCAGTCGTTCGTCGTAGCTTTCCGGAGTCGCATAGGCTTGCAGAGGAGAGGCAATCGTCTTGAAGATCACATTCGTCAGGTCAAAGTCCGCCGCCTGGCGAGAAGCGGCTGTCTGGACGGAACGCGGCGACAGGAGCTTGACGTGCGTCACGTATTCGCTCTCAACCATCTTGGGAAGCACGAAGGTCACCTTCACGCCGAGCTGATCCATCGCCCGCGTCAGACCGTAGCACGCTGTGCCGAGCCCTCCACTGATGAAGGGCGGGAACTCCCAACCCAGCATGAAAACTCGAATGCGCTCCCCCTCTTCGTTCCGTCCCATAAATCCTCACTTCTTTCCGGGGCCCGGTGGATTCCGGCCGCCGCTGAACCTTCCACCGAACACTGGCCTAGCGAACGTCGCTGGAAGGAAACGCCCCTGTGGCGCTTTCCTAATATGTCTAAGGTATCGGCAGCTACGTCCACCCGCTTGATCCCTGTGCGCAAAAAATTTTCCACTTGTCACAGGAATATCAGTGTATTCATCGGCTGTCGCCCCCCGAAGAGTACAGCAATTCTTGGAAAAAACCGTACTTGAGGCCCTGCCGCCCCCAATTTTATAGGGTGTTGGCACCGTCTCGTGTTCCGCCGGGCATACCCGGCATCGCTCACCAGCATGCCCAAGCCCCTTGCCCCAGCCCGCCGAGAGACAGATACCCCCGGAGATCTCGTCGGGATTCATGTCGCCGACGTGACCCGAACCAACAGCAAAGCCGTTCCGAATCCCGAAACGGCTCGTTTGCGACAGGCAGATCGCAACGCCTGCATGTTCGGATGCGCAACCGCCCGCTGCCGGACTACAGGTCCTGCGCCTTGACGGTGCTCCGACGGTTCGCCTTGGCGCGGGCAATCGCCGCATCAAGTAGATCGTAGACGCGCTCACTGATGGCCTCCAGGGCCTCCGATGAGGTCATCATCTTCTGACCCTTGATATGGGCTTTGACTTTGCTTGCCACCACCAACGCATCTCTCTTCTTTTTGGCCATCGCCATAGTCCTCCCTGATCGAGAAAACCGAAAACTGCGCGTTCTTCAGCACCGCAACCCCCAGCGCCGCGAGGCGTTCGAGGACCATATTGCCCAGGACCCGCCCTAATGCAACAAAAAAAAACGCCAAACCCCCTAAATTCCTGCCCCTCTGAGGCCGATAGGCTCCAGTGAGCTTGGCGCCGGTGGGCGTGCTTTGTGGCCGCCGCAGCCTGTGATCCAGGCGCAGACGAACCAGGAGAGAGGGTACCATGTCGCCCGTTTCGGCCCGCTGGCCTGCGACACCGGACTCCTGGATGATGAAAAGCACGTGGTTCTGTTACGGAGCGCGAAGATGAGAAAGCCGATGGACAAGAAGAACAACGGGCAGGCGAAACTCAACGACCTGGTGGTGGTCACACTCCTGAGCGACATCGATCAGGCGAAGGAGTACCAGACCCTCCTGAAGCTCAACGACATCCCCGCCACAATCAAGGAACAGCTCGACCCCAGCGGCGAGCACAAAGGCGTGGCCCTGATGGTCCCCGAGGATTTTCTGGACGAGGCCCATGTCGTGATCGAGTCGCAGGACGCCTACGACGACTTCTACGACTATGCGATGGAAGACGAGGAAGAGGTCGATTTCGACGCCGACCTGTTGGACGACGAGTTCTGATTCGCCCCAAGGCGGATTCCGGGAGTGTAACCATCGGTTCCTCCGTCCAGGTGGCAACAGACGCGGAGCAATCGTACAAGAGAGAAGGCCGACCCCCTATGGCAGAGGCAGACAAGAAACACACGGACAAACGCGATGGCCGAGAAGGGCGATGTGAGTGCGCCGGCGACAGGCGTCAGAACGAAGCGGACACCACCAGCCCGGATTTCGTAGAGCGGCGCAGCGGAGAGGAACGCCGGCACAACGTAGTGGACCGCCGACTTGGTGGACTGGATCGGCGGCGTGGGCCCGGCCGGCGCCGCAGCGAGGACCGCAAAGCCGCCGAGGAAGGCCAGATGTCGGACGAGCAATTCGAGTTCGTTATGGCCATCGATGAGTACAAGCGAGCCAATGCGCGGCCGTTTCCCACCTGGACAGAGGTCCTCGAAGTCATCAAGGCGCTGGGGTATCGCCGGGTGGCCGAACCACAATCGTTGTGTCAGTCGCAGCCGGAGGTGGAGGTCCGAGACAAGGCCGGCAAGAGCCGGCATCGAGCCCGGAAACCCCAATTGACCAAATAGGGCCTTTCGAAGGCAGCAGGCGTCTTCGGGCCGGCCAGGTAAGAGGCACTCATCCACCCGCCAGTTATCGGCCCTTCCTGCCGCGCCCGGCGTGTCGCATGACCTGCCTGCTTCCAGGCGTTCTTTGATCCCCGTCGGCAAGACCCGCCCAAGGGAGAGGGCAAACGGTCGGATGTTATTTTCTCCAGAACTGGCACATTTCTCTTGCTTGCCCCTGATTTGTCCGATAGAATGACGGGTTCTTCGCTCTGCTGAGAGGGAGGGTAGGCACCCGCCGGTCGATGCAACCCAGAAAACAGGTGGCAAGGGCGAAGAATCACCAACGACAGGACCGATTTGAAGCTCCTCCTGCCGATAAGGGCAGGCGAGTGATTGTGGTGTGTTAGAGAATGGTTTTGGGAAGATATGGAGAAGATCAGCAGGATTCGGAACATCGGAATTTCGGCGCACATCGACTCGGGTAAGACCACGTTGAGCGAGCGCATTCTATTCTATGCCGGCCGCATTCATCGCATGCAGGAGGTCCACGGCGGCGAGGGCGGCGCGACGATGGACTTCATGGAACTCGAACGCGAACGAGGGATCACCATCGCCTCGGCCGCGACGCAGGTCACTTGGAAGGACAAGAGCATCAATCTCATCGACACCCCCGGGCACGTGGACTTCACCGTCGAAGTCGAGCGATCCCTGCGCGTATTGGACGGGGCGATCATGGTCCTGTGCGCCGTCGGCGGCGTTCAAAGTCAGTCGATCACGGTCGACCAGCAGATGAAACGCTATCGCGTGCCACGGATCGCGTTCGTGAACAAGATGGACCGGACCGGGGCCGATCCCGACCGCGTCCGACAGGACATGACCCAGAAGCTCGGGCTGAACGTCGTACCGATCCAACTGCCGATGGGCTGCGGCGACACCTTCAAGGGGGTGATCGATCTGATCACCATGGAGGCAATCGTCTTCGAGGGCAAGGATGGCGAGAAGGTGGTCCGCGGTCCCATCCCCGACGCCCACCTCCAAGCCGCCGGGAAGGGACGCCAGGCGATGCTCGAGGCGCTGAGCATGTACAACGATCGGCTGATCGAGATGCTCCTGGAGGACCAGCCGGTCGAGGAGAGCCTGATTCGCAGAGTCATTCGCGAGGCCACGATCAACCGCGACATCGTCCCGATGATGATAGGCTCGGCCGTCAAGAACAAAGGCGTCCAGCCGCTGATGGACGCCGTGTGCGACTTCCTGCCCAGTCCAATGGATCGTTCCTATTTCGCTCGCGACCACGACAACGCGGGAACAGAAACCCCTCTGGCCAGCGATCCCGACGCCCCGCTGGTCGCGATGATTTTCAAGATCGCCGATGAATCGTTCGGGCAGTTGAGCTATGTGCGCGTGTATCAGGGCCGGATCGTCAGGGGCCAGCAATACCGCAACGCCCGCACCAACCGCATGCTGCGCATGGGGCGCATCGTCCGGATGCACGCGAACGACCGCTCCGACATCAATGACGCCGGCCCGGGCGACATCATCGCCCTGCTGGCGGTCGAGTGCGCCAGCGGCGACACGATCTGCGGCGAAGGCATCAACTACTCGCTCGAGAGCATCTTCGTCGCCGACCCGGTCATCAGCCTGTCCATCACTCCGGCCACCTCGGCCGACCAGGAGCGCATGGCCAAGGCGCTGAGCCGGTTCATGAAAGAGGACCCGACGTTTCGCGTCTCGACGGACCCGGAGACGGGCGAGACGGTCATCGCCGGCATGGGCGAGCTCCATCTGGACATCTATGTGGAACGGATGCGGCGGGAGTACAAGGCCAGCGTGACGGTCGGCGCCCCGAACGTCAGCTACCGGGAAGCGCCCACCGCCGAGTCCGAATTCAACTATCGTCACAAGAAGCAGACCGGCGGGTCGGGCCAGTACGCCCACGTGATCGGCCGCCTGATCCCTCTGGGCCCGGACGCGGACGCGCCATACGAATTCGAGGACAATATCACCTCCGGACGCATCCCCGGCGAGTACATTCCCGCCGTCAACAAGGGCTTCCAGGCCGCGATGAAGAAGGGGCCGCTGGCCGGATACGAAATCGTTGGCTGCAAGATGTGCCTCGATGACGGGTCTTTCCACGCGGTCGATTCCAGTGAGATGGCGTTCCGCATCGCCGGAAGGGATGCCTTTATCGAAGCCTTCAAGCGGTCCAAGCCTTGCCTCCAGGAGCCGATCATGACCGTGGAGGTCGAAACGCCGACCGAGTTTCAGGGCCCTATCGTGGGCGACCTCAACAGCCGCCGCGGGATTATCATGGAAACCACCGCACGTGACATGTATACCGTGATCCGCGCGGAAGTGCCGTTGGCCAGCATGTTTGGCTACGCAACCGTCGTGCGAGGCTTGAGCCGGGGAATGGCCACTTTCTCAATGGAAATGTGCCGTTACGCTCAGGTCCCGACACGCCTGGCCGAAGAAATCATCAACCGACGTCGTGAGAAGAACCAGCAGCCGGTCCGGAAGTAAGGATCTCCGGTCCGCTGCGATGGCCCCCGGCGGTGGTGCTGCCACGCCGGGAAGCCGAGAACGCAGCCGGCAACGGGCTCCACATCGATGGGGTCCGTCGGTCCGGCAGGCGCCGCACGGTTCTTAGTGGAGTCTCACGCCGTTTGCTACACCGCGTCAGAACCTCACTCCACACCTGTAGTCCCGCTGAGGGTTGGTAGTGCCATCCCTTGGGGATTGTCATTTTTGTCACCAGGTCGGGCGTTCGTACGCCCGTCCTACTTTTAGGATTGTTTCATGCCATTTAAGACGTTTGGTCTTTCCGACCCGCTGGTGCAAGGGATTCTTGCCACCGGCTACACCACACCCACAGAAATCCAATCCCAGGCGATCCCGGTCGCACTCGACGGCCATGACATCATCGGTTGCGCACAGACCGGGACCGGCAAGACGGCCGCGTTCGTCCTGCCGATCCTGAACCGGCTCGCTCACGAGAAAAACCGACACAAGAAAGGGATCAGGTCGCTGATCCTGACACCGACGCGTGAGCTGGCGGTGCAGATCGAGCAGTCGATCCTCGGCTATGGTCGGTTTCTCCGCCTGCGGACGCTCGCCATCTACGGCGGTGTCAGCATCGAGAACCAATTGAGCGCCCTGCGACGCGGCGTCGACATCGTCGTGTCCACGCCGGGCCGCCTGCTCGACCACATGCAGCGAGGCTCGATCCGCTTCGAAGCGATCGAAGTGCTCGTCCTGGATGAGGCCGATCGCATGCTCGACATGGGCTTCATCCGAGACGTGCGAAGGATCGTTGACGCCCTGCCCACCGACCGTCAGACGATGCTCTTCTCCGCCACCATCAGCCCCGAGATCAAGGGATTGTCGGCCGGCATGCAGAAGTCGCCGAGGATGATTCAGATCGGCCGTCCCCAGAATCCCATCGAGACCGTCACGCAGCATGTCTATCCCGTCGAGAAATCGCAGAAGATCGATCTTCTGTTGCACATGCTCAAGAACAGCCCGATGTACAGCGTGCTGGTCTTCTCGCGAACCAAGCACGGGGCCGACAAGATCACGCGCCGGCTCGAACGATCCGGCATCGTCTCCGTGGCGATCCACTCCGGACGCAGCCAGGGCCAGCGGCAACGGGCCCTGGACGGCTTCAAGAGCGGCAAGTACCAGGTCATGGTCGCCACCGACATCGCCGCACGCGGCATCGACGTTTTGGGCATCTCGCACGTCGTCAATTTCGACGTCCCGGCGTTTGCGGAAGACTACATCCACCGGATCGGCCGCACCGGACGCGCCAGCGCCACCGGGGACGCGATCACCTTCGTCTCGCAGGATGAGAAGAAGTACCTCCAACAGATCGAGAAGTTCACCGGTCGACGCTTCAGCCCGCAGGAGTGTCCGGGGTTTGCCTGTGTCCCGGCGGCACCGGCGCCGGCCCAGCCGAAGAAGAGCCCCTCGTCACACCACCGCGCCAAGGCCTTCGTCGCCGCTCGACCATCGTCGGTCCGTGCCAAGAGAGGGCCGGCCTGGCACCGTCGCAGGAAAGCGAGGCCCCACTCTGCATAGACCACTGGCCACTCCAACGGAACGAACCGCAGGCGCCGCGATCTCGTGCTCGCGGCCTGCGCTGGTTTCCTGTCGTGTTTTCCTCTCGCTTTTGCAGCGATTCTGTAGTTCAATGCTGGCCATGACCAGACCACGACACAGGGAAACAACCTCGACAGACTCATCGCAGTCCACAGAATCGGTCGAAGAAGCGTCGCCATCCGGCGAACCGTGCATCGACGAGGCAGTGACACCGCCCCCGCCGGACACCGAGCCGCGCACCAAACGATCCCGGAGACGACGCGGCGGCAGGAAGAAATCGTCCTGGAGCCTCGAACAGTTCCAGGTGCCCGAGAAGCCGGGGGAGGTGCGGTTTCACGATCTCGGGCTACCTGACCCGATCATGCACGCGATCGCCGACCTGGGATTCAAGTACTGCACGCCGATCCAGGCGAAAGTCCTGATCCACGCACACGCCGGACAGAACATCTCCGGCCGAGCCCAGACGGGAACCGGAAAGACCGCCGCGTTCATCATCACGATCTTCAGCAAGTTCCTCCAGGACCCCATCCAGACACAAAGGCCGGTCGGATCGCCTCGCGCCCTCGTGCTGGCGCCCACGCGCGAGCTGGCCATCCAGATCGCCAAGGACGCCGAAGACCTCGGCAAGTACTGCCACTTCAACTGTCTGGCGATCTATGGGGGTCTGGAGGTCAAGCGGCAGCAACGGCGTCTGGACAGGGCGCCCGTCGATCTGATCGTGGCGACCCCCGGACGCCTGCTCGACTTCGTCAAGCGAGGCAGCATCAAGCTCAAAGACGTCGAGATTCTGGTCATCGACGAAGCGGACCGGATGCTCGACATGGGCTTCATCCCGGAAGTCAAGCGCATCATCCGCGAGACACCGCCGAAGAACCACCGCCGCACCATGCTCTTCAGCGCCACGCTGACGGAGGATGTCCTGCGCCTGGCGTCCCAGTGGATGCCCGATCCGGTGATTTGCGAGGTCGAGCCCGAGCACGTGGCGGTCGAGACGGTCAATCAGATCGTCTACATCGTCACGTCGCGAGACAAGTTCAAGCTGCTCTATAACATCCTCAAGAAGCGGGCCGACGATCGCACGCTGATCTTCTGCAATCGCCGAGATCACACCCAGACCCTGGTCAACAAGCTGAAGAAGCAGGGCGTCGCGTGTGAGCTGCTCTCCGGGGCAGTGCCCCAGAACAAGCGGCTGCGCATTCTGGAGGACTTCCGCACGGGCACGGTTCAGGTGGTCGTGGCCACCGACGTCGCCGGGCGGGGCCTGCACGTCAAGGACATCGGCCTGGTGGTCAACTACGAGTTTCCCTACGAGCCCGAGGATTACGTGCATCGCATCGGGCGAACGGGCCGGGCCGGCGTGGCCGGGACTTCCATCTCGTTCGCCTGTGAAGACGAATCGTTCATCATCCCCGCAATCGAGAAATACATCGGAAATCCGCTGCGCTGCACCATGCCGGATGAGGAGCTGCTCGCCAGAGTCCCACCGCCGACATAGCGCCACGCAAGGCCCGATAACCTAAAAATGCCTCCGGGCCGTCTTCTCCACTGGTCCGATCCGTTCAATCTGGCCGATAAGTGTAAGGAACCGCACAGGCGGTGCCGAATCGGGTTAGACGGAACGATACAGTCCGGGATGCTTCAGTTATGCCAAAACCAGCGGAACCGACATGCTTGACCCACCGGCTCCGGCATCGCACGAAACCCTGTCCCTATTGTGCCGAGGAAATCCGCTACGAGGCGATCAAGTGTCGCTTCTGCGGCGAGTTCCTCCAAGGTGATCGCGTGGAGACCCGGACGAGGCTTGGCTCGCCCGATCCCGACCCGGAGGAGACGGATGAGGGTGTGCCCGACGGACAAGAGGAGGACGACGTTCTCTGGTGCGGCCGGCCGAGCGTGTTCGCTCTGGCGGGCACCGCGATCAAGATGGGCATCTTCGTCACCATCTGCTGGGCGGTCCTCAAGTACCGCGTGACCCAGGTGGTCGCGTACGTGGACGCCTACCTGCCGAAGATGGACATTCCGGCCCAGCGGTTGACCCAGATCGAGGCCTGGATCGATCTCGGCGCGCTGGCATTCATGGCGGCGGCCTTGCTGGTCCTGCTCTGGAAGATGGTCTCACTGAAGAGCATCTACTACGAAGTCACGCCGGACCGGATCGAGTGGTCGCGAGGGATCTTCGATCGCCGCGTCGACAATATCGACATGTTCCGCGTGATCGACCTGAAGTTGCGGCGTTCGCTATGGGAGTGCCTGCTCGGCATCGGCACGGTGCAACTGACCACAAAGGATGAATCCGACCCCCACTTCGACTTCGTCAAGGTCCATGGTTGCCGCGACCTGTACGACGTCATCAAAGAAGCCGGACTCGAAGCAGACCGCACCCGCAACGTCATCCACATGGAGTAGATTCGTCCGTCGAGCCGTCACACGCGCTCACCGATCGGTATCAGTGCGTGCGGGCGTGTTCGCGTTCGAAGAGTCTCGCGAAGGCCCCCTTGTTCGACGTGAGCCAGGTCTCGAACGTCTGCATCTTCGGGTTCAGGGCCCGACTCATCTCCACCTCCGCCCGTCGGCTGGGAATGTAGAAGCGGTTGAACTCAAACATGTTGGCCAGGTCCTCGGCACCGGGGAACCCCAGAGCGGCGAACTCCTCGCGGGGCACGTGATGATAGGCGACCCTGGTTCCCAGGATGCGCGTCATCGCCTCAGCGTACTGATCGCCCGTCAGGTCGTCGCCGACGATGCCGACCACCTTGCCCAGGTACTCCTGCGGTCCCTCGAAGAGGATCGAGACGATACTGCCCACATCCTCCACCGCAACTCCGGCCAGGGGAGTGTCTGCCTGGGGGAATCCGAACGCGAAGGAGCCGTCTTCCTGCTCGTGCGGCGGCAAAAACGCCAGGAAGTTCTCAAAGTAGAACGCCACGTGGACGAACGTAGCCTTCAGGCCGAGACGACGCGTGTACTCCTCGAGTTGCGCTTTCATATCGAAATGCGGCACTTCGAGTTTTCCTCCGCTGATCTTCTTGCAGTGGGGCAGCGCGCTGAACACAAAATGCTCGACGCCGGACCGGCGGACCGCATCGACGAGGTTCCTGCCCTGGCCGTATTCCTTCTCGAAATGCTCCCAGAAGTTGGTCACGCCGTAGCAGCCGTAGCAGCCCCTCAGCGCCGCCCGGATGCTCGCGGCGTCTTCGAGGTCACCCTGGACAATCTCCGCGCCTGCTTGCCGCAATGCTCTTGCCTTCTCGGAATCCGGATGTCGCGTCAGACAGCGGACTTGGAACGTGTTGCCGGCCAACAAATGGCGAGCAACGCTGCCACCCTGGGCGCCCGTCGCGCCGGTGACGAGAACGGTCTTCTTGGCTTCCATTGCCTTGTCCTCCAGCAAAACCTGGATGGTCATTCTTCATAAGGGATGCAGCCACTGCTGCGTATCTGCATCTCCATACGACCGCAGACGCAGGACCGGTTCATGGATTCGCGTCGGCCGCGGGGAGATTACGCCAAGCGAGTCTGTTTCTCCTGACGTTGCGGTCAGGATCGCGGCACACTATCATGATTCGCACGATCGCAGATTCCGTGACGCGACCGCGCCCGAGTGGATGGAGAGCTATGTATGACAACGAAGACAGCGATTGTCCTGGCAGCCATCACCGTTCTACAAACCGCCGGTAGCGCCGGCGTGGAGCGTCAGGTTGTGCCCGCCCGGTCTCGGCAGAAGACGGTGGAACCGACAATTATGCAGCGCATCTACGAGGAGGCCAAGACTCCGTTCAAATACGGCGTGGTCCTCAAGGACGAGCACGACAGGAAGCTCGACTGTCCCAGCGTCTTTCGTCGCGACTCGAAATGGTACATGATCTACATCCTCTTCGATGGCGATGGATACGAGACCGCCATCGCCGACAGCAACGACCTGCTGAACTGGCGGCCGCTGGGTCGGATTCTGCCGTTCCGCAACGAGGGGTGGGACGCTGTGCAGGCGGCCGGCTACGTCGCCCTCCAGGATACGACCTGGGCAGGCTCCTGTGAACTGGAACCCTATGACGGCAAATACTGGATGTCCTACATCGGCGGCGCGCTGAAGGGCTATGAGACCGATCCGCTGGCGATCGGCATCGCCTGGACACGAGAGCCAACCAGGCCGGCTCCGTGGCATCGCCTCGCCGAACCGGTCCTGTCACGCGACCAGGAGGACGTGCGTCCCTGGGAGAGCCTGACACAGTACAAGAGCAACATCATCCTCGACAGGGAGCGGACGCTCGGCTATCCGTTCGTGATGTTCTACAACGGCAAGGCCAAGGGCAGCCCCGAGCGAATCGGCATGGCGGTCTCCCATGACATGCGCCGATGGCTGCGCTACGGGACCGAACCGGTGATCGACAATGGAACCGGCATTTCCGGCGATCCGCAGGTGGTGCGGATGGGCGACGTTTGGGTGATGTTCTACTTCGGAGCGTTCTGGCGGCCGAAGGCCTTCGACACGTTCGCCTGCTCCTACGACCTGGTGCACTGGACCAGGTGGGACGGCCCCGACCTGGTGGCGCCCTCGGAACCATATGACGAAACCTATGCCCACAAACCCTGGCTTCTCAAGCACGAAGGAGTCGTCTACCACTTCTACTGCGCCGTCGGCGACCAGGGGCGCGTCATCGCTCTGGCCACATCCCGCGACCTCCGTTCCAGGCCGGAGCCACGTTAGGCCGCTACGGCCAGAGCTGGCTTTCGAGCCATGCGTCGCCCAGGATCGCAAAGTCGCCGAACTCGACAGTCGAGCTGCCGTCCAGATCGGCGGCCAGCCCCGAGTCCCAGGGGAGCCGGCCCGTCCCGTCACTGGCCAGATAGGCGACCTCCGCCTCGGACAAGGCATAGTCGTAGATTTGGAAGTCATCGATCAGGCCGTCATAGTGGCCATACCATCCCGATCCGATCTGGAACGATTTGATTCGTTCGATCGGCGAGCTGGTCCCCGAGCGGCTGTCGTAGAGAACGCCGTTGAGGTAGACCCGCATCAGGCCCTTCTGCCCTGGCGGTCCGACTCGGACGTCCTTGGTGAAGGCCCAGTGGTTCCAGCGTCCGGTCCATTCGTACCTGCAACGGTGACCACCGGCGACGCGGTTGGCGAACGACCAGGGCGTCCCGCAATCCCACCGATACTGTCCCGCATCCCTCCAGCAGCCCAGGTGTACGGCGATCGACGGGTTGGTTTGGCCGTAGGCGTAGTCGGAGCAGCACAGCGTGTCGTTTCGATGGCCCGAATCATCGCCACGCTGCCAGAACGCGATCGTGATCGCGTCGCGAATGCCCTCGAACACAGCCGGCGCGTTGGAAACCACCACTGCATCGCCCCGATTCACCATGTGAATGGCGCGTCCGTGCACGCCGATCTCGAACGTCGGACGCCCCTGGATCTGCCCGTGAGCGAGTCCTGCGCTGTCGTTGGCGGTGCCGTCGAACGCATACCACAGCACCGGCTGGCCCGGCGCGACCACGTCAACCACCTGGCCGCGTGTATGGAGCCACTGGGCCGCCATCTGCCTCAGGTCGCGGTGGTCGACCACGCAGTCAGCCGTCAGATCGGCCGGCGAACGGCACTCCTCAAGACACAGCGATGAATAGAGACTGACGTCGTCGACATAGATGGTTCCACTGCCGGACTCGCCCGACTGGGCGGACGGGAAGACGAATCCCAATGCCAGATCGGTGACGGCGCTCAGATCCACGCCGTTGAAATCCGCCAGCGGGATTCTCCAGACGTTCCACTCCGGACTCGTGAGGATTCCCTTGTCGTCGTCATAGGTCACCTGACAATCGGTAGTCCCGTCACTCAACACGGTGTACATCCGACCCTGAATGTCGTTTCCCGGCGTGCCATACAGCCAGAACACCAGGGTCCGGGCCCCTGCCTGCGTCCAATCCTGCGCTGGACGGAAGTCGCGATACGTCTCGGAGAGGTAGATGCTGTCGTAGTAGTAGGCAAACCGCATGCACTGAGGACAGCTAAGGCGAGTGTGAAACGACTCTTCTCCGACGCGCGCCTTGCCGCGCGTGTGCCAAGTCTCGTAGAGATAGCCGCCGGAGATGCCATAGGCGTCGAAGTCATCGATCACGATATGGTCCATGGTGGTGAAGGACCAGACCGCGCCGGAACCGGCCCCGTTGGTATCCACGCGCCAGTAGTACGTCGTGTTCAGTGCCAGTCCGTTGGGCTCGAAGCAATTGGCATCGGGCGGAAGAAGCGAGAGCCGGACCGATGGATCGGCCGATTCGACCAGAGAGCGGCTGTCGCCCAGATACAGGCTCTGGTCGATCGCATCGCACGCAGGCGTCCAGGCCAGAGCGACGTCGCGCGCCACGTTCGCGGCCCCATCGATCGGGAAAGGGTCATCGGCCTGCGAACCGCATGCCCGCAGGACACGGGCCTGTACCGAAGCCACGTCGAACCCCGGAGCCCCCCCTCCGCTGTCTATCGCCACCAGCCGTAGTCCACGCGGGTCGAACGGCGTGAACACGTCGGGCAAATCGAGATCGATGTAGCTGACCGCCTGCGTCGCCAGGTCGGCCTTCGCCAGGGCGATGGGATATTCCTGGTCGGCCCCGTCGGTGAGAAACACGATCGCCTCTTCGCCGGCCTTGCCCCACTCCCGGATCAGGACATCGTTGCCGTCGGCGTCCACAATCCGGCCGCAATACAGCAGTTCCACCCAGTGATCCGTCGGCGTCGTGACCGCCGACATCTCCGACGGCGGAGGCCCCACCAGCCACTTCTCGGGCAGTACCGGGACGGGGTACTCCCCGCTCACACTCATGCCGATCCAGCAACTGTCATCCGCGTCGTAGGCGTCGAGCAGGGCGCACGGGTACTCGAAGCCCCCGGTGTCCGCCCCAAGCGCAGAAACCCAACATAGTACGACCGTCCAGGCAGCGAACCACCCTGCCGTTCGCATGACTTGACCTCCAACTCCGCCCTCATACGTGCCCGACCGGACCGCCGGGCAACATGGCGACTTGCCGCCCTTGCATTATAGCACTTCTGACCCTTCGATGCAAAACCCATGCCACCCCTTCGGCCCGCAAGCCTGCGTCCAAACGGGCGGAAAAGCCTTGCCTTGCGTGGGTTTATGGCTAAGCTCATGCGATGCGTGGCGTACACGTGCGGCCGTACCACGTCGGCGACCATGCAGCCAGGGATTGGTGACTTTGAGAGGAACTCGAGCATGAGTCAGTATTCTGCAAGTCCGACCGGGGAAAAGTTCGAATTGCCGACGTCCGAGCAGTACGCCGGGGAATTCGAGCGCGTCCGGGCCCTCGCCGAGGCCGCCCGGGCCGAAGGCAAGGAAGTGGTCGTGGTGATGGGCGTCGGCTTCGTCGGGGCGGTCATGGCCGCCATCATCGCCGACACGGTGGACAAGCAGACGGGCCGGCCGAACAAGTTCGTCATCGGCTGCCAGCGGCCCAGTTCGCGCAGCTACTGGAAGATCCCCCTGCTCAATCGCGGCCAGTCCCCCGTCAAGGCCGAGGACCCCGAGGTGGACCCGATGATCGCCCGCTGCGTCCTCGACAAGAAGACCTTGATCGCCACCTACAACAGCGACTGTCTCAAGCTGGCCGACTGCGTGGTCGTCGACGTCCAGTGCGACTACACCAAGCACGAGCTGGGCAACATGCGCAGCGGCGAAGCCGAGATGAGCGCCCTGGAGGCGACCATGCGGACGATCGGCGAGCGGATCGAGCCGCCGTGCCTGGTGCTCATCGAGACCACCGTCGCGCCGGGCACGACGGAGTTCGTCGCCTGGCCGATCCTGAAGAAGGCGTTCGCCACGCGGGGCATTCACTCCGAGCCTCTGCTGGCGCACAGCTTCGAACGCGTCATGCCGGGCCGGCACTACGTCTCGTCGATCCGCGATTTCTGGCGCGTCTGCTCCGGCTGCAACGCCGAGGCCCGAGCCCGCGTCGAGAAATTCCTCCGCGAGGTCCTCAACACCGAGCAGTTCCCCCTGACCGTGATGGACCGGCCCATCGAATCGGAGACCACCAAGATCGTCGAGAACTCCTACCGCGCCACGACCCTGGCGTTCCTGAACGAGTGGAGCCTGTTCGCCGAACGCAACGGCGTGGACCTGATCAAGGTCCTCAACGCTATCCGCATGCGCCCGACGCACAACAACATGATCTTCCCCGGCCCCGGCATCGGCGGCTACTGCCTGCCCAAGGACGGCGGCCTGGGCTACTGGGCCTACAAGCACATCCTCGGCTTCGAGGACGGCGACGAGGTTTTCAAGCTCACCCCCACCGCGATCGACATCAACGACACGCGCGGCCTGCACGTGGCGCAACTGACCCGCGACGCCCTGCGGAACATGGGCCGCTACATCGCCGGCGCCGAGGTCCTGATCTGCGGCGCCAGCTACCGCCAGGACGTCGGCGACACGCGCTACAGCGGCAGCGAGATGGTCGCGCGCAAGCTGACCGAGATGGGCGCCGACATTCGCGTGCACGATCCCTACGTGGACCATTGGTACGAGCTGGAGTCGCAGGACACCTACCCGGCGCCGGGACAGTCGTGGTCGCGCTTCTTCCGCAACCAGGAGCACCTGACGAACACGGTCGTCCAGAAGGACCTGGCCAAGGCGATCGCCGGCGCCGAGGCGCTGATCCTGGCGGTCCCGCACGAGGCGTACCTGAAGCTCGATCCCGATCAGGTGGTCGGCTGGGCGGGCGAACCGCTGGCGGTAGTCGACTGCTTCGGCATTCTCGACGACGCTCGCATCCGGCGGTACTTCGAGCTCGGCTGCGAGGTCAAGGCCCTGGGCCGGGGCCACATCCAGCGGATCAAGAAGGAGGTCAAAGGCGCGCGATGAGTGAACATAGGATCTATCAAATCAAGATCACGCTGGATGACATAAGCCCGCCCATCTGGCGGCGTGTGCAGGTCCCCGGCGAGATCACCCTGGCCGAGCTGCACGACGTCATCCAGGTGGTCATGGGATGGGAGAACTGCCATCTGCACGAATTTCGCATCGGCAGCGACTGCTATGCGCCTTCGGTCAACGAGGAATTCGATATGGCGATGACCGCCGGCGACACCGACGTGAGGCTCTGCGACGTCGTCAAGCGCGAAAAGGCCAAGTTCCGCTACACGTACGATTTCGGCGACGACTGGCGTCACAGCCTGACCGTCGAGAAGATCCTCGAGCCCGAGGCCGGCGTGCGGTATCCCTTGTGCCTGACGGGCAAGCGGGCCTGCCCGCCCGAAGATTGCGGCGGGCCGTGGGGTTACGCCAACCTCCTCGAAGCCAGGGAACATCCCGACGACCCGCGCCACGCAGAACTGCTCGAATGGGCCGGCGATTTCGACCCCGAAGCCTTCCATCCCGACGCCGTCAACACCCGCCTGCGCCAGCTCCACTGACCCGCCCCGCTGTAGGGGCGACGCATGCGTCGCCCTCGCCACCGGCGCGCACCGCCCCGACCCGCAATGGCGTGCCACGTGCCATCACACACCCCTGTCGGTGGCACGTGGCACGCCATCAGCGAGAGGAGGCACACGGTCCCAGCAAAGCGGGGGCGGGTTTTCTCTTGATGTCACGGTTCTTGAGTCGGTAGAGTATGGTGAGAGCCCAAAGGTCCGGAGGGACAGGACCGGCCGGGGCCGCCAATGACATTGTGCCAGGTGGATGCGATGGCGGGCGAGAATACCAATAGCTCCGACACGTCTTTGGTACAGGGCGACGCGACAGCCACGGCGAAGGACGCCAAGCAATTGACCAAGACCCTGACTTTCGGCCTGGGCAACCCCTTCGGGTGGGACACTCGCAAGAAGGCCCTCGTGGATTGCACGGAAGACCAGCGGAAAGCTATCTACATCGGATTACGCGCTACGTCGCGGATCCTGGCCCAGGCGATTAACATTCAGAATGCCAGGGAATACGTCCGGCGGATCATGAAGATCCCCGATGAAGTGGTGGCAAAGTTCAAGCCCAGCAACACCGCGATCCGCAGAGAACTCGAAGAGCTCGGCGTGCCGGTAGAAGATGTTAGCGGTGCCACACTGAGCCAGACGTACGCGCTGGGTGTCAAGCCGGACTTTGCGGGGGATCATGGCACGCGTCTGCTCTTCACGGGCGAACGCCAATTACCCACCCACCGGATCGACGGAACGCACCCGATATTAGGACGAGGAAACGAGACGCAGATCCTCCGCCTTGACGATCGCTACTTCCTCGTCGTGCAACTGTTCTCCGCGAACTGGGCCGGCAAATATGATCTTCCCAGCGGGTGGATCGCTTTTCCCGCGAAGATCAAACCCCGCGATAAGACCATGGCTGGGCAGTTCGATCGGACGATCGAAGGCGAGTGGGTACTGAAGAACTCGCGCATCTGCCGCAATCCGCGCAAACGGGGAAACCGCTGGCTCGGGCAGGTGGTTGTCTCGTATGTTCCAGAGCCTTTCAAGAAGCTCAACCCCGAGACGATCATGGGCGTCGATCTCGGCGTCAGTGTACCCGCTTGCCTTCATATCCGCGACCACGGCAAGCCCATGCAATGGGCGATGAAGATCGGGCGCGGGCGGGAGATGCTGAATACCAGGGGCCTCATTCACAGCGACATCGTAAGAATCATCAGAGCCTTGAGGAGCAAGGACTCTCCTCTCGACCCAGAAGCCAGGCGGGTCGCTCAAGCGAAGTTGAAGGAACTGCGCAAACGCGAGAAGAGGGTAATGAAGACCGCCAGTCAGATCATTGCGGCCCGGATCGCAGAAGTGGCAAGAAGAAACGGTGCCGGCTGCTGGCAGATGGAAGCCCTCTCGCCCGATATCAAGGATGACCAACCCTGGTTAGCCCGCAACTGGGCGCCGGGGATGGTGGTCGACGCCGTGCGTTGGCAGGCGCAACAACTCGGAGCGAAGCTGGAACTGATCAACCCGGCATACACGTCACAGCGATGTTCAAAGTGTGGGCACATATCCCGCGCCAACCGCCCCAAAGGCAGGAAGGGCGCCGCGTACTTTCAGTGCGTCAAGTGTAGCTACCAGGACGATGCGGACAAAAATGCCGCGAGGAACATCTCGACGCCGGGGATTGCCGATCTCATACAAGTGAATATTCAAAAGTCTCCGAATGGAGAAGTGCGATAGACCGCCCGTCTTCTGACCGGCCTCTATCGCGAAGGCCTTCCCGCGAGGCCTATCGGGCTGGACCCGTCATCACCGAGCGTGGCCAGACCCACAAGCTGCCTTCGGGCAGCAGCCGCCCCGCCATGAAGGGGCGCAACATGCAATCACGCTTCTTCGCGAACCCCAAGCGCACACAAATCAGCGGAGACGTTCGCGAGCCCTGTGGTACCGTGACTGACACCACAAAACGGTGCGCTATGGCCAAGCGACATGATCGACCGCGTGTCGTTCGCGAAAGACCTGCTCTAAGCTTCGCCTTGAACCAGCTTTACGACGCTGACGGTCGCAACCCATGCGTGAGTGCAGGTTGGGGGACCGAGCAGATCACGCTCCAGGCCTGCACACAGGGTCGCAACCCATGCGTGAGTGCAGGTTGGGGGTCCCCATCGCACGCGACGCCGTCGGGGGCCTTGTGTCGCAACCCATGCGTGAGTGCAGGTTGGGGGCGGGATACCTCAAAGCCTATCGTATGCCGGACAACGTCGCAACCCATGCGTGAGTGCAGGTTGGGGGTCCTTTTTCCGGCCCGCCGGGGCGGGCGTCACTTGTCGCAACCCATGCGTGAGTGCAGGTTGGGGGCGGATGGCTCCGCTGCATCAACTGAAAGCGGTTCGTCGCAACCCATGCGTGAGTGCAGGTTGGGGGTGGATAATATCGACTCGCTGTTGAT
>CAZOFX010000107.1:0-18438 GCA_964579055.1 uncultured Pirellulales bacterium
GACTCGTAGCCCGGCGGGGTGTACACGTGCATCCGCCGAAACCGCCCGAGCGACGCCGACCAGTACGTGACCTCCGCGACGGCGCCGTGCGGCACCTGCCGCGTGTCCATGAACTCCGAGCCGGGGACGTACACGAGGCTCCAGGTGTTCGCGTTGGATTCGCTGGTGGCCGGGTTGCGCGGGTCGATGGTCGAGACGCCGTCCACGTTGAAGTTGTAGCGGTACGCGCCCGCGTCGATCGGACCGAGAGTCACCTCCCACACGCCGTTCGGGTCCTTCTTCATCTCTGCTCCCTGCCCGACGCCGGGGATGTCGCCGCCGGAAAGCTGCACGGCCTCGGCCTTCGGCGCCAGGACGCGGAACGTCACGTGCCGGTCGGCGGCGATCTCGGGCGACGTCACGCGCGGACCGCGGGGGCCGCCCGGTCCAGGCTGCGCCTGCGCGGACGGCGTGCAGATCAATGCACACACGGCCAATGTTACTGCGGCCGTTGCGGCGACGGTGGTTTTCAGTCGGTTCATCGTCTTTCTCCTTTCAGCACTCGTTCTGTCTCGGTGGTCGGCGTAGAGCCGTTCTCTTCGGACATGGTCTCGGAAATGCGCGCAAGAAAATCGACCAGCAGGTCGGCTTCTTCAGGGGTGAACGGGGCGAGCAGGCGCTGCCGCACCGGCGAAGCAGGCCAAATCCGAAATCCGTATCTCGAAATCCGAGACAAGCACGAAAGCCCAAAACCCGAAATTCGAAACCGGCCTGCGGCCGGGAGTTTGGGACATTCGAATTTGCGTCATTCGAGTTTGTTTCGGATTTCGTGTTTCGTGCTTCGAGTTTCACGTTTCGTGCCCGGTCGCCATCGCGACCCCCGCAACTGGTACGTATACGTAAGATATGACCTCGGCCAACCTACTCCACCTCTTGCTCGAAGTCAACACCAAAACCCGGGTGGCTGCCTCGTCGCGAGGCAGAGCAAATCCGAAGTTCGAACTACGAAACTCGAGACAAATACAAAGCACGAAGCCCCAATGCTCCAAACGCCGGTCCGCGCAAACACCGCGGGTTCGAGTTTCTGATTTGGAGCATTTGAGCTTGTTTCGGGTTTCGGGTTTCGAGATTCGTGCTTGCCGTGAGGATTCGCCTCACGGTCTGGTGATCTCGACGCGGCGGACGGCCAGTTCCATGTCGCCGCCGGTGGCGACCAGGCGCAGGTCCACGCCGTTGCAGCGGCCCGCGAAGCGGCATTCGGGCAGCGCGAAGTGCGCCGTTTTCCATTGGCCACTTCCCGTCACTGCGACGCTTCCGGCCGGCCGGAACGAGCCCTCCAGCGGGCCCTCGTTGACCGTGCTGTCGTATTCGACGCCAAACGAGGCGCAGCCTGCGTCACGGTACGTCACCGCGAGGGCCACGGACTTGCCGCGCACGCCGAACGCGAACGCATCGTCCACGTCGAAGTACAGATAGCGAGTCGTTTGCGAATGAGGGTTGGGCAGTGTGACAACCGCCTCGCTCCCTTCGAGTTCAATGGTCTGCCAGTTGCCGTCGCCGCCGCTGGGGCGCAGTGTCAGGCCCTTGGGCGCGTCCGCTTCCCAGACGATGCGCTCGGCCTCTGCATAGGGCGAGCCAAAGCGCAGTTGCGTATCGGTGTGCCACATGTCGGCGAAGAGCTTGGTCAGCACGATGTAGCTTCGCCCGTACTCGCGCGAGCGGGCGACGTCGGTCCCCTCGTGCCATTCGTTCCACGTCTCGACGTGCACCATCCAGGGCCTCTCTCCCGGCGGCAGTTGCAGCAGCTTCGTCCAGCGCTCGATGTAGGTCTGCCCATCGTGGCGTTCGACGATCAGGGGCTGGCGGCCGGGCACGGCGCTGTGGTCATAGCCAGGGCCCAGTGCGGCCACATCCTCGAAGAGGATCGGGCCGTTGACCGCGCCACCCCACGAGTAGGTCGCGTCCGCCTGGCCCTGCCAGCCGGCGGATTTGACGAGGAACGGCTCGACGCCGAAATCGGCCGCGAAGCATTCCTTGACGAACGCGAACTGTCGCTCGGGGTCCTGCTTGGCGGCAAACGCTGCCTCGTAGAAGAAGATGATCGGCTTGCCGTCGACGCGGGCCCACTTGGCCGGCGGGATCAAGCTGAAGAAATCGCGAATGGCCGTGTAGAACCATCGCCTGCCGAAGTCCGTGGTCAGGTCGACGTGGTAGCTGCTGCCATCGGCGTTGAAGCGGTTCCACTGGAGGATCGAGGTGTCGTAGAACAGGCCGATGGCCGGCGGGTTCAGGCCCGCCTTCTCCAGCTCGCTGTGCGCCTCGGCCAGCGGAGGCAGTCCCGCGAAGCTCCAGCCGTCGTAGTCGCCGGGCACGCCCCAGTAGACCGGCATGACGAAGTCGATCCCCGCGTCCATCACGTCGAGCAGTTGGCTCTGGTGCCACGAGGCCCGCTTGTAGCTCAGGTCGGTCATGTCGGCCGGATGCGTCGTCATTGCGTCGGAGCCGTCGTGGTCGAAGATGTGGGCGTTGCTGTCGATGTCGTACCAGTAGAAGTACGTCGTCCCGACCACCGGCCGGCCGCGCTGGAACGAAGCCGCAGCCCGATGGTCCCGCGCCCTCAGCGGAAAATACGCCCCCGGCGCCCGCTCCGGCAGCTCCCCGACCTGACCACTCGCCACCCCACACCACAATACCGCCCACACCACGATCAGCTTTCGCATAACGCCCCTCGCAATCTTCGCGCACTGCCGACCCAATACAGGAACACTCCAATCGGCAGGCCGATTATACGCTTTTCAGCACCCTCGGAAAGACGCGATTACCCGTTTTGGCTTGGGGTCAGAGTCTGGTTCGTAGTGACGCCGTGAGGCGTTACCTTTGCCGGGACAAGTATGCCCTCACGGGCACACTACAAACGGGTTCCTTCCACTCCCGCCGCAAACAGGTAGTCGTGTCCCTCGAAAACGGTTGACCGCGAAGAACAGGGCAGGTTCTTGGCCAATAGGATTACGGTGGCGGCCTCAACGCGAATGTCACGATCGTCCTGGCCGCACGGGAGATTTCGATCAGGGTTCTTCCTATGGTTGCGGGTCTCTGAACGGTTCAAAGGGTCTTTCGCGAACAGGGGCCAGGTGGGCTTCGATCTGGTCCTTCCGGCCTGACGCAAGGACACGGATAAGCTCAAGCTTGCCTGCATCGTCGAGGCTGTCCACGTGGTCGTCGAACTGCTTTCGAAATATGAGTAGCGTATCATTGGGTGATCCGTGCACAAATGAACTTGCCTGACCGACGAGGTTCCTTCCGGTCCCCATGAAACTGACCCAGCGGTGCGTCAAATCCTGCGGGTGCTTCTCAAGCATGAATTCATCGAGCCGACTGGCGCTGTACCATTGGCTGGTCCGCAAACCCATGAACCACTTTCGGTAGCCCTTGCGCGACGCGGTGTGCTCGCAAACGTAACCCATATCCCGACATAGCGGAAAGGGCAAGGCCACGAGGAATACCAGCACGGCGAGAAATGCCACCGCCAGCACGACGGGCCATTTCTTCCTTCGTCTCGGCGATTTGGCGCTCTGTTGTGTCCCGCCTTTGTCGTCTTTCATCTTCGATCTCCGCTCCAATATCATCTCGTCTCATTCGCCCGGCGCTTGGATCGCTTCCGTCCCGATGTATATCAGGATCGACAGGGTCGCCCCGGCCAGACGCACCCGCTGTCACAACCGGCCAGATGCGCAGGCCCCTCATCCTGTTCCGTCAAGATTCGCGTGTTTCGACGCGTTCTTGCGATGCGTGAATCCTGCCTCTTTCATCAGTCGAATCGTGCATGTTCAGGGGCGTTGTGTGATTCTGTAGAGGACGCCATCGCGGATGCCCAGATATTCGATCGTTCCGCCGTTCTGGAAGGCGGGGCGGTGCCCGATGATCCGGTCGCAAGCCGGTCCCTCACGTCCGTCCAGGACGATCAGCCACTCTTCGCCTCGGCGAGCCCGGTACAGCACGTGCTTGCTGTCGCTGAACAGGATCGTGCCCTTCTCGACCTCATCGTAGCCCTGCCCAGGGTGGCCATCGACCACCACAAACTCCCGATCGCCCTCGCTCGCCCAATAGGCAAGGCGCTGGCTGTCTGGACTGAATCTCGGAATAAGCACCTCATCGAATCGCGGCCCCTCCTGTCCATCTACGACCATGAAGCGCTTCTCGTCTTGCCTGACTGAGTAGGCGAACCGTTTGTCATCCGGACTGAACGCCCAAAAGCCTACGTTGTCATAAGGCGGTTTGGCTTCGCCATCGACGACCATGGAGAGTCTCTTGCCGTCCACCGCGAGCCAGGCGACATGTCCGCCCGCCGGACTGAATCCCACATCGTAGAATGCGTCATGCTCCGGTCCGGGCCGACCATCGAGCACGATGCGATATCTTCTGTCCTTATAGGCTTCATACAGCCATCGTCGCCCATCCGGGCTGAATTGCAGGTTCTGCGTCATTCCGTACTCCGGTCCCGGTATACCGTCCATGACGACGAACTCGCCTCCTTGCGTCTTGGCGCTATAGGCGAAGTGCCGCCCGTTCGGGCTGAATTCAAGACAAGAGACGTCATCATATGGGGGACTTTCCTGGCCATCCACGACGGCGAACCACCTGTCCCCTCTGCGCGCACGGTATGCCGTGCGGTTGCCCGTCGGGCTGAAGACCGATCTGTTCAAGACCGAATCGACGTCTATCGCGTTGTATTCAGGTCCTTCCTCCTGATCGATGACCATGACGAAGCTCTCTCCGCGCATCGCCCGGTACGCGATGTGGGACCCGTCGGGGCTGAACTCCAGTCCGCCGATCCAGCGATGCCCGGGACCTTCTTCCCCATCGACGACCGCGAATTGCTCACTCCCTCTCTTTCCGCAGTAGGCCATCCGCCGTCCGTCTGGGCTGAACACGATGTCCCGGACCGAATCGTAGGGATTGCCCTCCTTCCCATCGGCGACGACGAACTCCGATTGGCCCCGAGTAGCGATGTATGCGAAATGCTCCCCGTCCGCGCTGAAGCAGGGACTGGAGACATCGTCATACGGCGGACCGGGCTTGTCATCGACAACCATGAACCACTGGTCGGCGCGCCTGGCGGTGTATACGACATGACGACCGTCCCCGCTGAACTCGGGCAGGGTAACTTCGTCATAGGCGGGCCCCTCCTGGCCGTCGATCACCGCGAACCACGCATCCCCGCGCCGGGCGCGGTACGCCCACCGCTGGGCGTCGTCGCTGAACTGCACCCATTTCACCCAGGAATCATCGACCGATTGAGCGATCTTGACCTGTTCAGGCATCCTCTTCAACACCTCAGGGATCGGTGCAGGCTGAGGCTTCCAGACGCCGATCTCGTCCCATTCGGGGCCCTCGCGGCCGTCGACGATCACCAGAGACTTGTCACCACGGCGTACGAGCCAGGCAACGTGCTCGCCAGACCGGGTGGTCTCTTCGTACAACACGTCATCCGGCACCGGCCCGAGCCTTCGCTCATCGAACGTCCCCTCGCTCACGCTTTCGTCCGTCCGGGCGAGGCACGGCGACAGCGACATCGCCGCCACCGTCACGCACAGGAAGATCCGCACCTTCATGATCGACTCGCTCCCTTCTGCATCAGGATTCCCGTGATCTCAACCTCCCTCGATTACGCGACGCAGGCCAACCGCCTCAGCGCGGTGCCACAGAATGGGTCCTCCGGCCCGCACGGCACTCGGCCCGCAATAAGACAGACGCATGGCGACACCATTATCTTCGGCAGTTGCCGCGTCTTTTCCAGGGAATTTTCCGATTCGAGGGTCATTTGCCGCGACCCATACGTGCGAATCGCAGGCGGGTCAGTCGAAGTAGTTGACGAACTTGAGGTCCTTGGCGACACGCAGAAACCAGCCCTCATCAGGATCGAGGTCGGTGACTTCGCCGCCGGGCGCCCCCTGGAATCCCCAATGACCCACCAGGGGCGAGCCCCACGTCAGCTCGACCAAGCCGCCGCGCGCGATGACATGGCCCGGTCCGTTGTTCCACGCGAGGAAGGGGTACTTCGCGACCAGATCGTTCCATTGCTCGGTCTGCTCCGGGGACGCAGCCTTGAGTCTGTCGGGCCTGATCAGGATTCCGTTAAAGTCTACCAGAGGGTGGTTCTGAGATACCTCCTCGGCGAACTGCCGCATCTGGTCATACCCGACCTTGCTGACGAAACGGTCCCGCAGCCCATGAAGAAATCCGGGCAGATGCCGAGCGCCGAACCAGAAGGCCCCTGTTGCTGCGACGACCACCACCAGTACGGCGAGGGTCCAGCGCTGGTCTCTGCGCGCGAGGAGCGACCGAACAACCGCGCCCAAGAGGTAGACGGTAGCGACGAACCCGATCCCCAGGGGCACAATCTCCGCCGGCAAGAGAGGCGGAACGATCAAGGGCATGCAAGCGCGACCGCCGGCGTATCTGATGACAGGCAGTGCCAGAAGGCACAGCAGGTAGATCACGCCGCACATGATACTCCTGTATTTCATGTTTTGTCTCTCCCAACGTCCGGCAACAGCACCGACCTCGCAGAAAACGACGTCGCAACGCCGGCAGACTCGCTCGGCCGGGCGCCCCGCTCGCCATGCGCAAAGACTACCCTGTCATCGATTAGACGGGCAGGATCTCATCGCGTTACACGGATCGGCGAGAATCCTCGCGCAGAAGCAACTCCGTCATCCTGCTATCCATCGGGATTCGGAATGACAGGACAGAGCCCATGGATCAATCATAATCTGTCTCAGGCCTTGTCGGCGAGCTTGCGGATGTTCTCGTGGATTTTGAACAGGACGATGAGCAGCTCGCACCAGATACGGGCGCCGACGGCGCCGCCGACGATGATGAACAGGCCCATCACGAACTTGCCGAAGGTCAGGCCGCCGAAGCCGGCGAACATGGAGGCCAGGCCGGAGACCACGACGCCGAGCAGCGCCAGCCAGTACACGAAGTTGATGATCTTGGGGGTCAGCATGGAGTCGAAGAAGAAGATCTGCCTTGCATTCATGATTTCTCCCTTGTGCAATGAACACATCCGTTGCCGCACGGCCCGCCCGAGCGGGACACAAAGGCCTGCGGCCTATGTTCGAGAAGTACTGTGTTCGAAAGTCTCGGGTTCAGTCGTTCTAATAGGTCAGCGCGACGAGGGTGCGCGGGTCGATCGTGGTGAACGTGATCTTGCCGGCGTCGCACGAGAAGTTCACGTCGGCGTCGACCGGGAGCACCACCGCGGCCTTGGCGTCGACGGGCTTGTCCAGTTGGAGCGTCGCGTCGATCGGCTGGTCGTTGAAGTTCTCGATCACGACGCAATGGTCGCCGATCAGGTACAGGGCCACCCTGTTGGGAGCGTCGAACCTGATCCCGAACGGCGCCAGCATCTTGTCGCGGATCGGCGCTAGTTCCCCGCGCGACAGTTGCAGCAGGCTCTTGGGATCGCCGCCGACCTTGAGCGTGAGCAGATTGTCGTAGGACTGGCTCGTGGTGAATCGCTCGGCCAGGCCGTCGGTGACGAGCACCGGCGCGCCGGAATCGAGCAGGCGGCGCAGCTTGGACCAGAGCTGCGGGTCCTTCATCGCCTGGATGGGCAGGAAGGCGGCCTTCGCGTCGTCGCGGATCGTCGCGGTGGGCGCCAGGGGCAGGCCGAGCATGCCGACGAAGTCGTAGACGTAGGCTTCGCCTCGCGGCTTGCTGTTGGGCGGCTTGGGCGCGGCGATCCCTCGCAGGGGTTGGCCCCGCACCAGCGCCGCCAGTTCGAACAGACCCGGGATCTCGGTGCGCAGCCGCACGACGTTGGCCGGGCCGGTGTCACGCAGCAGCGAGCCGCAGCAGAACAGCAGCATCTCCTTCGCGTCGGCCAGCACGGTCTGGCGGGCCTGCTCGACGTAGGTGTCCTCGTGCGTGCCGTACGGATCGAACCAGCCGCCGCCGCACTTGGCGCCGCCGATCTCGCCCAGCCACCGCATGATGAAGTACGCCTCGTACTGGACCTTGCCGCCCCACTGCGGGTCGTCGTAGTCCCGCGTCTCCGTCCCCACCCAGATCCGGTCGTAATCCGCCGTCTGCCGCACCACCTCGTACCCCCGCTCATGAAACGCGCTGTACCATTGAGGGGCCTTGAGGATGACTTTAACGTTGGGGTTGACGGCGCGGGCGGGGGCGAGGATGCGGTCGCGGCTGACGCGGACCATCAGGTCGCAGCGGTACTCGTCCCACGCCTGCGTGCCTCGGGCCTGCTGGCATTCCTCGCACTCGCAGTCAGTGAAGAGAAAGTCGTCGATCATGATCTCGTCGAAGATCGACGCGGCGTACTCGAAGATCTCCTGGATCCGCTGCTGCGTGTCCGCGTTCGTGTAGCACGAGACGACGCGCCAGCCTGTGGAGGTCTTGCCGAAGCCGGTTGGCGTGACACAGCCGGAAACGTCGAAGCCGCTTTCACGGAACCGGTCTCGCGCGTGCTCGAGCGCCTTGCGTTCGGCGGTGTAGCCGTCGCGAAACGACTCGATGAACGCGTGCGTCACGCCCGTCTTGCGGCACCAGTCCATCGCGCTGTCGAGCCCCTCGTCCGTCGAGAGCTTGTCGCGCACGTCCTGCGCGGTGAACAGCGTCGCGATCCGCAGCACGTCCTTGTTCCGGTTGGCCAGTTCCCAGAGGTCCTCGGCGCGTGCGCCGGCGGCCCAGCCGCCGACAAAGACAGCCGCCGCGATGAGACATCGGATGGATCTCGCTTCAATCATTCGGTCACCTCACCTTCGCTTCAGATCATTCTGCAAAAAACTCGGCAATCCTGTCCTTGATCCGGCGGCACGCATCGCCCGGGTTCGGCGCCTCGGTCACGTCGGCGCAGACGGCGACGCGCTGCGCCCCGGCCCGGAGCACCTGCTCGACGTTCTCGTGCGTGATCCCGCCGATCGCGACGTGGCTGACGCCCGTCTCGGCGAGCCGCTCCAGCCCATGCCGGACGTAGTCCAGCCCGGCGATCTCGATCTTCGGCTTCGTCGTCGTCGGGAACGCCGGACCCAGACTCACGTAGCTCGGCGACGCGTCGATCGCCCGTTCGAGCTCGTTCTCGTCGTGCGTGCTCCTGCCGATGATCAGCGGGCTCAGTTGCAGCCGCCGGGCCTGCTCCACCGGCAGATCGTTCTGGCCCAGGTGTACGCCATCGGCGCCCGCGGCGCAGGCGATGTCGACGCGGTCGTTGATGATGCTCAAGGCCCCGAAGTCCCGGCAGATGTCCACGAACTCGACGGCCACCGCGAACAGCCGGTCGTCGGGCATGTCCTTGGCCCGCAACTGGACGCAGTCGGCCCCGCCGGCGGCGCAGCGACTGGCCAGCGAGAGGATCTCGGCCGGCAGGTCGCTCGTGACGATCACGTACAGCCGCACGCGATTGAACTTCTCCACCGGCTGCGTGAACAGCACCACGTCCTTCTCCAGCGTATACGCCTGGTAGCGGAGCCGCTCGATAGCCGCGGCGACCGGCTTGCTCTCGGTCTGCGCCATCTCGGCCAGCGCCCGCAGCGCCTCGGTCAGACGCCTGGCGCCCGCGGTGAACGCCTCGGCCGCCGTGGCGCGCTGGAGCTGGTTCTCCACCTGCTGTCCGACGCCGACGTCGCCCAGCGTGTTGCGGCCGGCCAGCAGCTTGCCCTGCTCCAGTTGTCCGATCACCGCACAAAGCTCGTGCCGCAGTTGCTTGGCCCGGCCGCTCAGCGTGCCGTTGTTGACCGCGAACCGGCAGTACTCCTCCATCACCCGCAGCGCCTCGCGGGCCCGGTTGAAATTCGCATCGATAATCCGGTAAACCGCTCTGTCCATCATGCCCGCCATTCTAAGCCCCAAAGCCCCTTTTTGACAGCAAAAAGCGGGTACGTCGTGCGTTGTGCGTCGTGCGTATTGCGTCGAGAGGACCATCCCCAAGCCTGCGCTGCGCTTCGCCTTGAGGCTGCCACCCACATCAGCATACCGCTCCCTCCTTGTCACCCTGAGCGCTCCTTTCCTCTCTTGTCATGCTGAGCGAAGTCGAAGCATCCGGCCAGAGACCACGCGCACCCTGCGTCGTGCATCGGACGTAAGGGCCTTGCGCTCGCCACCCCTTCTTTGTTTGATTCTTGCCTTGTCATTTTGCTGTTTGCTCTTTGCTGTTTGATTTCTCCTCGGGGAAATTCAGGCAGGCGAACTCGCCATACAGTTCGAGGGCCTTGCGATCGCGGGCATGGGCCGCTTCGATTTTATCGTCGAAGGCACCGATCATGATCTGCTCACCTTCGTGCGCGATAAGGGCCTTCCATCGCTTGCCATAGGGATAGACCCCCGCGAAGCCCGAGCTGTTGCCCGTGAACCGCCGGTTGTGATTGTTCTGTCGTGGTGTGCAGATCCGCAGGTTGCTGCGCCGGTTGTTGAGCGAGTTGCCGTCGATGTGATCGACCACCATCCCAGGCGGGGGCTTCATGATCTCCCGGTGCATCATGATCATCTCGCCCCGTTCAGCGCGTCCGGCGTAGTACTTGCCGTCCATGCCCTTGGCGAACCAACGGTACTGACTGAGCCACTCGTAGTCGGCGGCGTCGACGATCGCCACCATCCGCAGCGTCAGCGGGATGAAGCGCACATCGGTCTGCTCGTTCTGCTGGACTTCGACCCGCTCGGGCGGTTTTCGCCTCGCGCGGAAGTTCGTGCAGCACTGGGCCGGATGCACCTCGCGCAGCTCGCCCGGGCTTTCGGCGTGGTGCGCGCAGATGGGCAGGATCAACGGCCCGTTCGGCCCCTCGTGGAAGTCCACCAGCCGCTTCGGCTCCAGCAGGTACACGCAGTCTGCGCAGGTGCCCGTGCATTGCGGCCTCTCGTCTCGCCTCTGTCGCGGGCGTCGCGTACGCGGTCTCGTGCTGTCCGCCATGTCGCTTCCTTTCATGCATTGCCGCCGGTCCAAAGTCTCAAACCACCAAGCGGGCCGGCGACGGAGGCCCGCCTCTACAATGGGCCGGTGTTGCACGTTTGGGACGAAAAAATCGCCCCTTTTCAGGCCCCCGACCGCCGTAAGTCCCGCCCTACCAACGAATAAAAATAATCTTCATGTCACGCCTACTTTGTCGTTTGGGTGTTGCGTGTTTGGTACGAAATTCGACGACCACATACGCCTGTAAGCGGGTAGATGATGTTCCGATATGAGCTCCTCTCGGGCCTACTCTGCGACACGTCTGCCCCGGGTTTTGATCGTGAGTATCCATGCTCCGCTCGTTCCGCGCTGCGGTGGTCCATCGCGCGTTGAATTCGTCTCGGGATCGGGTATAATCTCTGCAAAGGCAATTTCGGGTGAAGGGACTCACGATTGAGTGTTGAATCCAGCAATAGCAAACGACTTATCGCGCTTACCGGCGGCAACCTCCGGAACCACCATCTCTACATAACCGGCTACCACGATTTCTTTCCGGAGGAATGCTTCGGCGCATCCAGCGCGCAAAAGGGGACCGGCCAGCAACTTACCCTGATCGTGGATGGGTTGGCCGAACCCGTGCAAACCGATATTGCCCGAAGCAGTGGCAATGGGAGCCCGAGGAGCTTCTTCCGAAAACGCGCCTGGGTCGCTCGGTTCTTCCGGCATCACGACCTGCATGAGGGAAGCATTGTTGCCATCGAGCGCCTGGACCGGCTCCGCTATAAGGTCTATCCGTCAGGGGGCAGAACCATAGGGTGCTCCAATCTCAGACAGACCGGGTCGAGCGCCGCGAACAGGGCTGGCGAGGGCAAGTCGGGTTTTGGTGATACTGCTTTCATCAAGAATCGAAACGAGCCGTTGCATCGCTGGGTCCCGTGGATTGCGGGGTTCTCCGGTGCCTTCGTGGAAGAAGTGTTCCGCAGCGCGGTCTGCGCCGATCCAGGTTCGGTTACCGTCCTCGATCCTTTTGCGGGAGTGGGCACCACGCTGGTTGAAGGCTTGATGCGAGGCTACAACGTTGTCGGGTTCGACATCAATCCGTATGCCGTTCTGGCGTCCGACCTGAAGGTGTCCTGCATCCGCCACAGTGTTAAACCGCTCAGCGAAGTCGTGAGTCGTCTTGAAAGCCTTGCGCACGACGGACCGGACAGAAAAGGGCAGCCGGAATCGAAGCCCCCGAGCGGTTTCAAGAGCAGAGTGCCATTCTTCAGTCCGGCCGTGGAGCGCGATGTCCTCCTGCTTCAGGATTTCATCCGCGAACAGAAGAACCCATTCGTCAAGAAAGCTCTGAAGGTAGCTCTGGGGGCTGTCATGGTCGGCTTTTCCAACTACTCTTACGAGCCCAGTCTCAGCACGCGCGCTGCGGCGGGAAAACCGCTCATAGAGCGCGCGGATGTGTTCGGGGTCTTTCGCGACAAGCTCAGGGAGATCGAGGCCGACATCCGGTTCTTCCAACGGCACATGAAGTCGTTCCGGCATCGGCCTCAGGCGAAAGTGTATGAATGCTCATACCTCCAGGGCGCCGACGTTGTTCCCGCGGCGAGCATTGACGTGCTCGTGACATCCCCGCCGTATCTCAACAACTACCACTACGTTCGCAACACCCGTCCTCAGCTTCATTGGCTGGGCTTGACGGAGGGAAACGGACAGCTCAAGCAGCTTGAAGACGACAATTTCGGCTGCTTCTGGCAGACTGTGCGAAGCGGTCCTCCAATCGAGTTGAGTTTTGATCTTCCGGAATTGCGCGATGTCCTGGACGCCGTTCGTTCTCGCCATCCGGAGAAGGGCGTCTACGGGGGTGCCGGCTGGGCCAATTATGCCGCCAAGTACTTCAACGACTGCCATCGGTTCTTCGAAGTGACTCGGCGCGTGATGACGGCCAATGGCCTTGTTGTGGTGGTGATCGGCAACAACATCGTCCAGGGCATCCACATTGAGACGGACCGGTTTCTCGCAGAGATCGCGGGACGGCATGGTTTCACGCTCCAGGAAATGCATCGTGTGCGAAAGAAGCGCACCGGTTCGAGCATTGTCGATTCCTCGGTGCGCGCCGGCGTGATGACGCAACGTGTCGAGCTTCACGAGACCGCGGTGGAGTTGAAGGCTCCCGAATAGCGATCTCTCCGAAGGGCAGACCTAATCGCTTCTGTCAAGAAAGGCATTCAGCTTCTCAAGAACATCTTCAACAGACTCTTTCGCAGTCAGCTTTGCCGCCCAGGGTCGCCCGGGATGGAGGATATCCCAGAACGGACGTTTCATTGCTTCTCTGGTGCGCCCTGGAGTGTGGTTTCCAAATCCATCAATGGCGACGTTCCAGATGGGTTGATGGTGTTCCACGAGAAACCGCTCAGCCAGCGTGACCCATACGGGTACGAGAACAAGATACCGGCACGTAAAATCCTGCACCTCGAGATTCTGTGTTTGTTCGATGCTCTTGCTGTGCTGTCTAAGCCGCTGGCAGAGTTTTCGCCCGCCAGGAGCTTCGCCGCCGCCCTTACGAGCACCTTCGGGGTCCGCTCTTCCCACATAGATGGGGGGGACGGGGTTTGCCTGCACAAGCCTCGAATAGGGCGGGAAATCGCCGTGGTAGTAAATGGCGTATACACCGGATCCCTCGAATGACTCCTCCGGCGGTAGTGGTCTCTCCAGACCTTCAAGCAGCGTTTGGACGACGCTACGCGCGAGGTTCTCGTAGTCAAGCGGATCGTATGGCTTCATTTATCGGCCTCAAAGATCGAATCAAGGACATACCTTTTTGAGTCTATGAATCGGACGGAGGGCTACTCGCCGCACACACAGCAGTATCGGCCAAATCCGCATCGTGGATGAGCGAGAATCGTTGCTTTAGGCGAGAGAATGTCGAGGCACTGCCGTATCTCTTGCTCATCCCTCAGGGCCCGATGGTGGTATTGTTGGCGGTGGGGCGGGCGGAGTGCCGATTGTGTGGTTAGATGGCTGATCCCGGTTCACTGAATGATTCGTCAGGTCACGACGGACGCGAGCCGATGGGCTGGTTTGCGCCGGTGGTGTTTGGGGCGATGGCCGGGGGGATGGCGTGGGGGATTCGGGGGCAGTACGGGCACGAGACCGGGGCGATGCTCGCCGGACTGCTGGTCAGTCTGACCCTGGTGACTCTGCTCTGTCCGAGGGCTTCCTTGCTCGGCGCCGCGCGGGCGGTGGCCCTGGGGACCGTCGCCATGGGATTCGGCGGCTCCATGACCTACGGCCAGACCGTCGGCCTGACCCACGATCCGGAACTGGTCGGCAACTGGGCCGCGCTGGGCTGGGGCATGCTGGGCCTGGCGATCAAGGGCGGCCTGTGGATCGGTTTCGCGGGCGCGTTCCTGGGGATGGGACTGGGCGGCACGCGCTATCGCCCGCTCGAGATGCTGCTGCTCATGCTGGCGTTGGTCATGGCGTACTTCACCGGTGTGGCCCTGATCAACTCGCCCTTCGACCCGGCTAATAGAGTGCTGCCCGCGCTGTATTTCAGCGCGCACTGGCATTGGCAGCCGGACAAGGTGCTGAAGCCTCGCCCTGAATGCTGGGGTGGCTTATTGGCAGCGCTGGCGGTATCGACGGTCTACGTCGGTTACTGGCGTAAAGACGGGCTGGCGCGCCGTCTGGTGTGGTGGGGGGTGTTGGGGGGCGCGCTGGGCTTCCCACTCGGACAGAGCATCCAGGCTTACCACGCCTGGAATCCCGACTTCTTGCACGGCACCTTCCTCGAAGGGACCGCGATCAACTGGTGGAACATGATGGAGACCACCTACGGCGCGGTCATGGGCGGGCTGCTGGGCTGCGGCCTGTGGCTCAACCGAAAGCGGATTCAACTGGACCGTGCCGCAAGCGATGTCACCCTCTCAGCGCCCGTGGAGTGGATCCTGCTGGCGATTCACCTGGTCCTGCTGATTTTGGTCGAGTTTGTGGACCGTTCGATGGTCGATAGCGTCGGCAGTCCCGTACTGACCGGCGCGTTTGGCGCGGTGGACCTTCTCTACGATCTGGGGCTGATCATGGGGATCATTCCCATCGTGGCGATCGTCGGCGGACGCTGGTGGCCTTACTTCGTCGTGTTTCCGGTCATGCTGATTCCCTACGCCGGCAAAACCGTTCGGCAACTGGTGTACAAGGAGGCAGCCGTGACCCCGATCATCGGTTGGCTCGTCTACCTGATCGTCCCACTGGCGATCGTGACGGCGATCGCGATCACCTACGCGCGCCAGGAGGCGGACAGACAGACGGGAAACGCCTTCGCACGCCGCACACTGTTGCTCTGCGCGTGGCTCTATTTCCTGTTGAATTATGCTTTCTTCCGTTTCCCATGGCCCTGGGCCGAATGGACCGGCCGCACCCCCAACGGCATCATTTTCACGATCTGCGTTCTCGGCCTGACGGCCTGTGCTCTCTTCGTAAAATCCTGTGATCAAGGCCGAGGTGAGAAGGACTCGGAGGCGTGCTATGGGTGAGCGGATTATGGGTAGAGTGCTTCTGGTTTGTGTGGCGGTGTTGTGTGCATCGTGTGCGGCGGGGCGGCGGGGGTGCGAGCGGGCGTATGCATCGGACGACGTTCGGGTGTTCCTGGAGGGGTTCCGGCGGGCAGTGCTGGACCATGACGAGACGCTCGTTCTCAAGAGGTACATCGATCCAGTGTATCGGCGCGAGCAGCTCGACGGTTTGCTGGGCGGGGACCGCAGACAGTTCTTGGATGAGCTGTTCGGGCTGGGCAAGAACCGCTTCGACGAGATCGTCGAGATGGAATTCGTCTGCGAGGACATCCGCTTCGAGCCCCAGAAAGAAGCCTCTGTCTCGAACGTTCAGACAGCCCTATGTCCGATCCTGCTGACCTACGAGAATGGTGTCCGGATCGAGGACACCGTCTTCATCGTCAGATACCGTGAGGGAGGCCGGACGTTCGCCATCGACGGCCCGAGGGGCTGACAGCCTCAGCTATCCGACGCAGTTGTGCTTTGTGGGAAGCACGAATATCGAAATCCGAAGTCCCAAACAAGCCCGAATGATCCCAGTCCGAAATTCGAAACTCCGAAGGACATCGGGGTCGGCCCGGCGGTGCCAATCGGTGTCGCCGGGGTTTTTGGGGGCTTTTGGATTTCGTGCTTTGGATTTGTTTCGAGTTTCGCGCTTCGGATTTCGGATTTGTGTTCCGTCGAACCGCATCCGGCCAGAGGGGATCACGGGAATGGACAGACCCCGCCAAGCGGCGGATTCGTTGCACTTGGGGGGCGAGTGTGGTATAAGGTCTTGTCGAATGTGGATTCGCTGTTTGTTCTATGCCCGCACGGGCACACTACGAACGGGTATGTTCTTACGAGCACACGACGAGCTTGAGAAGACCTGTTGGGAGGTTTTATGGAAGTAGCGGAACTGAAGGGCGCGATCGGCGACCTCGAGGCCCGAGTCATAAAGATTCGGGACTGGCTTTGACTTGCCCGGCAAGAGGGCGCAACTGGATCAGTTGACACAGCAGATGTCCCGCGAGGGCTTCTGGGACAACCAGGAATCCGCGCAGCGGGTGACCAGCCAGCTCAGCGCGCTGAAGGCGGTGGTCGAGCCGGCCGAGGAATTGCAGCGGGAGGTGGCGGACCTGAGCGAGCTGTATCAACTGGCGGCCGAGGAACAGGACAGCGACGAGCTGGAGCAGTTGGAGGAGGACCTCGACTCGCTGGTGCGTCGGTGCGAGCGGATCGAACTGGCGGGCCTGCTATCGCGTCCGGAGGACACGAAGAATTGCTTCTTCAGCATCCACGCCGGAGCAGGGGGCACCGAGAGCTGCGACTGGGCGAACATGCTGCTGCGGATGTACACGCGATTCTTCGACGCCAGCCGGTTCAAATATGAAGAGCTCGATCTCGTGCCGGGTGAAGAGGTCGGGATCCGCTCGGTAACGCTGCGCGTGATCGGACCGTTCGCGTTCGGCAAGCTCTCGTGCGAGGTCGGCGTTCATCGCCTCGTGCGCATCAGTCCGTTCGATTCGCAGAAGCGAAGGCATACGACCTTCGCGGCGGTCGACTGCCTGCCCGAGTTCGAGGACGACATCGAGATCGAGATCAACGAAGACGATCTTCGCATCGATACCTACCGCGCCGGCGGCGCGGGCGGCCAGCACGTCAACAAGGTCAGTTCGGCCGTCCGCATCACGCACCTGCCGACCGGTTTGGTGGTGCAGTGCCAGAACGAGCGGAGCCAGCACAAGAACAAGGCGCGGGCCATGGCGGTGCTCAAGAGCCGGCTCTACATGCTCGAACAGCAGAAGCGCGACGCGGAGGTGGCCAAGCTGTACGGCGACAAGGGCGAGATCGCCTGGGGCAACCAGATCCGCAGCTACGTCCTGCAGCCGTATCAGATGGTCAAGGACCATCGCACGGATTACCAGACGGGCAATGTGAATGCGGTGCTCGACGGCGATCTCGATGCGTTCATCGAGAGCTACCTGCACTATCGGGCCAAGGACAAGGCCAAGAGCGCGTAGGAGAATCAAAGAGCAAAAAGCAAAATGAAAAGCTCCTGATACGGTGAGAAACTGATGAAGCAAATCATTGCTGTAGATATCAAGACGCGGAAGATCGGGTTGGCCCAGTGTAAGACGGACCTGCTCGTTTTGGGACGGTTTTCCGATGTGGCGGGCGTGGACAGAGACGTCAAGGCGCTGGACGAAAAGCTGGGCGGCGCGCTCGGCCGCGTGGCCAAGCTGGGCGATTTTGCCGGCAAGGCGGGGACCAGCACGCTGGTCTATGGCGACGGCAAGATTGCGGCGCGGCGCGTGATGCTGATCGGCCTGGGCGAGCAGAAGAAGGCGACGCTCGACACGATTCGCAAGGCGGCCGCCACCGCCGCCAACCAGGCGGTCAATATGAAGCTCCAGACGCTGTCGCTGGCCCTGCACCAGGCGGTCCGAGGCAAGCTCGACGCCGCCGAGATGGGCAGAGCAACGGCCGAAGGCGCGTACTTCGGCAGCTATCGCTACGATGAGTACGTGACGGAGAGCCAGAACGGGCGGCTCGGCGCGCTGAAGGTCGAGGTGGTGGACGCCGACGCCGGACGGCTCAAGTCGCTGAACCAGGGGCTTGGCGCCGGGGCAGTCGTCGGCCGGGCTCAGAGTTACGCCAGAACCCTCGCCAACCGGCCGGGCAATGTGATCAACCCGCCGGCCCTGGCGAAAGCAGCGACGGAGATGGCTCGCGCGACCAGGGGACTTCGTTGCACCGTCTTCGACGCCAGGCAGCTCAAGGCCAAGAAGATGGGCGGGATTCTGGCCGTCGGAGCCGGGTCCCGGAGCGAGCCGAGGCTCATTCTTCTCCAGTACACGCCCGCGAAGAAACCGGCCAAGGGGCTGCCTCGTGTGGCGCTGGTGGGCAAGGCGATCACGTTCGATTCCGGCGGGATCAGCATCAAGCCTTCGGCGGACATGGACCAGATGAAACTGGACAAGAGCGGCGGGATCGCCGTGCTGGCGGCGATGAAGGCGGTGGCCGAGC
>CAZOFX010000108.1:0-18265 GCA_964579055.1 uncultured Pirellulales bacterium
TTGGCAACGGGCGGATGATCTCCCTCTGGCCGGTCCGCACGAGCGTGCTGGTGGACCGGGGTGTGGTCTACTGCGGCGCCGGAGTATTTCCCTACGAGGGGATCTACATTTGTGCTCTCAACGCAGCCGAAGGCTCCGTTGTGTGGAAGAACGACACGATTGGCGATCGTGCCCACGAGCTGAGCTACGGCGGCATAACCTGCCACGGCTATGTTTTGGTCTCGGATGAGGCTCTGTATGTCCCCGCGGGCCGGGCGATGCCCGCGGCCTTCAGCCGGCGGAATGGTGAGTTCCTGTTCTGGGCCTCGCCCGGGGGCAAGCAGGGGGGCGCCTGGTCCCTGCTGCATGAGAACGAGCTGATTGCCGGCGTGGACCGCTCCGGGACCCCTCACAAGGTCGCATACGATCCGGAGACCGGCCGGAGCAAAGGAGACGTGTTCGCCTGGTTCCCCGGACTGGATATGGTGATCCGGGGCAACTTCGCGTACGTTCTGACACCCGCCGGCCTGTACGCCATTGACCGCCAGGTGCACGCGGACGCGCTCAGCAGAGTGGAGGTTTCGACGAAAACGCGCGAAGAGCTTGCGAAAGAGCTTGCCGCGCTTAGAGGAGACATTGCCAAGGCGGATGCGGAAGGACAGGCGAAGATGCGTCTTCGGATCGATGAAGTCACGCGTCTTGTTGCCAAGCACCTCGCCGAGGAACGGCGGCTCCAGGAGTCCTGCTGTGTGTGGCATCTGCCTGCCCCTCAATGCAGTTCGCTGATCCTGGCCGGCGATACGCTTTTCGTCGGCGGCTCGAACCGAGTCCTGGGTGTTAACGCCCAGACAGGTGAGAGAGTATGGCAGGCAGGGGTCGCCGGGAATGCGGCGGGTTTGGCTGCCGGCAGCGGTTCGTTGGTTGTCAGCACCGAGGAAGGCAGTATACACTGTTTCGCAGCCGCAGGATGCACCGCGCCCGAAGGGACACGTGGCGCGCACGATTCGAACGCCTTTCGCGATCTCCCGCAGGGCGACTTGTACCGCAAGGTCGCTCGCCAGATCGTGGACCAGAGCGATATCACGAAAGGCTACTGCCTCATTCTGGACGCCGACACGGGCCGGCTTGCCTATGAGTTGAGCCGGATCACCGATTTCCAGATCGTCGGCCTGGAAGAAGATCCGGCTAACCTGCGTATCGCCCGCCAGAGATTGCTGTCGGTCGGGCTGCTTGGCACGCGTGTGGTCGTGGAACCGTGGGACATCGATTCCCTGCCTCCTTACTTCGCCAATCTGGTTGTGTCCGATGGCTTGTTGACCGCCGGCACGGCGGAGGTGACGCGGGAACAGGTGGAACGGGTGATGAGACCGGGTGGGGGCACAGCCATCGCAGCCATGTCGGATGGCGATGGCGGCCTCCAGTGGCGTACGTTCACACGCCCGCCACTCGAAGGGACTGCGGGATGGACGCAGCAGTACGGCAATCCGCAGAACACCGCATGCTCCCCTGACAGGATGGCCAAGGGGCCCCTCGGCGTGCTCTGGTTCGGCGAGCCGGGTCCGCTGGCCATGGTCGAGAGACACGCAAAAGCCCAGAGTCCTGTCGCGATGGATGGCCGTCTGTTCATCCAGGGAGAGGAACGGATCCTGGCCCTGGACGCCTACAACGGGACGCCTCTATGGGAACGCCGGATTCCGGGGGCGGTGCGAACCCGGGTCGACGTCGATGGGGGCAACCTGGCCCTGACGAAGGATGCCCTGTACGTGGCGGCGTACGACCGGTGCGTCCGTCTTGTCCCCGCCACCGGCCAGACCGTTCGCGTGTATGATCTGCCGGGAGGGAGCAGCGGAAGCTACCGTTGGGGCTGCGTCTCGACGGATCGAAACACGTTGTTCGGCATCCGGGCTGAGCCCTTGAAGCAGCCGTATGCTACGGAACTCAGGGCCAGGTTCGACGATCCCAATGACGATACGCTCCGGGAATTCACGAGATCGAATGCCAAATGGTTTCCCATGGCCAACTACCCGGCTTGGGAGAACTACAGTCCGGGCAAGGGCTCCGTGACAGACCGGATGATGACGGGCGACATGGTTTTTGCCCTCGACCCGAACACCGGAGCGGTGCGTTGGACCTATTCGGGCAAGCGGGTCGCGAATCTGACCCTTTCCATCGCAGGTGGAAAGGTCTTCTTCGCTGAGAGCGTTGTCACCGATGCGCTGGCAGGCCAGGCCCTTGATGAGCGGCGAACGCTGATACGGGAGGGAGTGTATGAAGAGACGGAGGAAATGAAGAAGGCCCAGGGTTATGAGTCGTCGGACACGAGGCTTGTGATAGCCCTCGACGCCCAGAGCGGCAAGAAGCTGTGGGAACGAGTTGTAGACTTCACCGGATGCTGCGGCGACGCCATGGGCTCGGCCTGCCAGGACGATGTCCTGCTGTTCTTCGGCTGCGTCGGCAATCACGACGCCTACCGATTCAGGGAGAATCAGCTCGCGTACCGCCGGATCGTGGCCATGTCCGCATCGAGCGGTGCGATCCTGTGGTCGCGTCCGGTCAACTATCGCACGCGGCCCGTGGTCATCGGCGAGCGGATTGTCATCGAGCCGCGGATGTGCGATCTGCGCACGGGCCAAGTCCTGTCGCGTATCGATCCGGTCTCGGAGAAGGAAGTGCCCTGGGAGTTCCTCCGTCCGGGACATACCTGCGCGATCACCAGCGCCTCGGCGAGCGCCCTGTTCTACCGTTCGTCGAGCACAGCGATCTACGATCTGGCGCGCGACGCCGGCGTTGCCATCTTCGGCGGCATTCGTCCCGGGTGCTGGATCAACATGATCCCGGCAAGCGGTCTGGTGCTGGTTCCTGAGGCGAGCGTGGGCTGCACGTGCTCGTTCCCGCTCCGCGGTTCGTTTGCCCTGGTGAACAAGCCGCAAAGGGCTCAGCCCTGGACCGTGTTCATCAACCATACCGAACTGGACCCAAAGGGCCAGGTCGTGCCGGGCACGTATGAACGGCCCGTCAAACACCTCGCCATCAACTTCGGCGCGCCGGCGGATATGAGGGATGACGACGGCACGTTGTGGCTGGCCTACCCCAATCCCCGGACGGCATACACCCAGAACCATTTCGTCAACTACGGCATCAAGTTCGATTTGAAGGCGGATATCGTCAGAGGAATGGGGTATTTCTGCCGCGACTTCAAAGGGGTTGCCGTCGAGGGGACGGAGAAACCGTGGCTGTTTACTTCCGGGTGTCTGGGCTTGCGCCGGTGCGAGATCCCGTTGCTCGATGGCCAGGCAGGTCAGGTCCCGACCCTCTACACGGTCCGCCTCGGATTCCGAGCCCGCGAGGGCGACAGACCCGGGCAGCGGGTATTCGGCATCAAACTCCAGGGTCGGACCGTTTGTGAAACCTTCGACATCGCGCAGCTTGCCGGCGGCGTCGACCGAGCCGTCGTCCGGGACTTCCCGGACATTGCCGTCGACGACACGCTCGTCCTGGAACTGGTCCCGAGGACCAGGATGTCCGGCGAGTCGGAGGCGCCCCTCATCAACTTCGTGGAGATCGTATGCTCGCACCGTCGGACACCGGCGACCGCAAAAGGCATTTGAAGGTCGCCGGGCACGCCCTTGTCTTTGTCCCCGTGGCGGCTGTCTGCCTGACCCTCACGTCGATCCTCGCCAACTGGTGGAGATGGCCTGTGGACGGTCTTCGGCGCAGCGCCGCCGACTGGCCCATGTGGCGGTACGATGCGAGCCGCAGCGGCGCCTCGCCCGTCTCGTTGCCGGTCGATCTGCGTCTTCAGTGGATCCGACAATTGCCCAAGCCCGCCCCCGCATGGCGAGAGGAACAGTACAAGCTCCAGTTCGACCGGTCCTATGAGCCGGTTGTCATGGGCGACCAAATCTTCGTGCCATCGATGGTCAGTGACAAGATCGAGGCCTACGACACGGAAACCGGCAGGCAGAACTGGCAATTCTTCTGCGATGGGCCGATCCGTTTTGCGCCGATCGCATGGCAGGGCCGCGTGTACTTCGCCAGCGATGACGGATGTCTCTACTGCCTGGCGGCCAGGGATGGCGCGCTGCTCTGGAAATCCCGCCTGGCGCCATCGACCAGGCGGGTTCTGGGCAATGGCAGGCTCATCTCGGCGTGGCCGGCACGTGGCGGCCCGGTGTTGCATGACGGCAGGATTTACTGCTCCGCCGGCATCTGGCCGTTCATGGGCGTCTTCATCTATGCGCTCGATGCCGTGACCGGCCGGGTGATCTGGGAAAACAGCGGCACCGGGTCGATCTACATTCTGCAACAGCACAACAGCCCCGCGTTCGCCGGTGTGGCGCCGCAAGGATACCTGGCGTCGGATGGGAACAAGCTTCTGGTGACGAGCCGAACCACCCCGGCGTGCTTCGATTGCGCGACCGGCGAGTTGTTGTACTATCCCCTGTCTGATCGAAGCTACGGCAAGCACGTCGGTGGCTACGGGGCGTCGATCTGGAAGGACTGGTATTTCAACAACGCCGTGGCGTACAGGCTTTCCGATGGTCTGGCCCTTGGACCCATCGCGGCCGACGTCATGGCCGGTGATGCGGTCGTCGGAATCGGAACGGCCGGTGACGTCGTAGGCGCTGCGCTGGCGGAGGAGCAGACAGTCGATCCCAAGGACAAGAAGCCCAAGACGCGGCTGTCTGCCCAGCCGGTGTGGAAGTTGCAGACTGAGCCGGCCCTCGATCGGATCCATATCAAGGCGGGCAGCAGGCTGTACGGCAGCAACGACGAGGGTCTGATCGCCGCCATTGAGGCGCCCGAGGGGGACAAACAAGCAAGGACGGTCTGGCGAGCCAGGGTGCACGGACGCGTGTGGAACATGGTCGCCGGCGATGGGAAGCTCTTCGTGATCACGCAGGACGGGCACTTGTACTGCTTCGGCGCCGCCAGAAAGTCTCCCGTTCGCCGCATGAGCATTGCCCATGGCCTGAGGCCCGCTCCGCGCAGCGAGTCCGGACGGGTCAAGGAGATCCTCGCGCAAGGCGTGGATGCGAAAGGGTACTGCCTGTGGTTGGGGATCGGCAACGGCCGCCTGTTGACGGAACTGCCCCGTCAGTCGCAGATGCACGTGATGGCCGTCGAGCCGGATGCCAAGAAGGTGGCCTCCTTGCGAAAGAGGCTGGATCTCGCGGGCCTTTATGGATCGCGCGTCTCTATCCTGCGCGCCGATGTGGATTTCGCCGATCTGCCGCCGTACGTCGCTTCGCTGGTTGTGGTTGAGAGTCTCGAAGCCGCCGGACTCGATGGGAATGCGCGCCGCATTGACGCGATGTGCGAACTGCTTCGGCCCTACAGCGGGGTAGCCTGGATCGCAGCGGGCAAGGAGCAGCAACTGGCCGTGTGCAGCCGGCTTGCCAACGCGGAGCTTCCAGGTTTCAGGGTGGGTGCTGCCGAAGACGCCGTTCTCATCCAGCGCACCGGGCCCGTGCCGGGTTCTGCCGACTGGACGCACCAGCACGGCGATGTCGCCAACACCGTCTGCTCGAAGGACCAGCTCAGGCTTCCGCTGGGTATACTGTGGTTTGGGGAGGAGGCGGGATTCGGCGATGTCCTGCCCAGGCACGGGCATGGCCCGCCCGAGCAGGTCGTCGGAGGAAGGCTGTTCATCCAGGGGATCGATTCGCTCAGTGCGCGGGATGTCTACACGGGCCGGGTTCTGTGGAAGAAGCCGCTTGCCGCGTCGACCTTCGGCGAATACTACGACGCGTCTTACAAGCATGACTTTCGTTACCTCGGCTATGGCCAGGGCCACATTCCCGGGGCCAACGCCAGGGGCACGAATTTCGTCGCGACCGCCGACCGGATCTACGTTATCCAGGAGGATGCCTGTCACGTCCTGGACCCGACAACCGGCCGGACTCAGCAGGTGTTCTCGTTGCCTGCCTGGGAAGGCCAGGGGTCCCGACGCTGGGCCTACATCGGGGTCTGCGAGGACTATCTCATCGCCGGAGCGAGTTTCGTCCGGCATTCGCCCCTGCTCAAGCCTCCCGGCGAGAAACCCGATGCGGCCGCTCCGTTTGTCGATTGGAGCGCCAGCAGGACCTTGATAGTGATGAACCGCTACGACGGGAAGGTCCTCTGGAGCGTGGAGGCAGAGAACGGGTTTATCCATAATGGAATTGCCGCCGGGGACGGCATGGTCTTCTGTCTCGACGTGGTGCCCCCATATGTGAAGCGAAATGCGCGTCAGGACGCCGAGGTCGGTCAGACGAGCCGGCTCCTGGCGATGGACCTCCGCACGGGGCGAGTCGTCTGGGACAACCACGACAGCGCCTTTGGAACCTGGCTGGGCTTCTCCGAGCCGTTCGGCGTTCTGGTGCAGGCCTATCGCAAATCCGGCGACATGCTCTGGGAGCCCGGCGACCGGATGGCGGCCTTTCGGGCCCGGACCGGCGAGGTCCTCTGGGACGAGAGGATGGAGTACTCCGGGCCCTGCATGTTGCGCGGGGGCACCGTCTTCACTCAGGGCAGCGCCTGCGATCTTCTGACGGGCCGCCGGCGGACGTATCCGCATCCTCTGACGGGCGAGCCGATACCCTGGCAGTACGCGCGAAACCACGGCTGCAACACCGCAATTGCCAGCGAGAACCTCCTGACGTTCCGCTCGGCCGCGGCAGGTTACTACGACCTCAGTAACGACGGAGGGACCGGCAATTTCGGCGGGTTCCGATCGGGATGCACATCCAATCTGATCGTCGCCAACGGCGTTCTCAATGCGCCGGACTATACGAGCACGTGTACTTGCAGCTACCAGAACCAGACCTCGCTGGCGATGGTCCACATGCCGGATGTGGAGATGTGGACCTTCAGCAAAGTCAAGCCGAGCGATGCGCCCATTCAGAGCGTCGGCATCAACTTCGGTGCGCCGGGCGACCGCAAAGCCGAGAATGGAACGCTCTGGCTGGAATATCCAAGCGTCGGAGGGAGTTCTGCGGAACTGGATATGGCGGTGGCGCCGGAGGGACTGTCATGGTTCCGCCGCCACTCGTTGCGGCTGCAACGCAGCGACATCCCATGGGTCGAGGCCTCGGGGGTCAAGGGCCTGCGGTCCGTTCGCGTCAGAGTGGCAGGGGGGGTAGGATGGGCTTTAGCCCATGCGGATGGATCTCAGCATGGGCTAAAGCCCATCCTACAGCAGGCCGACGCACAGAGGAGCTACACGGTGCGCCTGCACTTCATGGAACCTGAGGACAAGAAGGCGGGCGAACGGCGGTTCGACGCTGCCCTGAACGGACAGGCCGTGCTGGAGGATTTCGACATTGTCGCCGAGGCCGGGTCTCCCAACGTGGGAATCGTCAGAACGTTCAAGGGGATTCAAACATCTGACTTTGTGACCATCTCGCTGACGCCGGCTGACGCCAGCAGCGAAACGATCCTCTGCGGGATTGAGATCGTCGCCGACCAGCCTCTTTGACACTGTGAGCAAAACGCGGTAAGATACACCCGCCACGCATCCCCGTGACCTTTGAAAGGGCAGCGTATGGATCGCACAAAGACCATTCGATTGTTCGGGGTTTTCCTTCTGTCGGCTATACCGTCCGCTGTCTGGGCGGGCGTATCACCGGGCGAGGTCATCAACGCGGTGGGAGCGACCCATGGAATCTGCGTTGTTGCTGGCGACCGGGCATCTGAACTTGCCATCGCGCTTGTCAGAGAAAGCGAGTTGCTGATCTACCTTCACGTCCCGAAGGCAGAGGATCTTGCGTCGGCTCGCAGCTCGATCGACGAGGCAGGCTGCTTCGGGACGCGCGTGTTCGTCGCGGCAGGGGAGGACAGGCTGCACCTGGGTGACAATCTGGCCGACGCCGCGGTGATTCTCGGCGCGCCGAGTCTTCCCCAGGGGGAGATTCTGCGAGTCCTTCGACCGGGCGGGAAGGCCGTGTTTGCCGACAGGACAATCGCCAAGCCCGTCCCGCCGGGCATCGATGACTGGACTCACCCCTATCATGGCCCCGACAACAACCCGCAGTCGAACGACGAAGTGATCGTCGCCCCATACCTGACGCAGTTTCTGGCCGAGCCCCGGTATGCGCCGCTGCCGCAGGTCTGCGTTGCCTCCGCCGGCCGGGTGTTCAAGGCCTTCGGACACGTGGCGTTCAAAGAACGCGAGGAGCCGTTCCTGAACAAGCTTGTGGCCTTCAATGGGTACAACGGCACGATCCTCTGGCAGCGAGATCTTCCCGAAGGCGTCATGATTCATCGCAACACGATGGTGGCGACGCCCGCCGCACTCTACATCGGCGACAACAAGTCGTGCAAGGTCATCGACACCGTTACCGGCAGGGTGCTGGACGAGATCGTTCCGCCCGTGGAGAAGACCGGCGGCACGTTCTGGAAATGGATGGCGATCGAGGACGGCATTTTGTACGCCATGATGGGCGAACAGGAGCAGGCCGACTCCACGAAGCGATGGAAGCTCGACAAACACGGCTGGCCGTGGGACCCCATCTCGGAAGGGTGGAATCAGCCGGACCAGCCCTGGGGCTTCGGCCGCAACGTCCTGGCGATCGATCTCAAGACAAAGGAGGTCCTCTGGAGCCATCGCGAGAGCGAGCCCATCGACGGCCGGGCCATCTGCATGAGCCATGGTCGTATCTACGTCTTTCGATTCGGCAGCTATCTCGCCTGCCTGGATGCCCGGAACGGACAGGAGCTTTGGCGCAGAACCCCGCAGAATGCTCCGGAGTTGTTCCGGTCGCTCGGAGAGTACCAGAATCGTCAGGACTGGCGGACAAACTGGCGAACGACCTGCTATCTCAAGTGCAGCGACAAAGCCCTGTATTTCGCCGGCCCGCCCATCGGCAAGCTGCTGGCCGTCTCCGCCGTGGATGGCAGCATTCTCTGGGGGCATCCCTACAGCAACTTCCAGCTTGTCCTTCGCGAGGATGGGCTCTACGGCATCAGCGGCCAGATCGACAAACATCCGAGCCTGAAGTTCGATCCGCTCACCGGCAAGGTGCTGGCGGAGATCGACAAGCCTCGCCGGGCCTGCACCCGCCCGACCGGCGCGTCCGACGCGATCTTCTTCCGCGCCGAGGGCGGCTCCGTTCGGCTGGACCTGGCCTCGAATCGCCCGGGCTGGATCTCCCCGATGCGACCGGTCTGCCAGGAGGGCGTGACCGTCTCCAACGGTCTGTTGTACTGGTGGCCCTCCGTGTGCGATTGCCAGTTGACCCTGTATGGCGTCACGTGTCTGGGGCCGGCGGGCGAATTCGATTTTGCGCCCGATGCCACGGAGACGGCGCGGCTGGAACGAGGCAAGGACTCAGGGACACAGGTAACCCCTCTGGCAGATCGTCCTGCGGACTGGCCGACCTTCCGGGCGGACAATGCCTGTAGCGCTTCGACGTCGGGCAGAGTAGCCGAGCGTCCGGGGCCGCTCTGGGATTTCGACCTCGGCGTCTCCACGGTCCCGGGGCTTCCTCGGATCACGGCGCCCGTGGCCGCCGGCGGACTGGTCTTCGTCGGCGGGGCCGACGGCGTCGTGCGTGCCATCGATGCCTCGACAGGGACGGCCGTATGGAAAGCCTACACCGGAGGGGCGATCCGCATACCGCCGACGATCTGGGAAGGGCGGGCTTACGTCGGCTCCGGCGATGGCTGGGTGTACTGCTTCGAGGCGAAGTCCGGCCGATTGCTCTGGAGATTCCGCGCAGCCCCGACCGAGCGTGTGATTCCCGTTTACGGCACGCTGATGTCCACTTGGCCGGTGGCCGCCGGTGTGCTCGTCGATAATGGCGCCGCCTATGCCGCCGCCGGGATTGCCAACTATGACGGCACGTACGTGTATGCCCTCGACGCGCGGACGGGAGCGGTGAAATGGCGGAACACCACATCCGGCCACCTGGATCCCCAGGCCCGCACCGGCGTGAGCGTTCAGGGACATCTGCTGCTGCGCGGCGGAAAGCTCTACATGTCCGGCGGGACATCGATCTCGCCCGCCGTCTACGACGCGGCGACCGGCAAATGCCTGAACGATTCAGCGCAGTTGGAGGAGTGCTTCTCGCGCAGTCCGCGCGGCTGGGAACTGTCTGTGCTGGGCGACCAGGTGGTTGCCTGTGGAAAGCCGTTCTACGGCCATCCCGTGTACGACGTCTATGATGTCACCGTGTTCAGCAGGGCCTTCCTGGCCTCGGCCGGCAACACGTCCGTCGTATGGGCCTCGAATGCGGCGGGGCATCGGGTGATGGGATTCCGTGATTTCGACCGCGAGGCTCTGGCACGCAACGCGGCCAATCCAGGTAATCGGTTCGAGATCAACTGGGGCCGGCTGGCCCCCTCGACCAAGCCCGCATGGTCCCTCGAGTTCGCGAAGGCGCAGGCCATGGCGGTCTGCCGGAACGCCGTTCTATTGGCGACCGACAGGGAACTGATGGCCATGGATCCGGTCAACGGCGCGGTACAGTGGAGGCAGCCGTTGCCGGCGCTACCGGTGCCCTGGGGTCTTGCCGTGGACAGCGCCGGCCGGGCGATCGTGACGCTGATCGATGGACGCGTGCTCTGCTTCGGATCTGTTAGAATGGTTGGGCGAGGCCGGTAGCGCGGATGGGTGGTCTGTATTGCAGGAGCATTCGGTGACACGATTGGTGTGGTTGAATCTGGCTGTGCTGGGCATTCTGGCAGCGCTCCCCGAGCCGGCACGCGGCTGCCGATACAATGTTCGAGAGATCGGCTTCATCGACGTTGGGATTGAGCCGTACTGCCTCTTCGTGTATGTCCCCCAGGCTGTTGGGGCGGGGGAGATTGACGATCTGAAGAACGCGCTGGATGCCGCCTGTGTCGACACGAACATCCACTGCGAGCCCGTTCCGGCGGGGGTCGATGCGAACCATCCCGCCTCGCGTTTCCTCTCGGCGCATGGGATCGACAGCTACCCTGCCGCCGTCATGGTGTCGCCGGATGGCCCCTCGCGGCGGCTGCCCTTGGGCGCCGATGCCCCATCGCTTACCGAAGCGGTCTGCGTGTCGTTGGAGGCGGCGCTCGATTCTCCGACACGCCGACAGATCCTGGAGAAGGCGGCGGACAGCTACGCGGTCGTGCTCCTGATCGAGGGACCGCAGCAGGATCGGAACGCTGCGGCCCGGGAGGCGGTATCGGCCGCGATTTCGTATGTCGGCGAGCAATTGGAGTTTCTGCCCAAGGCAATCGCCAGGGGTCCCGAGATGGTCGTGCTCGATAGATCGTCTCTGGCCGGCGAGGAGATGCTGCTTTGGACGCTTGGCGTGGAGCCGGAGGATGTCAACGAGCCGTGTGCGGCGGTCTTCTACGGCCGGGGCCGGTGGATCGGACCGCTGTTCAAAGGCGAGCTGCTCACCGATGCGAATCTCCTGCGCGTTCTTTCCATCATCGGCGCGGACTGCGAGTGCGGCTTCGATCATCGATGGCTCCAGGGCACGATGTTGCCGGCTCGGTGGGACCAGGGCCTTCAACAGAAGGTTGCGGCGAGCCTCGGTTTCGACCCGGAAAGTCCCATGGTGAAGATGGAGATGGTGTCTATCATCCGTCGCGGCATGGGCGGACTTGGTGATCCCGGTGCGCCATTCGGTTATCAAGAGATCGAAGTCGGCGGCGAGCAGGCGAGTCTATCGCACTCCTCCGTGGCCGGATTTGACAATGGGACCGTCGAGCCCGCAGGGGAGCCCATAGATGTCGAACCGCCCCGGACCGGAGGCCTTATCCTGGCGATCTCGTTTGGAAGCATGGTTGCGCTGGTCGCGGCAATATCGGCGGTGATTCTGTGGAGAGTAAAAAGGGATTGAGACACATATGTTTGTGATTCGAATGGTGTTGAAGGAGATGTGGCATCGCAAGGTCAACTGGGTCCTTGCCGTGCTCGCGGTCACGACGGCCGTGGCCTTCTCCGTGGCGTTCTTCACGGCGGCCAAGGCCTCGGAGCGAGAAACGGCTCGCCTGATGCTGTCGATGGGCTACAATGTGCACGTCATCGCCAAGGACGCGAACGCCGGCGCCTTCCTCATTAACGGGATTCCCGACAAGACGATGCCCGCGGACTACCTGGACAAACTCGCGACTCAGCAGAGCATTTCCTACAACCATCTCCTGGCAACCCTGGAAGGCAGGATGAACTGGCGGGGCATGGACATCGTCCTGACCGGGATTGCCCCGGAGGTTTGTCCGCCCGGGCAGAAGAAGCCGCCCATGACGTTTCAGGTGGACCCGGGCACGGTCTACGTGGGGTACCGAATCGCTGAGAGTCTGCAAGTGAAAGAGGGCCAGATGATTTCCCTGGGCGGCAAGGATCTGAAGGTCAAGAAGTGCCTTTCGGAGTCCGGCGGGCTGGACGATGTGAGGATGCAGTGCAACCTCGGCGATGCCCAGGAAGTCCTGAATCAGCCGGGACGCATCACCGGGATCAAGGCCGTCGATTGTCTGTGTTTCGCAAAGGGCGATCCAGTTGCCGTGCTCAGGAAGGAGATCGGCGCCATACTGCCCGAGGCCCAGGTGCTCCAGGTCAAGGCCCTTGCGAACGCCCGGGCGAAACAAAGGCAGATGGTCCACGGCATCTTTGCCCTGATGCTGCCGTTTGTCGTCGCGGCCTGTGCGGTATGGATCGGCGTGCTGGCGGCCATGAACGTCCGCGACAGGCAGCAGGAGATCGGCCTGTTGCGGGCCCTCGGATATGATGTGGGGGCCATCTGCTTGTTGTTCCTCGGCAAGGCGGTGCTGGTGGGTCTGGTCGGAGCGGGCGTGGGCTTCCTCCTCGGGACGACCCTGGGCCTTACGTACGGTCCGGGCGTCTTTGAGATCACAGCCAAGGCGATGATTCGCTGGGAGCCGTCGTTGCTGGTCTTCGCCTGCATTCTCGCGCCGCTGTTCGCCATTATCGCCAGCGTCATACCAACCATGATCGCAGTCACGTACGATCCTGCCGCAACGCTGAGGGAAGAGTAGACCGGAAAAGGACAACCATGCTGGTTCTCAATGACTTGGGCAAGACGTATCGCACGCGAGCCGGCCAGGTGAAGGCGCTCCACGGGGTGAACCTGCGGATCGAGGAAGGCCAGTTCGTTGCTGTCTGCGGGCCGAGCGGCAGCGGTAAGACGACGCTCCTGATGATGATTGCGACGATGCTCAGGCCGAGCGGCGGGACGGTGCAATTCGACGGAACGGACGTCTATGCGATTGGTGGTCCGCAACGAGCGCGTTTTCGGGCACACAACATCGGGTTTGTGTTTCAGATGTTCCACCTCGTGCCGTATCTGACTGTGCTGGAGAACGTCCTGGTAGCCCAGGGCGCAAGCGGCAAGAGAGAGGGTCATCGCGCGAAGGATCTCCTGCAACGGCTCGGTCTGCAACATCGGATGCAGCACCGACCCGGCGCGCTCAGCGCCGGCGAGAAGCAGCGCGTCGCGATGGCCCGGGCGCTGTTGAATCGGCCCAGACTGATCCTGGCCGATGAGCCGACGGGTAATCTGGACCCGGAGAACGCTCAGTGTGTTCTGGCGCATCTTGGCGAGTTCCATCGCGCCGGCGGGACCGTCATCGTCGCGACCCACGGTCCGGCCGCACAGGAACTCGCCACCAGAACCATCCGTCTGCGGGATGGGGCAATCGAATGCGGCGGATGGCCGTCCTCCGCGCGGGGCGCGCAGCAAAAGGCGTGACAGCGACCCGTGGGTGGTCTATGGTCTGGTCGGGCGGGTAGGATGGGCTTTAGCCCATGCGGATGGATCTCAGCATGGGCTAAAGCCCATCCTACAGCAGTCGGCTGCCGAGAATCTGGCCTGCCCGAGGGCGTTTGGCGACTATGATCGGACGAGCGAAACCGCGTGGATTGGTATCGATAGATGGGCCGGCCATGAGATACCGATGAGCCATGACATGATTGATTTCAATCAATGGAGAGGCGGATGCTTCAAATGAACGTGCAAGCGAAGTGCGTAAGAAGAACGACCGCGACCGTCATTATGCTCATGAGTATGCCATCGGTGGCGTATCGTCCCTGCGGTGCGGCGGAGTTCTTTGTCTCGCCGCACGGCAACGATGCGCAGGCAGGCACGAGGGATGAGCCGTTCCAGACCCTTGAAGCGGCTCGCGATGCCGTGCGCAGGTCGGATCACAGTGAGGAAACCATCGTCTGGTTGAGAGCCGGCACCTACGAACAATCGATGCCGTTCGTGTTGACGGCGGGGGATTCCGGACGCCCGGGCAAGGCCGTGACGTACCGAGCGTATCCGAACGAGGAGGTCCGGCTGGTCGGGGGCCGACAGGTGAACCATTGGCAGCCGGTGACGGACGATGCCGTTCTCAAGAGACTGGCGGCGGAGGCCCGCGACAAGGTCCTCCAGGCCGATCTGAAGGCGGCCGGCATCGATGACTATGGCGAGGTGAAAGGCGGAGGCCTGGAGTTGTTCTTCGATGATGAGCCCATGACGCTGGCCCGTTGGCCGAACGAGGGGTTCGTCACGATCGTGGGTCTGGTCGAACCCGACACTGTCGATGTCAGAGGCACGAAGGGCAGCAAGACCGGCAAATTCATGTATGAAGGGGACCGGCCGAGCCGCTGGCTCCAGGAGAAGGACGCGTGGGTGCACGGCTACTGGTTCTGGGACTGGTCCGACCAGCGGCAGAAGGTCGAAGCCATCGATCCCGAGAAACACATCCTCTCCGTGATGCCGCCGTATCACAGCTACGGCTACCGCATCGGTCAATGGTTCTATGGGATGAACATCCTGGCGGAACTCGACACGCCGGGCGAGTGGTATCTGGACCGCCAGACGGGCATTCTCTATTTCTGGCCGCCGAAGCCGATTGACGAGGGGCGGGTGGTCGTCTCCGTCCTGGACACGCTCGTGACTCTCCAAGGTGTGTCGCACGTAACCGTTCGGGGGGTGGTTTTCGAAGCGGCTCGCGGCACGGCCATCGTGATGCGCGACTGCGAGCACGCGCTCATCGCCGGCTGCGTGCTGCGCAACCTGGGCGACAGGGCCGTGCGGATCGAAGGGGGCGCCGCCAACAGCGTCGTCGCCTGCGATGTCTATGGGACGGGCAACGGCGGCATCAGCATGAGCGGGGGCGAGCGATCATCGCTTACACCCGGCGGACACTTCGCGGACAACAACCATCTGCATCACTACGGTCGATGGAACCGCATGTACACGCCCGCGATTTCGCTCGATGGGGTGGGACACCGCGCTACGCACAACCTGATCCACGATGCACCCCACATGGCGATCTCGTTCGGCGGCAACGATCACACCATGGAGTTCAACGAGATCCACGATGTGTGCCTTGAATCCAACGACGCCGGGGCGATCTACGCCGGACGGGACTGGACGATGCGAGGCACGGTCATCCGCCACAACTACCTGCACGACATCACGGGATTTCGGGGGCACGGGTGCGTCGGCGTCTATCTCGACGACATGTTCTGCGGCACGCAAATCTACGGCAATGTCTTCTACAGAGTAACCCGGGCCGCCTTCATCGGAGGTGGGCGCGACTGCTCCGTCGAGAACAATATCTTCGTCGACTGCCGGCCGGCATTGCACATCGACGCGCGGGCGATGGGGTGGGCCAGCGACAGCGTGGAGACCACGATGATGGAGCGGCTGAAGGCCATGCCTTACACGTCGCAGCTCTGGCGCAATCGCTATCCTGAGCTGGTCGAGATCGTCCAGGATGAGCCGGCGGCGCCCAAGGGCAATGTCGTTGCGCGCAACGTTTCCTGGGGCGGCCGATGGGACGAAGTAGAAGGCAAGGCGCGACCCTACGTCACGTTCACGGACAACTGCGTGGACGTCGATCCGCTGTTTGAAGACGCGCCGCCGGCGACGTTCGGCCTTCAGGAGAACTCGCCGGCGCACAAGATCGGCTTCAAGCCGATTCCCTTCGAGAAGATCGGCCTGTACGAGGACGAATATCGCACAGGCCTTCCCGGCCGATGATGACGGCGGAGGATCATGTCCTCCCACAGACCACCGTTACGCTGAGGTGCACCATGAGACCGCAAGTTCCTGTTGTTTGCCTTGTCGGCTGGCTGTTCCTGTTTGCCTGCTTGCCTCTGTCAGTTGCGGCGGACCCGCTTCGCATCTACATCGTCACCGATCTGGAAGGGGCCAGCGGCGTATACCGGTTCGCTCAGACGCGGGAGCCGGGCAACCCGCTGGGCGAGAAGGCCAAGGAATACCTGATGGGTGACATCGCGGCCGTCGTTCGCGGCTTGCGGGCGGCCGGCGTGATCGACATTGTCGTGCTGGACGGCCACGGGTCCCAGGCGTTCGTCCCGCACCTGATGGAGCCGGGCGCCAAGTATATTACGGGCACGCCGCGTCCAGGGCCCCTCACGGATCTTGATGAATCGTTCGCCGGCATGGTCCAGTTGGGCGCCCACGCCATGATGGGCACGCCCGACGGAGTGCTCTGTCACACCCAATCGTCGCGCAGCGAGAACCGCTACTGGTACAACGGTGTCGAATCGGGAGAGCTGGTCCAGTGCGCCGCCATCGCCGGACATTATGGCGTCCCGACGATCATGGTGACAGGCGACGAGGCGACGTGCCGGGAGAGCCGCAAGTTCTTCGGGCCCGAGTGTGTCACGGTGTCCGTCAAGCTGGGCATCGCACGCGAGGCGGCCGAGCTGTACCCGTTCGACGAGACTCGCCAGGCCCTTTACGAAGGCGCCAAGCGCGCCGTGGCCGCCATTCCCAATTGCCAACCCTACAGGCTCTCGCTTCCCATCCAGGCCAAGAAGGAATATCTGATCTTTGACGAGCCGTCCGGGCCAGGTCGCCGGGTAAGCAAGGAGGGCGCCATCGAGGATGTCCTGAGGTTGCTGGATTTTTAGGGAGATAGAACGCCCAAGACGTTGTTGAATGTGCCCGGCCTGTCCCGAGAAGGGCCTCTCGGCCAATCCGCCGTTGTTTTGGCGCTGTCGGGGCCTTGTCCGGACACGGGGCTGCGTATTGTCTGCGCTTTGGTCTTCACCCTGTGCCGACGCAGCAGGCTGGCGGTGGGAGACACGGCAGATGCGTGACGACACTGTTGTCTGGAACCGGGCTAAGAGAACCTCCAACCAGCGCAAATGCCCTGCAACGCATCGCCGAGCTTTGATAACGCGGCGGTGGCTGCTATGGAGGCCCTTGTCGGATTGGACGACAGGCATTTCGGAGGGCTTTGTCTGTTGATTCTGCCATGAGAGAGGTCTACAATAGTGGCAGGAAGCCAAACATGGAGGAAGCGGCATTGACGCAGGAAGGGAGGTGGTTGGGCCAGAGCGACGGTCTCAAGGACTCCGGAGGGGGCGAGAGGCGGCCCCTGCCTTCGGCCAAGCAAGCCTGGGAGTGAATAAGTCTTGTCATTGGCACAGCAGCACAGGTTGTGATACGTCTTCAGAGCAAGGTTCGAGTGGGCAATGTTCAGTGAAGGAGGACGACCATGTGCAAGAAGTGGGTGGCACTGACACTGTGTGCTTTTGTAGTCAGCGTGGTGGGAGACCCTGTCGTGCATGCCGGCGATCCCACGCTCGTAGGCTGGTGGAAATTCGACGAGGGCGCGGGAACAACGGCCCGAGACTTCAGCGGCTATGGCAACAACGGGACTTTCCATGGTGACCCTCAGTGGGTGGTCGGTCGCCTCGGCAAAGCTCTGGAGTTTGATGGGTCCGATGACTATCTCGACTGCGGGAACGATCCGAGTTTGGATCTTACCATGTGGACGGTCGCTTTCTGGCTCAACGCGGCTCAGAACAAGGACTACAACGGTTTTGTCATCAAGGGCCTGGATGCGGCGGAGAACTACGAAGTACTGGGATTTGCCGACGGCAGCTTTCATTTCCCCATCACGATGACCGATGGCCCACGAACCTTCGTCAACAGCGCCACGGGCGTAATTGTGGTCGGCGAGTGGGCCCACTATGCCTATCTCTACGATTCCACGGACGGGCGGCGGCTCTACAAGAATGGCGATGTAGTTTTTGACGATAGCGAATCCGGTACTCCTCAGGCATCGACAAGCCCGCTGACTATAGGGAACGAGCAGCCCATGAGCCGTTTTGTGAACGGGACTATGGACGATGTGCGCGTTTACAGCCGGGTTCTGACGCTTGACGAGTTGGCTGACGTCATGCTCGGCAAGGGCCCCAATGCAGAACTGGCCGACGAGCCCCGTCCGGCCAATGAGGCGACGGACGTGCCGCGAGATACGGTTCTGGCCTGGGAGCCGGGGGAGTTCGCGGCGACGCACGACGTGTATTTCGGCACCGCGTTTGACGACGTCAACG
>CAZOFX010000109.1:0-18248 GCA_964579055.1 uncultured Pirellulales bacterium
TCGAGCAGATCGAGCATGGCCTTCCAACTGTGCATGCCGGCCCAGCAGATCTCGCCCTCTGCCGCCAGGCGTTCGCCGTGGTCGGCCGCGATCTTGGCGGCTTCGCGGAACGTCTTGGCGATCGCCGCGGTGTTCTTCTTGGGGTCTTTGCTCCATTTCTCGACGTTGCCGTCGGCCGAGTCGATCCGGATAGCGCCGTACTTGCGCACGCCGTGCTTGTTGAACACGCCGGCGATCCGGCAGGCCACCTTCACGGCTTTGCAGAACTTCTTGCGGGCCGCGGCATCGCCCATCGCCGTGTCGCCGACCGTGCCGGGCCAGATGGGGGCAACGAGCGAGCCGACGCTGAAACCGTATCCGGCAATCAGGTCGGCGATCTTCTTCAGCTCTTCGTCACTGGCGTTGGGGTCGGTGTGCGGCAGGAAGAGAAAGCAATCGACGCCGTCGAACTTCTGGCCGTTCACTCTGGCGCCCGCTGTCAATTCGAGCATCCGCTTCAGACTGATCGGCGGCTCCTGGCCCGGTCCATCTCCCTTGCCCACCAGCCCGGGCCACATGGCGTTGTGAAGTTTGGGGAAGGTCTTTGAACTCATCTCTGGCTCCTTTCCGGTGCGGTAGCATTCGCTAACGGTCTCGTCCTGGTCATGTCAGGCGGCGGCGTCCCACCCTTCCTTGATCGTCTTGTACCCAAACTGATAGCACTCCTCGGGGCTGGCCGACAGCTCCCGCCAGACGCAGGTCGTCGCCGCCAGCTCGGGCAGGCTCGTCCCGAAGGCCTCGATCGTCAGCCACTGGTCGTAGCCGCCCGCTCGCAGGGCCTTGAAGATCTTCTTGAACGGCACGTGTCCCTTGCCCGGCGTGCCGCGATCGTTCTCCGAGACGTGAACGTGACGGATCATCTTCAGGTTTTTCTTGATGCAGCCGACCGGGTCCTTCTCTTCGACGTTCGCGTGGAAGGAATCGTACATCACGCCCAAGCTGGGATGATTGACCCGCTTGGCGTGCTCAGCGCCGTCGGCAATCGTGTTGAGGAAGTAGCATTCGAAGCGGTTCAGGCACTCGATGGCGAGCACGACGCCGGCCTTCCGGGCATAGTCCGCGATCTTGCGATGCACCTCGGCGGCCCGCTGCTTCTCTTCCGGGGTGGGCCCTTTGCCGCTGAAGAACTTTCCGCCCAAGGGCTGATAGTACGGCCCGCACAGGACCTCCGAGCCGAGCGCCTCGTTGCAGTCGATCGCCCACTTGAGATAGTCAACGGCCTTCTCGCGGCTCTTGGCATCGGCGCTGATCGGGTTGTGCTCCCCATCCGGCATGACGGTACAGGTCGTGCACTTCAGGCCGTTGTCCTTCAGGGCCTTGGCCACCTTCTTATAGTGCTCAACATCACCGGCGAAAAGCGGGATTTCCGCGCCGTCGTAACCGGTGGCTTTGAGTTTTTCCAGAATGCCAAAATGCTCCTCGGTGACGAACGGAGTCCAAAGTAAGAGATTGAATCCAGTCTTCATGGGCGCCCTCGAAAAGAATTGCTGATGATGGCCATAGTGTCCTGGCTCCTGGCGGCGGGAGCAGGCCCCTGTGCCTGCCCGGGGCAACCACGGCCGGCTGCCCCCTACGCGGCCGATTCATGTCCCTTCTACCGGCCGCACCATACCCTGTCAACCTTTTTCAAGGGCGGTTTGCAGGTGACGGAAAGAGGATTTCCGTGGCGTCTCACGACAATACGGTGCGTGCAAGGGCGCGGGTAGGATGCTATAATCATCTGCCAAAAACAGGCCCGATTAAGGAGGTACGGATTATGACCACATCCAAGACATGCCTGCTGACCCTGATCGTCACCGTATTCGCAGGCCACACGAGTCCTCTGTTCGCCTCGGAGGCACACTGGATCACGTTCGAGGGCAAAGCCGGCCCCGGCCAGGGCAAACACATCGTCTTTGTCACGGGCGACGAGGAGTACCGTTCGGAAGAGTCGATGCCGATGCTTGCCAAGATCCTCGCAGTCCATCACGGCTTCAAGTGCACGGTGCTGTTCGCGATCAACGAGGAAACGGGGGAGATCGACCCGGTGATCGGCAACAACATCCCCGGCCTGGAGGCCCTCGAAGGCGCCGACCTGATGGTGCTCTTCACGCGGTTCCGCGAGCTGCCCGATGAGCAGATGAAGCACATCATCGACTACACCAATTCGGGCCGGCCCATCATCGCCCTGCGGACTGCAACCCATCCGTTCTACTATCAGAAAAACAAGAACAGCCCTTACGCCAAGTATAGCTGGGACAACCGCGACGAAAGCTTCCGGGGCGGCTACGGCCGACAGGTCCTCGGCGAGACGTGGGTCAGCCATTACGGAGTCCACCAGAAGGAGAGTACGCGGGGACTCGTCGCTCCGGGCATGGAGAACCACCCGATCGTTCGCGGCGTCGGCGTGATCTGGGGCCCGTCCGACGTCTATGGGCTGACGACTCTACAAGGCGACTGTACGCCCATCATCATGGGTCACGTCCTGGCCGGCATGAATCCGACCGACAAGGTCAACGAGGATAAGAAGCCCCTGCCGGTGGCGTGGACCCGAACGTACACAGGCGACTCGGGCAGGACCGCCAAGGTCTTCACCACCACGATGGGACACGCCGGCGATTTCCAGGACGAGAACTTCCGCCGGCTGATGGTCAACGCATGCTACTGGTCGCTGGGCCTGGGCGACCAAATCCCAGCCGGAGGCAAGGTGGACATCATCGGGCAGTACGACCCGAAACCCATCGGCTTCGGCGGCAACAAGAAAGGCGTCAAACCCCAGGACCACGCCATCGTCGCACAACCGTGAATGGAGTGACATCTATGGCAACGGAATGCGCCATCGAAAAGGCAAGGATTGCTGTCGCCGCGTGCCTGATTCTCATATGCGGCTCGCTGCGGGCAGACCAAGAGAACAGGGCCGAGACGCCCGGTGAGGCCTGTGACATCGCGCCGTTCGGTTTCCGCGTCTCAGAGGTGGACGGCCGCTCGCACGGAATCCGCTGGACCGAGCCGAGGAAGGTTCGACGGGTAGTCGTCCAGTTCGAAGAGGGCCAGGCCCTGCCGGAGCCCTCGGCGGTGACGCTACAGTACTGGCGCCGGACCTGGGACGGAAAGGCCGACCCGGTCCAGGCCGAGCGCGGGGCCGGCGGCGTGGGCTGGGACGCGATGGACGACTGGACCAACGGCAAGTGGGTCGCCGCCGAGGCATCCGTCGCCGTAGACGGCGCGACCTGGTCGTTTTCGTTCCGCCCGATCACCTCGAAGGAAATCGAAGGCGTCGAGGGTCCCGGCGTCGCCTACCGCAAGACGCTCTGGGCGCGTCTGCTCTTTGACCGGACCGCGCCCCGGCTTCGCGGCCTGCGCGTGTTCACCGAATCCGCGTATCAGCCGCTGAGCGTTCGCATCCATTTCGGCAAGCCGGGACTTTCTGCCATAAGTACTGCCGGCGCCGAGAGAGGCTTTCTTGAGGTCCACAATGGACGTCTCGTGAGCGTGCGTCCGTCCGGCGATGCCCCGATTGACATCACGGACAATTCCAGGTGGTCTCTTCCGGCGGGCGCCGACGCGGCCATCGAGGCCGATCTGCTAATCGCCAGAGACCCAGCCGATGATCGCTACGACCGGACCATCGTTACCGTCCGTTCCAGCACCCGCCCGTTCTCGTTTGCCGCCGACGAGGTGGCTCGCGGCGACCGCATTCTCGTCGACGACCTCGGTGTGCTGGTGACAGCGGCGCAGGACGCCACCCCCCTCGAGGGCTATCGCGAGGCGCTGCGCACAGGTTTCCGAGGGCGCACGGTGTACGACCGCGTCGCGGACGCCCCGGAGCAGACCCTGTCGGGCGCCTGGGACGACATGCCTCTGAAGCGTCCGCTCTGGTTCGTCCACGGTCTGCCGGGGGATCGCAACACAATCCGCCAACATCCCAACGGTGACATCGACGTCAGCGCAGTCGGCCGCTGGTTCAACGTCCAGCGAAGCGAACGCGACAGCGCCCGCAAGCAGTGGAAGCCCGACATGCTCGGGATCTCCTGCGGCCTGCCCGACGAAACCCTTCGAGGTGGACGCCGGCTGGAGGAAGGCTATCTGCCTCTGGTCCATACCTGGTGGCAGGATGGGCCGGTCTATTACGAGCAGACCACTGTCCTCGATGCGCTGGACGCGGACCTGAGCGACATCGACCTCGACGACCCGACGGTGCTTCTGATGCAGGTCCGCATGGTCAATGTCTCGCCGACAGACCGCGCGCCCGTGCGACTGCGTTTCGCGTCGCACGCCCCTGGCGAGGGCAAGCTGACCATCCAGGACGGCCGCGCGGTGGCGCAGAGCGAACAAGGTCCCTGTCTGCGGTTTGTCATCGCCGGCGCGGACCAGGGCGCTGTCTCCGATGAGGGAGACTCGACCGCGTGGGCCGCAAACCTCGAACCGGGCGAGTCGATGACGCTGTACCTCTACATACCGTCGGTCACGCTCACGGATGGCAAGGAGATCGAAGCCCTGCTGAAGCGTGATTTCGATTCCGACGCTCGGCGCATCTGCGGCTTCTGGCGGGAGCTGACCGCCAAGGCCACGCAGATCGAGACGCCCGAACCGTGGATCAACGATTTCTACAAGGCCCATCTGAGGCATCTGCTGGTCAATTGCTTCAAGGAGCTCGATTCCGATCGTTTACATGCCCACGTGGGCACGTTCTACTACGGCGTCTATCCCAACGAATCGGTGATGATGATCAGCGACCTGGACCGGCGCGGCCTCCACGAGGAGGCGCAGCACTGCCTGGACGCCTTCCTGCACTACCAGGGCACGGTCTCGATGCCCGGCAACTTCCGCAGCCGCGACGGTCAGTTCTACGGCGCGGGAGGCCACGAAACCGGCGGGTACAACAAGAGCCACGGCTACGTCATGTGGAACATGGCCCAGCACTGGTGGATGACGCGAGACCGCGCGTGGATGGAGAAGGCGGCGCCCAAGCTCGTCAAGGCCTGCGACTGGGTCGTCGCGGAACGCAAGGCCACGATGGACCCCCTCAAGGACGGCACAAGGCCGCTGGAGTACGGCTGGCTGCCGAGCGGCTCGCTGGAAGACGTCACCGACTACTGGTACTGGCTGGCCACCAACAGCGCCACGGTCTGGGGCTTTCAGGCGCTGGCGGAGGCGTTGGCCGACTTCGGACATCTCGAGGGCGCACGACTCCAGAAGGAGGCGCAGGCCTACTACGAGGATGTCATGCGAGGCATCACCGAATCGCGCATCCGCTGCCCGGTCGTTCGGCTGCGAGACGCCACGTACGTTCCGAAGATCCCTTCCCGCCTGTACGAGCGAGGCCGGGCCCACGGCTGGCTGCGTGAGACGCTCGAAGGGTCGCTATTCCTTCCGGCGTACGGACTGCTGGGGCCGGATGCTCCCGAAACCGAGTGGATCATGAAGGATTTCGAGGACAATCTCTATATCTCCGAACGCTATGGCTACGCGATACCCGCGTTCGAGGACTTCTGGTTCTCTCGGGGCGGATTCTCAATGCAGGCGAATCTGCTGGACGGCCCCCTGCCCTACCTGTGGCGCGACGACATCAAGCATTTCCTCCGCGCCTATTTCAACGGCTTTGCCTCCGCGTTCTATCCGGAGATCCGCATGTGCAACGAGCACTCGCTGCCGGAACTGGGATACCCCAGAGGCGATCACTTCAAGTCCTCCGATGAGGCCCAGTCCACGTACTGGCTGCGACTGATGTTCGTCCGCGAAGCAGGCCCGAACCTCTACCTCGGGCAGGCCATCCCCCGATACTGGCTGTCGCACGGGAAGCGGGTCGCGATCCGAAACGCGCCCTCCAGCTTCGGCGTTCTGTCGTTTGCGTTGGAGTCGCAGTCGGATGAAGGGCAGATCAAGGCGATCGTCGAGGCGTCCGGGCGCAACGCGCCGGAGCGGATCTTCCTGCGTCTGAGGCATCCGGACGGCGCCAGAATCAAGAGCGTCACCGTCAACGGCCAGCCCTACGAGCGTTTCGACGCCGACAAGGAATGGATCATCCTGCCGGGCAAGCTGGACGAACGTCAGGAGATCGTCGCGCGATACTGAAACGATCCGCTACGGTGCGATGGTCGGTGCGACGCACTTGGTCAGAACGACCTTGCCGTCGCCGATGTCGTAGAAATCCTGCAACGTGGCTTCGCGGAAGTAACCGATGCGTTCATAGAAGGCGACGGTAGGTATATAGGCGTCGCGGCCGGAGGTCTCGACGATTACGCGGCGCCCGCCTCGCGATCGGATCTCCGATTCGGCGAAGGCCATGAGCGCACGGCCGATGCCCTGTCCCTGACAGGAGGCGGCAACGGCAATCCAGTACAAATCCCAGGTTCCGATCGTGCAGGGTGTCGGGCCGAAGCTGACCCAGCCGAGAACCTCGCCCCCTCGCACCGCCACGTACGATTGATAGTGTCCATCAGGCCCGCCCCGAATGCCGTCGTCCAGCACCTCCTTGGCGATCTGGACCTCGCCCGGACGGAACATCTGCGTCCCCGTCAGCAGCGAGACCACCGCGTCGCGGTGCGACGCCTGACACCAGACGATGCGCAGATCGCCGGCGTTTGCCTTGGCGCCGATCCGCCGTCGTGCTCGGGTCCTGGGCTTGGCCAGACGCGAGACGGCATTGTCGATCGTGATGCGGACGAACTCATGGTACGCAATCTCCGCCGCGTCCAGAGCCGCCGCAAAGCCGGCATCCGGCGAGATGTCCGGGTTGGCGTTCACCTCCAGGATGTAGGGCTCCAGAGCCTCGTCCAGACGCATGTCGACGCGGCAGTAATCGCGGCAGTCGAGGCAGCGACAGGCCGCGACAGCCAATTCCCGCACGCGGCGCGCCACCTTCGCCGGCAGCGGCGATGGGATGATCCGCGGCGTGTGGTGGTACTCGAACGCGTCCGTCAGCCACTTCGCCTCATAACCGACGATGCGCGGACGGCTTCCATCGAAGGCGCTGAAGTCGATCTCCGCCAGCGGCAGAACCTCGGGCTCGTCGCCGCGCCAGAGTACTGAGACGTTCAGTTCCCGCCCTTCGATGTACTGCTCGACCAGGGCCGGCTGGCCGAATCGCTCGTGCACACGCGAGATCGCCTGCTTCAGGGCGCGACCGCCGTCGCGAACCACACTGGCCGCATCGATCCCCTCGCTCGCATCGGCTCCGACGGGCTTGACAATGTATGGCCCCGGCCAGTCCGTAGGATGGGCTTTAGCCCATGCGGCGTCAACCGGAACGAGACGCCCTCGCGGGACGGGCAGTCCCGCGCCTTCAAGCAAAACCTTGCTCTGCCACTTGTCCAGCGACAACAGAAGACCCGTTGCGGAGTTGCCGGTGCAGGCTTTGCCGAACGCGGCACAGACCGCCGGCACGAAGTTCACCCGTTTCGGCTCGACGTCGAATCCTTCCACAAGGTTGAAGACAACGGACTCGTCCGCGCCCGCCAGCACCTCGGGCAGTTGCTCGTAGTCTCGCACTCCCACCACGCGACAAGGCCGGCGCAGCCTGCGGCAGGCTTCGACCACGGCCGCGACCTCCGCGAGAACGCCCGCTTCGCTTTCCTGAAAGCCGCCGGCCTTCGCTACGGTCGGCTCGTTGTAGAGGATCATCACCGGGCCGCGCGACATGGCATATCCTCCCTTCGCGTCAGGGCGCTGGCCACGATCCGGCCGATCAGCTCTTCATAGGCCATGCCCTGCTGCGCTGCGATCATGGGCAGATCCGAGTGCGTCGGGTGCAGGCCGGGCAGCGGGTTGATCTCGATGAAGCACGGCCGGCCCTGCGCGTCCAGACGCACATCCACACGCCCGGTGTCGCGGCACTCCAAGGCCCGATAAGCCGCCAGACTCAGCGCCTCGACCTCCTCTCGCAACGTCCCGCGAGGCATCTCGAAGTACTGGACGTAACTCTCGCACTGCTCCTTCACCTCGTAGGAGTAGTCCGTGGCGGGCGCGCCGGCGGCAATCGTGAACTCCATCGTGCCGAGCACCTCGGCCGCCGGACCCGTGCCCAGGATGGCCGTGGTGAACTCCCGGCCGGGCAGATACTCCTCGACCAGCACCGGCTCTCGAAAGCGCTCCAGCAGATCGCGGCACACCTGGCGAAGCTGCGCCGGGCTGTCGATGCGCGAGCGGTGATCCACGCCTTTGCCCGTCCCCTCGGCAATGGGCTTGGCGAACATGGGAAACGCCAGATCCACGGACTCGACCTCGTCGGGGCTGCTCACCACGACGAATCGCGGCGTCCGAACGTCGGCGCTCTGGACGATCCGCTTGGCCATGGCTTTGTCCAGCGTCAGGGCGCAGATCAGCGGATCGCTGAACGTGTAGAGCACGCCGTACATCTCCAGCAGAGCCGGCACCTGGGCCTCCCGCGAGCGCCCCCAGAGTCCCTCGCTGATGTTGAAGACCAGGTCCCAGCGCCGACCCGCCGCCAACTGGGCCGCCAGCGTCAGGCCGTTTCCGATCCGTTCGGGTCGATAGCCCAGCTTGCGCAGTGTCTGCTCCAGCGCCTCGATCGTGGCGGCGGAATCGAACTCGGCGACCTGCTCTTCACTGTAGCCCTGGGCCAGGTACTCGTCCCGCAGATCGTAGACGAGCCCTACGCTCAGGTGTTCTCGTGTTCTCTCATGGGTTCTTGTCATGGTCTTACCTCAGGCAGGTTCATCGAACAGGGCCCTGGCCAAACCGGCAGGAAAACAGGGACCGCCTCGCAGGTTCCGGAGGCTGTAAGGGTCTTGCAGCCGCGCCCAACGGGACCTTCCGGCACAGCCTCCCGCCGCAGAATCTCACCAGACCGCCTGCTCGCTTGAAGCACGGCGGGTCTGCTCAGCGGACGAGGCCGCCTGGCAGACCCGCCGAATGCGAATCATCAGAATGTCTCCGGGAGCGGTCCTACGCTGCAATGTGCCTCTCGACGCATCAGACGCGTCGCCTGGGCCGGCTTGATGTGGCTGTGATGCCCGGCCGCCAGGTCCCAGACGCTCGGCGCCGACACGTCGCTCGGCGCATCCGCCGGCTCGGCCATGCGATCCTGCGGCTCCGGATAGGCGATCAGCATGCCTTCGTAGTTGCGCAGCACCGTCTGCGTCGGACTCTGCGAGACCACGTAGGTCGGCAGGACGGGAATCTTGCCGCCCCCGTGCGGAGCGTCCACCACGAAGGTGGGAATCGCCAGACCGCTCAGGCGTCCGCGCAGGTACTCCATGATCTCGATCCCGCGGGACAGCGGCGTCCGGAAATGCTCTACCCCCCGGACCAGATCGCACTGGTACAGGTAGTACGGGCGCACGCGGATGCTCACGAGCTTGCGGCAGAGCTGCTCGATGATCTGCGGCTGGTCGTTGACCCCGCGCAGCAGCACCGACTGGTTGCCCAGCGGGACCCCGGCGTCGGCCAGGCGCGTACAGGCCTCGCTCGACTCCGGCGTGATCTCACACGGGTGGTTGAAATGCGTGTTGATCCAGATCGGGTGGTACTTCCGCAGCATCGCACACAGCTCTTCCGTGATCCGCTGCGGCAGGACCACCGGGACGCGCGTGCCGATCCGGACGATCTGCACCGACGGCACCTGACGCAGGCTGGCCAGCACCTCTTCCAGGTGCTCCGTGCTCAGCGTCAGCGGGTCGCCCCCGGAAACGATCACATCGTGAATCTCCGGGTGCTCCTTCAGATACGCCACCGTCTGTTCCAGGCGCCGCTTGCTGATGGTCGTCTCCCGCGTGCCGGCGACTCGCTTGCGCGTGCAGTGCCGGCAGTACGTCGAGCACGTGGTCGTCGCGATCAGCAGCGCACGGTCCGGGTAACGATGCACCAGCCCGGGCACCGGCATGTCGTGGCACTCCTCCAGCGGGTCCGACGACAGGAACGGCGGATCGTTCAGCTCCGCCAGTTGCGGCACGCACATCTGAAAGATCGGGTCGGTTTTATCGGCCCGCCGGATCAGGGAGGCATAGTATGGCGTGATCGCCAAAGGGTACTTCCCCATCACCGGCGAAAGATCGGAGGCGTGCTGAAGGGAGGGAAAACGCGTCACCAACTGCTGGACCGTACGAATACGGTGTCGGATTTGCCATCGCCAGTCGTTCCAGGAGTCGGAGCATAGGCGACGGGGTGTGGCGACATCACACAGGGGCGGAGGTTCGTCATCTGCGATAGGCGAAGAAATCGCCTCGCAGCGTGACGAAACACCTCCTGAACGGGATAGACTGCTCATGAGTACTTTGGTTCCTTACTAATTGGTCTCACGACCGGCTGAGGAATGCCTCGCAACGCAGAGCTCCTCATCGCTGCATGCGCCGTGGTGAAACACTCACCATGAGACACGATAATCAACGTGTTACGTCGGATTGTCAACGGGTGATCCTTCAATCTTTTTCTTTTTTTTCATCAAGATGAGAATTCATCCCGCGCCCGACGAAGAAGCGGACCACTTCGGCCGTCCCCGACCGAGTCATCGGCTTGCATTGCGGACCTTGCCCCCCCGCCCGCCGGATTCCGTGGCATGTCAGCAACGTTCGCGCGTCGCTGGCCGTACAGTGCGAGGCATGAGTCGCGTCATCCCGCCTTCTGTTTGCCTTTCTGTGCGCACATCTCTATAATGTTCTTGTAGAACCAAGGGGCACCGATGGGACGCCGAAGCACCCTTGGTTCGGAGACTGGAGGTGTTGGGAGAAACCGGGATAGCGCAAGGGCGACCCCGGCCTTCTGCAGGAAACACACAGGCCAATAAGAAGACAGACCAGGCGGCTATCCTCATCCTCGGTCAGGAGCCAAGTGTTAGGGCGGCTTCCGCATGCCCTGTGGCCAGGCTGTCTTAGATTCTGGAAGGAGGCAGGTAATGAGCAAGTGCAAGCACCGTATGGCGCTGGTTTGTGTGGAGATGGTCCTGGCCCTGGTGACGGTCGGCGCCGCATCCGATCTGCCGGAGCATCTCGTGCTGTATTACGACTTCGACGAAGAGGGGCTGTCCACAATCTCGGACCGGTCCGGCTATCAGAACGACGCTGCCCTGGAAGGGCCTGCACGATGGGAAGACAGCCGGTATGGCAAGGCGCTCCTGTTGAATGGGGCCGAGGTGGTGGCCAACACCCCCGCTTCCGACTCCCTGGCACGCCTCAAGGCGCCCATGAGCGTGGGAGCCTTGTTCAAGCCCGTCTCCCTCCCCGCCGGATACCACAAGATGCTCGGGATGTTTGGCACGCCAGGGCAGCGAGGCACGGGCTGGGCGTTCGAGTTCAACGGCAACGCGTTCGATTTCGTCCTGTTCGGGAAGAAGAACTACTGGGGACCCGACCTGACGGTGGGCGAATGGATCTACATCATCATCGTCTTCGATGGAAACACGGTGGTGCACTACGTCAACGGTGCTGCTGCCTACACGATGGACGCGGAAGGATATGACACCGACGTGAGTCAATCACCCGGCTTCTGGCTTGGGGCGGAGGCAGGTACCCTCAATACGCAGCCCGTGGACGTGACCGTGGATGAGGTGTGGATCTCCAGCAAAGCCTTGAGCACCGAGGAGGTCAATAGGGTGATGCAGGGGCAATGGCGACCCAATCCCTACCTGGCCAGCAATCCGGTCCCGCAAGACCAAGCCACCGAGATCCTGCGAGATGCGGACCTCCGCTGGACGGCCGGCATCACGGCGCAGGACCACCACGTCTGCCTCGGCACCGACTTCGACGATGTGAATACCGCCAGTCTGACGGATGCGCCGGGACTTTTGGCCGCCCAAAGCACGACCAGCGAGTACTTCGACCCCGGACGTCTCGACTTCGACACTGACTACTTCTGGCGAGTGGACGAAGTCAACGGCGCCCCTGATTTCGCGACATTCAAGGGCAAGGTGTGGAGCTTCACCACGGAACGTCTCGCCTATCCCGTGGTTCCGGTAGCGGCCGGCGCCTCCAGCACCCACATGCCAACCATGGGTCCGGAGAAGACCATCGACGGTTCGGGGCTCACCGCCATGGATCAGCATGACACTGCCGCCGATCATATGTGGCTTACCGCGACCACGGATCCCGAACGCTGGATCCGCTATGAGTTTGCCGACGTGCAGAAACTCCATGAGATGTGGGTCTGGAACTCGAACCAACCGTTCGAATCTCTTCTCGGTGTCAGTGCCAGGGACGTGATCATCGAGACGTCGATGGACGGCACGAACTGGACGGTCCTGGCCGACGTGCCCGAGTTTGCCCGGGCACCTGGTCTTCCGGACTACGCCCACAACACGGTCGTGGACTTTGGCGGCGTCCCTGCCCGACACGTGAAGCTTACCATCCTCAGCAATTGGAGCACATTACCCCAGGCCGGGCTCAGTGAAGTCCGCTTCTTCGCCATCCCCGTTCATGCCGCGGACCCACAGCCCGCCGACGGGAGCGTTGATGTTCGCGTGGACGTGGCCCTCCAATGGCGTCCCGGCCGCGATGCGGCGACGCACGAGGTCTATCTCGGCACCGATCCCGCTGACTTGCCGCAGATGGACACCATCGGCCAGACCACGTTCGACCCCGGGGCTCTCGACCTGGCCACGACGTACTGCTGGAGAATTGACGAGGCCAACGACGCCGAGGCGGTCGCCACCTGGGAAGGCCCCCTCTGGAGCTTCTCCACCCAGCCTTATATCGTCGTCGACGACTTCGAGACATACAACGATGGGGATAACCGCATCTACCAGACGTGGATCGACGGCTACGAGGCAACGGACAACGGCTCCCAGGTGGGCAATATCGATGCGCCGTTTGCCGAGATGTCAATTGTCCACGACGGCCGCCAGTCCATGCCGCTTTTCTATGACAATACCACCGCTGCACGATCCGAGGCCGAGCTGGCCCTGGCCCAGGACTGGACCGCCAGCGGCATCAAGAGACTCTCGCTCTTCTTCCAGGATGCGGCGGCCAAGAGCGGACAGCTCTATATCAAGATCAACGGCATCAAGACGGCCTACGCTGACGACGCCGGAGATCTCACCGAGGCTGCGTGGCAGCCATGGAACATCGACCTGTCGACCGTCGGAGGGAATCTGAGCCGCGTTACGTCGTTGATCATCGGCATCGAGGGCGCCGGCGCGCTCGGCGTCGTCTACGTGGACGACATCCGCCTGTATCCCTGACCACGGATATTCCCGCAGGCACGCGACAAGCGGTTTTCCTGGAAGGGTGTTCCACGCCGAAAGGCCAGTTATCCGCCCATGCTCGGGCTGTGGATCGCCCCGGCGCGGAAGTCGTCGGGGAAGTTCAGGTAGGCGTACTGGCCATGCAGTTCGTACGCCTTGCGGTCGCGGGCCTTGGCCGCCTCGACCTCGTCGTCGAAGAGCCCGAGATAGAAGTACTCGCCTCGATAGCGGATCCCGGCTTCCCATTTGTCCTTGTGCCGCAGGACGCCGACAAACTGCGAGCTCCCGCCCCGGGGCCCGCGGTTGGCCTGGTTCTGCTGGTGCGTGCAGATGCGCAGGTTGCAGCGCCGGTTGTTCAGGCCGTTGCCGTCGATGTGATGGACGATGCGGCCCTTGCGTGCCCGCATGATCAGCCGGTGCATGTACACAACCTTGCCCTTCCGGATGCAGGTCGCGTAGATCGTCGCGCCCTGGCGTTTGGCATACCATCTGTACTTGCTGATTCGCTCATAGTCGGCCGCATCGACCAGGGCGAACAGCCCCCTGCCCAGCGGGATCTGCCGGACACTGGGGTCGGTCTCGCCCGCCGGCGGGTCGGCTTGGGCCTTCGGGCGCTTCGCTCGGGCGGGCTTCCAGGACTTCGCTTTGAAGTTCCGGCACGTGTCGATCGGCAGCACCTCCCGCAGTTCGCCTGCGCTGTCCGGGTGGTTCGTGCACAGCAGCCGTCTGGCCACGCCCAGCCACTTGTCCAGAAGCTGCCGCGACTTCGGCAGCGGACAGGAGTACGCGCACAACTGGCAGCGCCCCTCGAACAGGATCGCGTAGACGGATTTCCATCGCTCGCCCCGATACTCCTCCGGCCAGACGTCGCTGTCCGGCGGCGGCACCACCCACCGCCTCTGGGCCCGCCTCCGCCGCGTGCCATTGCCCCCCTCGCTCCCCTTCTCACCCTTGCACCCCTTCTCCCGCTCTTTCCGCTTCGCCATGATTCTCCCTTTCCGCTTTGTACGTGTCTCGTGTCTCGTGACCCGTGACCCGTGGTCCGTGGTCCGTGGTCCGTGTTTCCAGCCGCCACGCGGCCGCATACATGGTAAATTGACCATGCATTTTTGTCAACGAGAATTTCACCGTTTCCCTGTGATTTCTTGTCCACCCCCACCCCCCTGCCTCACCGATTCCGATGGCCGATCATCAATCCGGGGGCCGACGAGCTGCCGTTCCCCTGGGTCGCAGGCGGGCCGTAGATCGGCAGAAGCGTAGAAGGGTGGATGCGTTCGCCCGCGACGCCCCGCTTCACGCTTCACGAACGACGCTTCACGCAGCAGTTGCCTCACGGCCACGGGTCACGAGCGACAAGCCACGAAATCCCGTCTTTTCCTTGTCTCTCCGTCCCCGCCGATCTACAATAGACGTCGTGCAGGCGGAATAAGAGCCCCGATGAGACGTTGGATACCCCCTCGCCTCGCAAACGGGACGTGTTGGGAGAACCAGCGAAATGGACAGGCCACACAGGTATTCCGCAGGAGAAACGAGAAGACCCAGTGGCAAGATAGGTGGCTCCCTGGTTTGCCGACATGTCTTGTCGGCAGCCATCGTCTTCTGCCAAGTTGCCCCACTCGGACCAGCAGGATCAACCCCACCCGGTTGGTGGTCCGACGGATTCTGGTTGCTGTCGTCACCAGCAGATTCATCCTGAGGATCAACTGAACCCAGGAAGTGATGGATTTCACTACGAGGATGCGTTGACGAGGAGCTATCTAATGAGTCCATCATGCCACAATGAATTGCAGTCCCAATCAAGCTGGGGTTGGGCAAGCCCCCTTGGATGGGGCCTATTCTTGCTTGTCGGGGCCTGCTGGTTCTGGTGGCAGATAGGCGGCAATCCTCTGAATGAATTGGCCCTTATACGTCACGGCTTCACCGTACCGGGCTTCATTACTGACGCATGGGAGGACGTCAACGACGACGAATACGGCAGAACCCATTGGTCGCACAGCGTTACCTATAGATACCGCCTCAGAGACGGACGGGAGTTCATGGGGGCTGTTCACGGCTCCGGGCGTCTCAAGAGGGACGTCTCATACCGGGACCGGCCCTATTCAGTCGAGGTGGAGTATCTACCAGAACACCCCTCAGTTAGCCGCATCAAGGGTGCCGGCTGCCAGACAGTGATGGAGTGGCTATGGCGCAGACTTGGTCTTGGCTCATTGGTACTGGTCCTCTTCTGCTCACCTGGTCTATACCTTGTCCAGAGAGGGCTGCGCGATCTAAGCCGAGTCCTCAGGGCACATCGACAGCCACGGCCTTTACGCGAACCGACCGTTCCAGCTTCCGCCACACTTTTTCGACCACAGCAGACGTCGAAGGGCAAACAAATATGAATCGAAAGAAGAGGAGGAACTCCACGGATATCGTACGCATCTCATGCAGTATGATGACCCCAGATGTGGAATCCTAAAGGGATATACGATGGTCGCTTTCATTGCGGTGGTCCAATTCGTACTCCACTATCTTGGTTGGATCGGGATCGTGCTGGGCGCGGTGGCACTCCTATTCGGCAACGGCCACCGTGGTGTGCAGTTGCTGATAGGGGGGTTCTCGTTCATTGTCCTCAAGTATGCAATCGGCGTCGTCTTCCTCACTCCTATCCATATCGCAGCCGCACGGAAGGCGAAGCAGGAGAACGAGCATCCTCTTGACGATGCCGATTCATAGGAGAATAGGCACAGTAAGATGCGAACTGCAAACAATAGGGACAGCCATGAATGGCCGTCCGTCAACGAAGGTGTCGGCATATTGATCCTCATTTTCGGGCCAGGAACAAGGGGTTCTGACGCGACTGCCGGCTCAATCGCCCGCCATCCAGGACAGCCAGCCATTGAAGCGTAAGGCGAGTCCGGAAGAAGGTGGCCATTTCTGGTATGGTATCACGTGAAGAAGATGAGACGGCTCAATCACCTACGTCGCGAATTGACTGTGGGGTTCATGGACATGGAAGCAGCTCAGTGGAGGAATACTGATGGACCAGACGAACGACTACACGCTGCGTACAATACGAGAGCGCACTGCCCAGATCCACGAAATGCAGCGGCTTCTGAATCGAGATCCAAACAGTGACAAGGAAGAACGAAAGAGACTTATAGTTGGCATTGCCAACAAGGTGGGTGCGCATGTTCCTCTTGAGAGGGATCACCAATTCACCGTGAATTACTTGAATGCCATACTTCAGAATGCTCGGGTGGCCCTACAGATTCAGATGACGATGAACGCCTGCATATCAGCCAAGTGGTCCTGCGTATTTGCTGCAGGAGCGGCGGTTCTGTCTTTGCTCGCGGCCGCAACGGCTGTGACGGGTCTCTTATCACGGTGAATAGCATGTACAAGGACCTAATAGAAGCTAAGGCGGGTCTGCAAGGTGGATAATAGAGACAGCCATCTTTTAAGGGCATTTCCAGTCCTGAATAATTGAAATGGCGGGTGACGTTGTTCTTGAGCGTTCGTGCGGAAGACACATTGCGGAGGCTGTGTATGTCGCTCTGAGTTCTTGCTCTGGCGGTGGTGCTTGTGGAAGGGGGTGCGGGCGGCAGAGTGCTGAGTTTGGAGTGTTGAGTTTCAAGTTCGAAGAGGTTCGTTTCACGCTTCACGAGAGACGCGTGGCTGGGGACTACACGTCGCGTGCGGCGTGACGTTCCTGACTCTCGGCCTCAAGGCCCTGTTCCGGTAGGACGCAGAGTGCTGAGTGTCGAGTTTTGAGTGGCAAGTGTGAAGGCCTTGGATCGGAAGATTAGGATACCCCCGCAACGACCGGATTGTGGTATAATCGGGATGCGATCCTGATAGGAGAGATCAGTCATGACGTTTCAACGCATCACCGTAGACCCCATGTCTGCGGGGGCAAGCCTACGATTCGCGGCCTGCGTTTCCCGGTGTCGCGTCTGCTGGGGCGCCTGGCCTCGGGTGAGACGCGCGAGTCGATACTGAAGGCCTACCCGTAACTGGAGGCCGAAGACATCCAGGAAGCGTTGAACTACGCCGCTTTTCTGGCCGATGAACAGGTCTTCAAGTTCGCCTCATGCGATTCCTTCTTGACATGCCTGGAGGACTGAGCACAGCCAGCAGTCAAACCACAAGGCAGGCCTGGGCTGATGGAAATACGGAGTTGACGGAGGCGGACGGCGCCAGGGGTTAGGGCTGGTCCGGCAGGCAGGACTAGAGGTGAAGGTGTGCCTTTCCCAGCGAGCGACGAGGGACGAGCGACGATACGCGGCCGGCGTCAGGCGTGACGCCGGCGAAGGCGGGTGTAGAAACCGTAGCCGAGCAGGGCCAGGAGGGCGAAGGCGGCGAGATTCTCCACGAGGGGTGGAATCATTTGGTGGGCATGGTGGACTGCCTCGATCGCGGTGTTGTAGACGAGGGCGTCGAGCAGGAGTCCCGCGGCCAGCGCGCAGCCGGCGATGCTGACCAGATAGAGCAGCGCGGTCCGTCGGCCCAGCGCGTTCCAGATGGTGGTCAGTCCCGCGGCGTTGGTGGCCGGACCGGTCATCAGGAAGACGAGTGCCGCGCCCGGACTGAGGCCTTTGAGGATCAGCGCCGCCGCCACCGGCACCGACGCCGAAGCGCAGACATACATCGGGATGCCCACCGCCATCATTACCAGCATCGCCGGCAGTCCGCGTCCGAGCTTGTCCGCGAAGAAATCGTCGGGCGTCAGCGCCGAGATGATCGCGGCGACCACCAAGCCCAGAAGCAGAGGTTTGCCGATATCGCGCGGCAGCGTGACGAAGGCATAGTCCATCCCGTCGAGGAACTTCTTCGTCCACGTGGGATTCGGCGCCCCAGTGTCGGGCGGATCGGTCGCCTGGGCAGGTGCGACGTCTCCGGGCCCGAAGAGGTTCACGAGCACTCCGCCCACGACGCCGGTCACCAGCGCGACCACCGGCCGGAAGATGGCGAAGACCGGGCCGAGCAGGCTGTAGGTCACGAGGATGCTGTCAACGCCCGTCTGCGGCGTGGACAGCAGAAACGAGATCGTCGCGCCTTTGCTGGCGCCCTGCTTGTGCAGCGACATCGAAACGGGGATCACGCCGCACGAGCA
>CAZOFX010000110.1:0-18089 GCA_964579055.1 uncultured Pirellulales bacterium
TGGAGCCGGTGTCGATCAGGGCGGTGGCGAAGATGCTCAGCGAGCCGCCTTCCTCGATCTTTCGAGCCGCCCCGAAAAACTTCTTCGGCATCTGCATGGCGCCGGCGTCCACACCACCGGTGAGGATGCGGCCGGAGTGCGGCGTCTCGTTGTTGTAGGCGCGAGCCAGACGCGTGATCGAATCGAGCAGGATGACCACGTCCTGGCCGTACTCGACCATGCGCTTGGCCTTCTCGATCACGATCTCGGCCACCTGACAGTGCCGCGCCGCCGGCTCGTCGAACGTCGAGCTGATGACCTCGACGGCCTCGCCGGTCTTGCGCTCCATTTCCGTGACTTCCTCGGGCCGCTCGTCAATCAGCAGGACGATGAGCTTGACCTCCGGATGATTCTTGGTGATGGCGTTGGCCATCTTCTGGAGCAGAATCGTCTTGCCGGTGCGCGGGGGCGCCACGATCAGGCCACGCTGGCCCTTGCCTACCGGAGTCACGATGTCGATGATCCGCATGTTCAGTTCATCCGACGTGGTCTCGAGGATGAGACGTGTCTCGGGATGGAGCGGCGTCAGGTCGCTGAAGACGATCTTGTCGGCGAGCAGGTCGGGATTCTCGAAGTTGATCGCCTCGACGCGCAGCAGCGCGAAATACTTCTCGGAATCTTTTGGAGGTCGTATTTGTCCGGAAACGATGTTGCCGGTCCGCAGTCCGAAGCGTCGAATCTGTGACGGCGACACGTAAATGTCGTCGGAGCTGGACAGGTAGTTGTAACTGGGGTTGCGCAAAAAGCCGTAGCCGTCCGGCAGGACTTCCAGAACGCCTTCGCCATACATCAGACCGTTCTGGCGGATGCGCTCCTTAAGGATGCGGAAGATGAGATCCTGTTTCTTCAGGGCGCTGTACTCGGTGATGCCGTCGTTCTTGGCGATCTCGTGCAGCTCGGCGACGGTGAGCTTCTGGAGGTCCGTCAGGTAGAGGTTGCCTTTCTTGATCCGCTCGTACTTGGCGTGCGTGGATTCCTCGTCCAGCAACTCCGCTCCCTCGGCCGGTTCGGCCGCCAGCATCGTCTCGTCATCGGCCATGTCCGGGGCGTCCGCCGGCATCTCTTCGGCCTGATCGACCGCCGGATCCTGATTGGGAGCCGATTTCTTCTTCGATTTCTTCCTCTTGGTCATTTTGGCCTTGGCCATGTGTACTCCTTTTGCACGCACACGAGTTTTGTGCTCGCCCCCAGTGCCGGGTTGTGCAGGTGAGAACCTGTCCGCCACAGATGCGGGTTACACCCCTCGTATCAATGTGGACCACCTTCTCTTCGTGGTTCTACGGGAATTGAGCCAGGAATCAGGCGATCTCGCGCCCGCCGCTCAAGAGGACAACAAAACCACGCAAACTTCTTGAACGAACCACGCTACTTCTTAGTCATTTCAGAGAAGATTAAGTCGATTTGCCTGACTAATGTCGAGAAGTCAGAGTTGTTGTCTAAGGTATTATCGGCAAGGGCCGCTTTGGTGTCCAGAGAAATCTGAAAATTTTCACGATTTTTGACGTCCCGCTCGTCCATGCCGCGTTCCCGTCGGGCCCGCTCCATCCGCCGGGCGAGATCGCACTGGACGAACACAATCCGGTCGCAACGGTCCGCCCAGCCCACCTCGATCAGCAGGGGCATGTCCAGGACCACCGCCCGGACGGCCGGATCCCTCCGGTGCTCGGCGATCAGCTCCTCGGTCCGCCGCAGGACGTACGGATGCACAATCCCGTTCAGCGCTTCGAGGCTGGCGGCGTCGGCGAAGACGATCCTCGCCAGCGCCCGACGGTCGATTCGTCCGGCGTCGTCGAGAATCCCGGCGCCGAATCGCGTGACGACGGTGTCCCGAATCGGGTCTGTGTCCAGCGCCTCGCGGGCGAGGGCATCGGCGTCAATGACCGCACAGCCCAGCTTGCCGAACTGGGCGGCGACGAGACTCTTTCCCGACGCGATTCCGCCGACGATGCCAATCACCGGCTTGTTGTTCTTACGGTTCACCTCTGCCGTGCGGGTGCGCACTCCCTTGTCACTGTGGTACGGTACGAATCGGCGCGCCGGGTTGGCCGCGGCCGTTCGAGGTCACCTCACCTTGCTCTGCATGGCGCGAAGCTGCTCGTCCGGGACGCTGGTGCCGAGACGCTTGGCGGTGTTGACGTGACTCCACGCCAGGTCATATTGCTCGAGCATGTAGAGACTGCACGCCAGGCCGTAATGCGCGTCACCGAAATTCGGATCGATCGTCACCGCCTGGCGGTACGCCTCGGCCGCCTGCACGTAGTCGTTCTTGTTGGAGTAGGCCGCGCCGAGATTGTGGTGGATCGAGGCATCCTTGGGACGGACCGCGATGGCTCGACGGTAGTAGCGGACGGCCGAATCGTAGTCACCTTGACCGAAGTAGCTGTTGCCGAGGTTCACCAGGGCCATCAGCGTATCGGGCTGGATCTTCAGCGCGGTCTCGTACGCCTCGACCGCCTCGGTGGTCCGGCCGCTCCGTTGATAGCACAGGGCGAGTCCGCAATAGGCCTCGGCGTAGTCCGGCTTGATGGCCAAGGCCCTCTGAAACGACGCGATGGATTCTTCGTTGTCGCCCATCCGGCAGAAGAGATCGCCCAGTTGCGCCTGGAACATCGGGTTTTCCGGATCGAGGGTGGCCGCCTGCCGGCAGTAGGGCAGCGCCGACTCGAAATCCTTGAGATCGACGTAGGCGTTGGCCAGGTCGACCAGCGCCGCCAGCAGGTCCGGCTTCAACGCCAGCGCCGCTTTGTACGCCTGAATCTCGTTCTGCCGATGGCCGAGCTGCCGGTAGCACTGAGCCAGTCCGTAGTGGCTCTCCGCGCTCTTCGCGTCGAGGCTGACGGCTCTCTGGTATTCCGCCAGGGCCTCGCCGTAGTTGCCCGCGCGATAATACAGGTCGCCGAGCTGGCCGTGGGCGGTGGCATCCTGCGGCGCGATCTGAAGGGCCTGCTTCAGTTCGCGCGCCGCCTCGGGGTATTTTTCGAGCCTGGCGTAGACCAGGGCCAGGCCCCGATAGGCGTCGACAAGGTTGGGGTCCAGCGCCAGCGCCTGGCGATAGGAAGAAACCGCGTGGTTGAGCCGGTCGTATTCCATGTATCCGTTGCCCAGATTGTGGTACGCCTTGGCGTCATTGGGATTGAGGTCGAGGGCGGCCTGGTACTGGCGCAGCGCGTCTTCGGTCCGGCCTTTCTCCAGGTAGACGTTGCCGAGGTTCGCCCGCGATTCCGAAAGCGTCGGGTTGATCGCCACGGCGCGCTCCAGCGCGACCATCGCGGTGTCCGTGTCACCGATGTCGTTGTAGACGGTGCCCAGGTTGTTGAAGAAACAGCCGAGCGTCTGGAGCTTGGTCAGGTTCTTCATGTAGATGGTCCGGCGTCCGTTGTCGGGGACACCGAACTTCTCGATGTAGTGCTCGTCCGTGGACATCGCGCCGCCGCTGGTCGTCTCGATATTGAATTGCGTCCGTCCGTCGTCGAATCGTACGAAGAAGTGCCCCGGAACGACCACCCCCGACACCTTCAGCCCGATCCGCTCGGCCAGCGACAGATACAACACCGACAGGCTCAGGCAGTAGCCCTGACGCCGGTCCATGACCGAGTGCAGGAACAGGTCGTTCGGATCGTCGGCGTGGGGGATGGCCTTGAAGCCCAGTTCGCGGAACAGGTAGTCGTTGAGGACCGGGATGGCTCGGTAGTTCGCCTGGAGCCGCTGCTGGCGGAGCCGAGTGCGGATCTCCAGGGCCATGGCGTCGAGCTGTTCGAGGTAGCGGCGCCCGTGGACCATGTCACTCCAGTACTCCGAAGCGATCAGCGCGGCGGTGGCCAGGTCCATCTCGTCTTCCTGCAAACGCAGGACCTCGTCGAGCGAACGCACGTAGAGTCCGGCCTTGCCGGCGTTGGCCAGTCGGGTGTTCTGCGCCAGGGCGCCGGCCTGGATGACCATCAGACAAACTGCCGCCGTCCAAAGGATGTTCTTCATGGGCCCTTCTCGGTAGCTTGCAGGTAAACTGCGACACCCCATTGCCTGTGAGAGGCGGGAGTCTGCCAATTGCGTCCAGCCTTCTCCAAGTGTCTATTCATACGTCTTCTATCGGCCGGGAGTTCTCCGGCCTTGAGGGGTTCTCCCCACCGGAGAAATCGTTCCGCCTGTCGATTGCCGCTTGCATAATTGTAGCGGCCCGTTTACGCTAATCCAACACGATTTTGAACTGTCAGGAGGACAATATGATGGCTAAGCGTCAGGCTCGCACACACGGAGGACCTTCTCGGACCGAGTTTTTCCGCCGACACCGGGGGGGTATCGCCCGGCTTCTGACCCTGTTGACGGTGGTGTGGCTGCTGTCCGGTTGCCGGGGGACCTGTGGCGTTTCGAAGCCGGCGTCCGAACCGGCCGCCGAGGAGGCGGCAACGGCGATGCAGGCCGCCCCGGAACAGGCGGCGGCTCCCGCCGCGGAAGAGGCCGTCGCTGCCGCCGGAGAGAGGGCCGAGAAGCCGGCAAAGGAAATCGCCGACCTGGGACCGGGTGAGCAGATCCGCCTCTTCGACGGACAGAGCCTCGGGCAATGGAAGGTGACGGATTTCGGCGGGCAGGGCGACGTCTATGTCAAGGATGGGGCCATCTACCTCGAAATGGGCAGCTACGCTACCGGGATCACCTGGACCGGTCCGGTCATCCGCATGAACTACGAGATCACGCTCGAAGGGATGCGCGTCGAGGGGAACGACTTCTTCTGCGCGCTGACGTTTCCCGTGGCAGACAAACCCTGCACGCTGGTGCTCGGCGGGTGGGGGGGCACGCTCTGCGGGCTGTCGAACATCGACTACTACGACGCCTCCGAGAACCCGACGACGACGTTCTACTCGTTCAAGAAACAGACGTGGTACCACGTGCGTCTGCGCGTCATCTCCAATCGCATCACCGCCTGGCTGGACGGCGAACAGCTCGTGGACATCGACACAACCGGCCGCAAGATCGACACCCGGGCCGAGATGGACCTGTGCCAGCCGCTGGGCATCGCGACCTGGGTCACGACCGGCGCGGTTCGCAACCTCTTCGTGACGAAGCTGTCCGACCCGATCTTTTAGGCGAGGGGCGCTCGGCTTCGGCCGATCAGCTCAGGCCCAGCCTCTCCAGGCAGGTCTGAGCGGAAATACCGTCGATCCGCACGTGCTTGACGGGGTTAGTCTGTCCGGCGACGATGCGGACGGCGTTCTTCCTGACGCCGAGCTGCTTGGCGAGGAAGGCGATCAGACACTCGTTGGCCTTGCCTCTTTCCGGCGGCGCCGCCACCTTGACCTTCACCATCCGGTCGAGCAGACCCGCCAGGGCGGTCTTGCTGCTGCCCGGCACGATCTTGGCGACCAGCACCACACCCTCTTCGTCTTCTTGGATTTCCGGTTGCGGCATAGCGGTTAGCAGTGCGGCGATGGGTCGAGCCGGAGGCTCCGGTTGGCTACTCGACGTTCTCCCTCAAATTCGTGCCGATGGCCGACTGCACGTACTTCTCGATCTGCTCGGCCAGCTCGCCCAGCACAGGCAGTTGGAAGTCCTCATAGAAGTGCGGCACGAACTCGCCGTTCAGGGCCTTCTTGAAGATACGCACGCGGATCAGCGAAGGCTGCGCCGAGCCCCGGCTGAAGTCGCTGTCCTTGTGTTCGGTCAGTTCGACCCGCCAGTCCTCGCTGATGAACACGAGGCACCTGCCCGTAAAGATGGCAGTCGGAAAGTAATCGCACAGCAATCTAAGCGTTTGCATGATCGGCTCTATAGGTTCTCATTCGTCCTATTGGTCCTATCGGTCCAATCGGACCTATTGCTTCTTCGGCGGCCCGAACGGCGAGACATCTCCGTACAAGACCCGCGAGTATTGCTGCCAGGCCTGCATCGACCGTCTGAGGTTCTCATGGGCATCGCCGCCGATGCCGTAGGCTTGCAGCCCGATGGGGCCAGTATACCCAGCCCCCGCCAGCGTTTTCAAGAAGGCGGTCATGTCAAACGTGCCCCGGTCGAGCGTCTGGATCAGGGTCTTCCAGTCCTGACCGCCGGAATCGGCGCCGTTGATCGAGACCGCGAAGAGCCTGGGCATAGCCGCCTGGATGAGGCTCTCGGCGTTCTTGTTTGGATCGACTCTGAGCCAGTGGCACAGGTTGAACGTGACGCCGACGTTGGGCCGGTCGACCTTGTCGGCGAGACGCACCGCGTCCTCGATCCGTTCGAGCCAGAAGGCGTGGTGTGGATAAAGCGCGATGCGCAGCTTGTGCTTCGTCGCCAGGAGCGCCAGTTCGCGGAGGATCGCCACGGCCCGCTCGTCGCCGGCCACCGACGAGGGCGCGTGCTGGCGGCTCTGCATGAACAGCCAGAGGATCGTATTACGTCCATCCAGCGTTTCGACGGCCTTTGTCAATGCGGGGCTGTACGGCTCCTGGCCTGGGTCGACATTGATGCCCGCATAGACGGTGAACAGGCGAAGGTTGCGCTTGTCCAGTTCGCCCAGCAGCTCGGACAGAGAAGGGCAACTGTCGAGTCCCACGCTGATGCCGGCATAGCCCAGTTCCGCGAGCAGCTCCGCCTGGGCCTGCGGCGTCTGATGCTTCTCGTCTGCAACACCGTTGTCGAGCACGAAGAACGGATTGGCGCCGGCCGGCGCGAGACGGATGTTGCGGTAGGCGACCGGACCGTGGTCGCCCTGGAGCATAAGGGGACCGAGCGGCCTCTCGTCGTCGAAGGCGGACGCTCGCGTGGGTCCGGTCACTTCGACGTCCTCGTGCACGAGGATGCCATTGTGGATGATCTTCTCGAAACGCGCGTTGGCGACCTTACGCCCGCCTGCGTCGAAACGCGGTGCGCGAAACACCACGTCGAAGCTCTGCCATTGCCCCGGCGCTCGCGAGGCGCTGACGCGAGGCGAATGTCCCTCGAAGCCCGGCGGTGTGCGGTCCTGGTCCCACCGCTGGTAGATTCCGCCGCACTCCATGCCCGGGTACTCGGACTGTTTCTGCCAACTGTCGAAGATCTGCACCTCGTAGCGGCCCATGAAATAGACGCCGGAATTGGAGTCCTTGGCCACCGTGAACTCGACATGCGCGCTGACGTCACCGAACTGCTGTTTGCTGAGCAGGTGCTTCGTTCGACTGTCCGGGCCGTTGAGGATCGCGCCGACGCCCGGTTCGCCGGTCAGACGTTTCGGATCGTCGGGGCTCAGGCGTGCGTCCCGGATCGTCTCCCATTGTCCGGTGTCGCCATCCCAGGCGGCCAGGTCCGGCCCGGTCAGTTCGAGCGTGTGACAGTCGCTACAGGTGACCGCCGGCACATTGCCTGCGATCATAACGGGAAGCAGGATGGCAATCAGCGTGTGGCTTTTCATGGCGAAGTCCTCGTCCCGGCGTCCGCTCAGAGAATATCCCACGGGCTGCGAGCGGTGCGGCGGAGCATGCGGTTGGCCTCGTCATCGTTGACGAAGCGTTCCTCTTGCGGGTTCCAGCCGAGCTTGCGGCCCAGGCGCATCGCGATGTTTCCGATGTGGGCGATCGTGAAGCATCGCTGACCGATCTCCGGCGGGAAGTAGCACGCCTGGCGCGACTTGACGCAGTCCAGGAAGTTGCGCTGCTCGCCGCCGGGACAGGTGTACAGATGGATGTCGTCAGGCCCGATCGCCGAGTCGAGGATCGCCGGCCGGCTCGCTTCGAGCTTGCCGCGCCAGCCGCGATTGCCGACCCAGCCGTCCGTGCCCTCGAATCGCAGGCTGGGCTCTCCCGAGTCGACGAAGAGCTTGACGCCGTCGGCATAGGCGTACTGGAGGTGGTACTCGCGCGCGGTGTCGTACAGTCCGCCCTGGCAGAAGACGCCCCGGCCTTCGACCTCGACGGGTCCGGTGTGCTCGGTGTTGTTGCCCCACTGGGCGCCGTCGAGCAGGTGCGCGCCCCAGTCGGTGAGCATGCCGCCGGAGTAGTCGAAGATCCAGCGGAAGTTCCAGTGGCAGCGGTCCTTGGTGTAGGGGGCCCAGGGGGCTGGTCCGAGCCACATGTCGTAGTCGAACCCTTCGGGCACGGGCATCGGTTCGGGATTGCCCGGCGTATCGGGTCCGATCGGCAGCTCGACTCGGATGGTATGGACCTTGCCGATCCGTCCGTTGCGAACCAGCTCGCACATGCGATGGTAGACGTCGACCGAGCGGTCTTCGGTAGACCACTGGAAGACGCGGCCATACCGCTGCATCGTCTGGACCAGCCTGCGGCCTTCTTCGACCGTCAGCGTCGGCTTCTCGCACTCGACGTCCTTGCCTGCCTTCGCGGCGGCGATGGAGATCGGCACGTGCCAATGGTCCGGCGTCGAGATCATCACCGCGTCGATGTCCGCACGAGCCAGAATCTCGCGGAAATCCTGTGTCGTCAGGCAGTCGGTGTTGCCGTACCTGGCGTTGACCAGGTCGCGGGCCTTGTGAAGGTTCACCGGATCGACGTCGCACACCGCCACCGCCTGCGCATCGGGCTGAGCCAGGAAGCTCTTGAGGTTCATGTCGATGCCGTGGCCGCCGGTGCCGATGAAGCCCACCGTGATGCGTTCGCTGGCCGCGACAGTCCCCGCCTTGCCCAGCGCCGAAGAAGAGACGAGATACGGAAGACCGAATCCGCCGACAGCGACGCAGCCGGTCTGTTTCAGAAAGCGACGACGGTTCATGGATGGCTTCTCCTCTTCAGAACGACAGCAGCAGTTGCCAGATATACATGTTGCCCAGCGCATCGATGTCTTCCCAGACTTTCTGCACGAGGGCCTTGTCGCCGGTGATCTCGGGCAGGTCCTTGACGCGCTGCTCCCACGGGAAGCACGCGCCGGGCTTGACGCGCGGCGCTGCCCGACCGGCCAGCCCCGTGACTTTCTTCCGCGACTCCACCGACGAAGGCAGATTGCACGGAGGCGTCGCGACCGGGGTCTTGTACGTACCGGCGGAGTAGGTGCCATGCTCGCGGCAGACCTGCGTCATCGTCTTCATGTTCTCGATGCTCGTGTCGTCCTGCATGATCGCGCCGGCGTCGAGGATGTAGCCGCCGTCTTTGGCGACCTCCTTGATCACGCGCAGGACGAACTGCTTCACCTCGTCCGGCGTGCCGTAGCTCAGCAGCATGTTCGGAACCCCGCCGCTGATGGCGAACCGGTCGTGCAGCTTGCGGTGGACCTCGAAGATGTCGTCCTGGTCGCAGTGGAAGACGATGCTGCGCTCGGGCAGCTTGCGGAAGGTGTCGAAGTGGTGCCGCCACTTGCCCTCGGCGTAGAAGAGCGTCTGGTGCCCGTGCTTCCAGAATTCCTCGATGCAGGGCTTCAGCGTGGGCCAGTAGTGCGAGTCGAACTGCTGCGGCGTGACGAACGGGACGCAGCCCCGGTGCATCCAGTAGCCGATGGGCAGTTGCCTGTTCGGGTCGGCCGTGCTCAGACCCACGTGGACCATGTGTGGGATGATCGCCTCGGCGGCCTGGAGCACCTTCTTGGGCTGCTTGTGCATGTCCATCGTCAGGCCCACGTAGCCGCGCATCTTGTCCGCGATGATGTCGAAGGGCGATTTGAAGATGCCCGAGATGGCGCCGGCCGTGCCGCACTCGGAGCGAAGCCGCGCGACCTGGGGACCGAACGCGTAGAAGTACTGCATCATGGCCATCGCGCTTTTGGTCAGCGCGATGTTGTTGCGATAGGTCGAGGGCTCGCCGATCTTGCTGACCTCCGTCGAGACGCGCGGCAGCCAGGTGTTGTAGAGAAATGCCGTCGGGTCGTCGATCAGCTCGTCGTACTCGTCCTCGTGCATGAACGCTTGGTCCTCGGGCGGCTCGATATAGTTGAAGCCGACCGTGTACGGGATGCCGATCCCTGGAATGCCGTAGTAGCGCAGACCCGCCGCCTGGGCCAGGCCCGTCCAGACGTAGACCATGTTGGCGACGACGGCGTCCCAGTCGAAGTCCCTGGCGCATTTGACCGCGGCCTCGAAGGCCTTGGTGTAGTCGTGGGCGACGTCCTGGCAGGTCATGCCGGCGTACTTGGCGGTGAACTCGGCCACGAACGGCCGGATCGGGATCATGTCGGGCTTCTCGTTCCGCATCGCTGTCACGTACCGGTTCAGTCGCTGCTGGTAAAGCGTCTCCATATCCCTGGCCATGTGCTATCTCCCCTGTAATGAGCGTTTCGATATGTTACGCGACGACGTCATGCGGCCGCCTCCGCTGGGCAGCGCTCTTGCATCGCGCCGCCCGGCCCCAGTCGTTCTGATCCGCCAGCTTGCCATGGCCAGAGCATAGCCGAAACGGCGCGCCGGATCAACCCGAATCCAGCTTGTGAGGCCCGGTCCGGCATGGAACGCTGGCCGCCGGGATCGGGGAACCACCGAGAAACGGATTGTGTCCTTCGCGGGTTGGGTTATGATCTTCCGACGCAATGCGGCGAAACCGTTCTCTCTGAAATGGACCATCGAGCCAATGAGATCTTTGAAGCCTCTGACGCTGGCCACCGCCCGTTTGGATGTGGTGGCTGCGACGCTCGATCATATTCACGCCGAACTCGAAAGCCCGGAACGCTTGGCGGCTCTGTTGCAGGCGGACATCGACGCAGGTTGGCCGCCGGGTGAGTATGACCGGGGCGCCCAGGAGTTCTTTCGCGACCGCCTGCGCGAAGGCGGGCCGGAGACCGTGGGCTGGTACACGTGGTACGCCATCCGCCGGGGCGGTCCGCAGCGGGCCCTGGTAGGCGCCGCGGGGTTTCTCGGCCCGCCGAGTGAGGAAGGCGACGCCGAGATCGGTTTTTCCATCATGCCCGCCTGGCGAGGCCAGGGCTATGCAACCGAACTCGTCGGCATGCTGCTGACCTGGGCGTTCGACGACCCCCGCGTCCGCCGGATCCTCGCCCACACCACCCCGCAGAACGCCGCATCCTGCCGCGTCCTCGAAAAGTCCGGCTTCCACCCCGTCGGCCGCGCCGAAGAATCGCAAACCATTCGCTTCGAACTGCCGCGCCCGCTGTCATTCACTGGATGATAGCCGAACGGTTCCAAGACCGTCGGCGATGAGTGGCATAGGAAGGAGAGAACGGTATACGTCCTCCACACTGGCTCTGCCAGGTTCTTGCCTGGTGCTGACTTGTGTGGTATGATGTTGGCAGGTGGGAGGCGTTGGTTATGCAATGACGGGTGAAGACGATATGAAAACGGAAATCTCAGTGCCCAATCCGATCTTTGAGGCGGCCGAGCGACTGGCCACAGAGCTTGGTATGTCCTTGAGCGAGTTCTATGTCGCTGCCCTGGCTGCCTATGTGGCTACGCGCGGCAATGGAGACATCACCAAGAGCCTGGATGAGGTCTACGCGAAGGAGGGGTCTACGCTGGAGCCGGAGATGATAGCGATTCAGGTTGCCTCTACTGTTGAGGAGAAGTGGTGATACAGCGGGGAGAAATCTGACGGGCGAGTCCGCCCGAGCGGTCCTCATTCAACGTGCCAAGCGTGAAGACCCGCGCCATCAACAGAGACATCCTACAGACAATTGCAGAGTGAAGGTCAAAGAGACGCGTCCGGGCACGTCTGTCCCGATGTGCTCACGCGCCGATAAACCGTATCGATTGTGCCTTGTGTGCCGGGCAAGAGCCAGAAACTTCTCATTTTATGCGGATCAGTCCAATTGTTGTCAGGAGGATTATGCTGTGTCAAAAATCGCTGACTACAGGGACTTGGTTGCGGCAAGAAAGGCGTGCCATCTCTGCCAGGGCCTGTCGAACCCGGCAGATATCGAGTGTGGACGATTCGACTCGCCTCACGTGGGTCCATGGTCGCGGTGGCAAGGAAACCTCGATGCCCGGCTGATGGTCGTCGGGCAAGACTGGGAAACCTCGGCCTACTTCATGCGGCACAGAGGATGTGAAGGGCCACGTCATCCGTCGAACCTTCGTCTGGTGGAACTAGCTCGTCTGGCCGGACTTGAAATTGGCGATCCCGGTTCTACAGTCGCACGCGATATCGCCTTCTTCACAAACGCCATTCTGTGCCTGAAGGGTGCAGGAGGTGGTTCTCAAGGCAAGGTCCAACCCGTCTGGTTTGAGAACTGCGCTCGATTCCTCAGACGGCAGATCGAGATCGTCAACCCCGCGGTCGTTGTCGGGCTCGGGGAATACGCCTATCGCGCGATTCTTCGTGGATTTGGGCAGAAGTGCGGGCACCGCACTGGCGGAAAGACATGGTTCCAGAACGAGGTCGAGACGACGCGTGGAAGGGTTCTCCCGAATGGCAGTCGCGCATTTGCTGTGTACCATTGCGCCCGCAGAATCCTCAATACACATCGTAGGATAGACATGCAGAGAGCGGATTGGAGGAGGCTACGTCCATTTCTCACGACCAGCGACCCCGGTTTGCAGCCGATGGCGCATACTGCGATCAGCAAACGCGTAACTCCAGGCCGTTCAGCGGTGTGTTGCAGGGACGCCGATTGCAGAGACCAGGAGCGAGACGGCCACAGGGGGAATCAGATGAACCAACTTAACAGTCAGAAGTTCGCACTATTCATGGAACAACAACGGCTTTTCCGAGAAGCTTTGCGGAAGTACGACAGGAGCGTGTGGTTTCCACCTCTCCGGGGTACCCTGACAGAAGACAACCCAGGCAACTGGTTCATAGCCTTTGTTCCGTCCTCCTGGGGGCGCTGGCATGGAGCCACATACGGCGTCCACCTCGACTTTATGTACGCCAGAAAACACGGTCGGAAGCCTGAGCGAATCAGGCTTCCCATTGGGGTTGAGACTCCAATGAAGGAATCATTTCGAGAGAGTTTCAAAGCAACTGTCATTGCCAGAGTCAAGACAAAGGGAATCGGTCAATCAGGCTTCAGCCTTACAGCCAGAAGGCGCGGGAAGCTCCTTGAGTTTGAGCCTATCCCGTTTGACAAAGAATCCTGGCGTGCCGCCCTGGATCGCTACAAGGCTATACAACCGGTGGTCACGGTAGTGTCAGAAGTATTACGCTCATATCAGGAGGCCGGGGCCCTTGAAGTGCCAATTTTTTCGCAGCGCAGAGGCTCGTCCGGTTGATTCCCGACACTTGACGGTCCCATGCGTGCAGTGAGAAGGAACATGGGTGAATAATGGGGTTGGCGAATCTGTTCGGTGCCGTTTCATCGCGATGCGCAGAACGGCAGTACGCGGAGCATACTCAGCTGAGCCGCCGATGATGTCTTGGCCCTGCAAGTTCGTGACTGAATAGGCACCCAAGCGTCGGTCTTCTTCCGTGCCCTCTCGTTTGGAGGGACTCGGCGCTCATCAATAACCGTTTTCACACACCTCGATAATCTGCCCCATTAGGCCGCAGCGATCGCGTTTGAGTTTGATTGCGCCGGTGGTGCGGAGGTCTTTGTATTCCATCGCTGCGCTCTCGTCGGTGGGGAGCAGGGCGGTGAGCTGGCCGGCCGCTGAGCTGGCGGTGAAAACGTAGCCGCCCGGGATCGTCTGGAATCCGGATGCGCCCATGAAACCGTCCTTGAGCCTGTAGGGGCGATAGACGGTGATGAACTCCATGTCTTCTTCCTTCTGTGTGGTCCCGGCCGTCAGATGCCACTCGCGCAGCTTGATCCTCGGACGCGGGTTCGGATCGTATTCGTTGGTCTGTTCGAATGATAACGGCGAGCGGCAGTGGAAGCTGACATGGCAGCCGACGTCGCCGTTCTTGACGGTGACGGTGTTTCCGCCGTCGATATCGAACTCGTTGATCGCGTGGAGCCAGTACTCGTACGTCGACGGCTCGCCCGCCCGGAGGCGGTCGTAGACGACGATCAGGTCCGGCTTGATGAAGAGGATCGCGCGTTTGAACAGCTCGACCGGCGCCTCGTACGATTGGCCGGCGTCGCCCACGACGACGTCGATCTCGGGCGTAGTCACGAACGCGGTGATCTTGCCCTGGGCCATCGCCGTGTGCTTTCGTTGGCCCTGGCCGCTCACGGTGATGCAATTGGTCGAGCGCGTGGTCCACATCCAGTTCTGATGGTGGTCGCTGCCGTAGATGTCGCGGTAGCCCGAGCGGATCAGCAGCCGCTGGCCATAGGCCCACAGCAAGAACGAGTTGTTCGACTCGTAGCCGTGCGACTGCGTTCCGAAAGGGCTGGACTTGAAGACGACCTGCACGTCGTTGCTCGCGTCGGTGATGTCGGTGTTGAGACAGGCCTGCCCCGTGCCTGCGAACAGACGGGATACGGGCAGATCGTCCGGCCTCTTGGCCTCGACCCTGGGCAACTGGCCTCGAATGAAGCCGATATAGCCCTCGGTCGGGACCGGCCCGCCAAGCTGCTCGACGTACCACTGCCAGTGCGGATTCTGCGCCTGGGCCGCCAGGATGCTCATCAACGGCATGTAGTTGCGGGCCCGCTTGTTCGCCGTCAGGTCGCCGAAGCCGCCGCCCAGCTTGTCCGGCGGCAGCAGGTACATGGCATAGTAGCCCACCTGCGAGAAGTACGGCTTGTCGTACGCGTCGATCCCCATCGCCTCGCGCATGACGTCGGCCCACCACGTGAAGCGGTCGATGTAGCTCGACCAGTACGACGAGCCTTCATGCCAGCCGCCGTCGTCGTCGCTCCAGACGGGATAGACGTTGAAGAACACGTTCGTCGCGAACCAGACCCAGTCGTCGGCGCCGTCGATCTCGCCGAGGAAGGCGATGCCCATCTCACCCAGGAAGTGCCAGGCCCGGTTGGAGTGGCTGGCGTACGGCTGCCAGAGGTGGCGCGGACACAGATGCCGGTACATCTCCTCGCCGCGGACCTTCATCACGCGACGGCAGATCTCCTTCTCCTTCTCCGTCAGCAGGTCGTTGACGAAGCTGTAGGTCCGCGCGAAGTAGTAGTTGTACGGCATGCCCGCTTCGTCGTTGTAGCGGTAGCCGGTGCTGCCCTTGGGGTCCCACTTGGCGCATTCGAGCAGGATGCGTTTGGCCTCCTGCCCATATTTCTCCTGCCCGCCCAGCAGACGGGTGAAGGCCAGCGTCGCGGCGCTGTTGAGGGCCTTGATCGTGTAGGTCCGATTGCCCCACCACATCACGCGCCACTCCTCGCTCTTGCGTTCCATGTCCGGCGGATATTTCGGCGGCTCGGCGGTGGGCGGCGGATCGGCCAGGAGGCGGTCGCACTGTTTGACAAGTGCCTCGTACTCTCTTTTCATCTCGCCCTGGGCCAGGGCCCGGAGCTTTGGCAGGTTCTCCGGGCGCAAGAACAGGCGCGGATGGGTCGTGGGAATGCGAGCCAGCAACTCCGCCCGCGCCGGCAACGGCATCTTCGCCGCATCGGGTGCAACTGCAAACGTTCGCGACTGACTCCAGTTCGTGTAGCTGCCTTCCTTGTCGACGCCTCGATATCGCCACGTGTATTGTCCCGGCCCGAAGACCCTCGGCGGGCAGTGCACGTTGAACTCGAGGCCGCTTGCGCGGTACGCGCTGTCCGCAGAGTCTCCCTCGTGAACGCACTCGATCTCCCAGCTCAGGCCGCCGACCGGCCGCCAACTGAAGGCCGGCGGATCGGTCGCCGAGACGCTCGCGTCAGCAGGACGATAGCCCCATTCGCCCGGCTGGGCAGGCTTCTCGTCGAGCTTCAGCGTCTCGGCGCAGGCGAGACCGCCCAGTAGCGCGATGTAGAGCGGAATCCAACGGGCCGGCCGGATGGCGATGTCACTTCTTCTTGTCGAGCTCATGGCGCAGCATGGCCTCATGGAGGGTCAGTTGAATATCGAGGATTTGCTCGTGCGTCACTTCGCAGGAGCCCTTCAGGCCGTGCGGACACTCGAAGGTGAACGAGGTCGCGCCGCTGATGTGGTACAGCGCGCTGGTCAGATTGAAGGCGCTGGGCATCTCCTGGTCCTCGGCGCGCACCTGGGGCGGGCTGTCGTGCGGCAGGTCGTGCTGGTCCAGCATCGCGTAATAGCGCTCCGCCAGAACACGGACGTCCTGTTGGACCGCGTGCGGCAGGTATGCCGGTCGCAGCAGGGCCGGGGTCGACTCGTGGCTGTGCAGCGAGACGGCCAAGTCAGGGCCTTCCTCGCGGGCGATCTTCAGGATCGCCGGCGCCTCCGGCCCCATCGGCGCGAAGAACTCATCGTGCATCGGATTGATGCCCGCGTCGTTGAAGTAGCAGCCCACGAAGCCGACGTTGTCGCCTGCGAGCGGGTGCTGCCTCTTGACCTGAGGCCAGCCGCACAGCCGGTCGTCGCTCCAGGTGCCCTGGCCCCAGAACCGCAGGTCGTCCTGCCCCATCCCCTGGAGCGATCGCGGCTCGAACCGCGCCGTCCCGTCGGGGTTGCCCGCCGGAACGATCAGCAGACGGCACTGCGATCCGAGTTCCTGCAAGGACCTCTGGTCCCTTCCTCGCAGGTCCCTGCCGGTCTCCATGATCTCGATGAGATTCACCAGACCGGTCAAGGCCTCGACCTCATGGCCGTGCACCGGACCGACGAAGAAGACCACGGGCTTCTTGCGAGTGTCCTTATCCATGTAGGCGCTGGGCAGACGGCCCCCGATGGCGGAGTTGAAGTTAGCCTTCTGCTGGAGCGGCTCTTTGGCGCCGTACGTGACGAGGTGGATCGGTCTGCCGCCGGGCGAGATCGCGATGACGCAGGCGGTCCCGCGTATCAGCCTCTCGAAACGGTCCGCCAGCCCGTTGACGTCGCCGACCCAGAACTCGGGCAGTTGCTGCTGAGGGACTCTCGCTTTGGCCTGGGCGTAGGTCATGCGATCCGCCCTGTCGGCGGCTTGCGTGGAGCGACCGAATATGTGGCCGACGAGAACAACAAGCAGCACGACGCACAACACACGTGACATGATCCTGTTCATGTTCACCTCCGAGATGTCACAAGCTTTGAACCGTGCTCAGACGAGCAGCTTCTTGACCCACCAGCTCAGATAATCCTCATCGGAAATATCGGCAGACAACTCGCGGCTCTTCATCTGCCGCTCGTACGATTCGGCCATGTCCTTCTGCCAGTAGGCGACCACGCTCTCGGGCTCCGGCGTCTGGCCCTGGTCCTTGGTGGCCCTGATCCACTCGTCGAGTTTGCTGCGATGCTCCCTGAGGGCCTTGGTGTACGCGCGGTCGTCGACAAGGTTGTGCGTCTCGAACGGGTCGTTTTCGAGGTCGTAGAACTCCTCCTGCGGCCGGGTCGGCGCCATGAACCGCGCCTGCTCCGGCGTCAACCGCCCTTGTTTGTGCAGCACGTGCAGCAGCGTCAGAACGGGGTATTGCAGCTTCTTGTACGCGTTGAACTGCGTGTACGGCCGCTCGGGATAGAAGTTGCGGATGTACTTGTACCGCTTCGAGCGGATGCAGCGGATGCGGTCGACGGTGCCGTCGCATCGGTCGCGGGCGGCGAAGATGTACTTGCGGGCCTTCTTGCCGCGGACGAGGAACGGATGGCCCTGAAGGTGCTTGGGTACTGTGATCCCCGCCAGCGACAGGAAGGTCGGCGCGAAATCGATGCTGCTGACCAGATCGTCGACGACGGTGCCCGGCTCGATGTGGCCGGGCCAGCGGACGATCGCCGGGATGCGGATGCCCTCGTCGTAGAGCCACTGTTTGCCCCACACGTGCGGGCGGCCGTGGTCCCCGAAGTACATGACGATGGTGCTGTCCGCGAGACCTTCCTTTTCGAGCCAGGCCAGGGAGACGCCGACCTCGGTGTCGAGGTTCTGGATGGATTCGAGATAGTCGGCCCAGTCGCGCCGGGCGACCGGATGATCCGGATAGCAGGGCGGCAGTTTCACCGCCGTCGGATCGATCGGGTTCTTCTGGTCCCGCTTGAAGTCCCGGTGGGTAAGGCTGAGGTTGACCTGGGCGAAGAACGGCTGATTGGGCTTGCGCTGCGCCCAGTCGGTGCCGTCGAAGGGCAGGCTTTTCGGGGTGAAGTTCCAGTCCGTCTTGCCGGCCCTCTTGTAGTTCAGGCCGGAGGCGTTGCTGGTGAAGTAGCCGGCCTGGCGGAAGTACTCGGTGATCACGTTCGCCGGCGCCGGCAGCGTGTAGCCGTCGTCGCGATGGCTGCGGTGGTTGTGGGCGCCGATGCTGGTCTG
>CAZOFX010000111.1:0-17976 GCA_964579055.1 uncultured Pirellulales bacterium
CCAGAACGAAGCTCAAGAGGCTCTATCCCTTACTCGAGGAGTAATGGAGCACTAGGCATAAGCTGCGATTCGAGATCGAGTACGACGACGTGGTGCTCAAGGAGAACTGAGTAGGCTGTAGACTACCGGGTTCCTTCGGCCTACGGCCTACAGCTTACGGCCTCGTTCACACGGCAACTTTGCGGAGGAATGACATGGGCAAATGGCTTACCTACTCGATGTTGGTGCTGTGCATCAGCGGCGTCGCCGCCGGGGCGGTCTATCCGGGCAAGGATTGGGCGACGAAGACGCCGGATGAGGTGGGGCTCGATGGGGGCAAGCTCGCAGTCTTCAGCGAGGACGTCGGGGGCTTCGGCTGCGTCGTGCGGCATGGATACATGGTCTATACATGGGGCGACGCGTCGCGGAGGATGGATGTCGCGTCGGCGGCCAAGCCGATCTACGCGTACTTCCTGCTCAAGGCGGTCGAGGAAGGCAGGATTCCGAGCGTCGATCAGCCGGTAAGCACGTGGGAGCCACGGCTCAAGGAGATCAACGCGGGCCTGGATCACAAGGATGCGCGGATCACGTGGCGTCACATGGCCAACCAGATTTCGTGCTATGGCCTGGTCGAAGAGCCTGGCACGGCGTACGCCTACAACGACTGGCAGATGGCGTTGCTGTTCGACACACTGTTCACCAAGGTCTACGGCGTGACGCACGCGACCGTCGATGAAAGCGTGCTGCACACGCAACTGACCGACCTGATCAGATGCCAGGACGAGCCGAGCTTCCTGGCCTTCGGAGTCGATGATCGGCCGGGACGCGTGGCGATCTCGCCCCGCGACTTTGCCCGGTTCGGATTGCTGTACCTGCGAGGCGGCAGGTGGAAAGGCGAGCAGCTTCTGCGTGCGGATCTGGCGCGGATGGCAGTGACGAGTCCTCTGCCCAACTCGATCCCGAGGGCAGGCGACAAGGCGGCCGAGATGATGCCAGGCCAGCGGTCCATCGGCTCACGCCAAGTCCCCGACAATCAGACCGACCACATGGGCAGTTATAGCTGGCTATGGTGGATCAATGGGGCGGACCGCGAGGGCAAGCAGCACTGGCCCGATGCGCCAACCGACGCATACGGCTGCTTCGGCCACGGCGGCAAGCGGGCGATGGTCATTCTGCCGAGCCTCGACCTGATCGTTAGCTGGAACGACACGCGCATCGACGGCCGCGACATGGAGAACGACGCCCTTAAGCGACTGATCGATTCAGTTGTCGGACCGACCATCCCGTATCCGCCCAGCGGTTCCATCAAGGGCGTTTCGTTCGACTGGTCCACGCATACGCGGGCCGCACCTGGCAGCGACAACTGGCCCGTGACGTGGGCCGACGATGGACATCAATACACCGCATGGGGTGACGGCGGGGGATTCGGCGGCACCAACTCGCAGGGACGCGTGAGCCTGGGCGTGGCCCGCATCGAGGGGCCGTGGGACGACCACCAAGGGCACAACGTCTGGGGCGGTCATGAGGCCGATCACCCGGCTACGTTCGAGGGCAAGAGCTACGGCATTGTTTGTATCGACGGCGTGCTGACCATGTGGGTGGGCATGTTCGCGCCTCGCAACGATCCGTTCAAAGAAGTGCGGCTGGCGACCTCCGCCGATCACGGCGCGACGTGGACGCTGGCCGACTGGTCGTTCACGAAGCGGGATGGTGTGATGATGCCGACGATCTGCCAGTTCGGCCGCAACTACGCCGGAGCCCGTGACGCATACGTCTATCACTACCTGATTCACTACCAGGGCGAGGAAGGTCCGGACGACTATCCCGACAAGGTCCCGTGGCTGGTCGTCCAGCGTCCGGGCCGGATCGACCTGGCTCGCGTCCCGCACCGCGACATGCGCAACCGCAGCACGTGGGAGTTCTTCGAACGTCTGGACGACCAGGGCAAACCTGTCTGGACGCGGGAACTGTCGCATCGTCGGCCGGTGTTCCGTGACGACAATGGCGTCGGCTGGTGTATCAGCGTCAGCTACAATGCAGGCCTGGAGCGCTACCTGCTCTGTAGCGAGCATACCGAGACCCATCGCGGCAAGCTCGGCATCTTCGACGCGCCCGAGCCGTGGGGACCCTGGACGACGGTGGCGTATTTCGACAACTGGGGCGAGGGACACGTGCCGTTGAATACATTCTACTGGAATTTCTCCAACAAGTGGCTCAGCCCGGACGGGACGGGATTCTCGCTGATCTTCACCGGCCGGCAGGAGAACGATTCGTGGAATGTGCTGCGCGGCGTCTTTGGGCGGCCGTAGCGTGCGCCGTGTACATTCTGCGGGTTATTCGTTATCACCAGGTCCGGTCTGAGGATCGAGCAGCAACGGTCCCGGCGGGGTCTTCCAGACGCGGCACAACGGTTTGTCCGCACGCTTCCAACCCTGGCGGTTCAATTGTGGATCCGTGTCATAGAGAACCTGTCCGGACTCGGCGTTGCGGTACTCATACAGACTGACGACGCAGGCATTCTTGGTTGCGGTTTCGGTCGGTGGCATCGCGATGAACAGCGGCGTAGCCGATTCCACGGGACGTTCTGTGGTCAGATGCCCGTTGGGTCCGTTCTGCGCATAGACCGCGATCAGATCGCTGCCCGCGCGATCGGGCTCCGCGGCAAAAAAGGGGATCGATTCCGCGCCGCGCGTGGCAGCCTCGATCGCTGCCTGAGGCTGGTGCGCTGTCGAAGCCATCCCCAACTCCTCCGGAGTTGAGGCTGCCACACCGAGTCGATATTCGTTGCTCTGGATGTGATAGACAGGAACGGGCAACACCAATCGCGGATCGTCGAGGTTCAGTCGGTACATGATCTGGTTATAGTCGTAGCGGGGCGTGGCGGTTTCCTCCGAGCCCGAGAACGTGAAGGAATACGTGCCCTCGAAGTAGATCGTTCGCCCGTCGTCCTGGTCGAAGAGCGGATGGTGCTTGGGGTTGTAGAAGGAGTACTTGTCGTGCGTCACGATCTTGCGGGCATAGGCCCAGGGGCCCACGGGCGTGTCGGCTTCGGCGTACCAGACTTCGCCCAGGGCGGATGGGCCGCCAAAGTGCTGGACGAAGATGCCGGTCCAACGCTTCCGCCACGCGTTGTAATACACCGTCCCGTTGTGCGGCGTGACGGTCTTGCCCGACTCGATGTCGTAGGCCCGCACGTCCTTGGCTTCGGCCTCCAGGGCCTCGATGATATCCGCCTTGCTCGACTCTCGCCGAGCCAGCACTTCGCCGAACTTGACCCAGCGGGCGGAGGAAATCCGTCGCTCGTCGCTCGTCGCTCGGGAGGGCGCAGGCGGCAGGGCGGTGAGGACCTCATAGCGGTTGGCGTCGATCACATCGTCCCACCGGGCCTGGACGCGCAGGCGCGCGGCCATGGGCGAAGGCGACGTGAAGTAGTAATAGGGCCGGCCTTGCACCTCGACGGAGAAGGCATGTCCCGTGTTTCGGTAGGGCAGAAACTCCAGGCCCGGCCGCACCAGCGGTTCGAAGGCGTCGGTATCGTCGTTATAGACCATCAGCCCGCGTTCGAGCACCTTGTCCAGTCCGCTCAGGCGGGCGAACTTCGCGACCATCCGCTCGTTGCCCTGCGGGTCCGGCACCGTCAGCAGTCCGTCGAGCCAGACCAGACCGGGCTCCTTCAAAGGGGCCATCTTCCGGCTGAAACCGGTCTCGTCCACGAAGTAGCTCAGATCGACACCGACCGCCGGATCGAGTCCGCCGCGTTCGGGCAGGTCCGACACGGCGCCGCTCATGGCGAAGTTGCCCAGTGGATAGGAGGGCCGACCGGTGTCGCCCCACATCCAGAAGATGCGCCCGTGATAGAGGCACGTAAAGACCGAATCCTGTCCCATCACCTGGCCGTTTAGGACGGGGTGCTTCAGCGGGACCGGCCGGCCGATCAGGACGCTGTCACGATAGATGCCCTGACCGGTAACGCGATAGAGCCGCTCGGCGATGTTGACGCGGTCGACCTGGATCGTCGCGGTTGCTCCGGGCGTGGTCTTCAGTCGCGTGCCCTGCGACCCGAAGCCATCCTTCGGGAATGTGTAGCCGTGGCCGTGCACGAAGAAGAAGACCTCCCGATCCATCAGGCCCGGCTCACAGAACGCGACGATCCCGTTGCTGTCGGTGTAGTGGCGGATGTTGTTGGTGGTCTTCAATTCGATCAGCGGCACGCCGCGACCGGTTTGGCGGTCCACGACCTGTATCGCGAAGTACGGGCAGGATGCGTTGCGATCGGCTGCTGCCTGCAAAAGGCTGCCTGCAAGGACAAGAATCAGAGCGGTGGCTATCACATAGTACTGTGTCGCGGCTCTTGTGGTCCTCTGCATCATTCACACTCCTGGGCTGTCGGATAGGGCGAGCGTCTTCGCTCGCTTCACTCTATAGTCGAACGAGTCGCCAATTGAGTTCCGCAGTAGGGCAAAAAGCCACGCCCGCAGTAACGGTAGGGTGTGCACCGCACATCTTCCTCCTATCGAGCGGGATTCTCGTACCAGATGACGCCCAGCCCCTTGGCTTCGTGTTGCTCTTCGCACGTCAGCACGTCGAGGTCCCCGTCCGCGTCGAGATCGAGCAGTTCGATCTGGTCGTACTTGATGCCCGCCGGACCGCTGATCTCGTGCCCATGCCACGTCGGCTCGAAGGGGGATTCCCTGTATGAGAGCCACCGGACGCCTGATTTCGGTGAGACGGCGCCCTCGCAGGAAATCACGATGTCGAGTTGCCCGTCCAGGTCGATGTCGCCGGCGGCGACCCCCTTGGCGCCGCCCATGTCTTCCGGGAAGGCGATTCGGGACTCGGTCCAGCGCCTGCCGGCAGCGTCGAGACGCCGCAGGTACAGGACCTCCGCCGGCTTGCTCGCAACCAGAAGGTCCTCCAGGCCGTCGCGGTCCAAGTCCGCCATGGCGGCGAACATGACTTCTCGGCCTCGTCCGTCGACGAAATGACTGGACCACGGGCGGCTCTGGGCGGCGTCTCGTCCCGGGTTCTCCAGCCAGCGACAGCCGCGTGCCGGACCTTTTCGGTCCGTGATCAGAATGTCCACGTCCCCGTCGTGATCCATATCGGAGGGCACGATGGACATGATCCAGCCGGCCTCCGAGATCGGATGCCATCGCCAGTCCGCCATCCGGCGTGGGTCGACGGGCGATTCGAGCCATCCGAGTTGGGCATCGCGATTCTTTCCGCCGACGACAAGATCGATGCCGTTGCGGCCGTCCACATCCACAGGCTGCGCGTACATCCACTGCATTCGATCCTTCGTGGCAGGGATTTCTTCCTGTCGCCAGGCCAGCGCCGACAGCAGGCGATCTCTGTCGGTGGGGGCCCAGTGTACGAACATGGTGCGCCTGTCGCCTTCGCAGCAGGTTACGACGTCGGTTGCGCCGTCGGCATCGAGGTCCGCCCAGACGGCGTCTTCCACCGAGGTCGTGTGCCCAACCGTCACGGCGGGCCAGGGCTTGGCGCAATCGGCCGGACCGGGGTTCAGATACGCTCGGGTGACGCCGCCTTCCTCCCAGCCGGTGGCGATGTCGAGCAGGCGGTCGCCATTGACGTCCGCCAGCTTGACGCCATCGGCGCCCCGCGAGGAACTATCGATGATGTGACGGGGCCACGGGGCGGCCGAGCCGTTTCCGCACACAGGACTTCCCGCGCACAGCAACACCGAGACCCACGAGAGGGCCGTTACGCAGGATCTCGGAGCAGTACCTCGTCGCGTCTGGTCAGTTCGGTCCATTCAGGAGGATTCTCAATGAGTCGCGGGCGGGCGCCGAATTCGGGTCGAAACGCAGGGCGGTCCGGAACTCTTCGATTGCCTCGCTCCGCTGCCCCTGTCGGGCGAGCAGCGTGCCCAGGGTGCAATGGAGGATGACGCTGTCGGGCGAAAAGGCCAGACCTCGCCGGCAGACCTCCGTGGCCTCGGCGTGTTTGCCTTCCGCAGCGAGAATCTTCGCGAGGTTGTTGTAGGCCGGCACGCAGTCGGGCTCCCATCGCATCGCTTCGGCGTAGTGCTTCCTGGCCTTGTCGTTCTTGCCTCTGTTGTGCCATTGTTCGGCGAGGAAGTAGTGAGTCCGGCCCGAGGTCGGCTGGAGGCGAAGGGCCTGCTCGTACAGCTTGATGGCTTGGTCCGCGTTGCCCAAGGCCGCCAGGACGGTCGCGAGGCTCTGGTGGGCCAGCCACGAATGAGGCAGATGGTCCCGAACCCAGCGAAACTGCTCGGCCGCAGCGCGGTAGTCCCTCATGTGCTCGGCCAGGAACTGGCCGTACTTCCAATGCAGAAGCCAGTCCTCGGGGTCGTGCTCAACGGCCTGACGACACTGCTCGGCAGCTTGTTGGATCGCCTGCGGCGTCACGCTGGCCTTGAGCGTTGCCAGATCCCGTTCCATCCGCTCGACCTGCTCTTCGTAGTAGAGGCGATTGCTGAAAGGGGGCCGTTTGAGAAAATCGTTGAGGATCTTGTCGGCGATGACATAGCGATCCACGTCGCTGTAGGCCAGACGCGAGGCGCATTGCTGTTCGTCCAGCGGTTCTCGTTCATCCGCCTTCCGCGTCCGAACGCGGTCCGGCAGGGCCGGCTCGACCTGCTCCAGGATCGAGCGGGCCAACACGTAGGTGCCGCGGAAGTTCATGTGGACGTGCTCATAGAACAGCTCTTCGCCCGGGACCTGGTGGGGGCTGTTTTCTGCGAACACCTTGGCGGCATCGACCAAAAATACGTCGTCGGAATAGCTCGCCGCTGTGTCGCGGATGGCCTTGTCGATTCCGCTGTCGGCGCGGAACCGCAGCGTGTCCATCTCCCTGGCCTTGGCGTACCTTTCGAAGGCCTTCTCGTACTCGCCCTGGCGCCAGTAGCATCGGCCCAGCCGGAATTGCAGGTCGGCGTAGGTGTTGTCGATTTCCGCCGCCGCCAGATATGCCTGGACGGCCTCGACGTAGCGGCCGGCTTCTTCATGGGCAACGGCCTGTTGATAGGTTTTGTCCCACCGTTCGGCCTCCGCCTGCGTCAGGTTGCGTCGGTGCAGCGAGCCGAAGGGCGGATTGTCTTTGAGGTTGCTGCCGACGGTGCAGAGGACCACCTTGGCGCCGCTGTCTCGACCGGCCTCGACGATGTCCCGAAGGTTGGCGCGGAAGTGGGCGTAGACGGCCTGCAAGCCGGGATCATCGGCCCGCACCTGCTTGTCCACAAACATCTCCAGACCGCGCCACATCTCGGGAGTTCCTCTGTGCGCTCCCATCGCTGCCAGCAGGTTGGTCGCCAACTGGCCCAGCCGCGTGCCCTTGACCGCGATGGCGGCTCGAATGACGGACAGGTTCCCGGCCAGGGGCGCGAAGACGCTGCCGGCCCCATAGGGCCCGGTCACTTCGTTGTTGCCCAGATAGACGACGAAAAGGTCAGGCTCGTAGCGGGCGCAGTCGCGGGCGATCGGCAGGACGACGTGTGAGTTGATGGCGGCCATGGCGGTGGTGACGACCTCGAAACGCACGCCGGGATAGCGATCTGCGAGCATCACGCGGAGCATCCGTCCGAAACTGAAGGCCGGCTCGGGCACGCCCATCGCCGCCGAGGCGCCGAGCACGAAAATTCGACAGGTGTTGTCCGGCTTGATCTCGGGGAAGATGTACGGACTGGCCTCGCGGGCCAGATGCCGGGGGAAGAACCGCCATGCAAACCGGCTGTTGTCGCAGGCCCACGCAGTGCCGTCGATCCTGGTCTCGATGATGGCGCTGGCATGGTGTCCGTAGCCGATCAACCGCAGGCCCAGTTCCGCCGCCGCCAGCAGCAGAGCGGGAATGCCGAGGGCCGCGATGAGCCGGAACGCCCACAGACGTCCGCCCGTCGGCCCGAAGGCGGCAGGGCCGGAGCTTGCCTTCGACGCCGCCTTTCGCGATTCAACTCGTCCAGGTCCCTTGCCGGCGCCGGCGGAGGACTTCTTCTTGTGTCGGCTCGTCACTTGCCGGGTCCCTTCCTGACACTTCGATGTCTGCTCACGAACCTACCTCACTATATCGGATGCCACGGCCCGTCGCCTGCCTTTTCTTGGGGCCGCGAGTGTCTGGGCAGATTCCACGGCAAGCATCGTTGGGGCGCAGAGAGTCGTGTGTGGCAGCCTCAAGCTCGAAGAGCGCAGGCGTGGTTCCGTGCGGGGGCGAGCTTCTGGGATCGCTTCGGCAGTCAAGTCCGCCATCCCCAAGGCTGTGCCTTGAGGCTGCCACACGCATGCCAGGGTGTTTCCATACATACACACACGGCTGCGGGGCTGGTTCTTGGAGCAAGCGTGTTGATGACGACGGAACTCGACATTATGATAGAAGGCGATACGCGTGGTGTGGAGACCAAGGATGATTCTTCTTAAGGGGCGATAGCCATGGAAAAGCTTTATGAGCAGGCGGAGACCGGATGCTGCCCGCGATTCGATCCGGGACCGTGGGACGACAAGGAAGTGGTGCTCGACAACCGGCTGTTCGTTAAGGATCGCGTCCACAGCTTTCTGCACATCCCGCTGAACTTCGGGCGGGTGATGGTCCGCAACATGGAGCGGATTCAGAAGGCGGGTGCGTTGCCGCCGCAGCCGCTGATGCTGTCGGACGAGAACTCGCTCTGGGGCGCCGATGTGTATATCGCGGTGAGCAAGGACGTGCCCGGCGCCGAGATGGCGAAAATCTCCGGGACGTTCCTGACGCGGGTCTTCGAAGGACCGTACAAGGACATCCGCAAATGGGTGGCTCAGATGAAGGAGTACGTCGCCTCGAAGAAGAAGGCGATGGAGAAGCTGTACTTCTTTTACACGACCTGCCCGAAGTGCGCCCAGGCCTACGGCAAGAATTACATCGTGCTTCTGGCCAAAGTGTAGAGGCTCGCTCGGCGCCTGAGGGTCTGCGCCGCAGATGTCAGCGGGTGATGCGGAAGTCGTCGTACTGAGGGTGGTGGGGAATCTCGACGATCCTGGCCTCTCGGATGTAGCCGGAGAACGAGTCCTGCACCTCCGCGAGACAGCGGTCCACCTCGTCGGCCGGGCCCTGGGCGAGCATTTCCACCGTTCCATCGGGCAGGTTTCGCACGAAGCCCGTGATGTCGTACCTTCCGGCGATCCGGTGCGTGGTGTAGCGGAAGCCCACGCCCTGAACCTGTCCTGCGAATATGACATGCTTGGCGATCCGGTCCATTCGCCCTGGTCCGTTTGCGGTTGACTAATCTCTCGAAGCCGGTATCCTGTTCCCGATATTTCCCGTACGTCGCCATTCTAACGGTTGTTTCGTCTGCCTTCAAGGACGGGCCGCGTCGCGGGAGGACTGCCGACAGATTTCTGGAAGTGAGTCTTCACCTGATGGAACGCAGCAAAGGATTGGGCCGGGACAGCCGCACTCGTGTCGCCGCGCAGTCCAGGATCAGGACTGCCTGGACGACGGCGCTGGCACGCGCTGCGGGATGGCTTGGGTCGCGATACCTGCCTGCGGTTCTGGTGGTCGCGGCGATAGGATTCTCGTTGCCGGCCGTCGGCAGAGGACTGCTGAACGACGACTACATGCAGCGTGCGATACTGGCAGGGCCATCGCCGTACGTCGATCAGTTGGCTGAAAAGGGGCTGGCGCCCGACGGTTCCGGTTCTCTGTGGCCAATTCTCTCGGATCTGTTTGTTGCGGTAGCGCCGGGGCAAAACCTCGACGCGCTGAAAGCGTATGGCGCCCTGCCCTGGTGGACGTACGAAGGTCATCGCGTCGCCTTCTGGCGGCCGGCAGCGGCACTGACCCATTGGCTGGATTACCGGCTTTTCCCAGACCGGCCGGCCCTGATGCACCTGCACAACATCCTCTGGTTTGCGGCGGTCGTGTGGCTGGTCGCGGCGCTGTACCGCAGGTTCATCGACGCAGCGCCGGTGGCGGGACTGGCGGCTCTGCTGTTTGTGCTGGAGGACAGCAGCTTCTTTCCCACCATGTGGATCGCCAACCGCAACCTGCTGGTCTGCCTGGTCTTTGGCTTGTTGGCGATCCTCACGCACGACCGCTGGCGGCACGACCGGTGGCGGCCCGGCGCGGTGCTGGCGCCTCTGTGCGTTTTGCTGTCGGTGCTGTCGGCCGAAGCGGGCATCGCGACGATGGCCTATCTGTTCGCGTATGAGGTTGCGTTGCGGTCGGACCACTGGCGGAATCGGCTGCTCGCCCTGGCTCCGGCGGCGGGCGTCATCGTTGTGTGGCGTCTCTGCTACAACCTGCTGGGCTATGGCGCTTCGGGCGGGGGCTTTTACTTCGACCCGGTCCGCGAGCCGCTCGGCTACGTCCTGGCCTTCCTCCAGCGAGCTCCCTTTCTGCTGGCCGGACAGTGGACCACGATCCCGCCGGAACTGCACAGTTTTCTGCCGCCGGCGAGCCGGACGTTGCTCTGGCTTGTCCTCTGTATTCTGACGGTCCTGATCCCGCTGGTTCTCTGGCGTTTTGTGCGGTTGCATCGGCGCGCGAGGTTCTGGTTGCTCGGAATGGTCCTCGCGGCGGTCCCGTTCTGCGCGACCCTTCCGATGAGCCGGTCGCTTCTGTTCGTGGCAATCGGAGCGTTCGGCCTGATCTCTGAATTCATCGCCGGCTGGTTGGCCGATGCCTGGGATGATTCCGGCAGGCTCCTGCGAGTCCGGGCCGTCTATGCCAGGCCGTGGTGGCTGCGGGCCTCGGCTCGAAACCTTTTTGTTCTATTCGTGGTTGTCCACATCCCGTTTGCGGCGGTCGCCCGACTGATGGCCCCTCGCGTGACCGGGCAGATGGAGCTGCGAGTGGCCAGGACGATGGATCTGGGCACGATGGCGGGCCTCGACCGGCAAGACCTGATTGTCGTCAACGCTCCGAATCCCGCCTCGTTCCTCTACGAGCCCTTCCTTCGGGCCCACAGCGGACAGACCCTGCCCAGAGGCCTACGCATCCTGGCCCCCGGCTTTGGGGCGGTCGAAGTGGCCCGTCCGGCGGCAAACGTGCTGACCGTCAGATCCGTCTCGCAGAGCCTCTTCGACTGCCAGCAGGAAGGCGAGCGGCTCGATTTCGTGTTCTTCTACCGCGTTCTCAGCGATGTTCGCGGCCCCGGCCATCCGCTGAAGGCCGGCGACCGGGTCCGTCTCGAACGTATGGCCGCCGAGGTCCGCGCCGTCGATGAACGCGGCTTTCCAGTGGAGGTGGCCTTCGAATTCGAGGTCCCGCTCGAAGACCCGTCGTTGAAGTGGCTCTGGTGGGATTGGGACAAACACCGATACAAGGCGTTCACCCCGCCGCCGGTGGGGGGCAGAGTGACCCTGGTCGGACCTTTCTGACGCCGACCGCCTGCCGGAAGAAAAGGCGGAAGGAAAGGTGCCGGATACCCTTGGTTTCGCCCAGGCGCTGACGAATCCGAAGCTGAAATGCGAAGCACGAATCTCGAAATCCGAAACAAACTCGAATGGTGCAAATCCGAATGTCCCAAACTCCCGGCCGAAGGCCGCTTTCGGATTTGAGGCTTTGGGCTTTCGGGCTTGTTTCGGATTTCGCTATTCGGATTTCGTGCTTGCGGCCCGCATGGGCAGTTTAGCGTTCCCGCCGGGCCCAATGTCGTTTATAATGCCCCCGCTGAAAGGGTGGAATTGTCAGAGTATGGGTAGAACCAAAAGAGATATCGCACGAAATGAGCAGATTTACCAGCTCAGCACGCTGGTGGCGGGGGAGTTCTCGCTTCAGGAAGTCCTCGACCGGCTGGCGGAGGCGGCGGTGAAGATCGTCGGCGCCAAGGCCTGTTCGATCCGCCTGCTGGACGAAGAGACCAACGACCTGAAAATGCGCAGCACGTACGGACTCAGCGAGGAGTACCGCAACAAAGGCCCCGTGACCAAGGACGACGAGGTCATCCGCGCCGCCTTTGCGGGCGAGGCGATCGTCATCGACGACATGCGGGACGACAGCCGCATCCAGTACAAGGAAACGACCCTCAAAGAGGGGTTGGTCAGCCAGTTGACGGTCGCCATGCAGTTCCGGAACCATCCGATTGGCGTTCTGCGTCTGTACAGTCCCCGGCCGAGGGGATTCAAGGGGGACGACACCATCGTCGCGCGGGCGGTGGCCTCGCAGTGCGCCGTGGCCATCACCAACGCCAAGCTGTACGGCGAGGCGATTGCCGGACAGCGGATCGCCGAGCAGATGCGCCTGGCCGGCCTGATCCAGCGCCGCATGATCCCCGAGAAAGCCCCCAGAATCACAGGGCTGGACATCGCGGCCACCTATATTCCCTGTTTTGACGTCGGCGGCGATTTCTACGATTTCCTGCCCCTCAGCGACGGCCGGGTCGTCATCACCATCGCCGACGTCATCGGCAAGGGCGTTCCGGCGGCCATCATGATGAGCTGGTTCCGCGGCGCGGTCCAGGCCTACACCGAGGGGTTCCGCGAGATCCTCAAGGACATGGGGCCGCTGGCCGGCGACCTGAACAGCGGTCTGAAGGCGGCCATCCGCACCAAGAACGCGGTGGAAAATTTCAATAAGATGGCGTGCATCGAATGCCGCGAGGGGGAGTTCATCACGCTGTTCTATGCGACGATCGATGCCCGCGAGAAGACGATGACGTACTGTAGCTGCGGCCACGAGCCGACGGCGCTGATCCGAAACGGGCAGGTCGAAGACCTTGCCATGGGCGGACTGGTTCTGGGCGTGGACCCGCAGGCGAAATACGAAATCGAGACGGTGCAGCTCGAGGACGGTGATTGTCTGCTGTTCTATACGGATGGTCTGGTCGACGCCATGGACTTCAACGGCGTAGTGTGGGGACGCGACCGGATGATCGAAGCGGCCAAGCTGTTTACCGACTGCCCGGCCGACCACGTAATCCGCAACGTCCTGGCGTACCGCCGCCGATTCGCCGGCCTGGCCCGGCAGATTGACGACACGAGTCTGATCGCGGTCAAGGTGGGCCCGCCGCGCCGGACTGAAGGGTGCCGCGATTGCGAGTCTTCGGTGGGAAGTAGGGGCGAATAATCATTCGCCCGTACCCGTGAAGCGTGAGTCTCTTAGGTCCCTTTGGTCCCTTAGGTCCTTGGAGATCGAAAGGACCCAAGGGACCAAAGGGACCTGAAGAACCGGGAACTGGCTACGGCAATGGCTGTGTTTGTCGTGACAATCGATGGTCCGGCCGCCAGCGGCAAGAGCACGGTCGCCCGACGTCTGGCCGCGCGGGTCGGCGCAACGTTCCTCGACACCGGCGCCATGTACCGGGCCGTTACCTTCGCCGCGATGCAGGACAGGATCGATCTGAAGGATGAGTCGCAGCTCATCGGCGTGACCGGCCGCCATACGTTCGGATTCGAGCCGGGCGAGGACGCGATGCGCGTCTTCGTCGACGGGCAGCTCGTCACGGACCGGATCCGCAGTCCCGAGCTGACCGCCAACGTCCGCTGCGTCGCCTCGTCGCCTCCGATGCGAGCGACGCTGGTCCAGATGCAGAGGCAGTTCGCCCGGCGCTGGCGACGCGTGGTCACCGAAGGGCGCGATCAGGGCACGGTGGCGTTTCCCGACGCCGACGTCAAGTTCTATCTCGTCGCCGACGCGACGGAGCGGGCCCGGCGGCGCAAAGTCGAACTGGAATCGCAGGGCATCGAGGCCGACCTGGACGAGCTGCGCCGGGCGATCGAATCGCGGGACCGCAGCGACGAGAGCAGGGCGGTCGGCCCGCTCAAGCCCGCGCCCGACGCCATCTGCGTCGACACGACCCGCTTGACCATCGACGAAGTCGTCGAGTGCCTGCTGGGCCACATCGATAGAAGGCAAAATGCAGGCGGAGTCCTTTAGGTCGCAGGGTCCCGGCGCGCCGGGATCGCACACCAATTCGATCGCGCGAGGGCTGCGAATAGGAGTGGAAGGATGGAATACTGGAATGTTGGAATGATGGGTCGCAGCGCCGGTGCTTCTGCAATATTCCATTATTCCACCATTCCATCATTCCAGGATCTTGGCTTGGCGACCGGAAGCCCATGCTGAAAGAAACGATCAAAGTCAAGTGGTACTTCGTCGCGCGGTTCCTCTGCCAGATGTTCACGCTGGCGTTCTTCCGGTACCGCGCGTACGGGCGCGACCATGTTCCCGAGCGGGGGCCGTTCATCATGGCCGGCAATCATCAGAGCTTCCTCGATCCGGTCTTCATGGGCATCGGGACCGGACGCCGCCTGCTGTTCATGGCCCGCGACACGCTCTTTCGCTCGCGTTTCTTCGGCGGGCTGATCCGCTCGACCAACGCGATTCCGGTGTCGCGAGACAGGGCCGACATCGGGGCGATCAAGCTGGTTCTCGCCAATCTCAAGGACGGTCACGGCGTGTGTCTGTACCCCGAGGGGACGCGCAGTGCCGATGGCAGGATCACCGCGTTCAAGCCGGGCTTCGGCCTGCTGTGCCGCCGGTCGCAGGCGCCGGTCGTCCCGGCCGTGGTCGACGGCGCGTTCGAGTGCTGGCCCCGCCATCGCAAGCTCTTCCGCCCGGGCGCGATCGTCGTCTGGTTCGGCAAGCCCCTGCCCCCCGAGCGGATCCGCACCATGAGCAACGCGGAGCTGGCCGACTGGCTCACCCAGACCCTCCGCCGAATGCAGTACGACTGCCGCCTCAAGCAGGGCAAGCCGCCCTACGACTATACCGACGAACCCACTTCGCCCGACTGAGTCCGCCGCAGGCGGATCGAGCCGGCGCAAATCTGACGAAATCCTATTGACCCGATGAGGTGGGATCGGTTACGCGGCCGATAAAGAGAATGCTGCCGGTCCGGTTCTCCTGGATCAGAAAGAGGAACGGATGATCCGCCCGGAAAACCGGGGGAGGCGCGGGCATTCCCCCAAGCATCATCACCACCGCTGTTGCGGCGGCCGCCTCCGTACCACGTTCGTCCACGTCGACGTAGGCTTTGTGGATCACTTCATCAATGTAGAACCAGTTCGGGTCGCCGTCGAGACCGGCGAAGTTGGCGCCGGGCCACGTCAGGGCCTCTGCCATGCCCATAGCCTTGAGCGTCTTGCCCAACCATGCCTCGAAGGTCATCGCGAATTTCGGGAGCATGACGTTGACCCTCCGCTCGGTCAGGGTGTTTCGCCATGCGTTCAACCTCGCCACCGACAAGCTCCGTTCGAGTGCCCCAAGCCCCTCGATCTGCCTGGACAGGACTACCAGCATCCATACCTCGCCGCCGCGATAGGGCAACTCGACAATCTGCGCCGAATCGGTCTCGGCGTACTTGAAGTGCTCGGTTTGATCCATCATCGCGACTTCGACGCACTTGCGGGCCGAGAGAAAGAACAGAGCATCCTTCGAGCGTTCGGGTTCGAACTCATTTTCCCATCGGCCTTTGAAGTAGATCGCGTTGGTCAGCACCAGACGCGTCAACTTGTCCAGGTGCGCTTCACTGATAAGATTTGAGATTCGGCCTTCTGTCTTCTCCTGGACCCACGCGTTGATCGTCTTGCAGGCGGCCTGCCGCGCTGCTTGACTCGTGTAATCGACCGCCGTGATCGAGACCCCGTAGTGCCGCTCGATCAGCGAAAGATACGCAGGCAGAAACGGGTATCTGTGTTGCGGCCACAAGGAATTGGCCTGGCTCAGCTTGATGTCGCCGGCCTGCTGGATATTCTCCAGCATCGTCCGCAACTCTGCGAAGGCCGGATGCAGGCTGTCCTGGTTCAGCGTGAAGTGCAGCGTCCGGGCCATCTGCCTCTCCGTGTTCTCCCGGGCGGCGGCAAACGCCATCGCAAGGGCCGTCGAGACGCTGTACGGCGAGAAGAACAGGTTGCCTTCCTGCATCCGCAACTGCCGGTACAAGTCCAGCGCGAACGCCGTATTGTCGCGGACGAGGAACTCCAGAGGAGTATTCGGCTCCGGCAGGCGGACCTCAATCATCTCCGCGTGCGAGTCGCTTGCCGTCGACAACGTTTCTGCTGCCCCGTTGGGGTGGTTCTGCGTCAGAATCGCCGCGAAGGCCTCCCGGCTCATCTGGGGTGCAAGATCGATGGGCGTCCTGCCCTCGCCCGTTCGCGCTGTTGCGTCGGCACCGTGGGCGATCAGCAGGGCAGCAACGTCGGCGTGACCCGCACGAACCGCGCTGTGCAACGGCGTATAGCCTGCGTTTGTCGTTGCGTCGACATCGGCGCCGTGCGCCAGAAGCAACTCGGCCAACTGGACGAGCCCCTTGCGCGCCGCACAATGGAGCGGAGTCGAGCCCGACGATATCGCCAGATTGGGATCGGCTCCATGGCTCAGCAGCAGATATGTCCCCTCGCCGTGCCCGCGCAGGACCGCTGCGTACAGTGGCGTCCGCCCGTTGCTGGCCCGCGCATTGACATCGGCGTCCCCGGCAATGAGATATTCGATGGTCTCACCTTCACCTGAAGCGGCTGCCAGATGCAGCGGCGCAGAACCCGTCCCGTCGCGAGCCTGGACGTTGGCGCCGTGAGCCACCAGGACCCGCACGACATCGCTGTGCCCTTCCTTGGCTGCCAGGTGCAATGCCGTCCGTTCGTCGAATGTTACCGACTCTATCGCGGCACCTTGTGTGACGAGAAGCTCGGCGACCTCTTCCCAACCTCGCGATGCCGCGACGTGCAAAGGCGTGTCGCCTGCGTCGTTCCTCTCCTCCAGCAAAGCACCCTCGGCAATGAGAAATGCGGCGACGTCCGCATGCCCGGACTCCGCCGCGTAATGCAACGGTGTTTTGTGATCGATACACTTTGCATTGATATCCGCGCCTGCCTCGACCAACAACCGCACGGTCTGAAGATGCCCGCTCGAAACGGCGCAGTTTAGAGGACTCCCGTTCCACGCGTTTGCCGCGTTAACATTGGCCCCGCGTGCGATCAATAGCTTCACGATGTCGTCATAGCCTTCATCGGCCGCCTCGTGAAGTGGTGTCTCCCCAAGGTTATTCTCGGTCTTGACCTCGGCGCCTTCGGCGATGAGCCGTTCCGCCAAATCGGGGTGTTCCGACCAGATCGCGACATCCAGGGGCGTGTCCCCGCCTGTATCTCTGGCATTCACGTTCGCTCCGTGATGGAGCAGCAGAGCAACGATCTCCCCATGTCCTTCTCGGACCGCATAGTGAAGCGGCGTCCAGTCGCCTGTGGTCTGTGCATTGACGCCTGCCCCGGAGGCGACGAGCGATCGCACCTGTTCGATGTCGCCTTCCTCGGCGGCCTTGTGCAGTGGTGTGGCTGCTTTGGATCGTGCGTGTTTGGGTGGGCTTGCGCTCTGGTGGGGCTCCTTCTTGCACCCACCGGCAACCGCCAGCGTCCCCATCAGAATCAGCCGCAACAGTGTTTTGCATCCCATCCGCGTCGTCCCGTGCAAAAAGACTGACTTTGGTCCCCCAGATTGTAAGGCGGGACACGGACGGATGGTAACGGAGAAATTGCGAAGATTCTCAGGAAATCGGTGTCTCCTGAGGGAGGGGGCCTTGGGCGGTGGCGGTGATGCGTCGGTGGCCGTCGGTCCAGCGGTCGCGGTACCAGCTCGAAGCGGGAAAGGTGTCGTGGAGTTGGGCCATCTTCGCCTGGAGCATGGCCCGATATTTCTGCAAGGTGTCCCGGCGGGCCGGATCGGTGGCCAGGTCCTTCACCTGCCAGGGGTCGGCGACGTGGTCGAACAGCACCTCTTTTCGGGGCAGGTTTTTGGGGCCCTCGCCGCGAAAGACGGCGTAGGTGTAGTGCTGGTCCCGCAGGGCGCGCCACTCGTGGCCGTCCTCCCAGATGGCGCAGGCGCCGGTGTTCATGAGGAAGGCCGCATCGGGTTCCGGGCCGGACTTGCCTTGCGCCACGTGGCCCAGGTTTATGCCCTCGACGCTCTGCGGGATGCGCGAGCTTAAGGCCGCCAGGCCCAGCAGCGTGGGCATGATGTCCGGCGTATTCAGGCACGCGTCCGAGACGCTGCCCGCGGGAATCCGGCCCTTCCACCGCATCAGGAACGGCACGCGGGCGGCCTCCTCGTAGAAGATGT
>CAZOFX010000112.1:0-17470 GCA_964579055.1 uncultured Pirellulales bacterium
TTGTACGCATAGCGGAACTGGTCGCCGTTGTTCCAGATGTCCGTGCCGACGCCGCTCATGATGATCTGGCCGCCAGCGGTCTCGACGAAGTCGGGCGCGTGGCCTCGCACGTAGAGCACGAGGGTGTCGGCGCCATTGCCGGTCCAGTTCTGGGCGGTCTCGAATTCGCGCCACGCCTCGGAATAGAACGGCGAGACGCTGTTGTCATACTCCAGAGGCATGGATTGCTTGCCGCTATGGACGATGGTCTTCTCGGCAAACGGTGCGTTGAAATAGCCGACGGTAGAGCCGGTGTCGTTGACCCAGCCATCGAGCCAGGTGTCAAAGATGGTCGTGCCGGCGTCGACATCGTCGTCATACGCTTCGAACCCATCGATCGACGCGTACTCCAGCGTCGAGAAACGCCAGACGTCGCCGGGCCACGCGGTGACCGCGTCGGCCTCGTTGACCTCCACGATCTGCCAGTAGTAGGTGCTGCCGAACTCCAGGGCCGGTGCGAAGCTCGCCGAATCGACCGTCCCGGCCAAGGCCAGAGCGCCGGCATCGGTTCCGAGATAGACCTCGTGAGACACCGCGTCTCGGCCGGCACGCCAGCTCAAGGTCGTCGCCGGATCGACGCGGGTAGCCCTGTCGGCCGGCTGCGGCTCGCGGGCCTGCGCCGGAGTGAACAGGAAGCGGACCTCGCTGAGGCCGAACTGTCCCATCATGCCCCAGCCGCTATTGACGTTCAGCCGGACGTACTTGGCCGGCACCCCGTCGAACGGAACCGCCGTATTGGCCGCGTACGTGGCCTTGGCCGTCGCTCGTGCGAGCTCGAAGTCGCCCAGCGCGGTCCAATCGGCGCCGTTCTCGGAGTACTCGACGGTCACGCCCTTGAGTCCGAAGCCGAGAATGATCTCGAACTGCACGTTGTAGTTCCAGACGAGCATCTCGTGGAGCTTGTAGACGCGATCGAACTCAAACTGTATCCACAGCGGATCGGCTCCCGGCGTCGCCAGCCACATGTCGCCGCTGTCGGTCGAGTGCTGATCGGCGGCATCGAGCCCGGAACCATTGACCGTATTCTCCGCTCCAGCGGTCGACTCCGAACTGCCGTTGCTCGTGGCGACAACGCCGGTGATCGGATAAGCAAACGGTTCGGCGGTGAAGCTCCAGACCACGCCTCTGTAAATCGTGTTGTCGGGGGCGCCGTTGACCTCATCGACGCGCCAATAGTAGGTCTGCCCGAAATCGAGGACTCCGGGCGGGTCGAACGTCGTGCCCGACTGGCCCTGGCTGAGCAGCACGCCCAGCGGATTGCCCCGACCGGCGGCGTTGACGTCGTCGAACGAGGCGCCGAAGTAGACGTCATGTGTCACGGCGTATGTGCCGGGCATCCAGCTCAGCACGACGTCGCGCGGGATGTCGATCGCCTCATCCGCCGGGACCGGATCGCCGGCCAGAGACGGGTTGGCCAATCCGACCACGCTGTTGACCCAGTTCAGGATGAACTCGGAACAGGTCAATCCTCGGTCGTCGAGCCAAGCCGTCAGGCCGCAGGACCCGTCCCCGGCACGGTCACCGAAACGCACCCTTGCCGGCGGACGAACCGTGAAATCTGCGCTGGCTCACCTCCTTTCAACCCAAAGTGCTGAGAGGAGGTCGAGAGAGATTGTCGGTGTAGCGGGACCGCTCGCGCCCTGATGGTCGTCGATCTTACGCCCGCACCACACTTTCATCGCGGCCTCCAAATCCGATTCGCTGTGTGATTCCAGGCTTGGCTCGCCCCCCCGTGGCGCCCCGTATGAGCTGTCCATCACAGGCCGCCGCCGGGCCAAGAAACGCGTGTCTCCGAATGTATCCATATATATCACTCGGACGTTCTGCTGGCAACCGAAATTCCATGCACCCCCCTGCTGTGTATCGGCAGGCCTGGACCTCGCCTTTAGCCCGAGAAACCGTAACCCGGCAGCCGGCAGGCCGAGGGAGACTGTCCACCCCGCGCGCCGTTTTCCAGCGCTCTTCCCACACGGCGAGGCGGCTCCCAATTGGCTTCGATTCTCAGACCCACCCTCGTTATCAGGCCCAAAAACGCGGAAATTGGCTTTGTTTGGCGCATTGCCCTCGCGTCCGTCCCAGGCACAACATCGGATAACTGCCCCGCCGCGAATCGCCAATCCGAGACCCGCAATCAGCAATCGCTGCCGCCCCGGCCCGCCGGAATTGGCTTTGTTCTGCATTCCTGCCCTCCTGCGAACACGTGAGCCGCGTGGCAGGCGGCGTCGGTAGCGGCAATTGGCTTTGTTTCGCATTCTTCCCGTCCTGCAACGCCCCCGACCAGCCTACAGAATGGCGGCCTGCCCGAACGGCTCAGCAACCCGGGGAGCTGGAACCTCGGAACCCACCGCCCACAACCGATCCTCCGCTGGATTCCCGATGAACCATATCGCGGCCCACTATCGGCAGTCAACGTTGTCGTTCAGTAGTTACCTTACCATCTCAACCCCTCGCCGTCAACCTGATTCGCCCGAATTTGGAGGAACAGGCGTGTGAAGACCCCGTGACAGGCGCGTCACCGCCTCAGACGCGCTGGTCCCGATGTTCGGTTGGAGATGTCCTACATGGCTTGCAGGATCAGGAGCCAGTCGTTGGCGCCGGTCCCGTTGTTGCCCGGCGTGCGGAACACGTGAGCGTGCCGGTCCGCCGGCAACGGGTCGCCGACCGCAATGCGGCGCCCGTTCGTCGGATCGTACCATTGCGCGATCACCGTCCCGGCGAATCGGGTCAAGTCAACCGTCAGTGTCCGGGACTCAATCCCGGTCGAGGGGATGTACGTCACCGAGAGCCTCCGGTCGCCGGTCTGCGCGGTCAAGGCGGTGGCGACGTCGTCGCCGTAGCCGTCCGTGACGATGGCATGGCCCTGCTCCGGCACAAGCCGCTGCCAGGGCAGCGCGACGAACAGCTTCCGCAGCCGGACCATGTCCTGCGAACCGACGCTGTCCAGCGCCTTCTGCCAGGTCATCTTCGGCTCGGTAATCCCGGGCCCGTCGAGGTGCCAGATCGGATTGTTGCCGAAGAACTGTCCACAGGCCCCGCTGAGCATGGCCCACCAGGCCTGTCGACGAATCTGCTCGGGACGCGAATCGTGCTCGTCCCCATACCGGGATTCGAACAGGACGCAGGGGCGAACCGGATACCGGCCGTACTCAGCCAACATGCGTTTGAACAGCGTGGGCTCGTAGGTGTAGACAGCGTTGATCCCCAGCCAGGGTCGCTCGCCAAAGGCGCTAACGGCCGAACTGGATGACGAGCCATGCCCGGTCATCAGGTGCACGGAATCGACCCGGCGAATGGCCTCGGCCAGCGCCGCGGCCGTCCACTGGTCGGCCGGCTCAGGGGTGAAGTCCCCTCCCATGACCCAGACGATGTTGGGCAGGTCGGCAAACCGCTCTGCGACAAACCGGCCGTAGGCGCGCAACTTCTCTGCGCGCCCGCTTTGATCTCACGGAACCAGCCCTCGTCGCCTCCGGCGTAGCCGAGGTATGCTGGCACAAGCCAGACGACGATGCCGCGGTCATGGGCTTTCCTCACGACCTCGTGCGCGAAATCGAAGTAAGCGGGATTCGGCGTAGACACATCGCCGGGCGTCGTAAAGGGCGTCAGGCCCGCGCGTGTCCGCGGTGGGCTCGAGCAGAACCGATGCTCGATCAGGTTGACGATGATCGAGTTGAAGCCTTTCTCCCTCCGATCGTCGAGATAGCGGTCGATGTCTTCGGGACCGGCTTGAACGAGGAGCGACCACGCCGTGTCACCGACCACAAGGAAGGGACAGCCCTGCGGATCGACCAGGTAGCGTCCCTCCTCGTGGACCCTGATGGTGGAGGAGATTGGGCCTGCCTTGAGGCCGGCGTCGTCCCGGCCGGCCGAGACGCCCGCCCAGAGGACCACAAAGACAACGCCTGCGGAAACAGCGACGCTCTTCATTCTATGACCTCTCGATCCAGCCAGACCTTCATGGGGTTCGCGCGGCGCTATTCTCTACGGAATCGACGCCTTTCGCAAGTCTGTTGGTCCGTCCCCGGTTCGCGGCGGGGTGAACCAGGGATAGAGGGCCGGGATGACGAAGAGGGTCAGGAAGGTGGCCGAGGTCAGGCCGAAAACGACGACGGTCGCCAGCGGGCGCTGGACCTCCGAGCCGATGCCGTGCGCCAGCAGCAGCGGCAGCAGACCCAGCACGGTCGTGGTGGCCGTCATCAGGACCGGGCGGAGGCGTTGCAGGCTGCCGCCGACGATCGCCTCGTCGAGCGTCCTGCCCTCGTCGCGCATCTGGTTGATCCGCGTGACGAGCACGACCCCGTTCTGCACCGCGATGCCGAACAGGGCGATGAACCCGACGGCGGCCGGAACGGACAGGTACTCGCCCGTCAGCAGCAACCCCACAATCCCTCCGACGAGCGCCAGCGGAATGCCCAGCACGATGAGCATCGCGTGACGGACCGAGCCGAACGCCAGAAAGAGCATCAGCAGAACCGTTGCGACGACGATCGGAACGATGATCGAAAGGCGCATCATGGCGCGCTGCTGGTTCTCGAATTGGCCGCCGTACTCGACGTAGTAGCCCGGCGGCAGTTTGACCTTCGCGGCAATCACCTCCTTGATGTCCGCGATCACACCTCCCATGTCACGGCCTCGCACGTTGCCCTGGACGACCCAGCGCCGCTGGTTATGTTCCCGGTTGATCTGAATGGGCCCGGTAACCTGCTCGATCCGCGCGACTTGCTTGAGAGGCACGAGCGTCCCATTCTGCGCCGGCGCCAGAAGGCCTCCGATCGCATCGGGGTCGGCCCGGTAAGGCTCCTGGTAACGCAGATGGATGCCGAACCGGCGGCTCTGAAGATAGATCGTGTCGATGACTTCGCCTCCGATGGCCAGCTCCACGAGCGCGAGAATGTCGCTGACGTCGATGCCGTAACGCGAGCAGGTCGCACGATCAGCGATCACCTGCACCTGGGGCTGGCCGAAGCTCTGTTCGGCGGCCAGATCGACCAGGCCCGGCACACCCGCGATGGCCTCGGCAATCTCGCCGGCCTTGGCGCGCAGCACATCGAGGTCCTCGCCGAACAGCTTGATCGCCACCTGCGCCTTGATGCCGGAGAGCAGTTCATCGAAGAGGTTCTGGATCGGTTGCGTGAAGTTCAACTGCGCGCCGGGATAGGCCGAGAGCGTCTCTCGCAGGGCCTGAATCAACGCCGCCTTGTTGCTATGGCGACCCCACTGCCGGCGCGGTTTCAGCGCGACGTGCATCTCGGCGTAATTGACCGGATGAGGGTGGCTTCCGGATTCGGGCCGGCCGATGCGCGAGAGGACTTCTTCCACCTCCTGGAAGGCCATGATCTTCCGTTCCAGAGCCTGCACCGTCGCAACCGCCCTCTCGAGCGAAATCGATGGCGCCATGGTGACATCGATCTGGATCGAACCCTCTTCCAGTGTGGGAATGAATTCGGTCCCAAGGTGCGGCACCGCCGCAACACTGACGACGAACGCAGCCAGCGCCAATATCCCGACAAGGGACCGATGACGCAGCGTCCAGCGCAGCGGCGGATGGTAAATCCGCATGAGCCCGCCGACCAGTTTGAACTCCCGATGCCGGTGGCCTTTCAGCAGATAGGTGCAGAGCGCCGGCGCGACGGCGATGGCAACGACCAGCGAACCGGCCAGTGCGAAGCACAACGTGGCGGCCATGGGCGAGAACATCTTGCCCTCGACGTCCTGCAAGGCGAAGATCGGCACGAAGACCGTGACGATGATCAGAATGGAGAAGACGATCGGCCGGCTGACTTCGCGGGCCGCTTCGAAGACAACCTGCACCTTCTCCCGCGCGGTCTCCTTCGGATCGACGTTGAGCTGCCGAAAGATGTTCTCGACCATGACGATGGCGCCGTCGCCCAGCATGCCGATACCGATGGCGATCCCGCCGAGGCTCATCAGGTTGGCTGAGATGCCGGTCAGACGCATGCAGATCACGCTGATCAGGGCGCACAACGGAAGCGACAGCGACACGATCAGTGCGCTTCGAACGTTGCCCAGGAAGAGCAAGAGCGTCGCGACCACCAGTGCGGCCCCCAGCAGCAGTGCCGTCTTGACGGTTCCGGTCGCCTGGCGGACGAGTTCGGCCTGCTCGTAATACGGCACGATGCGCACGCCATCGGGCACGGACGCCTGCACCTCGGGGATTTTCTCGTACAGCCGGGCGATGACTTCCGAAGTGTTTTCGCCATAGAGCTGAAGCACAATGCCCGAGACCACCTCTTCGGTCCCGTTGCGCGAGACCACGCCCCGACGAACCTCCGGGCCGTAGCCGACCTCGGCGACATCCGAGACTCTCACCGGGATGCCGTTGCGAACGGCGATGTGGATGCCGCCGATGTCGTCGAGCGTACGCAGCAGCCCAATGCCGCGAACGAGGTGCTCTTCCTGGCCCAGGACCATGAACTGACCGCCCACGTTGGCGTTGTTGGACCGGACCGCTCGCACCACGTCGTCGAGCGCGATGCGGTATTGATTCAGCGCGTGGGGATTGACGCGAATCTGGTATTGCAGGACATGGCCTCCGATGGAAAGGATGTCCGTGACGCCGGGCACCGTCTGGAGCTGCCGCTTGATGATCCAGTCGTTGACCTCTCGCAGGTAGATGTCCGGGGCCTTGCCCTCGGTGTCGGTCCCTTCGTCGAGCGTCAGGTAGTAGATGAAGATCTGTCCGAGCCCGGTCGAGATTGGGCCCAGCTTGGGCGGCTCGTGCATCTCGGGAAGCTCGGCCAGCGCCTGATCGAGACGCTCGGCGACGATCGTTCGCGCGAAGTAGACGTCCACGTCATCTTCGAAGTAGACGTAGATGACGGCCATGCCGAACGCGGAGGTGGACTTGATCTGCGTGACGTGGGGCAGACCGTTCATGGCCGACTCGATGGGGAACGTGATCAGGCGTTCGACCTCTTCCGGGGCCATGCCATGCGCCTCGGCAAAGACCGGAACCATCACCGGCGAGATGTCCGGAAAGGCGTCGATCGGCAACTGCGTGTAGGCGTACGAACCGAAGCCGACGATGCCCAGGATGGCCATGAGAACAAAGAACCGATAGCGTAAGGATGCATCCACGATTCGCGCGAGCATGCGTCGGCTCCTTTCAGTGACCGTGGCCGGCGTGGCTGCCGAGACTGGCGGTGACAATCGCGGCTTTCAGCTCGAAGGCGCCCCGGCGGACGAAGGTTTCGCCGGCCGTCAGTCCCGACGCGATCTCCACCGCCCCCTGGCTCGACCGGCCGACCGATACGAACCGGGCCTCGAAGCCGTGCTCGGACGGGACAAAGACGCAAGGCTGCCCTTCGAGGGACTGAATCGCCTGCTCAGGAACCAGGACGTCGGCGGAGGCGGTTTCGGCGAGGATCTCGGCCGTGACGAACAGGCCGGGCCGGTACTGGCCCTCGACGTTTGGCAGCACCACGCGGGCCGAGACCGTGCGCGTGTCTTCGGCGGCAATCGGGCCGACATAGCTGATCCGGCCTTTGGCCTGCGGCACGCCGGGACCGACGGTGACCACCGCCTCCTGGCCCTCCCTGACATAGGCCAGGTCCCGCTGATGCACGTCGAGCTGCACCCAGACCGTGGACAGGTCGGCGATGACGAAGACCTCGGAGTCGTCCTTCAGGGCCTCGCCGATGGTGATGTGTCTGCCGATCACGGTTGCATCGAACGGCGCGACGATTTCGTAGCGCGTCAGAAGCACGTCCGGCAGGTCGGGCAAAGCGCGAACGTACTCGTCGTCCAGTCCCAGCGCGTGGAGCTTCTGCTCGGCGGCGTGCAGCTCGATCCGCGTCTCGGCAACGGCCTGCCTGGCGTCGAGGAACTCCTGCTCGGAGCTGATGCGCTTGTCCCAGAGGCCCTGCTCGCGGGTGAACGTCGCCTGCGCCAGTTCGAGCTTCTGCCGCGCGGCCAGGTAGGCGGCCTTGGCATCGGCCAGCTCCCGGCTCTCCACCACCGCCAGGATCTCCCCCTGCGCAACCGTGTCGCCAAGCGTCTTTCGGACCTCCGTGGCCACACCGGCAACTCGTGTCACGATATGGGCGAGCCGGTCGGCGTTGACCGCGATCTCGCCCGGCAGGGACACGGTTCGCCGCAACTGTCCGGGGCCTGCCACGGCCACTTCAATGCCAAGCTCGGCGATCTGCTCGGCGCTCAACTCGACGACATGCTCCCCTTCGTGCTCGTGCGACTCGACCTCGGCGTGCTCATCATCGACGGCATGATCCGTCGACTCGCCCCGGGTCACAAGATAAGAGAGCAGGTCGAACTTCCATTGCCCCACGGCCCCTGCGGCCAGACCAATGGCCAGAGTCGCGGGCAGTAACAGCCATAGAATGCGTTTCATCGTTCTATTCCTTTCCGCCGGCGCTCGTGGGATCCGGATCGATGGCCTGGCCCATCAACCGCTCGACATCCGCGCGCGACAGATGGCATGCCTCCACGGCGTCGATGTACTGAACCTTGGTCTCGAAGAACGTTCGTTGCGTATCGAGAACGTACAGGTAGTCGAACTTGCCCTCGCGATACCCCTGCTGCGCCGCCTCGAACGCCTGCTGCGCCTTGGGCAGCACATCGGTCTGAAGAATCCGGACCTCCTCGTACGCCGCAGCCAGACCGTTGAGCGCCTGGCTGAGCAGGGTCGCGATTTCCGTTTCCGCGGCCTGGCGTTCCTTTCCGGCCTTGGCAAGGTTTGCGGCAGCCTCTTCGATTCGTCCTTGGTTGCGGTCGAACAGCGGAATCGGCAAGGCCAGGCCTACCACAAAGGCCGAGTCGTCCGTCTCTTCGAATCGCTGCACTCCGGCTGCGACGGTCATGTCCGATTTGGCTGCGGCCTTCTCCAGGTCGAGCGCGGCCCGGCGCTGCTTCTGCACGGTCGCCCAGCGCGCCAGGTCCGGATTGGCCGCGATCATCTCGTTCACGTCCGCTATCGTGGGAGGGGCAGCCACAACATAGAAATCCCCTGCCGCCATCTCGAAGGACGCCGCACGCGATGCCCACGTTGCCGCCAGGTTCTGCCTGGCAGTTACCAGGGCGTGTGTTGCCTTCCGAAGCGCAATCCGGCTGTGGGACAAAGCCACATCCGCCCGCAAGGCGTCGACCGCCGAGTCCTTGCCCGCTTCGACACGCTGGGCCACGGCCGATTGAGCTTCACTCGACAGATCGTGCAACTGCCCGGCCAGCGCCAAACGCTCCTGCGCCGCCAGCAACCTGACGAAGGTCTGCGTGACCTCGTGGAGCGCGTCCAGACGCTGCGATTCGAAATCCCATTCGGCCACCTCCGCGCCGAGCGACGCGGCGCGCAGACGCTTGTCGCGTTTGCCGCCTCGTTCGATGAACTGGCCCAGTGAAACAGTGGTCTCGGCGCCGTCGAAACCGCTGCGCTGCCCACGGCCTGCCAGCGACTCGATCTCCACAGCGAGTTCCGGATTCGGTCGCACAGACGCCTGGAGTCGTCGGGCGTCGGCCGCGCGGCGTTCCAGCGAGACGACCGCAAGTCGAGGGTTGTGCATCAGGGCCAATGCCGCCGCCTCGCGCAGCGTGACAACGCCGGTCGGTTCAGGATTCAGTGCGACGGTCGAGGTCTCCTGAACAGATGCAGCGGATTCCGAGACACCACGCGACGGCAATGTCGACGGATCCTCCATCGTCCGGCAACCGGCTGCCAAGAGCAACAGAGCCGCGACGGACGGTTTGCAGATGCTGCGATACATGCGTATGGACTCCCACCAAGAAAAGTTCGATATCCCGGGGCTTTCCGCGCAGAGATTCTGCTGTCGGGCGCAGTGAAATGCGAACCGGGCCGATTACCAGCGTGGTGGGAGACTACACCTGGAGCACGATGCTGCGCAATGCGGTTTGATCGGGGGGGAGAAACAAGCCTTCCGATGCCGGGGCGGGCGTGCCGAGATTCCGGCTCACAGTGGGCGATTCACCGATCACCGGCGAGACCGCGTCCGGTGGCAGGTCGGACAGACTCCTCTTTTCGAGCGGTCCGAGCGAGAGCGGGACATCCACACACGGACGGCAGCGTCCCTGTGCCGTGTAGCCACTGTCGTGCTCGTGCGACGGCTCGCCATGGGCGTCGTGCAGCGTGCCGTCGCAATGGCGGTGACCAAGTGGCTCGATGGCAACGTGGCCGTGAGCGCCGACACACAAGACCATCCCTGACGAGGCATTGGCCGCCGCAAGCAGGCAGATCAGGACCTCCACCGGAAGACGCCGTATCTGGTGTTGTCGGCCTTTCTGGTTCATGAATCGGTTTCCGTGCTCATAACGGACCTATGCGACCTATTCTTCTACGCGATAGACCGGCTTTCGTTCAGGCCTTCTGCGGGCAATTGCCGATGCGTCCTATGGGCCAGGCTCGTTGAGGACCTTGATCCGGGCGTTGCGAATTTGCACGTGGCTGCCGCCGCGACTGAGTTCCTGGAAACCGATGTGGCCTCTGCGGGGTCGGTCTTTGACGGGCGGGGCCGATGAGTCGTCGTGCCGCTTGACCGCCTGCGTCTGCTCGTTCAGGTCCAGGTCGTGAATCAGCTCGCCGTTGAGCACGACGTGCAGGTGCGACCCGGCCAGAACAATCAGATAGCTGTTCCACTCCGTGGGCTTGTAGACCTGCTTTCGCGGCGTGATCGCCCGGTAGATTCCCCCGGTCAGCTCCGAGTCCTTGGCGCTGGTGTTGTAGCGGTAGTCGGCCATCTGGAGCTCCATGCCGTCGAAAGCCGGATCGCCGAAGAGCGGAGCCCGCAAGGCGCAGCCGCTGTTGCCGAGCTCGCCGAGCTTGAACTCGTACTTGAGGATGAAATCGCCGTACTGACGCTCGCTGACCAGCCAGGTCCCCCGCATCTCGCTGCCGTGCAGAACCCCGTCCTTGACGAACCACCTGACCTCCGGATCGACCGGCTTGCTCACGTCGTTCCAGGCGCGAACGAGCCAGCCTTTCGGCACGCCGTCCTCGGGGAACAACGGAACAAACCCATCTTCCTGAGGCTGGCCGCCGGCTGCCGCCACCACGCCCAGCAACAGAGCTGTGAGTGTCAGACACCGCAGACCAATCCGTCTCAACATGATTCGACCTCCCACAGGCTGATTCTGGAATCCGTACAGACGTTGCAGCCATTCTAACGTCAGGTCGATCCGCCCGCAACGCCCATGGACTCATACCGGCGGATGCTCATGAGCCGCGACAACGGCCGGCGAAGAACGAATGCCGCGTCCCATCTCAGGGTATTTCCGCATCGCCCACAGACCGATCAGCCCCGACAGAGCATACCCGAAGGGGGTCACTTTCAGGACTGCTCCGGTGCCGACATGGTCGGCCAGCACGCCGAGCCCCATGAAGACCACGTAGGCGATGCCCCAGGTGCCGCCGACGATGGCCGCCATACGCTGACCGAGTTTCAGGCCTCGGGCGTAGCGAGCCAGCGTGATCGTCAGGATGTAGGCAGACATGGAGAAGAAGCCTGCGGCAAACAAGAACACCACGGCCATGCGAGCCTCGATGAACAGCAGGTAGAAGAACGTGAACGGCGCCGCCAGCAGGAAGGCGACCGTCGAGCACGGCAGGTCGCCCCTGCGCAGGGCGACGGCCGCCCAGGCGAAGGGCCCGACCGCGCCGCCCCACCCGAACATCGCGGTGGAAAACCCTCCAAACGTAAGAGCGAATCCCAACGCATCGAGATGGGTGGGGATCAACTGGAGGATGGCCGTGGTCGACACGCCGGCAGGCACACCGATCGCCAGAATCAGCCAGAACGGCAGCCGGTGAGATATCATAGCAGGCGCGCCGCCTGAATCGCTCGGGCCATCCACCGCCAACGTCACCCGGGACAAGGCAACGGCAGCCATGCCCACTGCCGGCAACAGAACCAACGGATAGAGCCCGGCCAATCCGAACCGCGAGACCAGAGCGGCGGCGATCACTCCCCCGCTGGCAAAACCGAGAAAGCCGGACGTCATGAAGACCGCTGTGCTGGTCGCGGCGGGAATCTGCGACAGCGTGTGGACGGCACGCAGACCCTCCGGATGCGTCACGGCAATCCCACTGCCGCTGACAATCCCCAGGACGACGATCATCGCCACGCCGGAGCCCGAGCGAGGCGCCAGGGCCATGATACAGACGACCGAGGCCAGAAGGAGTCCCACGTGCAGAAAGAACGGCCGGCCCTCGTCCGCCCGCAGATGCCCAGTCAGCATCTGGACACCGTTGGCCGTCAGCGCCAACGAGGCCGGCACAAACGCAGCGAACGAGAGGCTCAGCGAGAAGTTCTCCCGGACCACGGGGAGGATCGCCGGCAGCATGTTCCCGAACATGTCCACGAGGAAATGGACACCCGAAAGAACGATCAACCGGCTCCACTCTGTTCTCAAAGAGCTTTCGCTCATACGGACTCCGTCAGGGATCGGGACACCACAGGCGTCTCCTGGAATCTCAGCAGCATAGCGATTCCACTGCCGGACACAACAGGTTTGTCCAGCCCTGACAGAGTGTTGAACTGTGCCGCTCTTTCGGGTAGTCTGGCCCGACAGAGACATCGGACTGAATGATGCCACCAGGACACAGATTCGGGAGGTGCACGATGCGGACGTTAAGAGAGACTGCCATGACGAGCCTGCTGTGCGTTTTGACGCTGGGGCTGTTTGGAGCTGCGAAGACCTCACTCGCGTCGGAACAAGCCGGTCGCCCGGCCGACGACGGCAAGCTGCGGATCATCGTCTTCGGGGCTCATCCGGACGACTGCGAGATCAAGGCCGGCGGCACCGCAGCCCTGTGGGCGGCGCAGGGTCATCACGTCAAATTCGTCTCGACCACCAACGGAGACATCGGCCACGCGGCGATAGCCGGAGGACCGCTGGCCAAACGGCGCACCGCCGAGGTCCACGAAGCCGCCAAGGCGCTCGGCATCGAATGCGAGGTGCTCGACATCCACGACGGCGAACTCATGCCCACCCTGGAAAACCGCAAGACCTTCGTCCGGCTGATTCGGGAATGGAAGGCCGATATCGTGATGGGGCACCGGCCGAACGACTATCACCCGGACCACCGCTATACCGGCATCCTGATGCAGGACGCCGCCTATATGGTCACGGTCGCCTTCTTCTGCCCCGATGTCCCTCAGCTTGCGAAGAACCCGGTGTTCCTGTATCTGTCCGACAACTTCCAGAAGCCCAACCCATTCGATCCGGCGGTCGTCGTCGGGATCGATTCCGTCTACGAAAAGAAGATGGAGGCGATCTGGAAGCTGGAATCCCAGATCGAATCGCTGTGGGCAACCGGTGATTTCGAGAAGGTGGTTCCTGTGCCGACGGATCCGGCCGCACGCGAGCAGCGACGCCGGCAGGTGGCCGAACGGTTTGCCGCCCGGGACCGGCGCGTCGCGGACAAGTACCGGGACCGGCTCATCGACTCTTATGGTCCGGAAAAAGGGGCCGCCGTCAAGTGCGCCGAGGCCTTCGAATTGTGCGAATACGGCCGCCAGCCGTCGCCCGAGGAGTTGAAGGCTCTCTTCCCGATCCAAACCGGCCAATAGCCGTCCGCAAGCGCCAGATTAGCTTCTCGATACCGGCGTTTGGACCGGCACTGGTTCCGATGTGCCTGCCCTTCTTGCGGGCAGTACGAAGGTCCGTATAAGTCGATTCGCTGCCGACACCCCGTTCCGGGAAAAACTATCCTTGACCTCTCAACCGGCTTTTGGTACAATACAAGTCGAATTGGGGGTACGTTAAGACAACCTCTCTACCGGAGACGGGATTTCCCACGGATGGCTTGCGACGGCAAAGGTCTATCAGCGCACGGGGGCGCTGGGCCTGAGAGGGTGCGTGTGGGAGTATGACGGTTCCAGGGGCATTCGATGGAGCCGCTTTTCGCGACCGGTATCGAGGGTTTCTCGGCCGTGTCGGTTTCGGAGGTGCACAGTATCTTGAGCCTCGGCGGACCTCGCCGGGCAGGGAGATCCTCATTTGAGGGGTGATGAAAGTGAAAAGCACAGATACGAGCAACCGGTTTGATTCCGGCAGCGGCCCCGGCGCGGTGTCCCGTGGAGTCTTTGGCGTCGCGCGCAAAGCTGTTCCGGCCCCGTCCGTCGCCGTCGGACTGGTCTGTCTGCTTCTGTGGGCTGGCACAGCCTCCGTATGTGCGGCCAAGGAGAGCGAGAAGAAGAAGACCGCGTCGAACCCGGAGATGGGCAAACTCTCCCAGCAGATTGACGATCCGCAAGCCTACATGCGAGAGCTTTCGGGCCGGCTGAATTCCTCTGGAGGCCAGAAGCTGCTGACGAGAGGGCTGCCGGCTCAGGGATGGCGTCCTTCGACCCCTCGGACCACTACCACTGATCCAGCCGCCGGGGTGGCACCTTCAGCAGAGGCCGGCGTGACGCCCCAGACACCACCAAACGGCGCCGGCGCTTCAGGATTGAGTCCCGTGCCGACGCAGACACGATTCGGATGGAGCCCGGGCGACAATGGCTCGACACCGGCCCCGTCGAGATTCGGCGGGAGTTCGGGGACCAACGACCCGACCGGATCGATTGCCGCGTACGGCACCGGAGCAGCCGGTCAGGTCTGGATGAGTCCGACCGACCGTGCCAGGCAGGTCGATCCGTTGTCTGCGGCCAGGCAGATGCAGGAGTCTGAGACAGCTCAACCGGCGCCGGCTCAAGCCGCCACGGTTCCGCAGGACCGGATAGCGCCCGCCGCCGACCCAACGTCATTGTCGGCTCTGGATGGAACGAGAATGCTCGGGCAAGAGCCCGAACCAACGGTTGATACGCAGACCTGGATGGCACCGGAAGAACGCACGTCGACGTCGAGCCTGGACAACGCGCGGCTGCTGCGAACCAGTCCGCGGAGTACCAGGAGAAGAGAGCCCTGGGAGTATGCCACACCGCCCGCGCCGCAGGCGCCACAGCACCCGACCTTGCCTGCCGCGCCCGGCGGAATGGCTGTGCCCGGGCAGAATCCTTACGCGACGCAGCCGACACCCCAGCCGTGGGCGGCACCGACGGGCCAGCCCTGGCAGACGCCCCAGAACCAGGTGATGCAGACGGCCCCGGGCGGGACCGCCGCGCCTACGCAGAATCCGTACGCGACGCAATCGACGGCACAGCCGTGGGCTACACCTGCGGCTCAGCCCTGGCAGACGCCGCAGAACCAAATGACACAAGCGGCTCCGAACGAAACCGCCATGCCTACGCAGAATCCATACGCGGCGCAGGCGTCGCCGCCGTGGGCGGCACCGGGCGGAACAACCGCCACACCCGCAGAGAATCCGTACGCCGCGCAGACCGCAGCACCGCCGTGGCCCTCCACGACGGCGCCGACGGCGACCTCGCCTAACAGCCAGGCGGCCCAGGGCGAATTGGAGACAGTCTATCCCGCCGGGCAGTCGCCCTGGCCGGCAACGGCTCAGGCCACTCCGGCGACTCCGCCAAGCGTACCTTGGGACAGTCAGCCCGGACAGGCTGTCGCGCAGGATCCGCGCGCAACGACGTTGTACGGCCAAGCCGAAAGCGTGCCGACCCAACCCCAGGGCGACCTCACCCAGACCTGGCTGTCCTCCAAGAATCGGGCGGCGCAGACCGCATTGAACGAGATCGCCGAAACCAGCCAGCCGCAGAACGTTGCGGCGATGCCCAGCACGCCTGTTGCGCCGACCGCTCCGGCCACGGCGCCCGAGATGGGCCCTGCCCCGGGCAGTCAGGCGGCGCGTACGGTCGTGAACGGGTCGCAGGCCAGACACTTCTATGAGGAGAAAGAACCGGCCTGGTCGCTCGGCGCCGACCTGGAGAAGTATCGGGCTCATGCAATCCAGGAAGGCTCCCGCGATTCCGGCGAGAGCCTCAAGAAGGCCCTGGGCGGCATCGGTCTGGCGATCGAGGACACGACCAATATCATCACGCTCGGCTACGCCTCCGATCGCGCCAAGCCGTTCCGGTCGAACGACGGCAAGGGTCTCTTCGAAGATCCCGGTCGCGTACCGCAGCAGGCGGGAGCGACGATCGGCAGCCTGGCCGACGGTCTGTATTCGGTCGCGGACCTCGTCACATTCAACGCTCTGCCGGACGCGCAAAAGGACGTGTACCTGGACAACAATCCGGTCGTCCGGCCTCTGATCTTCACCGGGCGAACCATCGGTGGCGCCTGGAAGACCACCGAGGAGATCGGCAATGCTCTGACGTGGGGCTACTTCGACAACGTGACCGGCTCGATCGGAATGTGCATCGAAAGCCTCATTGAGGCTCTCAAGCACACCGGCCAGGCGGTGACGAACCTCGCCCGTATCCCGGTGCGTCTGATCACGGGCAACAGCGAGGGCGCGGACAAGGCGCTGGACTGGGTCCTGCTCGTTCCGCTGGAGATGGCCAGCAACGTCGTGGAGATGAAGGGCATCTCCAACATGGACGACTACAAGACCGCCTTTGCGGACAAGGGCGTCATCGGCTCGATCCTCGAATTTGGCGGCTCGACGTTCATCGTCTACCGCGCCGTCGATGAGATGCTCGATGAGCTCGACAGCAACGACAACCACGATGGTGGCAGCAGCGGATCTTCGGGCTCCGGCGGGTCCGGGGGCTCGGGCGGCGGATCGTCCGGCGGCGGTTCCGGCGGCGGCGGCATCATCTGGTGGTTCGACGAGGGTTGGCCAACAGGGTATTGAATCGCAGCACACCCGACCTGGGTATTGTGATAGCGGCGGCCATGCGAGAGGCATGGCCGCCGCGACATTTTGCGCCCATCCTTACCTGGCCTGCCGAAACGTGCATCCACAAATCTCTTGGCCCGGAAACCCCATCCGTGTACTATGAGGCGGGAGGTAACCGAACCATGGAGAAGATATCACGACGCAACGTACTGCATCGCGGGGCCGTGTCGCTTGCCCTGCCCTATCTGGTGACACGCCTTGAAACGACACGGGCCAATACCACTCCCAGCAGGCAGCTCACCATGGGGGCAATCGGACTGGGCAACCAGGGCCTGCACAATCTCAAGAGCTTCCTGACCTGCGAGGACCTGCGTGTCCTGGCGGTCTGCGATGTGGATGCCGGCCACCTGCTCCGTGCCAAGCAGACCGTCGACGCGGCCTATGGCAACCAGGACTGTCGCAGCTACCGTGACTTCTACGAGATCCTGGCGCGCGACGACATCGACACCGTGCTGATCGCCACGCCGGACCACTGGCACGCGCTGCTGGCCATCGAGGCCGCCAAAGCCGGCAAGGACATCTACTGTGAGAAGCCGATTTCGCTGACCATCGCCGAGGGCCGGGCCGTCGCGGACACGATGCAGCGATACGGGACCGTCTATCAGAGCGGAACCCAGAGACGCAGCAACGCCTGTTTCCGCTTCGGAGTGGACATTGCCCAGAGCGGCATGCTCGGCCGGCTTCAGGAGTTGCACTGCTACTACCACAATG
>CAZOFX010000113.1:0-17281 GCA_964579055.1 uncultured Pirellulales bacterium
TGCCATTCCCGGCGGCGCCAACGGAGAGATGTGGGCAGAATACACCAGGGCCAAACGCCTCTCCGACCTCGCTGCTCCGGCCAAGCAGTACGTCTTCGTCGAGGAGATGGACCCGCGCGGCACGCTGATCGGGTCCTGGCAGATGAACCCGGGGACGAAAACGTGGGTGGACCCGCTGGCGATGTGGCACCCGCAACGCACAACCCTGGGCTTTGCCGACGGCCATGCCGAAACGCACCAGTGGCAGAATCGCAGTCTCATCGAATGGTGCTACCGAGCCATGTACGATCTGGGCGGGTTCGCATTCAGTATGACCCCTCCGGCCGATGAGCAGGAAGACATCGAGTACATGGCCACCGGATTCCCCTGCAAGTCGGTCCCATGAGCGGCCCGCTGGTACAGGTAGGGGCGAATGATGATTCGCCCCTACAAGCGGTGGCGGATGATGCGGCCCTCGATCATGTAGATGACGTCTTCGGCGATGTTCGTCGCGTGGTCGGCGATGCGTTCGAGGTGGCGTGTCGCCGAGAACATGTGGATCAGCGATTCGGTGTGCTGCGGCTGCGCGGGGATCATGTCCTTGACGATCCGATACATCTGGCGGTTCAGCTCATCGACCTCATCGTCGGCCGCACAGACTTCGTGCGCCAAATCGGCGTTGAGGTTGACCAGGGAGTCGAGACTCTTTTGGAGCATGGCCTGGGCCTTGCGGGCCATCGCGTCGAAATCGAATGAGATATCCACCGGCGGCTGGGTGGCTAGAAACGCCGCACGCTCGGCGACGTTGACCGCCAGATCCCCGACCCGTTCCAGATCGTTGTTGATCTTCAGCGCCGCGATGATGAACCGCAGGTCCGTCGCCACCGGCTGATACAACGCCAGGATCTTCAGACAGCTCTCTTCGACCTGCACCTCCATCTCGTCGAGCCTGATGTCGTTGTCGATGACGCGCTGCGCCCGAGCAGCGTCGCGCGCCTCGATCGCGGCCGTCGCCTCCTGAACGGCCAACTCAGCCATCGTTCCAAGCGTCAGGATGTCCTTCTTGAGGAGTCCGACATCTCGTAACAAATGAGCGGGCATGAGAAACTTCTCCCTTTTCGGTATTGATGATTGATGATTGATAAGTGATGATTGATAGGACAGATGAGAAGCACACCTGCCCACTTATCAATAATCAATCATCCATAATCAATCCACTATCCGAATCTTCCGGTGACGTAATCCTCGGTCTGCTTTTTCGTTGGGTTGCTGAAGATCTTCTCCGTCCGATCGTACTCGATCAGCTCACCCAGGCAGAAGAACGCCGCCCGCTCACTGACACGGGCCGCCTGCTGCATGTTGTGCGTCACGATCACGATCGTGTACGTGCTCTGGAGCTGGCCGATCAGGTCCTCGATCCGCCCGGTCGCGATGGGGTCCAGGGCCGAACACGGCTCGTCCATCAGCAGGACGCGCGGCCGGGTCGCCAGGGCGCGGGCGATGCACAGGCGCTGCTGTTGCCCGCCGGAAAGGGCCAGTGCCGACTTCCGGAGGTCGTCCTTCACCTCGTCCCAGATCGCGGCGGCCTTCAGAGCCTGCTCGACGAGGTGCTGCAACTCGTCCCTGCGCCGGATTCCCTGGAGCCGGGGTCCGTACGCGACGTTGTTGAAGATGCTCTTGGGAAACGGGTTGGGCTTCTGAAAGACCATGCCCACCTGCTGGCGGAGATTGACCAAGTTGGTGCGTTTGTCGTAGACGTTCTGCCCGTCGACTTCAAGCAAACCTTCGGTGCGCACATGGGGGATCAGATCGTTCATCCGATTGATGCTGCGCAAGAATGTGCTTTTGCCGCAGCCGCTGGGTCCAATGATCGCCGTGACGCTGCACGGATAGATGTCCATCGTGATGTCTTCAACGCCCACCTTGGCGCCGTAGTACAGCGAGAAGTTGTCTGAGCGGATCACCGGACAGGCACATTCCGTCTCCTGCGGCTTCGCTTCCGGCGTCTCCCGATGGCCAAGTGTCACTCTCATACGGGCATCCGATTTCATCGTCTCGTTGGCGACGGCTACTGGCATGGTCTCTTCTTTCTCCGGCATCAGACGATCACCTTTCGGCGGCTTGCACCGGCCGGTCAGTGTCCTTTGAGTTTCTTGAAGACCCTTGAACGCAAGACGACGGCCACGGCATTCAGGATCAGGATCAGCAGGATCAACGTGACCACCATCCCGTACTGGTTGTGCGGCACCATCATGGCCAGGCGATCTCCCACGGCCATATCATAACTCCCATAGGACAAGGTGCGGGTCGGGTCAAAGATCGACTTCGGAACCGGTCCCATCGATACCGCGCCGGTGAACAGGATCGGGGCGGTCTCTCCGGCGATCCGGCTGAGGCTGAGAATCACGCCGGTCAGAATCCCGGGCAAGGCCGCCGGGAGAGTCACGGTCACGAACGTGCGGAACTTGCTGGCGCCCAGCGCCAGCGAGCCTTCCTTGTACGACCGCGGAACCGTCCGAATGGCCTCCTCGCTGGCGCGAATCATCACGGGCAGCGTCAGGACCGCCAGCGTCAAGGAGGCGCCGAGAATGCACGCCTTCGGCTCAAAGCCGAGCTTCGGAAACAGGAAAAGCACGAAGAAGGCCAGGCCGAACAGCCCGAACACGATGCTCGGCACGCCGGCCAGCGTATTGATCGACATGCGGATGATCCGCAGGACCCAGCCTTCGGAGGCACATTCCACGAGATAGGCCGCCGAGACCACTCCCAAAGGAATCACGAACAGCATGCCGAGCACGGTGATCAGCAGCGTCCCCAGAATCTCGGGCCCGACGCCGCCGAAGTAGTGGCTGTCAAAATTGTCGTCGAGGAAGAACTGCCAATAGATCGTAAACTTCGGCCGGAGCATCTCGTGGAGGTGCTCGGGAACATAGCTGAACAACGGCTCCAGCGCCGTGCCGTAGAACAGCTCGGCCCTGGGCGTTCGCTGCTTGACCAGTGGCTGGCCCGGCTCTTGCTCGACCCACCGTTCGGCCCAAAGGAATCGATCCAGCAGCACCTGCGCCTGACCCCAACGAGTCGCGCCGTACGAGACCATCGCCATGGGCCGGGCCGCTTCGTCGGGACGAGGTCCCAGCAGACCCGGACGCTCGATGGAGCCGAAGAGAATGGTCTCCAGCTCGCCGAGGGCGTCAAGGTAGTCATGGTGTCGGCTCAGATCAACGTGCTCGGCCGCCGTCAGAAAGTCGCCGGCCAGCACGAAGAACCGCTCGGCGACCGTACCCCTGAATCGCGCCTCGTCCTTATGGGCCAGCACCTCGCCGACATTTCGCCGGATCAGCTCGATGTCCTGGCTATTGAACGCCTCTTCCAGCAGATCCCGGATGGTCCGAGCGACCTCTCGGGCCTCTGTGTACTGGTCCGGAGAAGTGTCTTTGTAACGCAGCTCTCTGCCGTATTCGCGGTTGATTTCTCGCGCCTCGGACGACATCGCTTCGATATCGATCCCCTTCTTGAAGCGGTCGATCATCTCGTAGACGGCTTGACGGGCCTGGTCAGTCTCCGCCATCTCGGCCGCCAGAGCCTTTTCGTCGGCGCGACGGAACAGATCGCGCTGCATCTTGCGGAACTCGACGGTCCCCTGGAACAGGACCGCGCTGCTGCCCCGATAGACCATCGGGCCGAGGACCGCGACCAGGACCAGCGCCAGCAGCACGATGGATGCGCCGGTCAAGCCGGTGAAGACGCGATCGAGTGTACGTCGGACGCCGAGACTCATTCAGCTCTTCCCCGCCGCTTTCTTGGCCCGAGACAGGAAGTACTCACTGACGATGTTCAGCACGAACGTCATCAGCAGAAGCACAACGCCGACGGCAAACAGGGCGCTTCGATGCGCCATGCCCTCGGGCGCCTCGCCCATTTCTCCGGCAATCGTCGCGGTCATCGTGCGGATCGACTGCGACAGGTCCCACCACGGATGGGGAATCTGTGTCGCGTTGCCCGAGGCCATCCAGACCACCATGGTCTCGCCGATAGCCCGCATCATGCCGAGAACCACCGCCGCAATGATGCCGCTGTGAGCGGCGGGAATGACCACCTTCACCATCGTCTCCAGACGCGTGGCCCCCAGGCTGTACGACGCCTCGCGAAGCTCGCGGCCCAGCGCCGAAATCGCGTCCTCCGCGACACTGATGATGGTCGGCAAAGCCATCACCGCCAGGATCACCGATGCGTTCAGCGCGTTGGTCCCGGTCGAGAAACCGAACTTCCTCTGCATCCACGGGGCCAAAACCAGGACGGCAAAGAAGCCATAGGCCACCGATGGGATCGCAGCGAGAATCTCCACCACAGGTTTGACGATGTCCCGAATCTTCCACGAAACGATGTCGCTGAGGAACACCGCCGCCAGGATTCCGACGGGCACCGCGAACAGCAGGGCCACGATCGAAACGTACAGCGAACCGACGATCAGCGTCAGGGCGCCGAAGGCCGGCTCATCGGCGGTCGGACGCCACGCCTGGCTCGTGAGGAACTCCCCGATGCCGAAATCCCGCAGAAACGGGATCGAACGCGCGACGACGAAGAACAGAATCAGCAGGACCGCCAGGACGGAGGTGCCGGTGATGAGAAACAGCAGGGCCCGCCCCAGATACGACCCGACAAACCCGAGCAGGTCTTCCCCTGGGGTAAGTGCCAGTGGCCGACGGCGTTCGGCCGTCGGCCCCAGTGTGAGAGTCAGACTCTCGCTATCCATTCAAGCCCTTCTTCGAGATTCGCTCGCCACCGCGACACCCGACTTCAGTAGGCTGTCAGCGGGATAAAGCCCTTGGCCTCGACCAGTTCCTGGCCCTTTTCCGTCAGATAGAACGTGCAGAACTTGTGGACTACCGAGCCCAGCTTGGGGTAGCCGTTGGTGAACAGGAACAGAGGTCGAGCGACAGGATATACGCCGCTGGAGATAGTCTGCCGGCTCGGTGCGACCTGGTCGACCTTGACCGCCTTGACATCCTTGTCGAGAAAACCGATGCCGACGTAGCCGACGGCGCCCTGGGTGGTCTTGACTCTTGCATGGGCCTGCGGGTTGGCGTTGACGTACTCAACGCCGGAGCCCATCGGTTGCTTGGCCATCACGAGGCTCTCGAACGTCTCATAGGTCCCTGAGGACGTGTCGCGGCTGATCACGACGATCGGCATATTCGAACCACCAACCTGGCTCCAGTTGGTGATCTTGCCGGCGTAGATGTCGCGAATCTGGGCGGTGGTCAGAGCACTGACCGGATTGGACGGGTGAACGACCACACACACACCGTCCATCGCCACGACGTGGGCGACCGGCAGGACATTATTGGCCACCGCGTCCTTGAATTCCTTGTCCTTCATGAATCGGCTCATCGTCGCGATGTCGCAGCGCCCGTCGATGAGCGCGGCCGCCCCATCGCCGCTGCCGGTCTTCTTGACGGTGATGTCCAGGTCCGGATGGACCTTCTTGAAATACTCGGCAAAGGCGTCTGCGATAGGCCCGACCGTGGTCGAACCGTCGATCTGCAGGGTTTCCGCACGGACGGTGATTCCGGCCATCAGCGACAACGCAACTGCACAGATCATGGTTTTCTTCATATGTCGATCTCCTTCTTCATTGATTTGTACTCAGGCTGTGTTAGCGTTGTGTTAGCTCGGTGTTAGGAAGGCGTGAACCTCGCGCCTTTCGTGCCTTGGCTCAGAATTTGATCGCGACGTCCGCCTGAAGGCGGTCGTAGTCCTCGTTGGACTTGCGTCCGCTGTACTCGCTGGCGTAATAGGTCAGTGCCGCCTGTGTGTTCTTGGCCAGTCCGTAGGCCAGGCCGAAGCGATGGCCTTTGCCGCCGGTGCCTCCGCCTATGAAGTCAGAGGCGTTGAACTGACCCACCACGGCGTCGAGTTCGATGTCGCGATAGTCGTAGGAGAACTGCCAGGAGCCGGGGTCCTTGACCTTGTTGATCGAGCCTCCGATGAGCCAGCCGGTGTCCTCGCTGGTAGCGGCTACGGTGTTCTTGACCCAGTCGGCCCAGAGGGCTACAGGCACTCCGCCCACCTCCGCGCCGAACTCGGCGAACACTTCGAGCAGATCGAAATCGCTGCCGTAGGAACAGGGGTCGCCGGCGGCCGCCGTGTTGCCGGAAAGCGAGTAGTCGTCGTCCGACCAGCGGCTCGTCAGCGATTTCTCTCCCTTGATGTTGCCGTAGTCGAAGTACCCTGCGCCCGCCAGTACGTAGGTCGGCTTGTCGATCTGGTGCTTGAGGAAAGCCTGGATGCCGAACAAAGATGGGTCGGCGCCGCTGCTATCCTGGTCGAGCCAGAAACCGCCGCCGTTGATCCGCATCATCGTCTTCTCGCTCAGGCCCCGCTCGTAGCCCAGGGCGCCGCCCTCGGGATTCAGATCACCGTCCCAGATCAGTTCGTTCTTGCCGACGGCGTGGAACGGATTGGCCACCTTGCCAGCGGTGACGTCGAACCCTTCCAGCCAGATCGGGTGGTAGCCGACGTAGGCCTGGTCGAGCCGAATGGGCTTGCTCGAGAAGCTCTCCTCCAGGGTCAGGTTCGACGAGACCGGGTCGCCCGATCCGGTGGCGAGGCGGAAACCCAGGTCCCACTCGTCGGTCACCGTGGCCGTGATCCCGAGGCGGGCGCGAATCCGGTTGCGATGGTAGTCGCCGTCCTTCGTCCCGTCGTCGATATACTCATGACGATACCGGAAATCGCCCGAGATATTGATCTTCTCCAGCCACTTCAGATTGTCGGGCAGTTGTGCCGGCTCCTCGGTCTGGGCGTTCGCCTGGACCGCATCGATCTTCTCATCGAGCGAGCGTTCCTTGAGTTTCTGCGTGGCTTCGAGCTGATTGATCCGGTCCTCCAGGTCGGCGGCACGCGTCTTCTGTGCCTCCAGCTCCTGCTTCAGATCGCTCAGCTCATCGGCACCCGCAGCGGCCGGCCAGCACAACGCCATCACCAACACTATCCCTAAAACCACACGACACGCGTTCGTTCCCCTGCTCATTTCAACGTCTCCATCAGGTTACCCGAGTACTCAGGCCAATGCTTAAACACAGCGCTCAAGCTCATGCGCTCTCTACGTACCACGTCCGTGTTAAGGATGAATCAATCTCACGTTAGAATCGCGCTAAAGAAGGCAGCCGCGAACTGTCGTCCCAAACGGCCGTCTTCCGTGCCGATTCGGACGGCGTTCCTCTCGGCCTGCGTCGGCGCAACGGCGTCATCGCGGCAGATGGAGAGTGAAGGTGGAACCCTTCCCAGGGGTGCTCTCGACGCTGACGTGGCCGCCATGGACGAGGGTGATGTGTTTGACGATGGCCAGACCGAGACCGGTGCCCCCGAGTTTTCGGCTTCGGCTCTTGTCCACCACATAGAAGCGTTCGAAGATGCGGGCCAGGTGCTCCGAGGGGATTCCGCATCCGGTGTCTTTGACGCAAATCGCGGTCTCCCGGTCCTGTTGGACCACCTCGATCGACACCGTCGTCCCCTCGTCGCTGTACTTGACGGCGTTGTCCACGAGGTTCACGATGGCCTGCTCCAGCAGCGGCGCGTTGATCCGGGCACGGACCGAATCGTCACAGGACAGTTCCACCTGGATCCGCTTCTGGTCGGCCCGGACCCCCGCCAGCTCGATCGCGGTCTCCAGCACGGGACGAAGCGGGACATCCTCAAACAGAATCGCTCGCTTCTCCGCCCCTTCTTCGAGACGGGAAAGACTGAGCAGATCATCGATGATCGCGTTGAGCCGCTCGGCGTGTTTGGCGATGATCCCCAGATATCGCTGACTCCGCTCAGGATCGCCGGACCCGCCGTCCAGAAGAGCCTCCACAAAGCCCTGGATCGAGGTCACCGGCGTCTTCAGTTCGTGCGAGACGTTGGCGACGAAATCCCGTCGCAGGTTCTCGAGCCGGTGAATGCGCGTCATGTCGCTGAGCACGATCACGGCGCCGCCCCGCTCGGCCTGCGGATCGGCCAGACCGGCGCCGTGGACATGGAAGAAACGGCCCCCTTCGTCGGGGAAGGACACGTCGCCTTCGGTAGGCCCGTCGCTCTCCAGCGCGTCGCGCACGAACCGCTGCAACCCGACGTTGCGGACGACTTCCTCGATGTGGCGTCCCTGGACATGAGCCGGGTCGATGTTCAGCAGTTGGGCGGCTGCCGGATTGACGCTCACGAGTCGACCTTGCGCATCCACCGCCAGGACACCCTCGACCAGGCTGGAGAGAATCGCTTTCACTTCGTTTCGCTGGCGGGTGATGGTGAGAATCCGATCCTGAAGCTGGGCGGCCATTTCGTTCAACGCCCTGGCCAGCTCGTCGAGTTCGGCGGCGCCGGCCTCCGGGACCCGGATGTTGAGCTGGCCCTGTGCAAACAGTTGTGCGATGCGCTTCATTCGCGTGATCGGCCGGCTGATCCGGCGAGAGATCAGCAGGCTCAGAAACGCCGCACCCAGGGCGACAATCAGACCGGCCCAGACAATCGCGACGTAGATCTGGTTCAGCGCCTGGTCGATGTCGGTCGCCGGAATCGCGGTGCGAACGACGGCGACCGCCTGGCCGTCCCCCTCGATCGGAACCGCGACGTACATCATATTCGTGCCGAGCGTCGGGCTGAAACGCATCGATTGCCCGCTCCCCCTGGCCATCGCATCGATGACCTCGGCCCGGTCGCTGTGGTCTTCCATCATCGCGGGGTTCTCGTCCGAATCACCCAGGACCTTCCCGTCGGCCGCGATCACGGTCAGGCGCATCCGGCCGCCGCCGGCCCGCCGCAGCTTCTTGCACAGGGCGTCAATATCCCCAGGCGTTCGGTTGCGGAGCGTCCCTTCCACATGCGACGCGGCGACGTCCGCCACCAGACGAAGCTCCTTCCTGAGCTGATCGAGGTAGAATCGGCGCAGCGTGTACGAGGAATAGGCCGTCGCCACCAGCAGGGCCAACAGCGTTATGGCCAGAAAGGACGGATAGAGCTGCCAGATCAGTCGTTTCCTGAACATATGCTCGTCTCCACGCGGTCCTGCGACCGGCTCGGGTTCATGCCAAAGTCCCCCTGACAACACAACGCCGTCGGATGACCGACACCGGTGAGCTGATAGGCACTTCAGCTTAGAGCAACGGACTCGTCCTCACCACTCCCAGTCAGGCCCTTCATTCTCGGCTTGACCCCTTCCCACTGGAGCCCCCCGATGGCCGCCTGCGCGATGTTCGTCAGGTGGTCGCCGATCTTCTCGGCGTTGTCCACGAGATCGATGAAGATCAGGCCGCTCACCGCCGTGCAGGCGCCGTCGGTCATGCGCGCCACATGGCTGCGCCGGAACTCCAGTTGCATCTCGTTGAGCTTCCGTTCGCTGGCCAACGCAGATCCGGCGGCTGCAACATCGCTGCCATCCAGCGCCGCCACCACCTTGCGGAACATCTGCGCCAGCTCGGTCCGGATCTGCTCGGCTTCCTGCGTCGCCGCCTCCGTGAATTCGAGCTTCTGGCTCGTCTTTCGCTCGGCGATCTCAACGATGTTCACCGCGTGATCGCCGACTCGCTCAAGATCGTTGACTGCGTGCAAAAGCACCGGAAGCTCGGTCGAGACCTCCTCCGATAGCGTTTCCTGAGACAGGTCCGTCAGGTACGAGGTGATCTCCATCTGGAAAGTATCGGTCTGATCCTCCAGTTCCCGGACCAGAACGAAGTTCTTCACAGGGCCTCCGAGAATGCCCTCAATCGCCAGCGCCACCGCCTTCTCGGCCGTTCTGGCCATGTGCACGATTTCCCGCCGCGCCTGCTCCAGAGCCAGCACCGGGGTTTGTAGCAGGTGCCTCTCCAGCACCACCGGCTGGGTCACCACCTCGTTGGCCTTGATCGGGAGAATCTTCAGAACGATGATCTCGAGCAGACGAATCAGCGGCAGAAACACAATCGTGTTGAACACGTTGAACGTACTGTGGGCCACCGCCATGTAGACCATGATTGTCCCCTGCGACAGTCTGACCGGCGCGATCCATTCCACCAGATCGGCGAACCAGCCGATCCAGACCAATGGCAGGACGTACAAGACGCCGATGACGTTGAACATGGTGTGCCCCATGGCCGTCCGCCGGGCGTTGCGAGACGTCCGCAGGGCCGCGATCTGCGCGGTGATGGTCGTCCCGATGTTGTCGCCGAGAATGAACGGGATCGTCACGCGCAGCACGACCTCCCAGTCCGTTCCGAACGCGCCCTGCAAGGCCAACGTCTGAATCAGGGCGATGGAAGCCGAGCTGCTTTGCAGCAGCATCGTCATCAACGTCCCGGCCAGCACGCCCAGAATCGGGTTGCACCCCAGCCAGATCAGCGCCTGTTTGGTGCTCTCACTTTGCTGGAGAGGGGCAAAGGCCTCCTTCATAAAATGAATGCCCAGGAACAGCAGCCCGAAGCCGATCATGATTTGCCCCACACTGCGGGACCGGATCGACTTGCCGACGACGCTGGAGAGGAATCCGGCGCCGATCATCGGCAGCGCGTAGCTGCTGATATTGAAGACGGCGAACGCCGAGACGAGCCAGGCGGTGAAGGTCGTCCCCACGTTGGCCCCGAGGACGACGCACAGAGCCTGGCGAAGAGTCAGCAGTCCCGCATTGACGAGCCCGACGGTCATCACCGTGGTCGCGGAACTCGACTGAATCAGACACGTGACCAGGGTGCCGAGCACCACCGCCACGACGCGGTTCCTCGTCAGCGATTCGAGCAGGCTCTTGAGCTTCTGTCCGGCGACCTTCTTGAGGCCGTCGGTCATCATTCCCATGCCAAAAAGGAACAGCCCCAACCCGCCGATCGTTCCGAAGATCATGCTCTTGACGTCCATCTTCGTTCCTTACCACCTCTGCTGCTCAATCCGGCCGACCGCCTTGACGGGCGGTGGTTCGAGAACCTCTCTGCGGATCGATCCTTTCGTGTCTGCGGCGAGAGGTACCTTCCTTCGTGGGTAGCGAACTCGTGAGCATCCGGTCGGTGCAATCGGCATCAATCATCCACTTGCGACATCGGGGAGATCTTAGGCTCAACTCCCGCCCACTGGAGACCCCCGATAACCGCCTGCGCGATGTTCGTCAGGTGGTCGCCGATCTTCTCGACGTTGTCGACCAGATCGATGAAGATCAAGCCGCTTTCCGGCGTACACAGCCCGTCGCGCATCCGGTCCACATGACTGCGCCGGAATTCGACTTGCATCCGATTCAGGTTCTTCTCGTTCGTCAGCGCGGCCTTGGCCTGCTCCACATCGCTGTTCTGGAGGGCCGCGATGATATAGTCGAACATCTGCTCGACCTCGCGTTTCAGCCGTTCGGCCTCTGCGAGCGCCGATTCGCTGAACATGAACTTCTGATCGATCTTGCGCTCGGCGATCTCGACGATATTGACCGCGTGGTCTCCGATGCGCTCCAGGTCGTTGACCGTGTGCAGCAGCACGGGCAACTCGATGGAGACCTCATCCGAAAGATGCCGGCTTGACAACGCCGACAGATAAGAGGTGATCTCCAATTGAAAACTGTCGACGAAGTCCTCGATCTCTCTGACGACCGACAGTGTGCGCGCGTCGTTCTCGACAATGCCGGTGATCGAGGCGCGAAGCGCGCGCTTGGCCGTCTTGGCCATGCGCACGATCTCGCGTTTGGTCTGTTCCAGAGCGATTTCGGGCGTGTCGAGAAGATGCTTCTCCAGCATGATGGGCCGCATGGCCGCATCGCCGGGCTTCTCGCGCACGAGGCGAACGACCACGCGCTCCAACACCCCGGCCAGAGGCAGCCAGATGGCCGCATCGGCCAGCTTGAACAGCGTGTGGGCCACCGCGATCGACATGGCAATAGTGGCAGGTCCCAAGGACCAGGGGCAGATCGCGGCGACGAACATCCCGAACCATCCCCAATGAACGAGTGGATATCCCATGGCGACGCCGGCCACGTTGAACACCGTGTGCGCCCAGGCCGCCCGGCGGGCGCTGACGTTGGCCTGGAGCGCCGCGAGCTGCGCCGTGATCGTCGTGCCGATGTTGCTGCCCAGCACAAAAGGAATGGCGATGTTCAGCGCCACGTTCCAATCCTGGCCGAACGCGCCTCCGATGGCCAGCAACTGGACGATCGCAATCGCCGCCGAACTGCTCTGGATGAGCATCGTGACCACAGTCCCCGCCAGAATCGCCAGAATCGGCTGGTGACCCAGCGTGACGAAAAGCTCATGAACCCTGGGACTGCGCTCCAGGGGCTCGAACGCGTCCTTCATGAAACCGATGCCGACGAACAGAAGGCCGAAACCCAGGAGGATCTGGCCCGTGTTTCTCATCTTTCGGCTCCGTCCGCTCATGCTCATCAGGAACCCCAACCCCACGGCCGGCAGCGCATAGGCCGTGATGTTCAGCGCTCCAATGCCCGAGATGGAGACGAGCCAGGCGGTGGCGGTGGTGCCGACGTTGGTGCCTATAATGACACAAATGGCCTGCTTGAGAGTCAGCAGGCCGGCGTTGACGAAGCCAATGACCATCACGCTGGTGGCCGAACTGGATTGGACGATCGCTGTGATGGCCGCGCCGATGAGGAAGGCCACAATGGGCTTTTTCGTCATCGATTCGAGGATGCTCCGCAGCTTCCGCCCGGCCGCAGCACGCAGGCCATCCGACATCAGCTTCATGCCAAATAGGAATAGCCCCATTCCCCCGACGGTGTAAAAAATCATGTCTTTGATCATACGATTCGCTTACGAAATACGTGATAATCGGATACCTCCGACCGGGAGGCTTTTGTATTCGTTTCGCCGAAGTCGGTCAAGGGGCTTCTCCTCAAAACCCGGATCAACGTTCGTTGGTGACAGCCGACCGGTCCACAAACCGATATCCCACCCCCCTGACGGTCTCGATGTATTTCGCGCAGGAGCCCAGCTTTCTGCGAAGAGAAACGATCTGCACATCTACCGCCCGGTCCGTCACGAGATAGTCGCTGCCGTGGATGGAATCCACAATCTGATAGCGTGTGAAGACGCGGCCCGGCCTTCGGGCCAGCGTGTGGAGGATGTTGAATTCCGTGCGGGTCAGGCTGGCCGCTCGGCCACCGGCCAATACCTCATGGCGGCTTGGATCGATCTTCAGGTCGTGGATTTTCACGACGGCCAGTTCGTCCCCTTCGTCGCGCTGCTTGCGCAGGAGGCGGCGCACGCGAGCCACCAGCACCTTGCCGCTGAAAGGCTTCGTCACGTAGTCGTCGGCGCCCAGCTCCAGGCCGGTGACGATGTCCGCCTCCTCGCCTTTGGCCGTGAGCATCACGACCGCGATCTGTTGTGTCTTCGGGTCGGCCTTCAACCGCCGGCACACCTCCAGACCGTCAATCCCGGGCAGCATCAAATCGAGAACGACTACGTCGGGCGCCTTGGAGGAAGCGCGATGCAGCGCCTGTTCCCCCGTCTCACAGGTCAGCACGGTATAGCCCTCGCGCTTCAGATTCAGCTCGACCAACTCGCGAAGGTCTTCTTCATCGTCTACGACCAGGATCGTCGGTTTTGCCATTACGATCTCCCGAACCGCAGGGCCGGCCCGGATTCGCCGCCACTCCGAACCGATTTGTCGCTGTTGATTATAGAGGACCGCGAGACGCGAGACACGGAAGTTTTTCCGAGCAACGAAATGCCGCTCCTGACCACCCTCTCAAGGCCGATCCTAACACAACTCTAACAGAAAACTAACACGCCTCTAATACTCGCCTAATCGCCCCCTAGCGCCCGGACCATAGGGTTTCAAGAGTGGTCCACCCCATGCAAGAACGGCCGGACCGCCGCAAGATGAAATCGAGCAGATCAATAGAGACCTTCTCAGAGGTGCAATGATGGACAGTATACTCCGGGATGGCCTGTGCACCGTGGGCCTGCTCTATCTGGTTCTGCATCTTTGGCACTCGATGGGCTCTATACGCAAAGGCATCGCGCATTCCGGCATGCCTGCGGCACGATCCGGCTCGAGCGGCAGCCGATATGTTCCCGACTCACATGACCACCTGGCGGTAGGCGCTGAATCGAGGAGGCAAGGGGAACTGAGCCGCGGCGGACTCGACGGTTTCTGAGCCCATGACGGAATGACGCGGGCGGTGGGCCGCACCGCCCGGTCGTCTGTGCGGAGGATTTGCCATGGCGCCGCGCGGGCATCAACGTACACGCGCGGCCCATGCGAATGCCGATCATGACCTGCGAATGTGGTCGTCGATGGCCTTGAGCAGGACTTCCGGCTTGACGGGCTTCTCCAGGACCTGCTTGACCGGCAGCCACGCTTCATCGGGCTCGAAACCAAACGGCAGATTCATCTCCCGGCGGATTCCCGTCATCATCAGGATCGGCGTGTTCTTGGCCGTCGGGTCCTCGTGCAGCTCGCGCGCCACGTCGAAGCCTTCGTGCTTGGTCGTCATCATCACGTCGAGCAGTATAATATCCGGGTTCTCGGCCTTGGCCATGGCCACGCCGTCCTTGCCGTTCGAAGCGGTGTGCACTTCGTACCCCTTGGCGTCGAGCAGGTTCGAAATCGCATCGACAAATTCCGGATCATCATCAATCATCAGCACCTTCTTCGCCATCGCGTACTTCTCCTTCACTTGGCAGAATCTCAATTGCTTGGCATCATGGTAGAGGCAACCGCCGACTTGGACTTCAACGAATGGCCCGTGTCCAGATCGACGAATCGGCCTATAGCGGCAACCATGTGTTCCACTTGCGCAACACTCTGATCGGGCCGCGTCTCGGCTCCGATCTTGCCGGGATAGATCTCGTATAGCGGCCGGACCGACATCGGCGTGAAGTTGGGCATCACCACGTTGGCGCCGACGGCCAGGGCCTGATCCCTGGCGTCCTGCCCGTTCAACGATCCGATCGCCGTGCTGGCGGGAATGTGAGCGTTGCGGCTCACGATTCGCGTCAGGGCGATCATCTTCAGCGTGGTCCGCAGGTCCCCGGCGGGAACCGTCGCCAGGGGCGTCTCGGCATGGGGGATGAACGGACTGACGCTGATCATGTCGAAATCACCCTTCTTGAAGAACAGGATGTCACCGACCAGACTCTCGGTGGTCTGACCACGGAGGCCGATGAGGTTGCCGGAACCAGTCTGGTATCCCAATTTCACCAGATCCTCCAGACATCGTGTCCTGTTCTCGAAACTCATGCCGGGATGCAGATCCTCGTACAGTGCAGGGTCGGAGGTTTCGATCTTGAGCAGATATCGGTCCGCTCCGGCGTCCTTCCACATCGCGTAATCATCGCGGGCACGTTCCCCCACGCAGAGCGTGACGGCCACATCCAACCGCATCTTGATGTCCTCGATGATCCGCCCGAGCCATTCGGCGTCGAGATTATCCTCCTCGCCGCTCTGCAAAACAACGGTTTTCACACCCAGACGCCGGATATTCTCTGCCGTCGCCAGAACCTCGGCCGCGGTAAGCCGATAGCGTCTCAGTCGACGGTTCGACCGGCGCAATCCGCAATAGGCACAGGTATTCCGACAGAAATTCGAGAATTCGATGATCCCGCGCAGCAGAATCCCGTCGCCGACATACCGGCGGCGGACCTGGTCGGCAAAGTCAAACAACAGCCGCACCTGCCGGTCATCCTCCAGGCGAAGGAGAAACTCGATGTCCCTCCGGTCCGGAACAGCGGCCGAAAAGACTCTTTCCAACACGGTTTGCGTGCGCGAGAGCATCGTCTATTTCTTGGCCTGCTTGCGATACTGGTTGAGGATCTGGACCATCTTCTTGGGGGTCAGCTCGCCGTGGATCTTGTCGTCGATCATGACGACGGGCGCCAAACCGCAGGCGCCGAGGCAGCGCGCCGGCTGCAAGGAGAATAGACCGTCCGGTGTCACCTGGCCCATGTCGATCTTCAACTCGTCGCGGAGCGTCTGGAGGATCTGGGCGGCCCCGCGTACGTAGCAGGCGGTCCCCAGACAGATCGAGATCACGTGTTGTCCCGGAGGCGTCAGGTTGAAGTAATGATAGAACGTCGCGACACCCCAGATGTGCGCCGTCGGAATCCCCATTTGCTGGGCGATCTCGTCCATCACCGGGACCGGGAGATAGCTGTAGAGCGCCTGGGCCTTGTGCAGAACGGCAATCAGGAACGAGTCGGGATGCTCGTCCTTCTGCGTCCGGGCGATGAATTCCTTCAGTTGTGCGAGCTTCTGATCATCGGTTGCGACGGCGTCATTCGCCTGGGTCGTTGCCATGTGCAATGTCCTCGTCAAGTCGGTCTTAGAAATACAGGTCGCGGTCGCCGGCCTGGGTCTTTTCGTAATAACGCATGAATTGGTCGAAGATTTCCGGCATCTTCTCTTTGACCTGCCGGATCTCCTCGGCGATCACCTTCTCGCCGGCCGCGATCGTCTCGGGGCTGCCGAAATCGTCGAGCCATTCCCGGAAGGTGATGACGGCGTTGAGTTTGCAGAACCGCCCCTCCTTGCCGCTCCGCAGCAGCCCCATGATCTTCTGCCCGGTCCGCCCGCAGCGATAGCCGGCGGTGCAGAAGGACGTGATGCAGCCGGCCTCGGCCAACTCGCGGACCACCGTGTCGAGCGAGCGGGTATCGCCCAGGATAAACTGCTGGCGATCGCCCTGCTGGTCTCCGTCGGCCAGGTCGGCGTAGGCGCCGATTCCGATCCGGCTGGACGCATCGGTCTGGGTGCAGCCCAGCGGCAGGACCTCCCGCCGCAATTGGGCGTCTTCCCGGGCCGTGAGGATCATCCCGGTGTACGGCACCGCCAGCCGAATGACAGTGACCAGCTTCTTGAATTCGTCGTCGCCGACGGCATACTCCGGATGCTGCGCCAGCGGCGTATTGTGCGCCGGCTCGATCCGTGGGAACGAGATCGTGTGCGGGCCGATGCCGAATTTCGCTTCGAGCTCGATGGCATGATACACCAGCGCCATCACCTCGAATCGCCAGTCGTACAGCCCGAGCAGCGGACCGATGCCGACGTCGTCGATACCGGCCTCCATCGCGCGGTGCATGGCGTAGAGCCGCCAGAGATAGTTGCCCTTGATCGTCCCGGCCGGATGCAGCCTTTCATACGTCGGCCGATGGTACGTCTCCTGAAACACCTGGAACGTGCCGATGCCGGCCTCATTGAGGACCGCAAGCTCCTCAATCGACATCGGGGCCGCATTGACGTTGCAGCGCCGGATCTGGCCCCAGCCCCGCCGCGTCTTGACCTTCACGTCCGCGATGGCCGCCAGCGTCGAGGCGATGTAGTGGACGTCGGTGGCCGGATGCTCGCCGTAGACGACGATCAG
>CAZOFX010000114.1:0-17226 GCA_964579055.1 uncultured Pirellulales bacterium
CATGACCTGCCCTGCCTTTCTCTCGCTCTGGTCGATGGTTGTTCGACCGCCGCACCGATTCTTCCCGCCGGAGCCGCCGCACTCTTCTCGCCCGGCACCTGCGCCAGCGAGACTACCGACACCAAGGCAGGCTGTCAACCGATTCTCACAGCGCAAGGCAGTATGCAGGTTGTCCCCACGAGGCTACTCCGAATCGGCGGGATGCCATTCGTAATCAGGCTTGATCCGACGCTTCTTCAGCTCCGAGTAGACCTCCATGCCGTTGGGATCGATCTCATCGATAAACGTCTCATAGATGTCCAGGATCGCCTCAAACGTCCAGCGGTAGAAATACCCCGTCGTGGTTAGCGTGACCATCCCGTACTGGCGAAATTCGCGCATGGCCTTTCGCTCGGCGCCCTCGAACGAACGGGCCGTTACAGGCAGTATCCGGTCTCCATACTCCTGCATCCCCTGGGTCTGGTCTTCGTCTTGGATGACGAAGCGAGCCTTCACAGCAAACCAGGCCGGCTCGCTCCTGGTCCGCCGTCTGCGCCGTTTCCCATCGATCCGCAGGATGTTCAATCCACCGACACAACGCAGATCGAGAAGTGGACGCAATTTCCTGGCCGGCACAGTGACACGCACGGCCACAGGGTCGCCATTGAGGTACTCGGTTTCGAATTGGTATTGCGACATTCTGGTAGATAGTCTCTCGTACTGACAGACATGCCATGCGTGGACTCCGGCTCGGCGCTCTTCGGGTGGTTTCGCCAGCAGTTTGCGGAAGCGAGCCGGCCCCGGGTACAAGTCGGGACACGTGGGAATACTCAACTTGACCTGGACCGGCCTCGCCCCCAGCCGCCGGAGTTCCTCTGGCGTAATCCCGTATTTCTCCAGTGCAAAAGCCAGCATTCTCTTCGGGTGTAACACGGTCGACTCCCCTTCTGAATTCGTTCCGCCATCGTCAATCCCGCATCTACGGCAGCGACTGTCTCCGGATCTTCCCATCCCCAAGCAAGGGCGAATCATCATTCGCCCCTACGAGGCTGCCACCCGGCGTGGATCAGGGGTCGCAGGGGAACTGTTCCCAGAGCAGGTGGGGATAGGTCCGGCCTTCGCAGATGGTCCAGGTCCTGGCAAAGTCCCAGTCGACGAAGCTGGCCTGCTGCTTCATCTGTTCGTCGGTCAGGGACGTGCCGAGGCCGTTGCCTCCCGGCGCGCCGGGACCGCCGGTGGCCAGGAAGTAGCTGCCGGCAATCCGCGAGAACTGCATGTCCCTGCCCACGAGCGGTCCGGCGTATCGGCTGCCCGGGGCACTGATCACGTGGCCTGCCGCATAGCAGCCCGACACAGTGCCAGCATAGTTCAAGCCCACCAGGCCGCCGGCTCGGCAGTCCGCTGGCCCTCCCGAGACGCCAGCGGTCGCGTAGCTGTCGGCGATGATGCCCTCGCGATTCGAGCCGGCGATGCCGCCGACGGCAAGAGTGCCCGGACCGGCCACGACAGACCCCGTCACATAGCAGGAGACAATCGTCCCCGCGTTGTTGCCGGCCAGACCGCCGACGTTGGTGACATCGTTCTCGGCGACAACCGACACATTGTCCAGGCCCAGATCGTAAACCCACGCCCCGCTCTCGATGCGTCCGAAAAGACCCAGATCGCCGGCCGCATCGCCCTCGATGGCCAGATTCGCGATGCGATGTCCGTTGCCGCTGAAGTATCCTCGCAAGACAGGAATCGGGGCGCGCGCCCAAGTGATGCCCGTCAGGTCGACATCGGCGACGAGCTTGTACCAGGCGTACCGGCTGTACCGCCCGACGGCGCCCAAGTCCTCCGCTGTGCCGATTTCGTAGGGCTCGTAGGAAGTACCGGCGCCTTCGAGCGCGTGCAGATCGTTCGGATCGCCGAAGGCGGCCAGTTGCGGATATCCGCCCTCGTCGGCCATCCGCCACGTATCGGCGGTGCCGTCCGACCGCGCACCTGCCAGATCCCACCGCGCCGTTCGGAAGGTCTCCACGTCGTGCATCTGGGCCGTGGTCAGCCCGACTCCGGCGGCGCTCTGCGAAGCACCGCTCGCCTGCCGGTCCCAGAAGCAGTCTGTGACACGCATACGCTGGCCGCTCTCGATAGTCCCAATCAGCCCTCCCCGGTCGTGAGCGGCGCCGTTCCGCAGAAGACGGCCGGTCGCGTAGCAATTCATCACATCGCCTGCCGTGCTGACCCGCCCGATTAGCCCGCCGAGAGAGCGGCTGCCCGCGCCGCCCGCGACCACGCCCGTCGCGTAGCTGTCAACAACCAGCCCACCGGCCAGCGAGCCGGCCAGGCCACCCAGGCCGTGGCTGCCGTCGGAGGCGGTGACATCGCCGGTTGCGTAGCAGCCGCTGGCCTCACATTGAAGACGCCCGGCCAGACCTCCGACATCCCGGCAAGTGGAGCCCACCGTCACGCCGCCGCCGGCATGGCAGAAGACCATCGAGGCATTCGAATCGGCGCTGCCGACAAGCCCGCCGAGACCCCAGCACCCATCCGAGGCCGTGACAGAGCCGGTCGCGTGGCTGTTCTCGACGGCACCGCCCAGACATCCGCCCACCAGGCCGCCGACGTCGAAGCTATTGCGCCCGACGAATACGTCGCCGGTCGCCCGGCAGTTGGCGATGCGGCCGCGATGCAGGCCCGCCAGTCCACCGAGCAGGAAACATCGCTCGCCGGCTGTCACCGTCACCGCCGCGCTGCAGCCGCCGATGCCTCCTTCGTTGACGCCGACCAGGCCGCCAACCCAGTTGCTCTGCTCGGAGCATCGAATCGTGCCGGTCGCGTGGCAGTTGACGAGCGAGCCATCGTTGGAGCCCGCCAGGGCGCCGGCGCGTCCAGGCCCTTCGATCGATACGTTCTCAACGCGGAGATCGTAAACGCGCCCGGCCGATCCAACCGCGCCGAACAAACCCAGGTACTGGACCGTCTCGGTGCGAATCGTCAGGTTTCGGATCGTGTGACCATCGCCATAGAAGCGTCCGATGAAGGCCGGGTACGGCGAGGCGTTCGGCGTTCCATCGTGGGCGATCACCGCTCCATCGAATCCCGGCGCGCCGGGACCGCCGGACAGGTTCGGATCGAGGTCCAGATCCTCGACGAGCAGGAAGTGCTTGCTCAACAGGTCCGCGTCGTCGCCGATCGAGACGAGCTGCTCGACGGTGGCGATGCGATAGGGATCGGCCGGATCGCCTGTCCCGCCGGCGAACTCGGCGGCCGCCGCACTCCAGACGAACGACGCGACCAGCAGCACGCCATAGCGGAATGTCCGAAACGCCCGCGCACGCATCATGGCTCGTCCTCGAAGATGTCGAGCGACGGGTTGAAGCCCGGCGACCATTCGGACCATTCCATATCCTCGAAGTACGCGACGAACTCGCCGTTGCGGTAATAGCCCTTGTTGCCCGGGCGCGGGCGGAGCGACTCATTGCCCGGGACCTTGCGATAGAACGCGTATCGCGCGACGTTCTCGTCCTTCATCGCGTCGATCTGGAGCACCGAGCCGTAGATCTGCTTGTCCTCTACCACGCGCTGGCGGGCATGAACCAGCTCGTGGGCCAGACCGACCAGCGGAGGGAACGTGTCCCAGGCGACCGACGCGCCGTAGCCTCGCGTGAGGCCCGGATTCCACAGCACGGTCGCCGAGGGCTGCTGGCAGAGGTTCTCTCCGGTCGTGAACTCAATGTGCGGGGACTTGTACGCTCGGGCGAACCGGTCGTAGACCAGCGGACGGCTCTCAATGGCCGCCACGGTGTCGCGAACGCTCGGGCAGACATACAGCAGCGCCTGGAGCGGCCAGAAGATCTCTTCATCGCCCAGGCACAAGGCCCAGCCGGTCTGCTCGGTCTTGTGAGCCGACAGATTCGGATCGCTGCGGGCGTAGGTGCACCAGGCGTCGATGCTTGCGAAGCCCTGCGCCCACAGCAGGTTGTCGTCCTCGTCGAAACAGGCGAACGTCAGCATCGCGACCCCGCTGGCGTCGACCACCACGCGCGGATCGTCCAGTTCCAGGAAGCCGTAGGAGAAAGTGACCGCGTTCGGTTCGGCTGCTGCCGCTTGCGCAGCGGCGCATGCCGGCAAGACCAGCGTGGCAACAGCAAAGGCGCACAGGGACAGTGCCAACGTGCCGACCGCAGACCGCTGTTCGGCAGTCCACGTTCCCAGCATGGTCCGACCTGTCTTGTGATGCCTCATCGCCACCTCCGACCGCATATCCCGCCGGGAGCCATCTCGATCAGCGCATACAGAAAGCCTTCACAGACCATCATAGCAGATGAACGGCTCGATTTCCATCCCTCTGATGTGCGATCAACTGAAGGCGTCGCGTAGGAGCTTCAGGCCCTTGGGGACGGCGGTCTGCCAGTCCTCGTTGCCCTCGAATTCGAGCGAGACGTAGCCCTTGAAGCCGTGCTTTCGCATCATCCGTCCGATCCGCGAGTAGTCCAGATCGAGCGTGTACCAGAGGCCTCCGCCATAGTAGGTCTTGGCTTGCACGAACACCGTCTTCGGGGCGCACATTTCGAGCTTGTCGTAAGGGTCTTCGAGGAAGTTGCCCGTGTCGAGCAGGACCTGGAGCCAGGGTGAATCGATCGCCTCGACGATCCGCAGCAGTCCCTCGGGCGTCCGCGCCAGACCCCAATGGTTCTCCAGCCCCAGGATCACGCCGCACTCCTCGGCCTTGGGCAGGCACTTCTCAATCGCGTCGGTCACCCACTTGAAGCCCTCGTCCTCGGTATGCCCCGGCAGGACCGGCTCGATGCCGCGATTGGCCATCAGTTCGTCGAAGTTGCCGCTGGTGCCCCATCGCCCGGTGTTGATGCGGACAATCGGCACACCGAGCTGGTAGGCGATCTCGATCTGCTGAATCGTCAGATCGACGTTCTTCTGACGCTTGGCTTCATCGGGCGAGACAAACCCCTGGTGCGTGGACATGCAGCACAGGTCCAGCCCGTTGATCAGGGCGTGATGCTTGATCTTGTTGAGCGCGCCCTTGCTCTGATCCTCCATCTGCATCAGCAGGATGTCCACGCCGTCGAACCCCATCCGAGCGGCATGGTCGATGCACTCGACGATGGGCATCTTCATGTTGTCTTTGAACCGCCAGAAGGAATACGTCGCGACGGCAATCGGATTGCCCCGCCCGCCGTGGTTGTCATTCGACGTGCCCGCTTGCCCCGTCGCCTGGTTGGGGATTACCGCACCGGCCAGCGCCGCGCCGGCGCCCGCCAGAAACGCCCTTCGATTCACTTCACCCATCGTACCCGTCCTTTCTCGCCGGCCGAAGCCGGAGTCTTAAGCTTGAAGTTTCAAGTTTGAAGGACACCGAGCATCCTGCGTCCCGCTTCCCCCTTTACACTTCGGACTTTACACTTCAAACTTGAAACTTCAAACTTGACACTTCAAACCGGGTATTCTACGTCAATTGCTCCGGCCGGACAAGCGACCCTGACCGGATTCTCGCCGCTGTCTGCATCAGCCTCGGCAACGCGTAATCGAAGAACCGCTGATAGCTCTCGCAGAAATAGCTTTCGCGACTGAGACTGTCCCGCGGCGAGGGCACCCTGCCCTGGCCTTCTGTGGCGAGGGCATCCTGCCCTTGTCCTTCTGTGGCGAGGGCATCCTGCCCTTGTCCTTTTCTCCCCGGCAAGATGCCGGCAGGACGCAAGGGCGGGACGCCCTCGCCAGGAGGAACGCGGTCCTTCATGCACCCGCCCCGACAGACCGCCAGGTGGCGGCAGGCCAGACACTTGTTGCACAGGTTCTGCTTCTTGCGGGCGAAGGCCCTCTTCATCGGACACGCCGCCAGCTTGTCGATGGGCGCTTCGAGGATGTTGCCGAGACGCCATTGAGGCTCGACGAAGAAGTCGCAGGGAAACACGTCTCCCGTGTGCTCGATGACGATGTACTGGCTGCACTGGCGATCGAACGTGCAGATCGTGTGCCGGCCCCCGATGCAATAGCTCAGCAGCGAATCGAAATCGCGGATGCTGAGCCTGTCCGGCCCGACCTCCAGCCAGCGGTCGAAGATGCGGCACAGAAACCGCCCGTACTGCTCCGGCGAGACGGAAAACGCGGCGACCTGCCCGGTCTGCGGATCGACCTCCACGCACGGGATGAACTGGAGATAACGGACGCCCAGACCGAGGAGGGAATCGAAGATCTCATCGGGATGGTCGGCGGTGAGGTCGTTGACCAGCGTCAGCGTGTTGAACTCGACCTCGTGCCGCTTGCAGCAGTCGATGGCTCGCATGACGCGATCCCATGTGCCGTGGCCGCCCAGGTCGAGCCGATAGTGGTCGTGCAGCTCTCTGGGACCGTCGATACTGATGCCGACGAGGAACTTGGCCTCGTGCAGGAACCTGCACCACTCGTCGTCCAGAAGGATCGCGTTGGTCTGGAGCGAGTTGCCAACCTGCTGGCCGGAGACGCCGTACCGGGTCTGCCACTCGACCGCCTTGCGGTAGAAGTCCAGACCCATCAGCGTCGGCTCGCCCCCCTGCCAGGCAAAACCCGACATGGGAAAACGCAGCTCCATGTAGTCCTTGACGAGCCTGTGGAGCACCTCGTCGCTCATGCGCTGGCGGCCCTGTCCGATCTCGGCCGCGCGACAGCGATAGAAGCAGTACTCGCACGCGACGTTGCAGTCGGAGCCGGATGGCTTGATCAGGAGCGTGAATGGCTGCATCGACTCGTCCCTACGGTTTCGCCGGCTCGATCCGGAGCGTCCAGGTGTCCTTGAGCGGAGGCCTGTCCGCCTTCAGGAGAATCCGCGCCATCTTCTCCGGCCAGACCGCACGAAGCCTGCCGTCCTCGACATCGATCACCTCGATCGTCGCGGTCAATTGGGCCGGATCGTACAGCACCTGCGCCGACTCGTCCGCATCGGGAGGCGCCAGCACGATCTGTCCCGGCCGGCGCACCTCCGCGCGGCACGGCGTCATCAGGCTGAGCGCAATCTGGCCGACCGGCTCGGTCAGCGTGTAGTCCTCTGTGACCGTGACATCGCGGTTCCGATTCAACGTGATCGTGCGGACCCACGATTTCAGATACGCCTGCTCCGGATATGCGCCGGCGATATCGAGCGCAAGCTGGGCCATCGCATCATCAGCCCGGTAGCGAACATCGCGGGCGGCAAACTGCCTGCCCGGCGACTGCATCACGCCGTCGATAGTCGGCAGGCTGTGGTAGGCCGACTGCATCGTCCAGATCTCGTAGCGTTGCGCGCTGAACGTCTTGCGGCTGTACGTCTCGACACCGATGTCGATGACGACCGGCTTGCCATCGAGATAGACGATGAAGTTGCCCACGTCGTTGTGGTTGTGGCTCTCGGCGTTGTGTCCGCCCTTGGCCGCGACGTACAGGCCCTCGGTGCTGCCTTCGCGATCGCGGGCGGCCATCACCTGAATTCCATCCATCCAGACGTCGCGCACGAGGGGCAGCTTCGCTTCAGCCCCGTCCAGCTCGGCAGCGCCGAAGATCGCCGCCAGGTACCGACCGATCCCGTAGCCCGGCTTGCCCTCGAACGCCTGGGCCATGCCTCCCGATTCGGCGAAGAAGTGGGCGGCAAAACCCATCATCTTGTCGTCGCCGATGCTCTTGCCATAGCGGTAGACCAGCGACTCAGGGATGCCGCCCCGGCCCGAGGCATCCGCGAAATTCACGAAGTAACGATCGGCGATGTGCACGCGATAGATGTACCGCCCGATCTGCTGAATCAGCGGCTTGTCGTAGACGTCGATCGCGCCGGCGCTGGCGTTGTGCAACAGATCGAGGCAATCGTACAGCGACGCGCCGGCCCGGCTCCAGTAGCCCGGCCCTTCGTCGCAGCCGCCGTCGTCCTCGTAGGCATCGAGGAAATGATCGAGGCTGCGAACGACCTTGGCCACCGCCGTGACGCGTCGGGGCTCGTTGGGCTCGATCAGTAGTGCCGAGACCAGCCAATTCGAGTTGCACCACGGATTCCAGTTGTTGACGCGTCCGCCCCGAAAGCCCATCCAGCCGAAATCGTCGCGTTCCAGGCATGGCGTCAGAATACGCCGGTCGACCTCCAACGCGATCCGCCGGCGGATCAGAGGCGAGACCTTGTCGAGCTGCTCGCCCATCAGGTAGCTGGTCCAGGCCAGACTCTCGGAGGTCTCGGCCGCGAACAGATCGACAATCGGCTCTTCGCAGTCGGGCAGTCCTGAGCCGGCCTTCTGCGCGCCGATGTGCGCGGGCACGCCCCAGAAGGACTCCTCACAGAGGGCCCAGACACCGTTGGCGATGTCGTCGAGGAAGCGTCCCTGGCCCTCGACGCACTCGGCGATCACCAAGGCCGTCAGCGCGCTGCGCCGGGCGAAATGCTCTCGTTCGTAGCGGCTGCGGTTGCCGTTGCGGGCGAATTCGAGAAACAGCGTCGCCGGCAGTGCGGGCCACTGGTAGCCAAGATACTCCTGGCCGCCGGCGATCAGGTCCTTGCGAACCTCCGCGGGCAGGCTCTCCCATCCCTGACGGTCGCTCCACCTGGGCCAGGGATGCCACCGATCGCGAGAGACGAGCACCTGCTGAATCTTCTCCTGCGGATACAGCTCGCGGAGTCTGAAGCGTCCCTCTCTGGCGAATACTGGTTCCGTGAACATCACCAAGAGCACAAGCGTGCTCACGGCGGCACCAGATAAAGTCGTGGCCGTCCGTCTTGCGTCCATATATGCCTCCTGATCCTGTGTCACCTATTTCTGCTCGGCCTGATCGACTTGGCGAGAGCGAGGAATCACCTCGACAACGGAGAGGCCGGCGAGGTCGCCGCTGAGCATGAAGGGCCGATGTCCGACGACGATCGACAATCGGTTCGGGGCCGGCTCCGCGTCGCGCCGATCCGCCCAGTCGCGAAAGCCCCACTGCATAAGGCCGGCGTCGTGCCCCAGCCGCCGGACCAGCACGGGCGTCTCGGGGCGCTCGGTTTGCAGGATGATCTGGCGATCCTGATCGTCGTCCGACCACAGCGTCCAGTAGTCGCGGCCTTCTCGCGTGAAGCGCAATCCCCGCACGTGCTCGTCGGACGTCTCGATGCGGCCGATGTACTGCCCCTTGCCGACGAGCTGCGAGATGTCCGCCATGACATAGTAGGCCGGCTTGGGCGTCAGGTCGGGCCGCACCAGGCCGAAGTTGTCCTCGTTGTACTTCGGGTTCCAGCCGTCGTCCTGGAAGTCGTACCACCACAACCCCGCGAACGACGTCGATGTGCGCGCCAGCAGATAGAGCCTCGCCAGATACGACGCGGACAACTCCGGATCGGTGCCCCCTTTGGTCACGTGCGTGGGCCAGCCCATTTCCGTGACGTAGAACGGGACATCCTTGCCGTCGTGGTAGCCCCGCAGCATGTCCTGGACGGTCGTCATCCAGGCCGAGCAGGCCTCGGGCCCCCGCTGCGGAAACGGCTCGCTGTAGTTGTAGCTGTGAATCGAGATCGCGTCGCAGTAGTCCAGCGCGCCAAGTTTGACGATCTCTTCGAGCCAGCCCTTCTTGACCGCGCCGCTGGTCGATGCGCCCGCGATCACCGTCACGTTCGGATCGACCGCCTTGATCCTCGGATACACGGCCTCAAGCAGCTTGACGTAGCTTTCGGGCGAGCCTTCCTGGCGATGGCGCTCGGGCAGTCCGATGGGGATGTCCCACTCGTTCCAGATCTCGTACAGACGCACATCGTTTCCGAAGTGGCGCACGACGAACTCGCTGTACCGGCAGAAACCCTCGATCGCCTCGGGCGATTGCGGCCGGTCGGCGTCGTCGTAAAAGCGATTGCCATAGTCGAGGATGAGCAGGACGGTCAGGCCCCGCGCCGCCGACCGGCGAACGTACGTGTCGTACCGCTGCGGCATCTGGAGCCGGTCCTTCTGGGCCTCGACGGCGCCCCAGCCGACCTCGTCGCGGATCGCGCTGATGCCGGCGCTCTTGAGACTGTCGAGATTCAATTCGAGAACGCCCTTGCCCTGGCTGAAATGCGTGCAGGCCCCCACGTGAAATCGCCAAGGCTCGATGACAGGCGCCGGAGCCCTCTGCTGAGCCGAAGCCGCGGCGGAAACCAACAGTACGCCCATCACGCCAACGAATCGCCCCGGCAAACGCTGTCGTTCATCCATCGGCATCTCCTTCTATGCCCCTCTCCCACCATGCACCCCATCCGACTTCGCCTGGCATAGACCTTCCAGCCGGGCGAAGCGCCTATGAATCTGCGGGATCATGATACCAGCAGTAGCGATAGCCTGCCACGCCTTTTCCCAGCCGTGTGGCAGACGGTTGCGCTGCCACACGTACGCATTCAATCATTGCGTGCAGGCAGGCCCTTCGATGGGGTCGTCGAAGCCGTAGAAGCGAATCGCGGGAGGTGTGTCCTCCCATTCGGTGGGCCGGCATTCGCGGGCGCCGGTGGTGAAATAGATCAGGCGGATGTCTCTGGCCTTCAGCTCATCGAGAACCTGCGACGAGATGCCGGGCTCCAGGGCAGGCTCGAAGAGGAAATTCTTCGGGCACAGGTGCGACCCGCCGCCAACGCTCTGCGAGAAGAAACCCGTCAGCTCGATGGGCTCGCTCGTCAGGCCTCCGATTCGCGTTCGCTCGATCTGAATCGAGGTCGGAGACGATGGGTCCCAACTCCATCGCATGTAGAACTCCACGTGGATCGAGACACCCGTGTTGGGGTCGTCCAGCTCGCACACGTCGAGCCAGTCCTGCTCGCCCGGCTCCCAGGGGCGGTATAGCGTCGCCTCCTCCGTGGTCGTCATTGCGTTCTCTCCCATCGGCACAGGCTGGTCATAGCCCACCTCGATCGCCAGCCGCAGGTTATCCATCGTGACGATCGGGTCGGACACGGTCTGGGCAAACGCCGGCGTGGTACGAAGATGAATTGTCCGAGGATTACACGAACTGTCCAGCCGCCAGGCGTCGACGAGGTCGTACGCGTCGGACTCCCACTGGGGCGCTTCGTACTCGTGCCGCGCGCCGGGCAACAGCGACATCGGCCCGGCGATCTCCTGCACGCGCCCGTCCGTGACGTACTCGATCTTCGCCTGGTCGTAGATACATCGGTGCAGGTGTTCGTCGTCGAGCCAGACGCTCGAAGGCGTCAGCGTCCATCGTGACTTGAGCCGGTGGTTGGTGAAGACATTGCTGCCCCTGCCCTGCAACGTGCAGTATTGCCTGGTCTGGCCCAGAAGAAAAGGCGTCGCGTATCCGTCCGCGCCCACCTGCGGAATCTCGCGAATCTGCTTGACGATGAGCCTGCCGTCGGGCGAGACCTTCTTGAACTCCAGGTCGAGCACGGGGCTGTCGGCGGGCTTGATCCGGCAGTACTCCTGGGCCGCCGCGACCACCAGCTCGTACAAGCGGAGGTAGTCGCTCTCCCATTCGAGCACGGTGTCTTCGCGAAGCGAGACCAGGCTCGACCGCTGCACCACCCAGGCCATCGGTCCCATGAACGACACGCTGACCTGCACCGTCTCCGGCACGACGTCGGCGGGCGGGTTCGTCACGGAGACCGCCCCTTTCTGAGAGACGATTTCGACATCCCAGTCCGCGCCGCTGCGCTCCATGGTCACGACGCCATTGGCCAGCTCGATCTCATCGGGAAACGAGCCATGCACGAGCAGCGCCATGCCCACCTGCGACTCGTCGATCTGGTGCTTGAGCCGCTCCAGGAAGGCGTTGTCGTTGTAGAAGCTGGCGAAGACCTTGCGAATGGCGCGAAGGACGCCGCGTTCCTTGCCCTCGCTCGCATCGCACCCACACGGGCCGGCCGAATCGCCGTCCAGATCGTCGGCCAGGCACCCGCTGAAGCTGTCGTACAGCCCCGCGCCGGTGAACCGGTCGCTGTCCTCGACGTTCGTGGAACTGCGGAACCGAATCTTCTGGCCCGGATCGAACCCGAACCCGCCCAGAGCATCGAGAACGACCGCCTCCAGCTCGGCGCCGAACGAGGTGACGTGCGAATCGGTGAACCAGTCGCGAATCGTCGTCAGGTCGGCCGACAAGGCCTGCATGTCCAAGGGAGGATACGTCACGTACTTCGACAGGCGCTGCGCGATCTGGTCGCGAAGCGTCGTATCGAACGCGGGCCGGTCGAGAAACGCGTTCCACAGGTCGAAGGAGAAGGCCATCGCACGAGGCGAATCGTTCGGGAGGGCCTCGCGGAGCACTCCGAAGTTGGCGGCCTTGCCTCCGAAGCCCTCGATATCCTCCGGCTGCAAGTCGTTCACATCCGCCCAGAACCGGCCCTGATGGACCATCGGACGAATCGTCAGCGGAGGCGACGGCTTCAGAGCCAGCAGCGACGCCCGATCGTCCGGGCCGAGCGAATCGACATCGAGCAGCTCGATCCCGCTGCCCGAGCCGAACCGGTCTTCGGCCACACTTAGATAGACGGTGTGGCCCACAAGACCCTTCGCCAGGGTGACATCCTCTTCGATCGCCAGATGCACAAAGGGCACAGCCTGCGAGCGAGCCAGGATCGCGACGTGCGAATTGGGCGTTGCGGGCATCAGCGTAATGATGCCGGCTACCGAAGGCACCTCGGCCGGCACCCCATCCGTCAGGAGAACATCGTCGCATGTCAGGTCTCCGCGCACATAGGCCGCCTGGATGTCAGACCCAACGACGAACTTCAACGTCCCGAGCGCCCAGCCTTGGGAGTAGCTCGTGTTGCCCTGGGTCCATCGCGCCGTGGAGCCGACGGGGACGCCCTGCTCCTGGAGCCACTGTCGATTCTGCTCAGCGACCGGGTACTGCTCGTAGGTCGGGAAGTAATACGCCGTAACGTTCGGCTCGGCGATCACCGATGCGCGCACCACGTTGAACAGACGAACAACCTCCTCGTGCGTGTACGCATCCTGACGCACGAGTTGAATCCCGTATTCGTTGATCGCCGGACTCGCCCACGGAGGAAGGATTACGGCGCCGAGGATGGCCTGCTGACCGCTTGCGTGCAGCGTCACTGCATCGAACTCGTCGATCGTCATGCGCGCGAACGGGTCGAGGCAGCTCACCGCGAAATCGTAGTGGTACTCATACCGCGCCGAGTCCTGGTAATACACCACGTTCGGGTCGAAGCCTTCCGCGACGACGATGGTGAACTTGACGTAGGCCGGAGAGGTCCAGCTCTGGAAGGGCTCGTCAGGAAGCTCGATCTGGTTCTTCCAGGCGACTTCGGGATCCCCCTCGCCCGCAAGGACCGCCGCCGAAACCGCCAGCACGCACAACAACAGACGCAAGCCACGATACACCGATACCACCCCTACAGACTGGATCGAATGCCGACTCGCCCTCCGTGAGCACATCTGAATCACACCACTATTATACACACAAAGCGCGATTCACTCAATGCCTGATGGCGACGGCGTGATAGACAGACTTCGCGCGGACGAGGGGTCCGTCACTCGGGCAGACGATGCTGTTCAAGCCAGTCGGTGGCCCACTGCTCGGCCTGTTGCCTGCTGTCGAGGCGGTCTTCAAGCTGAGCGATGTAGAGTTCCTCGGCCAGTTGGCCCACCTGGGGGCCGGGCCGGGCGCCCAAGCGGATCAGATCGTGCCCGTTCAGCAAAGGCCTGGGCTTGACGTCGACGCCGCGAAGGGCTTGAACGCGGCGGTGCAGCCTCGCCAGCGCCGCCAGGGCCGGAGCATTTCCGGCAGCCTTCTGCGTGGCCCGCTCCAGCTCGTAGAGATCCCAGAAGTAAGGCTCAGCCAGCAGCTTCTTGAGAGACGCCAGGGCCATTTCGTGATCCAGGAGCCGGCCGCGATGGGTCAGGAGGAAGCGGAGGTGTCCGGTTCGTCGGCGGCTGAGCTTGAGCACATGGCACAGCCGAAGCGCTGCCTCGGCCGGACAGCCCGCGAAGAACGCCGCCAGCGCCAGCGCAAAATCCACGCGTCTGCGGAGCAGCTCCAGAACCGCCGGCGCCTGCTGCGTCTGTTCGTCGGGCAGCCCAGGGAAGATCCGCTCGGTCAATCCGCTCGCTCGCAACATTGAGGCGCCGGCGCCGCGACGGGGGTGGACCAGCATCGCCTCCAGCTCCATGGCGATCCGCTCGCCGCTGATTCTGGTGATGTGTTGCGCGTTGCGGCCGATCGCGGCAAATGTCTCCGGCTCGATCGCGAAATCGAGCTGCGTCGAGAAACGAATCGCGCGGAGCATCCGGAGGTAGTCTTCGCCGAACCGCTCATCGGGATCGCCGATGGTCCGCACGATCCGGCGCTTCAGGTCGGCCTGGCCGTCGACGTAGTCGATGACCTTCTCTTCAAGCGGATCGTAGAACATGCCGTTGATGGTGAAGTCACGGCGGGCGGCGTCGCTGGCCGCATCGGTGAACGCCACGCGGTCGGGATGACGCCCGTCCTCGTAGCCGGTCTCGGAGCGAAACGTCGCTACCTCTACCTGCGCGCACCGCGCCAGAACGATGACCACGCCGAACTGGGCGCCCACCTTCAGCGTGCGGGGGAACAGCGCCATCACCTGCTCCGGGCGCGCGTCGGTTGCCACGTCGTAGTCCTTGGGCCGTCGGCCCAGCAGCATGTCACGCACGCACCCGCCCGCTAACAACGCGCAGAAACCCTCCGCCCGCAGCCGTTGAACGATGGTGATGGCCGCCCGTTTATTCGTCATGGCCTCGCACCTGGTACAGGACGATGGACATGCTGCCCCAGTTCCGCGTGTCGATCGCCGTGAACGGGCCGTACGTCTCGGGCAGCGTCACGCCTGCCTCCGTCCGCACGACCACGACTCCCTTCTCGACCACCTGGCCGGCGAGCACCTCGAACAACTGGGCCAGCAGCGAGCCGGCGCCGACCTCGCGCGTCCGCGCATAGGGCGGATCGACAAAGACCAGGTCATACTTTGGCCCGGCCGCCTCCAGCGGCGCGCCGCAGCGGAAGGCGTTGGCGCGGACCACACGGGACTGCGCTACGAAGCCGGCCTTGGCGATGTTCCTTTCGAGATAGGCGGCGATCTTCGGGTCCTGTTCGACGAACGTCACGAAGGCCGCGTCCCGGCTCAGGGCCTCCAGACCGAGCGAGCCGACGCCGCTGAACAGGTCCGCGACCCGCTGATCGACCAGCAGGTCGCAGTTGTTCAGGATGTTGAACAGCGACTCCTTGACCCGGTCGGTGATCGGGCGCGTGTCCTGCGTCTTCGGACACAGAAGGTGCATTCCACGTTTGGCGCCTGCAATGATTCTCATACCGACCCGCCCGGCCTCTCGCCACGTCGTGACGGCCGGCGGCTCCCGTAGGGGCGAATAATCATTCGCCCCTACTTCGCCCAGTAGTCCACCACCAGCACGTCGTCCAGATACGGCCCGAGCAGTCCGCCGAACTCCTCGTGGGCCGGATGGGGCAGGTACTCGGCCCGGTCGGCCTCACTGCGGAAACTCACGATGAAACAATGTGTGAATCCCTTCTGGCGGTTCTCGACGCTGACGTCGGTGCCCCATTCGAGATCGTAGATCGCGTCGATCCGGCTGGGCAACGCACTGAACGCATTCTCGATTCGGCGAATGTCGGCAGCGCTGGCATCCTCCTTGAACTTGAGCAGCACGACGTGTCGCAGCAGCCGCGTCGGCGCCTGGGTCGCCGCCGGCGCGTAGGTCACTCCCCGCTCCTCGTCACGGATGCGCTCGCACTCCTCGACATAGATGCACCCGCCGAGCAGCAGCGAGACGGCCACCAGAACCACAAAGTTTCGAGTCATACCGAGTTACCTCCCAAGGATCGCACTCATGCCGGTTCCAGACGAACGCAACGATTGTATCAGCCGACGAAAACTCCGTCTATCGCAAACCCGCAACCGCCCCTTTCGGCCGGCGGGACGCGCTGTTACAATCACAACGAATCGTCCCAACATGGGGCGAGTCTGGTGACCGACACGCGACAGGAAAATGAGGGCGAAGGTATGAACAGGACAGGTTCGACGGCGGCGACGGCGGCGTTATTCCTCTGTCTGGCGTTGAGGACAGCCAACGCTCCGGCGGCTCCCAAACCCGAGCATGGGCTTCACTACAACCATCCGGCGACGACCTGGGACGAGGCGATGCCTCTGGGCAACGGACTGCTCGGCGCGCTGATCTGGGGCGACGGCGCTCCGCTGCGGATCTCGCTGGACCGCACCGACCTGTGGGACCTGCGTCCGGTACCCGAGTTCCACACGGAAGACTATTCGTACGCGAAGATGCGGCAGTGGGTGCGCGAAGGTCGTATCGACGACCTGCACCGGCTGTACGACGATCCATACGGCAACGCGGGCCCGACGAAGATTCCCGCCGGACGGATCGAATTGTCCCTCGGGACCGATCCGAGCTTCCAGAGCGCATCACTGGACCTGACGAAAGCCGTCACGGTCGTACGTTTTGCCGATGGAAGGACCGCCGAGGTCTTCGTCCACGCCACCGAACCGTTCGGAATGATCCGTGTCAGCGGCGCGACGCCGCAGAAGATGACGCTGCTGGCGCCCCCGTTCTCCGGCCAGATCACGGAAGAGGCCGGGGCAGGCAAGATCAGCGCCGGCGATCTGGCCACCCTGCGATACGAGCCGCCCTTAGTCCACGAGAGCGAGGGATGGACCGGGTACGCCCAGAAAGGATGGGGCGGATTCCGCTTTGCCGTGGGGCTCGCCTGGCAGCAGACAGACGAAGGCTGGCTGGGGGTCTGGTCGGTCGCCACCTCAGGCGAATCAAACGACCCGCTGGCCCACACCCGCGTGACCTGCGAGAAGGCCCTCCAACAGGGCTTCGAGAAGGCCCTCGCGCAGCACGCCCGCTGGTGGCAGACCTACTGGGACGGCGCCTCGGTGAGCGTGCCGAATCCGGTTATCGAACGCCAATGGTACCTGGAAACCTACAAGTTCGGCGCCGCGGCCCGACCGGACACGCCTCCGATCACCCTCCAGGGTCCGTGGACCGCCGACGACCGCAAGATCCCACCGTGGAAAGGCGACTACCACCACGACCTGAACACCGAGCTGTCGTACTGGCCGGCCTACAGCGGCAACGGCCTGGCCGGCCCGCTCACCTTGCCCCACGGGGCGCAGCCCATCTCACCCAGCTCGCGCGGGGATTCCCAGCCCGAGTCGTCGAACGCCGCGTCCATCCACCCCTCCGCGGGGGCGAGGCTCGCCTTCCACTTGCCGTCGACGGGGATGGCGCGCTGGGTGCCATCCTCCAGCTCCACCTGTAGGGTTCCAATCCAGAAGAGATACCC
>CAZOFX010000115.1:0-16845 GCA_964579055.1 uncultured Pirellulales bacterium
ACGGCACGGCCATGGGCGCGCCGACCTACGTCACCGGCGTGCAAGGGCAGGCCGTTCAGCTCGATGGCGTGGATCAGTACATCGATTTCGGCAATCCCGCCGGCTGGCCGTCGGGGATGACGCCCCGGTCGATGGCTGCTTGGGGCAGGCCGAGCGCCGTCTATGCGGGCTGGCGTTTCATGGCGGCCTACGGCAATGACGCTACCGGCCAGGCCCTGTTCATCGGCATGAACGGGCCTGACCTGTACGTGGGCGGCTACGGCGACGACATCGGCTTGGCCGGCTTCTGGGAACTGGACGAGTGGCACCACGCCGCCGTGACCTACGACGGCGCCACGGCGAAGCTGTACGCCGACGGCGTCGAGGTCGCCTCGGCCGCCAAGAACTGGAATCTGGTTCCCGATCGCGCGCACATCGGACGGCAGGTGAACGATCTTGCCGAGTTCTGGGCCGGTGCGGTCGATGAAGTGCGCCTCTACGATCGCGCCTTATTGGCCGACGAGATCGCCTGGCTGGCCGGCAGGACCGCGCCCATGCACAAGCCGCAATGACGCGGATGCGGATGTGCCGGCGTGTCGGACATCGCGTGTCACTGTATTGGATAGGAGAAAGACAGGTCCTTCGGCAGGTAACCGGGGCGACGTCTTCTTATCCGTTAACCGAAGTATGGAGGATAATGAAATGAGGAGGCTACTGTCGGTACTCGTCATCGCATTGGCGTTCAGCACGACAGCGACGGCTCTGGAGATCGCGATCTGCACAACGGCAAACTGGTGGTCGCAGGCTGCGGCGGACCGTGAGATGCAGGAGATTGTCGATAATGTAACGGCTGTTCCCGTGCTCTCATTCGCCGCCGGTCAGTATGATGCGCTCGCCGATTGGGTGGCCGCCCACACGGGAGACGGGGTTCCGGATCTTCTGATCCTTTGTGGACAGTGCCCGGATGCGATCTATCCGGCGGTCAATGCGCAGCCGGACGACTCCTTGCTCGAATTGTTCCTGGATGACGGCAATTGCGTCATCAACACAGGCGACTGGATCTTCTACATTGGCACGGCCGGCACCAATGGCACGCCGGCGCTGCCGAGTGTCATGGATATCCCCAGTATGGAGATGTGGGACGACGATACGCCGGTCACGGTGACTGCCGAAGGTCAGAAGTACACTCCCTCGTTGGCCAATTTCTCCACGGATCGCGCCATCCACCTCGACGCCCTCACAAACGACTGGTATGCGGAGCTGATTCTGGCTCTGGCCGCCGATGGAAACCGGGCGGAACCCGTGATCCTTCGCAATTCGGTGACCGGCGGCCGCATTGGCGTGTTCTTTCAGACCGCCAGCCAGGACGATGACCCGCGCGGCGAAGTGATGAGCGAATGGATCAACAACTGGTACCTCAAGGTCGTGGCTGACCCCCGGCTCGCCGGCAACCCCAGTCCGGCCAATGAGGCGACCGATGTGCCGCGCGAGGTGATCCTGGGCTGGACGGCAGGAATGTCCGCCGCGACGCACGATGTCTACTTCGGAACAGCCTTCGACGACGTAAACAACGCCAGTCGGGCCAATCCGATGGGCGTGCTGGTCAGTCAGGGTCAGAGCACGACGGCCTACGATCCGGTCGGCCGGCTCGACTTCGAGACGACCTACTATTGGCGCGTGGACGAAGTCAACGCCGCCCCGGACAACACGATCTTCAAGGGCGCAGTCTGGAGCTTCACCTCCGAGCCGTTTGCGTACGCCATCCCGAGTGTTGTGGCGACGAGCAACGGCGTGTCGGAAGAAGGGGCCGGGCCGGAGAACACGGTCAACGGATCGGGTCTGAATGCCAACGATCAGCACTCGACCGAGAGCACGGACATGTGGCTGGCGGCCGGCGCCGAGCCGCTGTGGATTCAGTATGAGTTCGACCGCGTCTACCAACTGCACCAGATGCTGGTTTGGAACTACAACGTGCAGTTCGAGCTGATGCTCGGCTTCGGGATCAAGAACGCCACCGTGGAGTACTCGGCGGACGGCGCGGACTGGACGGCGCTGGGCGATGTGGAGCTGGCCCGGGCGACGGCCAAGACCACGTACACCTACAACACCACGATCGATTTCGGCGCCGCGGCGGCCAGGTACGTTCGCCTGACCGTCAACAGCGGTTATGGTATGATGGGCCAGTTCGGCCTGAGCGAAGTCCGGTTCATGTTCATTCCCGGCCACGCGCGGGAGCCGGAGCCGGCCGATGGCGAGACGGGTGTCGAGGCCGACACGACCTTGGGCTGGCGTCCAGGCCGACAAGCTGCTTCGCATGAGGTCTACCTCGGGGTAGATCCGGCGGGACTTTCTCTGGCCGGAACCGTTGCCGGCAGCACCTTCACGCCGGATGACCTGGTGTACGCAGGCAATTACTACTGGCGAGTGGACGAGGTCAACGAGGCCGAGCCGGTCAGCCGGTGGGAAGGCGACGTCTGGAGCTTCGCGACCGCCGCGTATGGCGTGGTCGACGACATGGAAAGCTACACGGACGATACGGATGCCGGCGCGGCTATTTTCCAGACCTGGATCGACGGTTGGGTGAACGAGACCGGCGCGCTGGTCGGACACCTCGACGCGCCCTTTGCCGAGCGGACCATCGTGCATGGCGGCGGACAGTCCATGCCTCTGGAATACGACAACACCACGTCGCCGAACTACTCGGAGACCGTGCGGACGTTCGAGTCTCCGCAAGACTGGACCGGACATGGCGTGCAGAGTCTGGGTCTGTACTTCCGTGGGACGGCCGGCAACGGCGGCCGGTTGTATGTGAAGATCAACGGGACCAAGATCGTCTATGACGGCGACGCGGCCGATGTCGGTCGGGCGCTGTGGCAGCCCTGGAACATCGATCTGTCGGCCGTGGGCGCCAACCTGAGCCTGGTTACGGAACTGGCGATCGGCGTGGACGGCGCCGGCGCGACAGGCATGCTGTATATCGACGACATCCGTGTGTATCCGAACGCGGTGGAGTACATCACGCCGAGCGAGCCGACGGCGGGTCTGGTGGCTCGGTATGCCCTGGACGGCAATGCCAGCGACAGTTCAGGCAACGCGTACAACGGCACGGCCATGGGCGCGCCGACCTACGTCACCGGCGTGCAAGGGCAGGCCGTCCAGCTCAACGGCGCCGATCAGTACGTCGACATGGGCAATCCGGCCGATTGGCCGTCGGGCAGGTCGCCGCGGTCGCTGTCCGGATGGGGCAAGCCGGGTGCGGTATACGCGGGCTGGCGCTGGATTGCGTCCTATGGTTCCGAGGGCACCGGCACCGCCTGCTTCATTGGCATGAACGGCCCCGACCTGTACGGGGGCGGCTACGCCGACGACATCAGCCTGGCCGGCTTCTGGGAACTGGATGAATGGCACCATGCCGCCGTGACCTACGACGGCGCCACGGCCAGGTTGTATGCCGACGGTATTGAGGTCGCTTCGGCCGCCAAGAACTGGAATCTGCCCTTGAATCGCGCGCATATCGGCCAGCAGGTGAACAATCTCAATGAATTCTGGGTCGGTGCGGTCGATGAAGTGCGCATCTACGATCGTGCGCTGTCGGCCGACGAGATTGCCTGGCTGGCTGGAAGGACCGAGCCGATGCACAAATCCTTCTGATGCAGGGCCACAGGGACAGCCTTGCAGTTTACAGGCTGAATCCTCTGTGAGCACCCGTGTTTGTCAAGGTGCCGGTTGTCAGAGGGCAGGGCGGTGGCAAGCCGTCCTGCCCTTTGGCTTGCGGCCTCCAAATGGCGATTGCATTCAGCCCTCCCTGTCGGTAAAGTGGGCGGCTGGCGTAAGATATTGTTCCGATAGAGGTTCTGCCGATGGCACAGACTGCTCCGACACGGGACCAGGCCCTGGCGCTTCTCCAGGAGTACAACGAGAGCGAAGCGCTGATCCGGCATGCGCTGGCCGTCGAGGCCGTGATGCGGCATTGGGCGCGCAAGACGGGTCAGGACGAAGAGAAGTGGGGCGTTATCGGTCTGGTCCACGACCTGGACTACGAGCGGTTTCCGGAACAGCACTGCAAGAAGACCGAGGAGATCCTGCGTCAGCACGGCTGGCCCGAGGAGTACGTGCGCGCGGTGCTTTCGCACGGTTGGGGCATCTGCACCGACGTCGAGCCGCAGACAGAACTGGAGAAAGTGCTCTATACGATGGACGAGCTGACGGGGCTGGTGGCGGCCACGGCCTTGGTGCGTCCGACCAGGAGCGTGATGGACCTGACGGCCAAGTCGGTCAAGAAGAAATGGAAAGAGAAGTCGTTTGCGGCGGGGGTCAACCGTGAAGTCATCGAGAAGGGGGCCGCGATGCTCGGCGTGGAGTTGACCACTCTGATCGAGGATGCGATCGCCGCCATGCGGACTGTGGCCGATCAGATCGGCCTCAAGGGCAACGCGGGAGACCCGACGTAGGCGTCTTCCAAGTCTTTTCGGTTGACTGGGGGATAATCTCGTAATGCACAGGAGTCGAACAGCGTTGAAAGGCGATCGATCGAGCCGTGTGGCGATTCTCGCGGTCGCGGCCGTCGCGGTGGGGCTCGTGATGGCCGGCTGCGGCGGGACCGAGGCCAAGAAGGCGTCGTTGACGGAAGAGGAAGTTCAGCGTCTGACCGAGGCGGCCAAGCCCGTGGCGCCCGACGAGTTGATCGTCAGCGGCGAACGCATCACCTGCGAAGACATCATGACGATCTCGTCGGGGCAGGAGGCGTCGAACGCGTCGTTCAAGACGTGGCTCGAGGAGATGGCGAAAGTCGCGACGCTGGAACAGTTCATGGAGGTCGCGCGGCCCCGCGTGCGTCAGCAGCTCGGCGCCAACGTCAGCAACATCGTGCTTTACAAACGGGCGCGGCGTCAACTGGGAGACAAGATTGACGACACGCTGGACAAGCTGGTCGAGAAGGAACTGCGGAAGTTCGTCATCGAGCATGGGGGCAACAACGCCGAGGCCGATGAGGCGCTGCGGACGATGGGCATGAATCGGACGACCTTCAAGGAGCACAAGAAGAAGCAGATTCTGGCCCAGTATTCCGTGGAGTCGAAGATGTCGCGAAACCGGCCGATTACGCACAGTGAACTGGTCGCGACGTACGAGCGGATGAAGGACGAGGCGTTCGTCGAGCCGGGCCTCATTCAGTTTCGCCTGATCGACATCTCGGCGGCCAAGGTGGAGCTGGCCGACCCCAACGAGAATCCCGTGGAGGCGGCGCGCAAGCTGGCCGAGTCATTAGTCACGCGGATCGTCGCGGGCGAGGACTTTGGCAAGCTGGCCGAGGAGTATTCGAAATACGCCGATTACTACATCAGTGGATCGGAGGGTTTGTGGCCGGCCCGCGATCCCGAGTCACTGGCTCCGCCCTATGCGGTGCTGACCGACTGGGCCAAGAGGATGAAGGAGGGCGAGGTTGCCGGTCCCGTCGACGCGCCCGGTCACGCGTTCATCATGAAGCTGGTCCAGAGACGTGACAAAGGATATCTCCCGCTGGCCGAGGTACAGGAGAAGGTCGAGGAGAACATCGAGGACACGCGACGAATCGCGGCCGTCGCCCGGCTGGACGCCGAGATCGTCGAACAAATGGCATTGGCTGATACGGACGGGTTCCTCAACGACTGTCTCGAACGCCTGTACTACGGCGTCAATCCCCCGGTGCCCGCGCCGTAGGACCTCGACGTATTCTGCGAGACAGACATGGACATCATCGCTCACGGCATCGATTTGGTGGACTGCCCCCGCATCGAGGAGATGTGCTCGCGGCACGGCGAGCGGTTTCTCAACCGCGTCTTCACGCCGGCCGAGCAGGCCTGTGCGCGCGGGCGGAAGAACTCGATCGAGAACTACGCGGGCCGTTTCGCAGCCAAAGAGGCGATCCTCAAGCTGGTGGGCACCGGCTGGCGGGGCAAGATTGCCTGGACGGATATCGAGGTGACGAATGATCCATCGGGCCGGCCGGAGGTGACTCTCTCCGGGGAAGTCCAGAGGATTGCCCGCGAACTGGGGATCGAACGCATCAGCATCAGCATTACGCACACGGCCAACTTCGCCATCGCCTCGGCCGTGGCGCTGGCAAGGTCCCATGAAGCCCAATGACTTTGACTGTATCGTCGTAGGGGGGGGGCACGCCGGCGTTGAGGCCGCTCACGCGGCCGCCAGGATCGGCGCTCGGACCTGCCTGATTACCCTCAGCCGGGACACGATCGCCAAGATGAGCTGCAATCCCGCCGTCGGCGGTCTCGGCAAGGGCCAGATCGCCTGCGAGGTCGATGCGCTGGGTGGCCTGATGGGCCTGGCCACCGACGCGACAGGGATTCAGTTCCGCTTGCTCAATCGCTCCAAAGGCCCGGCGGTCCGCGCGCCGAGGGCCCAGGCGGACAAATACCGCTATCAGGACTTCATGCGGGCCGCGCTGGAAGAGACGTCGAACCTGACCATCGTCGAAGCGATGGCCAGCGAGGTCCTCGCGGAACAGAATCGTGTGCGAGGCGTGCGCTGTCAGGACGGAGAAGTCTTCTTCGCGCCGACGGTGGTCTTGACGACCGGAACGTTCCTGCGGGGCCTGATGCACGTGGGGACCGAGCAGCAGCCGGGCGGGCGGCTCGGCGAACCGGCGGCCAACGACTTGTCGGAGTGCCTCGAACGGCTGGGCCTCGAACTGCGGCGTCTCAAGACCGGTACGCCCGTGCGGCTCGATGCCTCTACCTGTGACCTCGATAAGCTCGAAATTCAGCATGGCGACCGCGACGCGGTCCCGTTCTCCTTCCTGACCGATCGGATCGACCGCGATCAGACACCGTGCTGGATCACCTACACGAATGAGGCGATTCATCAGTTGATTCGCGCCAACCTCGATCGCGCCCCGTTGTACACAGGCCAGATTCAGTCGATCGGACCGCGGTACTGCCCCAGTATCGAGACCAAGATTCTCCGCTTTGCAGACAAGAACCGCCATCAGGTGTTTCTCGAACCGGAGGACGAGGCGCGGACGACCATCTACTGCAACGGGATCAGCACGTCGCTGCCCAGAGAGGTGCAGGAAGAGATGCTTCGCCTGATGCCGGGCACCGAGCGGGCGCGGATCGTTCACTACGCCTATGCCATCGAATACGACTACTGTCCTCCGACGCAGTTGCAGCCCAGCCTGGAGGCCAAACGCATCGGCGGCTTGTTCCTCGCCGGGCAGATCAACGGGACCAGCGGCTACGAAGAGGCGGCGGGGCAGGGTATCCTGGCCGGCATCAATGCAACGCGAAAGCTCCGCTCGCAGGAGCCTTTGGTGCTGCGTCGCGATCAGGCCTACATCGGTGTTCTGATCGACGATCTGATGACGCGCGGGATTGACGAGCCGTATCGCATGTTCACATCGCGTGCCGAGCATCGTCTGGCCTTGCGCTACGACAACGCCGACCGCCGGCTGACGGAGATCGGCCGGACCGTCGGTCTCGTCGATGACATCCGCTATGCCCGGTTCCAGAAGAAGCTGGCCGATATCGCGGGTCTCTGCTCGTACCTGCAAGCGACACGGAGCGAAGGCAGCAGTCTGTGGGATCTGTTGCGAAGGCCGAACAGCGACCTGGCCGTCAGGTTGGCGGAGTTGCCCGAAGTCAAGGCTGCCGGCTACCGGCGGGACGTCATCGAGGCGGCCGTCGTCGACGCCAAGTACGAGGGCTACCTCGTCAAGCAGCAGCGCGTCGCGGCCTTGCAGCAGAACCTCGACAGCAAGAGAATTCCCGCTGGTTTCGACTACACCGCCGTGACGCACCTTCGCTGCGAGGCCAGGGAGAAGCTCTCCGCCTTCAGGCCGGCCACGCTGGGTCACGCCTCTCGCATCAGCGGCATCACCCCAGCCGACATCACAGTCCTGCAAATCTGCCTGAAGAAGCTCTCGAGCCCGGCGCAGGGAGGACGGAAAGGGCCGGCGTGACATCCATGTGTGATCTGTCGGACAATGCGTACAATCGTGGTTTGGCGCGGGATGAACCGAAGTTCAAGCTGTGGCGTTCGGCGGGGCTGCTGCTGACGTACCAGTGCAATGCGGCGTGCGAGTTCTGCTACTACCACTGCTCCCCCGAGAAGGGGGGGCTCATGCCTGTCGAGACCTGCCTTGCCGCCTGGCGATCGCTGAAGAACCTGGCGGGCGATGGGGCGAAGGTCCACCTGACCGGCGGCGAACCGTTTCTCTACTGGGACCACCTCGTCGAGATTCTCGCCGAGGGTAAGAGGCAGAAGCTCGGGCCCGTCGATCTGGTCGAGACGAACGGCTTCTGGGCGACGGAGGAAACGCTTGTCCGGGATCGCCTGCGGATTCTCCTCGATCTCGACGCGCATCGTCTGAAGATCAGCGCAGACCCGTTCCATCAGCAATATGTCGATATTTGTCCTGTGCGTCTGCTGGCGGTTGTCGCGAAGGAGTTGTTCGGCTCCGACCGCGTCCTCGTTCGTTGGCAGGAGTACCTTGCCGGCAAGGGCGCCGGGTGGCAGCGACAAGCGGAGCTTGCCGATGGTGAATGTGCCACAACGTACCACGAGCATCCGTTTCGCTTCGCAGGTCGTGCCGCCGACGGCTTGGGAAACCTGCTCGCTTCGAAGCCCGCGGAGTCCTTCGCGGATTCGAACTGCCTGGGCGATTTCCTCGGCGCCAAGGGCGTGCACGTCGATCCCTACGGCAACGTCTTCAGCGGCACGTGCAGCGGGATTATCCTGGACAATATCAACGATCACCCACTGGAGGAGATTTGGAGACAATTCGATCCTCGGGCGGAGGGGCTCATCGGGACATTGTGCCGGAAGGGACCCTATGGCTTGCGTGAGAGGGCTGAGCCTTTAGGCTACTGCCGACTCGACGCCTACGCCGACAAGTGCCATCTCTGCACCCACATCCGCCAGTTCTTTTTTGAGAACGGCATAGAGAAGGGCATCATCGGCCCGTCCGATTGCTACCGATAGATCACCCTGCGGCGGCGATGGCGTCCTTGAGGGTGAGCGTTCCTTCGTAGAGGCTGCGGCCGGCGATCACGCCGGCGACGCCGATTGGCTTGAGCTTGCGGATGTCGTCGACTTCCTTGACCCCGCCGGAGGCGATGACCGGGGTCTTGACGGCTTCGACCAGGGCTTTCGTCCGCTCGATGTTCGGTCCCGTCAGCATTCCGTCCTTCGCGATGTCGGTGTAGATGATCGCAGCCAGAGGCAATTCGTCAGCACGGGCGGCAAATTCGAGGACGGTTTGTTTGCTGTCTTCGAGCCAGCCATGCGTGGCGACCATCGAGCCTCGCGCATCGAGGCCCAGCACAACTCGCCCGGCGAACGTCTGGGCCATCCGACGGAACCAGTCGAAGTCACTGACCGCCTTGGTCCCGACGATGACGCGCGTCACGCCCGCGTCGAGCAGTTGAGCGATCGAGGCCTCGTCGCGCAGACCGCCACCGACTTCGATCTTCAGCAGGCCCAACTCGGCGATGGCCTCGATGTTCGCGGTGTTGACGGGCCGGCCCGCCTTGGCCCCGTCGAGGTCGACAATGTGCAGCCATCGGGCGCCGTCGGCGTGGAACTGCCTCGCCTGCTCGGCGGGGTCGTCCCGGTACGTGATCTGCTTGTCGTACTGCCCTTGAATCAGCCGGACGACCTTGCCGTCCCGCAGGTCGATCGCTGGAATCACATCCATGAGCCGGACCTTTGCAATTGACTATGTGCTGTTGACGATTTACTATCGCGAGCGAGTGCCAATCGTAAACTGTGGACCGTCACCTGTAAATCGCGAATCGCGGGAGGCTGCATTATGACAGGACCGAGGCCGGCTACTCTCTTCTCGCTGCGCAGGATCGCTCTAACATGCCTGCCGGTTGTGATGGCGGTTTTGAGCCTTGCGCCTGCGGCCGGCGCCGCGGCCAAGCCGGTGATCCTCGATACGGACATCTGCGACGACATCGACGATACCTGGGCGCTGGCCCTGCTGCTCCAGTCGCCCGAGCTGGACTGCAAGCTGGTTACGACCGCCGTGGGCAACACGGAAGCCAAGGCCCGGGTCGTCGCCAAATTCCTCGACCGAGTCGGGCGGGCGGACATCCCGGTCGGGATCGGTGTCAAGCAGCATGACGGGACGCATCGCCAGATGGATTGGGTCCAGGGATATGATCTTTCCACTTACCCAGGGACCATTCACCAGGACGGTGTCCAGGCGCTGATCGACACGGTCATGAACTCCCCGCAGCGGGTGACCATCATCGCCCTCGGACCTCTGCCCAACATCGCGGCGGCGCTGGAACTGGAGCCGCGCATCGCGGACAAGGCGGATTTCGTCGGCATGCACGGCAGCATCTACAAGGGCTATGGCGGCAGCGACAAGCCCAGCGCCGAGTACAACGTCGTGGCCGACGCCAAGGCCTGCCGCACGGTCTTTACCGCCGGCTGGCCCATCACGATCACGCCGCTGGACACCTGTGGTCTGGTGCACCTTCGAGGCGACAAGTATCAGAAGGTCCTCCGTCACAACAGCGCGATCACCAGCAACCTGATCCAGAACTATCGCGCCTGGCAGGCTGACGGCCTCAAGGGCGAGCGCAAGGGCATCGACGCCGCCAACCTGGCGCGACTGGTCAACAACCAGCTCAACAGCGCCAGTTCCACGTTGTTCGACACGGTGGCGGTCTATCTGGCAATCAACACGGACCTGGTCAGGATGGAGCAACTACCTGCCGAGGTCACCGACGATGGTTACACGAAAATTGTCCAAGGGGCCAAGGTCGTCGACTGCGCCGTCGAGTGGAAATCCCTGGAGGGATTCGAGGACTTTCTCGTCGAACGGCTCACGAAGTAGCGGTGCGCCGCAGGATTCGAAGCGTCGCGGCATGTCACAGGAGGCCGTACCATCACGCAACAGCCCACGAAGATCGTAGTTGTCGGCAGCTCGAACATGGACCTGGTCGTGAAGACGCCGCGAATTCCGCTGCTCGGCGAGACCGTGTTGGGCGGCGACTTTGTCATGGTGCCCGGCGGCAAAGGGGCCAATCAGGCGGTCGCGGCCGCCAAGCTCGGCGCCGAGGTGTATTTCGTCGCCCGGCTCGGCGACGATCTGTTTGGCCAGCGGTCGCTGGCCAACTTCGAAAGAGAGGGGGTCCGCACGACCTACGTCGCCTCGACGCCGGGGGTGGCCTCCGGCGTGGCGCTGATTGCGGTGGACCCGGCGGGCAACAACGTGATCGTGGTGGCGCCCGGCGCCAACAGCCGGCTCAGTCCCGACGACGTGAAGCGGGCGCAGCGCGAGATCGGCTCGGCCGGTGCGGTCGTGGCCCAGTTGGAGGTCCCCGTCGAGACGATCGAATGCGCGGCCCAGATGGCGAGCGACGCGGGTGTGCCGTTCATTCTGGACCCGGCGCCGGCGCAGAAGCTGCGGCCCGAGCTGCTCAAACAGGTAACCGTGCTGACCCCCAATGAGACCGAGGCGCAGATCCTGACGGGGATGGAGGTGTGCGACGAGGCCGGCGCGTCGCTGGCGGCCGAGTGGCTGCTGTCGTCGGGCGTCGGAGCGGTGATCGTCACGATGGGCGCCAAGGGATTTCTGCTGGCGGACGGGACTACGAGGGAATTCGTTCCGGCGGTTCCGGTCCGGGCGGTGGATGCCACGGCAGCCGGAGACGCCTTCGCCGGCAGTCTCGCGGTGGGCCTGGCCCAGGGACAGTCTCTCCGCGAGGCCGCCCTCTTGGCCGGCCGCGTGGCGGCCCTGTCGACCACGCGGATGGGGGCACAGCCGTCGATGCCGACGAGGCAGGAAGTGGAAGCGTTTCGTCCCTGACGAAATAGACTGACAGGAGAATGCCATGAGTCACTCGAACCGATCGATCGTGAAGATGCTGGCCATAACGCTAACAGTCTTCGTCGTGACATTCAGCGGATGTCAGAAGAAAGATGACCGGCCGACCGTCGCCTTGGTGATGAAGTCGCTGGCCAACGAGTTTTTCAAGACCATGGAGGAAGGAGCCCGCGCCCACCACGCCGAGCACAAGGATCAGTACCACCTGGAAGTTCGCGGAATCAAGGACGAGACGGATGTCACGCAGCAGATCGCGTACGTCGAGATGATGATGGCCCAGGGGGTCGATGCGATCGTCATCGCGCCGGCCGACTCGAAGGCGCTCGTCGCCGTCTGCAAGAAGGCGATGGACGCCGGCATCGTCGTGGTCAACATCGACAACAAGTTCGACGACGTGGTGCTCAGGGACAAGGGCATCAAGATTCCGTTCGTCGGCCCGGACAACCGCAAAGGGGCCAAGCTGGCCGGCGCGTATCTGGCGGCCCGCCTCAACCCCGGCGACAAGGTCGCCATCATCGAAGGAGCACCGAACGCCTTCAACGGCATCCAGCGCAAGGCCGGGTTCGATGACGCCATGATCGGCAGCAGCATGGACATCGTGGCCTCGCAGACGGGCTACTGGGAAACGGACAAGGCCCAGCCCATCGCCGCGGCGCTGGTCAACGAGCATCCGGACCTCAAGGCCTTCCTCTGTGCCAACGACAGCATGGCGTTGGGCGCGGTGGCGGCGCTTCGCGATGCGGGCAAGTCCGACTCGGTTTACGTCGTCGGGTTCGACAACATCGCGGCGGTCCGGCGCCTGCTCAAGGACGGCAAGATCCTCTGCACCGTCGATCAGCACGCCGACAAGCTGGCGCTGTATGGGATTCAGTACGCCCTCGACATTCTTTCCGGCAAGGCAACGCCGGCCGACAAGGAAACCCCTGTCGATTTGATCACGGCGGAAACGCTCGGATGATGTCTTCCGCGACCGATCCTTTGCTGACCGTCACGGGTATCGACAGGGCCTTTCCGGGCGTCCAGGCGCTCTCGCAGGTCGCGATCGATCTGCGTGCCGGCGAAGTGCACGCCCTCGTCGGCGAAAACGGCGCCGGCAAGAGCACGCTGACGCGGATCATCGCCGGAATCGAGACGGCTGACGCCGGACAGATGTTTCTGGACGGGCGACCCTACAGTCCCGGCGGCAGGCGGCAGGCGGAGGCGGCGGGCGTCCGCATGGTGATGCAGGAATTGAACCTCATTCCCAATCTGAGCGTCGCCGAGAACATCTTCATCGAACGGTTGCCCAGTCGATTCGGCTTCATTGACTACAAGACCCTGAACCGCTCCGCCCGCGAGGCCATGCATCAGGTGGGTCTGACGCAGATCGATCCGTCGACGGCGGTCGGCGCATTGGGAGTCGGCCAGCAGCAGATGGTGGAGATCGCGGCCGGGCTGTCCCGACGGTGCCTGGTCCTGGCGCTCGACGAGCCGACGGCTTCGCTGACCGACAGCGAGGTGGAACTGCTTTTCACCCAGATCGCCCGGCTCAAGGCCAGCGGGGTCGGGATCATCTACATTTCGCACCGGATTGAGGAAGTGCTTCGGATCGCCGACCGTGTCACCGTGTTGCGGGACGGCAAGGTCGTGACCACGTGCGACACAGCAGCGTTGGATTCGGATGACGTGATCCGGCTGATGGTCGGGCGCGAGCTGGACCCGAACGCGTTCGTGTCCGGCGGGCAGCGGGGGGCACTGGCCCTCCGCGCGGTGGGCCTGCGGGCCGATCCGAAGGTTCGCGACGTGTCTTTTGAGGCCTATCGCGGCGAGATTCTCGGCGTGGCGGGCCTGATGGGTTCGGGCCGGACCGAAACGATGCGTCTGATTTTCGGAGCCGATCCGCTCGAAGCCGGGAGCATCTACCTGCACGGCTCCGACCAGCCATCTGCGATCCGGCGGCCGAGCGACGCCGTTCGACTCGGGATCGCGCTGCTCACCGAAGACCGCAAGGAGCAGGGATTGTTGCTGCCTTTGCCGGTGCGAGCGAATATCTCGATCACGCATCCGGAGGGCGTCAGCACGTGGGGCTGGCTCAGCGGCGCCCGCGAGAAGTCTGTGGCGCAGCGATACGTCGATTTGTTGGACGTACGCTGTTCTTCGTGCGAGCAGGCCGTCGGACTGCTCAGCGGCGGCAATCAGCAGAAGGTGGTCATCGCCAAGTGGCTCTACCGCGACTGTGACATCCTCATCTTTGACGAGCCGACGCGCGGGATCGACGTCGGCGCCAAGTTTGAAATCTATCGCATGCTGGCCTCTCTGGCGCAACAGGGCAAGGCTATCCTCTTCGTTTCCTCCGATCTGAAGGAACTGATGGCGATCTCTCATCGGATTCTGGTGCTCTCGGCCGGTCGCGTGGCCGGGACGTTCGATCGTGAGGGGTGGTCCGAAGAGCAGATCATGTCCGCCGCCTTCAGCGAATACGTCTGAGGGTTCTGTCGGTTGCCTTGCGGCGAGGTTTCGCTTATAGTAGCCCATCTGGCAACATGCTGCGAACGGAAAGAGGTGCATGACTCCAACCAACCAAGGATCGATTCGGCTGTTCCGCCTGGCAGGCATCGAGCTGTTCCTGCACTGGTCGTGGTTCCTCGTGGCCTACTACGACATACAGCTTCGGAGGGATCACTACGCGTCAGTGATGTGGAATGTGCTGGAATACCTGGCGCTGTTCGCCATTGTCTTGCTGCACGAATTCGGCCATTCGCTGGCCTGCCGGCAGGTGGGAGGCCGCGCCGATCGCATCGTGCTGTGGCCTTTGGGAGGCGTCGCCTACGTGGATCCGCCGCAACGGCCCGGGGCCATTCTCTGGAGCATTGCCGCTGGACCGCTCGTGAACGTCGTGCTGGCGCCCACATTCTTCCTGCTCGTGCTGTGGATGAATGCCTCCGGATTGGCCGAGCAGACGCCGAATCTGTTCAGGCTGCTCCGGACGATCGTTGTCATCAACGTCGGCCTGCTGGTCTTCAACCTCCTGCCCATCTATCCTCTGGACGGCGGCCAAATCCTGCGTTCGCTGCTGTGGTTCGCGTTCGGCCGGGCCTGGAGTCTGATCGCCGCGACGGTGATCGGCCTGATCGGTGTCGTGGGCCTGTTCGTACTGGCCCTCTGGGAGCGGTCGGTCTGGCTCGGGATTCTCGCGGCGTTCATTCTGCTGAACTGCTCGAACGGGCTGCGGCATGCGCTGCACCTCGTGCGCGTAACCAGATTGCCGCGTCACGCCGCGTTCTCCTGTCCGGCCTGTCGGACGGCGCCGCCGGCCGGCGCGGTCTGGACCTGCGGCCACTGCCGGACTCCATTCGACATGTTCGAGCACCAGGCCGTCTGCCCTCATTGTGGCGCTGCCTACCCCGCGATTCCCTGTCCCGACTGCGGCACGGCTCATCCCTTCTCTGCCTGGACTCCTCTGTCGCTGTCCCGGGCCAACCCGCCGGACAGGTCGTCTTCCCTCCAATCTCCCCATCCGCCCAGTTCCAGCGCTGCCGCCGGCAACGGACCATACGGGGCATGATCGCTGGGGGGCTTCACAACAGGTCATCGCTCGGTTGTGTAACCCGGCGCGCAAATGGGAATTGGCGTTTTCGGTTGACAGGTCTGTAACGGGGGCCTAAGATGCGCCATCTACTGTCAAAAGTACGGATGGTGGTCGTGCAACGGTGGATGGTCTATCGTCCCTGAAGCACACGGTGGGCTCGCGGGCGGCGCGCGTCTGGAAAAAGCTCGATCAACCCCGATAGTGGGAGTGTTTGTTTTCTGTGGGGAAAACGGTCTATGAGTGACTACATCGTTCTCGTCAAGCAGGTCCCTGACGTCTCGCAAATCACTGACAACGCCTTCGACCCCGAGACGGGCACGCTCGTCCGATCCCGACTGGCCAACGTCGTCAACGAACTCGATGCCCAGGCGCTGGCGTTCGCCCGATACATGAAACAGATCAGCGGCGACGCCAAGGCGCGGATCATCGCACTGACGATGGGCCCGCCGATGGCGGAGGAGGTCCTCCGCTACAGCCTGGCCCGGGCGGCTGACCAGGTCGTGCTTCTGACGGATCGCGCGCTGGGCGGGGCCGACACCTGGGCCACCGCCAACCCGCTGGCCTACGCGATTCGCCGGATCGTCAAGGAAATCCTCCACTGCGGCGACGACTACTTCGTGGTCGCCGGCATGCAGTCGGTGGACGGCGACACCGCCCAGGTGCCGGGGCAGATCGCCGAGGAGCTGCAATTGCCCTGCATCGCATATGCCACCGGCGCTGAGTACAAGAAGAAACGCTTCGAGTTCACCCGCATCATCAGCGGCGGCAGCCAGACCGTCGCGACCAGGAAGATGCCCGCGGTCATTACCGTCGCCAAGTACGAGTATCCGCTGTTCGCGACGTTCGCCGGAACGCGGTGGGCCAACAAGGTCGACGTGATCAAGTGGGGCGCCGACGACATCAACGCCACGCACATCGGAGCCAAGGGCTCCAAGACCGCGGTGATCCGCGTTTTCCCGCCGGGCAAGAGCACCCGCAAGTGCCGGGAGGTCAAGGACGTCAAGTCGCTGGCGAAGATCATCGTCGAGAGCTTCAAGAGCGGCAACGGCGAAGGGGGCAAGGCCGATGAGGGGCCGGGACCGTACGTGTTGCCCGCCCGGCGGAAGAGCCTTGTGAGTCGCCCGTACGAGGCGACGAAGAAGGAGCAGGACGACTACGACATCCTCGCCGGCATTCTCAAAGAGATGAACATCACCGACGTCAGGCAACCCCCTGAGGCGGTGCTGGATAAGATCGTCGAAAAGGCCGGCGGGGCGTTCCACAAGAAGGCTCTCGAAGACATGATCAACGGTTTCAACCTGGCCGAGCCGGCTTTCAAGGGTGAGGTGTGGGTCGTCGCCGAGCACAGCGGCGACGGTGTCGTCCACCCGGCGACGTTCGAGCTGACCGGCAAGGCCCGCGAGCTGGCCGATTCGCTCGAAACAAAAGTCGGTGTGTGCATCGCCGGCGACAACGTCGCGCA
>CAZOFX010000116.1:0-16845 GCA_964579055.1 uncultured Pirellulales bacterium
GGTTTCGATCTGGTTCTGACTCAGAACGTCGGTCTGCCCCGGCTGGAGTTCTTCGTCAACAACACCACCTCGCTGGCGGATGCGCGGACCGTGGTGATCGACAATGAGTGGCACTTCATCGTAGGGACGTTCGGCAACAAGACGATTCACGTCTACGTGGATGGCGAGATGGAAGGCCAGGCCCAGTCGACAGGGCAGGTGGACATGAATCCGAACGACTGGCCGATCATGATCGCCGGAGAGACCAGCTCGAACGGCGGCCAGCAGTTCTTCGGAACGATCGACGAGGTCGCCATGTACAACCGCGAGCTGTCGGAGCAGGAGATCGCGGACATTTTCGAAAATGGCATGCCTCAGGCGGAAACCGCGGGCAATCCTCAGCCGAAGAACGACGCCGTCGATGTGCCTCGCGATGTTGTGCTGGGCTGGACACCGGGGGCGCTCGCCGCATCGCACGATGTCTACTTCGGCACCTCGCCGGCCGACGTCGAGGGCGCCAGCCGCGCCAATCCGATGGGCGTGCTGGCCAGTCAGGGGCAGTCGGGCACCACATACGACCCAGCCGGACTTCTCGATTTCGAGCAGACGTACTACTGGCGCATCGACGAGGTCAACGCCGCGCCCGATAACACGATTTTCAGAGGCGAGGTCTGGAGCTTCACCACCGAGCCATTCGCCTACGCGGTCACGAACATCGTCGCGACCAGCAACGGCGTCTCGGAACCGGATTCCGGCCCCGAGAAGACCGTGGATGGATCCGGCCTCAACGCCGCCGATCAGCACTCGACTCTGAACACGGACATGTGGGCTGCCACCACCGGCGGCGCCGAGCCCGTGTGGATTCAGTATGAATTCGACCGGGTCTACAAGCTCTATGAGCTCTGGGTGTGGAACTACAACGTCGTCTTCGAGATGATGCTCGGCTTCGGGTTCAAGGACGTCACGGTGGAGTACTCTGCCAACGGGACGGACTGGACCGTGCTCACCGACGTTCAGTTTGCCCAGGCGACGGGCAAGACGACCTACGCGCACAACACCACTGTGGACCTCCAGGGAGTCGCGGCCAAGTACGTCCGACTGACGGCCAAGAGCGGCTACGGCTTTACCGGTCAGTTCGGGCTCAGCGAAGTCCGCTTCTACTACCTGCCGGTGCAGCCGAGAGAGCCGCAACCGGAATCCGGGGCAACAGACGTCGCCATCGACACGGCCCTGGATTGGCGTAGCGGGCGCGAAGCAGTGTCGCACGAGGTCTATCTCAGCACCGAGGAAGCGGCCGTTGTCGACGGAACGGCCCTGGCCGGAACGACGAGCCAAAGCAGCTACGATCCGGGCACGCTGGATTTGGCGGCTGAGTACTTCTGGAAGGTCGTCGAAGTCAACGAGGCCGAGGCCGTCAGCTCGTGGGAAGGCGAGGTCTGGAGCTTCTCCACCCAGGAGTTCCTTGTGGTGGACGATTTCGAGAGCTACACGGACGACGTCGAGGCGCACACGACAATCTACGACGCATGGATCGACGGCTATACCAACGAGACCGGTTCCACGGTCGGTTACTTCGACGCCCCGTTCGCGGAGCAGCAGGTTGTGCACAGTGGCATCCAGTCGATGCCGCTGCTCTATGAAGGCAACTCACGGGCCGACTTCACGATCAAGGGCGTGACAGACTGGACGACGGGCGGCGCCGCAACGCTCGTGCTGTTCTTCCGCGGCGATATGGCCAACGCCCCCGGACAGCTTTACGTGACGATCAACGGGACCAAGGTCCTTTACGACGGGGCCGCCGGCAGTCTGGCGACTGCGTTGTGGAAGCAGTGGAACATCGATCTGGCCTCGGCGGGCGTCAATCTGCGGAATGTCAACGAACTGAGCATCGGCATCGACGGCTCCGGCTCGGGGGTGGTGTACATCGACGACATCCGCCTGTACCGCGTGGCTCCGGCGGTGGTGACGGCCCAGGACCCGGGCACCGCATCGCTGGTGGCGCTCTATGCGATGGAGAACAACGTCCAGGACAGCTCCGGCAAAGGCTACAACGGCACGGCGTTCAACGACCCGACCTACGGGCCGTCGCTGGCCGGCCAGGGCCAGGCGCTTCAGCTCGACGGATTCGCCGATTATGTCGAGCTGCCCATTGGCCCGGTCCTGAGCACGCTGACCGATTCGACGTTCGCCACGTGGGTGAACTTCTCCAGCACCGGAGGCGACTGGCAGCGAATCTTCGACTTCGGCACCAGCAGCACGGCCGGCTATATGTTCCTCTGCCCGCGCATCCCGACCGGTCAGATCCGGTTCGCCATCACGCCGGCCGGCGGCAGCGAGTCGGTTATCCAGACGACCACCACGCTGCAAAGCGGCTGGCACCATCTGGCGATCGTAATCGACGGCGCGAACATGCAGGTTCAGGTCTATCTCGACGGCGACGTGGCCGCCGGCGGCCCGACAGCGACTCTGCCGAAGGATCTGGGCAACACGACGCAGAACTGGCTGGGCCGCTCGCAATACACTGCCGACGCGTACTTCTCCGGCGCGCTCGACGAATTCCGCATCTACAACCGGGCCCTCTCGGCCGGCGAAGTCCGCTATCTGGTCGGAGATCGGTAGCACCCGACGAACGGAACGAGAACGCATGAGTGGATCATCATGGGGCCTGCACCATGGCGGCGCGGGCCCCTGCTGTTTCCGCTGCGGGCGCCCGCCCGATCCTCATCGAGCGACGGCGCATTGCCAGGAAGGCCCATACGAGGTATCCTGTGACCGTGACCGATGTCTGGGGATCGTCAACCGAGTCCTGTCAGGGAGATCGCGATGCGTAGACTCATGCCGGCACTGCTCGCCGTTTTGGCCGCCTGTTCATGTGCCACTGCCCAGGAGATGGCAAGGGTTCGCCTCAGTCCATCCGTGAGCCTTCTGCCCGGGCCGGTCAACGGCGTTTGCATCGAACGCGATGGACACACGCTCGTCATCTACGGTGACCCATCGGGAACGCTTCAACAGGCGGATGTGGTCCTGTTCACGCACAGCCGGCGCGATGTGGTCTGGGCCGGCCGAGACGTCGTCGAACGCGGCGCCAGGGCTATCGTGCCTGCCGCCGAAGCAGCGGCGTTCGCAAAGCCGCAGGAGTTCTGGAACACCTTTGTACGCGCGCGATTCCACGACTACCATCAGCAGACGACCAAAATTCCCGTGGTCGCGATGCGAGTCGACCGCTCCTTAGCGAATGGGGACACAATCGAGTGGCAGGACCTCTCCGTGCGAGTGATGGGCACGCCAGGCTATACGCGGGGCGCCGTCAGCTACCTGTTGGATGTCGATGGCATCCGGTACGCCTTCGTCGGCGACCTGATCTATGGCGATGGGCATCTCCTGGACCTCTACAGCCTCCAGGACGAGGTCCCTGACCTGCGGATCGGCGGCTACCACGGATACGCCGCCCGCATGATCCAACTGATCGCGAGTCTGCGTGCAGTCGCCTCCGAGAAGCCGGATATCCTCGTTCCGGCCCGTGGCCCGGTCGTTCGAGATCCTCAGGCAGCCATCACACATCTGATCGACCGGCTCCAGGCGGTCTATCGCAACTACCTAGCCATCAGCGCCGGTCGCTACTACTTCAACCGTGCCTATGATGCCCTGGCCGAGCGGACTCTCGGGACGCCACACGGCGTGCCATGGATGCGTCTGGCGACCATCGATGAGGACCCGCCCGGCTGGATGCGGTGCATTGGAAACTCCCGACTTCTGCTCTCGCAGAGCGGCGCCGGTTGGCTGATCGACTGCGGCTCGCAGACCATCATCGATGAGATCGCCAAGCTGCGCGACGCCGGCCGACTGACCTCCCTGGAAGGCGCGTTCATCACCCATTACCACGACGACCACACCGAGAAGATCAACACCCTTCTGAAGACCTTTCCCTGTCCGGTGTTCGTCACGCCACTGGTCGCCGACATCGCGCGTCGACCCCAGGCATATCGATTGCCCTGCCTGACGACCGAGTCGATCACGGACGTGACCGTAGTCCCCGACCGCCACACAAAGCGATGGCGCGAGTTTCAATTGACCTTCTACGACTATCCGGGGCAGACCCTCTACCACAGTGCCATGCTCGTCGAGCACGACAACGGTGAAAGGCTCTTCTTTCTCGGTGATTCCTTCACGCCATCCGGAATCGACGACTACTGCCTCCTGAACCGCAACCTCATGCACGAAGGAGAGGGCTACCTGCGCTGCCTGGACATCCTGGCCACACTTCCCGACAACTGCATGCTCGTCAACGAGCACGTTTCGCCGGTCTTTCAGTTCGACGCGCCCCAACTGGCGCTGATGCGCAAGACGCTCGCCGAACGCAAAGCCCTCCTGGCGGAACTGTTTCCGTGGGACGACGCCAATTACGGCATCGACGAGCAGTGGGCCCGGATCTACCCCTACGGACAGGCAGCCCGGCCCGGCCAGACGGCAGAGGTCGAGGTACGGCTCCTGAACCACTCGGATCGTGCCCGCGAGTACACAGTGACGCTTCACTTGCCCGATGGATTTGCCGCCGAACCTGCATCCACCCGTCTGACGGTCGAGCCCCGCACGGAGAGGGCCATCACCGCGCGAATTGCCGTTCCCACCTCATCGGTCCCATCGGTGTGCGTGGTCACCGCCGACATCGCGTTCGACCGCTGGGACCTTCGCCACTGGTGCGAGGCCCTCATCGAAGTCCAGCCGTAGCGACAGCAACCCAAGGCCGCCAAACCGACGGCAAAACGAGGGCATTCCACTCCCATGCCGCCATCGAGCCCCTGTCGATTGGGCGAGACCGTGCGGCCATCATGCACGGAATACGGTTTGACATTCGACACCGAAGGCCGTATACTGGATACCCGCAGAGAAGGGAGATTTCTGCGGCTCTCTCCGCACGCGTGCGGAGGTGCTTTCTTTCCTTAGTTTTCCCATGGATGTGGTAGCGATGGGGACAGTTCGTGGGCCCTCCCACGACTGAAACACGGTCGCCCTATGTGTAAGGAGTGGGGTATGAAAAGCCAAGAGAGAAGAGCCACAGTCCATCGACACAGCATTCTCCTGGGGTGTCTGTTCCTGGTGATGGCCGCAGCCGGCCCGACGATGGTGCAAGCCCGCTCAGCCTACGTGATCGCGGAGATCACGAACTCCGCCGAACCGCTGCCTGTTCTCGCATACGATATCGGTCTGGATGGTTCGCTGACGTTCCAGACCCGCCAACCGATTCCGTTCCGAGACGGCGGTGCCGTCGGCATGGCGGTCGATTGGGAATCCGGGTATCTCTTCGTCACCTACGAATTCGGCGACGCGATGGAGATACTGGATGCACGGACCATGGCGGATGTGGGCTGGGCCGTCGCTCCGGAAGCCGAGAACCTTGCGGGGGTGGTCTACGACGAGACAAAGGACCTGTTGTACGCGGCCGACCGAGGCACCGAGAAGCTATACGTCTACACGTGGGACGCCAGCACGGGAAGACTCCAGTTGTACCCGGGTGCGCCGTTCGCCCTGAAAGGCTCTTCCGCGTATGGCATCGATCTGGATGAAGCGAGAGGCCTGCTCTACGCCGCCAGCGGCGACCGAACGATTTGCGTCTACGAGACCTCCAACTGGTCCCTCGTTCGGAAAATCCAGCTTGATCGGCCGGCGATCAGCATCGCCTTGGATCTGAACAACGAACTGCTCTACACCGGCGCGGGATACCTCCGCGACTCCTTTCTGAACCAGTACAATATGGTCACGGGTCAGAGCAAGGCGGTGCAGGTGGATGCCGAGGCCGGTGTTATGGGCATTGCCGTCGATCCGGTCAGCAGTCTGGTCTATGTGACCACGGGCCTCAGTAACATGCCCGGCGGGGACGACCTGCTCTGCTACGATCCGAACCTGGTCCTTGTCTCGTCGATCCTCGACATCGGAAATCCGACGGACATCGTCATCCCGGCCAGGGACATCGGCTACAATCCGCTCGGTTTCGCCAAGCGGATCGCCACGGACGTCGAGCCGGAGGAAGGGGAAGAAATCTATGTCAGCGCGGGCGAGACGATCACGTACCAGCTCAGTTTCGCGAATCTGAGCCTCATACGGGAGGTATCCATCGTCGACACGCTTCCGAGCCAAGTGACCTTTGTGGACGCCGACGGTGATGGTGACACCGGTCACTACAACGCGGCGACGCACACCTACTCATGGCTTCTGCCGTCGGTGGAAGCGGGGTCGGCGACCTGCCTCGAACTCAGGGCGAGAGTCGATCCGCATATTCCGGCCGGAACTCGAATCCGCAATTGGGCCACGATACGAACGCGGGTCATTCCACCCACCTCCATCAGTGTCGACGCACTGGTTCGAGGCAGCGACTGGAAACCGCTGACGCTGGGCAAAAGCGTGATCGGGGGTATCCAGAGCGAAGGCGGGATCGCCTACGCGAACGCGGGCGAAACCGTTTCCTATGCTATCTCCTTCTCCAACGAGAACAACGACTATCCTGTGACCAAGGTCTCGATCGTCGACGCGCTGCCGCCGGAGATGGCGTTCGTAGACGCCGAAAGTGCCTCGGGCACCGCTTCGTACGATCCGGTGAATCACACCTACACGTGCTCCTATGCCTCTCTGGCGGCCGGTGCAACGGGACAGATCACCATCACGGCGCAGATCCAGGACGATGTCCCGGCCGGAACCGTCCTGACCAACTCGGTGGTCCTGACCACCAACGAGACCGAGCCGACCACCGCCACCGCCGACGTCACCGTATGGCCGAGCCAATTGCAGCCGCTCCTGCTGGCGAAGACGATCACCGCCGGTGGAACCGAGCCGAAAGAGGACGGCACGCGGTACGTCGAGATCGGGGAGAACATCACATTCCGCGTCTGCTGCGACAATCGGGACAACGAGGTGCCGGTGGAGGATATCACGATCATCGATTTCCTGCCGCCCCAACTGACGTTCGTCAGCGCCGAAGGAGACGGCCAGTTCGGCCGCTACGACGCGCAGACCCACACATACGTCTGGTCCATTTCGTCTCTGGCGGCCGGCGAGAGCATATGCCTGGAGATTGTGACCCAGGTCAAAGCAGGGACGCCGGCCGGGACCGTGATCGCCAATCGAGCGACTGTCGACAACGATCAGATCGAAGCGACCACGGACAAGATTGAAGTGACGGTCAAACCGGTCGATCGGGCCCTCAACGTCACCAAGCGGATCAGCGTGGGAGCGACGACGGACGACAGCAAGACGCCATACGTGGGGATCGGGACCGAGATCACCTACGAAATCTGTTTCGACAGCAACGGCAGCAGTCACCGCGTGCAGGGTCTGTCCCTGGTGGATGTTCTGCCGCCGGAAGTTACGTTCGTCTCCGCCGACGGGGACGGCATTTACGGCTCCTATGACCGGGATAAGCACACCTACACGTGGTCGTATCCCTCTTTGCTGCCCGATTCCTCCGCCTGCGTGAAAATCGTCGTGGAAGTCCGCGAGGAAACGACGCCGGGTACGGTCATTGAAAACTCGGTGACGATCGACAGCGACGACACCGATCCGCAGACCGCCCGCGTGACGGCTATTGCCACGCAGGCGAAGCCCAAGCCGTTGACACTAACCAAGACCGTGACCGGCGGCGTCCAGGGGATGAACGATCAGGGGACGATGTACGTCGCGGCGGGCCAGGAGATCACCTACACGGTGTGCCTACAAAACGACAACCATCAGCGCGTCAGCAACGTGACCGTCGTGGACACCCTTCCGGCTGAGGTGACATTCGTCACGGCCGGCGGGGACGGGGACTCCGGATCGTACGACCGCGCCAATCATACCTACACGTGGCGGTATGCCACACTGGAAGCAGGAGAGAGGGTCTGTGCGGACCTGGTCGTCCGGGTCAACGACGGAGCACGTCCGGGATCGACGATCACCAACCACATCCGAGCCGCGTGCGATGAAGTCGTACCGGCCGAGATGGACACGGAGGTCGTGGTGGAGTTGGAACCGCCCGTCGTGAGCAAGACGGTGGTGGCCTCCGGCGACGGCAAGACCTCCGCGGGGTGCGTCCATCCCGGCGGCGAGGTCACTTACGAAATCTGCGTCGAGAACACGCAGGATGTCGTGCTTACCGGCGTGTTCGTGGTCGACCACCTTCCCGACGGCGCAACGTTCGTCCGCGCCGAAGGCGACGAGGGGTCCGGATACTACGACCCGCAGTCTCACACATTCACGTGGGCGTATCCGGTGCTGCGGCCCGGAGCCGTACAGTGTGTGACGTTGACGGTTCGGCTGAACTATGACCTCACGCCCGGCCAGATCGTGGTCAACTCCGTGAGTCTCGACGCCGCTCAGACACCGGTCGTGACCGCCAGCGTGGAAGTCTGCGTGGGTGACGCGCCGCTGTCCGTCGCGTTGACGTTCAGCCCGCTGATCCTCGGCCGCACCGGCTACAATCCCTCGGATCGGCTCGCCGCCCTGCTGGAGTTCCCGGCCGAGATCAAGGAGAGCGACGTTGGCCTGGGAACCCTGACGCTCGATCCCGGCGGCATCACCGCAAACTCGCAATCCGTGGCGGTGGTCAAGGGAAAGGTGCAGATCCGGGCCACGTTCGATTTGATCAGAGTCCTCGATGCGATCCCCGACAACGGGATTACGACCTTGTACGTCGGTGGCAGGTTGCAGTCCGGACTTCCCTTCGTCGGACAGGGGACGGTGCTCGTGGTCGCCGAGAGGCCCTTTTAGTGTGACGTCCGCAGGAATTCTGCTTCGTGATGAAAGGAGCTTTGAATGAAACCGAGAACGACATTCGTTAGTCTCTGCATCTGCCTGGCCGTCGGTGTTCCGTCGGCCCTGGCGGGCGCCCCGATGGGACCGGCGCTGCCCGTCATGGACAAAGGACAATGGGCCTTCGGCATCGAGTACGCGTACGAGAAGATCGACGTCGAAGCTGACGGCAGTTGCGTGGAGAGCATCGTCGGTGGACCATCGGAAGGCTACCACCAGGAATTCACGGTCGACAGCATGAAAACCAACATGCTGTTCGGACGCATCGAGTACGCTCTGTGCAGGGACTGGGACGTATTCGTGCGTCTGGGTGCCTCGGATGCCGACGCAGACATTGAGGCGTCCGGCCCCGGCATTATCCTTGGGGGCCAGGGCGGCGAAGTGGGCTTCGACGGCAGCTTCGGCTTCGGCGCCGGCCTCGGCACGCGGGCGACGCTCTACCGGTGCGGGCCGTGGCGCGTCGACGGTCTGGCCCAGGTGACGTGGCTGGACCCGGACGATAGCGACTTCCAGATCACCAATCCCGAAGACCCGGGCGAAATCGCTGCCGGCACCGCGAAACTCGACTATCTTCAGACCCAGATCGGCCTGACCGCCGTCTATCGGGGCGACGCCTGGAGCCTCTGGGCCGGTCCCTTCCTTCAGATCATCGACGGCGACCTGGACATGGACGCGCAGTTCATCTTCGATGGCGTCACGGAGGGGCGGATCTGTTGTTCGGGCGACGTCGAGGAAGACTCGCAGTTCGGTCTGAGCATCGGCGCCAATTGTGGAGTGAACGAGAACTTCATCGCCTGGATCGAAGGCCAGTTCACGGGTGATTCCTGGCTGGTGGGCGTCGGTGGAATGATCCGCCCCGACCACCTTTTCGGCGAGTGGTGACGGAGACCATGGGGGCGAATGATCATTCGCCCCTACAGACTATCAGTCGTCTTTGAACCTCTTCATCCACTGCGGCCAGTCGCCGGGCCGCACTCCTCCGGCCCTTGTCCAGGGTCCGGCGGTGTCGTATTCCCGATGCCACTTCAGCGCCCATAGCTGTTTGAGCCCAACCTTGCGGACCGACCAGTCCATGAATACCGCGTGGATTCCACCCCTATGCCGGTCCATGCAGACGTTGCTGCTCTCATACGAGAGCGGGTCCGCATCCTCATGGGGCGGCGGCCCATCCAGCGTCCCGCTATAGATCGAACGACAGCAATCGAAGACGAGCGGTGCGTTGGAGGCCTCCTTTACGTCGGGCGTGGTCCAGCAGGCGGAATTGGGCCTGGCTTCGTCCGGCTGCCGGCCCCGGCCCACCCAACTGTTGACGCCGTAGCTGCCCAGAAACTCTCGCTCCACCTCACCCCAGCCCCCTCCCGGGAGGCGTTCGGCCCCCCGCTCACCTCGCCAGGCGCGGAATCTCGCGCCCGTCATGCCGTCGGACGACGGGGTCTTCGCCATCGGACACAGCCAGATGTCCCGGTAGTTGCCGAAATCCGTGAGGAAGATATACCACCAGCTCTTGACCCAGACCGTGGCCGGCTCCGGCTTGGCCCAGCGGTCCACAAACGTCAGCTCGTTGAAGAACTTCCCATCGTTGGCTGTCACGTAGGTGTTGAGCAGGATGCCCCATTGCCGCAGGTTGGACTGGCAGGTCATGGCCGCCGCCTGCTTGCGAGCGCGGTGCGTCATCGGCAGCAGGATCGCCAGCAGCAGCGCGAGAATCGCAATCACCACCAGCAGCTCGGTCAGCGTGAACCCCCGGCGCTTGCCCTTCCCTGGCTCTGTCCGCAGGGGCGTCCCGGCGCGCCAGGACGCCCCTACTTCTGATGTGCGTCCACTGCTCATTGCGTTCGTCCGTCTGGAATACCCCGATCCTACCGGCGCCGGACCCGGCGCGTCAAGGACTGTAGGATGGGCTTGAGCCCATGCGGCCAATACAGCTCTGGGCAATTCTCCCGAGAGCCTGGTGTTTTTTGAATGGTTTTGGCCGGGGCTGCGTCCTCTCTGATAGAATCTACCAGGTGAGATCGAACTGGCGGGAGGTTTCGTCATGGGACCGCAGGAGTCGGCACTGCTGAGACGGTTCAGTACGGGCGGGGACGCGGAGGCGTTCGCGCAGATGGTGCAACTCTACGCCGGACTGGTGTATTCGACCTGCTGGCGCGTTCTCAAGGATGAGACCGATGCGGCCGATGCGACCCAGGAGACCTTCTTCGAGCTGACTCGCTGCGCCAATCGCATCACCGGATCGCTGGCCGGCTGGCTCCACAAGGTGGCCACACAGAAATCGATCGACCTGCTCCGCCGTTGCGCCAGCCGCAAGCACCGCGAGCAGGCCTATGCCCGCACGCAGCCGGTCGAGGTGAATTCCTGGCAGGATCTGTCGGGCCACGTCGATTTGGCGTTGGACGAACTGGATGACGCGGCAAGATCGCTGCTGCTGGAGCGGTTCGTGCTGGGCAAGAGCACGGTGCAGATCGCCCATGAACACGGCACCTCCCAGGCCACTGTCTCCCGGCGGATCGACGCCGCCCTGACCCAACTGCGGGGCATCCTTCGCCGCAAGGGCCTGCTCGTTGCCGCCGGAGCACTGGCAACGATGCTGATGGAAAGCGCCTCGCAGGCGGCTTCTACCACGGCCCTGCATGGGTTGGGCAAGATGGCAATGGTCGGGACGACCGAGGCCGCAGCAGCCACCGCCAAGGTCGGACTGGCCAAGGTCCTCGTCGCAACCTCCATCGTCGGCATCCTGTCGGCGGGCGCGTACATGCATCTCGGACGGTCGGCCTCCCCCACCGCAACGACGCCCGCGCACGTCGATCCCGTTTCCAGCATGGGTGGCGATACGCCGCTTCCCGGCCTCGGCCAGATGGCGATAGTCGTCGATCCGGTGGAGCAGGCCGAGGAGACAGCGCCAAAGCCAGAACCGCCTGCAGCACAGAGAAGCTGGACGAGCGATCCCGGCGTCAACCCGTTCGGCGTCATGGCAGACGACCGTCCCTTCGGCGCTGCGATAGGCGGTCCGACTCGACAGATCGAAGGGACCAGGCCGGACAGTCCGCCAACGCCCGCCCGGACGCTACGTTTCCCGAACGAGCAGTCGATTGGCGTGGTGTACCTCCAGGATGAGGATTTCGTCGCACCCGAGGTGGTCCTGGGATTCCATCCAGGACTCAGCTACGCGGAGATGGAGAACTTCAGTTGCGCCCGAGGTGAGGTTCACATCCCGGCCGGCAAGCGGGTCATACTGTGCATCCGGGGCATCGGTGTGACGCCGCAACGTTATCTCGCCGCGATCGAATCGCTCGATCCAAACGACCTCTACGGCCTGCAGTTCTTCAGCGTCCAGCCCGTTCACATCGAGGACGATCTGATCGCACCCGTCGCCCGATTGACGGGCCTGCGACACTTGGGCCTGGCCAGCGTCAGCATCAGCCCAAAGGGCCTGTCCTCTCTGTCTCAGTTGCCCCATGTCGAGCAGCTCACCACGCCCGAGGGACTGACGGACGAAGGAATGGCTCAAATCGCGAAGATGTCGTCGCTGCGAGTCCTCCACGTGGCCCAGGACCGACTGACCGACGAAGGACTGAGGTCGCTGGGCAGGCTGACTTCGCTGGAGAGCCTGGAGCTGTATGGGAATCCCGCCATGACGGACGACGGCCTGCGTGCCCTGACAAGCCTGCACGGGCTTCGGCACCTGCGGCTCGGCATGGAGGGGCTTTTCACGGACCGGTCGATGGCGCACCTGGCCGCCTTGCCCTCCCTGAAGGTGCTCTGGCTCGATACGCACAACGTGACCGATGAGGGGCTCCGGCAGCTCTCACAAAGCCAGTCGCTGGAGCGCCTGTGCGTTCACTGGTTGGAGAAGATCACGGGACGCGGCGTCGCGTACCTGAGGGACATGCCGCAACTGAAGGCCCTGGATATCACCAGCGCCGCGTTCACGGAGGCCGATCTGGCCGGCATTACGGCCACGCCGAATCTGGAACATCTGGTCCTGCCGCACTGCGTGTTCAGCGATGCGGCCATCGGCCAATTGACCTCGCTCGATCGTCTCAGATATCTCTGGGTCAACTGCTCGGACAACTCGCCGCTGACCGACCAGGCGCTGCTGGCCGTCAGTCGTATGCTGGAGCTTGAAGAGCTATACATCGGCGGAACGGAATTCACGAATGAAGGGATCGCGCTGCTGAAGAACCTCAATCGCCTGCGCGCGCTGCACCTGGCGTTCTGGCGCGGACTGGACAATGACACGCTCAAGCTGCTGGCGCAGTTTCGCGCGTTGCGGGAGCTGTCCTGGAGCTCTTCCGATCGCGTGACGATGTCGGGGCTGAGCGAGCTGAACAACCTGGCCGGCCTTGAGAGCCTCTCGGTTGACGGTGTGCGCCAGGACCACAAAGGGCTGGACCTGTCGGGGATGAAGAACCTCACGAGTCTGAGAATCACCCTGCGGCACCAGACGAGGAAAGTCACGGACCAAATCATAACGACCAGCGATGCTTTCCACGACAGCGATCTGGCCTGCTTGAGCGGACTGACGGACCTGGAGACCCTCAGCCTCTGCGGGCGGGGCATCGGAGATAAAGGCATGACGCATCTGACGCCGCTGACCAGGGTGAAGTACCTGGACATAGGGGGCGGCGCCGAACTGACCGACGAGGGACTCCAAGCCCTTGCCGGCATGCATCGGCTCGACTGCCTTCGAATCTATCAGAGTCGAATCAGCGAACGGGGCCTGGAGGCCCTGTACCCGCTAAAGACGATTCACATTCTTGACATCCGTTCGACGCTGCCCATGGGCGCCCAGGCCATTGGACGGCTGCGGACCGAGCTGCCCCACCTCCAGAGCCTGAACATCAGTCGTCCTGAATCGGCGAACATTAGGGCGCGAGGGCAGGCCACTTCCGAAAGACCCGTCCGCCGGCAGCCGGCCGGAAGCGCAAAGAGGTGGTAATGGCACACATGGATTTGCGGCAGGTGGCGTGAGCGAGACGCATTCTGCGGAAGGGAAATGCGAGATATGGAGCGATTCAGACAGTGGATTCTGCCGGTCCTGGCTGTGGTTCTCATCCTGGGTGCCGTGATGACGGTCCTGTTGCTGTCGCACCCCCATATGCCAGAGCCCCTCTCATTCGCAAGAAAGCCGTTCCGCCAATCGACCAGGTCGGAGCAGGAGTCGGTCCGCTCGGTCACATACCGGTTTCTCTTTCCAGGCGAGGCCCATTCGGTGCCGGGCAAGCTGACACTGGGCCGGTTCGTCGACGGCCGCCTCTGCGAGAGTGCGACATGGGAGTTTGACGGCATCGACCAGTGGTACGGCTGGGCTCCATCCATATTCGAAAGCCAGACGCGATGGACACCCGAAGAGCAGCCCGGCTGGCGGATCAGCCGATGGCTATCCAACAGCGATAGTCCCGCCTACGGCAGCGACCACCTGTTCTGGAGCATCCAGGCTTTGCGATGCCTGGACCCGGATAGCTTCGCCAACGAGATCGACATGATCGAGCATTCCGGCGTCACGGTGCGTATCGTGCTGACCGAGGGTCACAGCGGCTATGACTTCGATGTGGATACACTCTACTGGAATCCCGTCGCGGTTCCGGACCCACTGGCGGCGCTGGCCCACGAGCTGCACCACGCGTGGCACGACCTCTGCCGCAACGGCGACGCGGGCGGAAGCGAAGAGCGAGAGCAACTCGCGCTGTTGACGGAGAATCGCATTCGACACATGCTGTTCCTCAGAGACCCAACCAGTTCACACTTGTATCCCAGACTCGGAACGCAGAAATCGCCGCCTGAAGTCCTTGGGGATTCACCCCAACAGGCATGGGACAATTACCGGAATGCGATAGAGCATTGATGCGCCCTATGGGGCTATTGCCACCGGGCCGGACGTGCTCGGCTTGACTGGCCGATGCGGAGGAGGTAGCATGGCGCCGCATGGGGGAGCGCAAAGACGGATCGCACCATGCCCGTGCGCCCAACGTAGGAAATGGCGCCGCCGCCAAACGTTAATCTCAACACGGAGGTCTGTTATGGTGTCAAGAACACTGTTGCAGCGTGTGGGCTTGGGGTTTTGGCTCGCCGCCAGGCTGGCGGACGCAACCGTGTGGGCGCAGAATGACTACTACGGGCCCGGCGTCATCGTGATCCGCCAGTATCGCCCCGGGGGATGGTTGTACTACGGCCCGAACACCTACACGTATGTCCAGACAAGCCCCTATGCCTATGGACCGTTGGTCAGTACGCGTTCACGGCCATCCTACCGCCGGCCCATTCAGATGCCGATCCCGACCGATGTCGGCACTGGAGCCGTGGCGCCCAACCCGTACCAGGAGTATTACAGCCCGCACATCCCGCGGTATTACAGGCAGCAGGATCAGGCCGGGCAAACCGAAGCCCCGGCCGGCCCCTCCGCCTTTGGCGGAAGCCCGACGCCAGAGACGGCAATCCGGGAAATGACGCCGGCGGCAGGCGAACTCGAGCCTGTCGCACCCGGCAGCGTAGCGGGATCTCCTCCGGCCCCGCCGGAACAGGTCAAGCCGGCAGGAGAAGACCGGATCCAATCAAGCCAATCGACGCCGGCTGAACGGACCAGCAAGCCCGCGCGTCGCAAGCCGATCCGCTACCGCTGAAGACCGCCTGCGACCCCGATTTCGGATGGCGGATTGGAGGGCCTGAAATTCGAAGCACGAAACACGAAATCCGAAACAAATTCGAACGACGCAAATTCGAATGTCCCAAACTGCCGGCCGAAGGCCGGTTTCGAATTTGCGGCTTTGGGCTCTCGGGTCTGTTTCGTATTTCGATAGTCGGATTTCGGATTTGGCGCAGGCCGTGGCGGATTGCCAGAAGCGAATCCGAAATCCGCAGTCCCCAATCCGCAATCAAGGATCGGGCGGCGGGGCGATAAAAGTTCGTGCAAGCACGGTCGTCGCAACGTATAATCACCGCCTATGAAACTGCCAGAACTTGAAAAACCGGAGAAGTATGCGGGGCTGTACATCTTCGATTTCGGCGACCAGGCCGGAGTCGGGTTCACAGCCGAGGAAGTGGCCGAGCTGCTCGAAAGCGAACGCTATCGCGACGGCAAGGTCTACAAGATCCACCGGGCTTATCCGGACGGCCGACTGGAAATCGAAGGCGTCCCTGCCCAGACATTTCAGTTGGAGTCGGGAATGGTCTTCTACTGCTCGACGCAGGAGCAGGCCAGGGGCGACTTCAAGCGTCTGGTCAGTGCGGCCGTTGCCGCCGCGCCGCCCTGTCGGGCCAAGGTGCACCTGGCCCGGTACGCCGATGACAAATTCGCAGTGGCCCTGATCTATCCGGCGGAATACGAAGAGGAGATCAGTTCCTGGTTGCTGGAACGCGCGTACCGTACCGTTGGCGCCGCCGAAGGAGGAACCGGGGCCATAGAGCGGTACTATCGTGACGCGCCGGAGGTTCTCGAACGGCACCAGCTCTTCGGCGCCGGCGAGGCCATCAGTCGGACCGGCGATGAGCTGCTCGTTTCGCTCCAGCGGGCGGTGCAAAGGTGACGGCCCCCACCGTGCTACGGTTTCAACCCAGAACCAGCAGACCCGCCAGGCGGCCTGGAGCCCTGCGTCTGGGCAGTCTTGCGGCGGCTATCGCTGCGCTGTTTCGGCACGAACACCCTCGCATCAGACCGGAGGACCTCAGGAAGCATGACTTTCCGATGTGCACCCAACGGATGGGTGTGCGCTTCAGCGAGCGGATGCGCGACGCATTCCGGTTGCGGTGGCTGAAGAAGCGATTCTGAGGTCCCGGCGCGCCGGGACACCTCGCTTTGCGCCATCACGCCCCCAGCGGGACTTCGCTGAGTGTCCAGTACTCACCGATCGCTCGGACGGCTTCCACAAACTGATCGCGGGCCGTCGATTTGATCATATACCCTGCCACTCCGAGCGCAAAGCTCTCATTGACGATCTGTCCATCCCCCGAAGAGGCCAGCACGATCACGGGGATCGTCTTGAGGTTCTGGTCGGACTTGAGCACCCTGAGCAGTTCCAGACCGTCGCGTCCACCTATCATACGGATTAGGATTGATTCGTGCGCGGTATCCATTCGGCGCGGCAGATCGAG
>CAZOFX010000117.1:0-16668 GCA_964579055.1 uncultured Pirellulales bacterium
ACATCCGGAAGAAGAACTGGTTTGACGCCCCCATCGAAGGTGCGACCTTCGAGCGGGCCAGGCGACTTCACAGGGAACGCCGACAGGAGGGCTTTCGACTCGCTCTTATGGATGAGGATGTGCGAGAGGCATTGAGATTCTACTTCCGCACCGAAACGGTAGGGGCGAGGCATGCCTCGCCCTGACGCGGGATGCGCGCAAAGAGGTTCGATGTTCGCGCGGCAGCCTCAAACGCGCAGTCCCGATGCACATCAGGACCGGTGGTGGACCGGTCCGGCGTATCATCCAGGCGGTCGCACGTGCGAAGAACCATCCCCAAGTCCTGCGGACTTGAGGCTGCCACCCTTCCCTCTTCGAAGGCATGGCGTGGCCGACGACCGGGCGGTACAATGACGCGACGATACCGAGTCGTGCGGCTGCGGCTCGGGTTTCAAGCGCAGAGACGTAACGAACGCCGAAGGGGGGCCATGTCGGGCGGACCTTCAGTTGATACGAGATGGCGGCAGGCTTTTCGCGCGATGTGCCGGCGGTGGGGCGTCGAGCTTCAGATGGACGAGCTTCTGTCTCGCCATTGCACGTGGCGGATCGGTGGGCCCGCCGATGTGCTGATCGAGCCGACGTCCTGGGCGCAGTTGGGGGCGCTTGTGCGGCATGCAGAGGAGAACGGCATTCCTGCTGCGGTGATCGGCAAGGGCTCGAACCTCCTGTTCGACGATCGCGGCGTGCGAGGTGTGGTGATCGTGATCGGTCGCCACCTGTCGCGGCTCGAAATTCAGGGCGCCGCCGTTCGTGCTGAGGCCGGTATCTCCGCGTCGCGCCTGGCCCGCACCGTGGGCCTGGCGGGCCTGGCCGGACTCGAACACATCGTCGGCATCCCCGGCACGCTCGGAGGGCTGGTCGTGATGAACGGAGGCAGCCTGCGCAAGGCCATCGGCGACGCGATCGTCCAGGTGCAGACCATTGATCGACGTGGCGAGCCGCGCATCCTGCGCGGCGACGAATGCGAATTCGCCTATCGCCAGAGCCGGTTTCAGAATGAGGACGCCATCATAACGGAGGTGAATCTGAAACTGGCTGCCGGAGACAAGGCCCAGATCCTGCCCCAGATGCGCGAGATCCTGCGCGAGAGGCGACGCCGGTTCCCGATGACGCTGCCGAGCTGCGGATCGGTGTTCAAAGGGGACGCCGAGCTTTTGCAGAGGTTTGGGCCGCCCGGCGCGGTGATCGAGTCGCTCGGCTTCAAGGGCACGCGGGTCGGCGACGCCGTGGTCAGTTCCCTGCATGCCAACTTCATCGTCAACGTCGGTGCCGCCCGCGCCAACGATGTGCTCGAACTCGTCCGTCTCATCCGCTGGCGCGCCTTCGAGCGCCTCGGCCACACGATGACCTGCGAAGCCAAGTACGTGGCCCCCGACGCCCGCGTCCGCCCCCTCGACGAAGCCCTTGCTTCCGGATGAGGAGGACAACGTTGGCTTTCCTCGGTCACGCGGCAGGGCGCCGTTTGTAGTGTGCCCGTAAGGGCATACGAGAAGGTAACGCCTCACGGCGTCACTACGAACGAACGTCGGAGGGGGTTTGCAGGCGGTGGAGGAGGGCGAGGGTTTCGGCGAACTGGTCTTTGGCTTTGGCGAGGTACTCGTGGACCTCGTCGATGTAGCCATCGGCGGAGGCGGACCACACGCGATTGAGGTATCGCTCGGCCGCGGCGAAGGCGCTCATCACGTTGGCATAGGCCGCCAGCCCGTGGATGTGAGCGATACTCCGGCGGGCCGAGACGAAATCGGAAAGATCTTTGGGGAACAGCGCATCGATGCGCCGTCTCACGTCGTACGGATCGATGGATTGCTTCTGTTCGTTCAGCCTGGTGATGTTCTCGACGATTCGACGCAGACTCGTTTCGACAGCCTGCATGTCCACGGTCAGCCTCTCGACGGCATGGACCTCGCCCCTATGGCCTATTCGGATCAGAGTCAGCCCAACGACCCCGATGGCGACGGAGACGGCCAGCCACGTCCAATACACCCTCGTCTCGCTCACCACCGATGCCAGCGAGCCGCCCAGGAAGCCAATCGCCACGAGGATGAAGCCAAGCTTTTTCACGGTATTCCCATCAATGCATCGTGTCTCGGACAATCGAATACACGGCAAAACCGACGCCCATCAGACCTTCGCCCACGATGAAGCCGGCCGCGACAGGGATTCCGACCTCTTCGCTGAAACGCAGTCCCTTTCGCCAGTCGACCAGGATACGCAGCAGCATGCCGACCGTGTAGGTCAGGACGATATTGAACGGCAGATAGAACCCCAGACCTACCTGAATGCCGAGTCCGCCAACACCAGTGGCGCTGAGCAGAACCCCCAATATGGTGCCGGCGCCGTATTTTGCGTAGGGGACGTCTCCGCCGAGAATCCCCTTGATCACGCCGGCCAGCGCCGTCGCCTGAGGGGCAGGCAGCCGCTCGCTCCCGAGGACATAGGCTCGGTCGAGAGCGTAGATCAGGCCGATGATGACGATCGGTCCCAGCCAGGTGGCAAGAAACTGGCCGATCTGCTGTCTTCGCGGTAGAGCTCCGACGAGATAGCCGGTCTTCAGATCGAGCATCAGATCGGTGGCCTGCGCCATGGCGCAACTCATTGCGGCGCCGACCATTACGCATGCGACGATGGCTCCGCTTTCGCCGAGGTCACGGACGATCAGGACCAGGATGGTCACGCCGATCAGGGTCATGCCGCTCATGGGGGACCAGTTGGTCCGTCCGATGCACTCCGAGAGGATGACGCCGGCCAGCCAGATCCACGCCGTACCGACCAAAGCCATGATGACGCCGCGAAGGAGTCCCATCCCCTGCACCGAGTACACCGCCACGACAGAGAGCATCAGCACAGCCGCCGCAACGCCGAAGTACAGAAGGCGGATCGGCATCTCGTCGCTCGATAGACGCGACTTCGCTCGGGCGGCATCGTGCATGCTCCGCACCGCGCTGACCACCAAAGGCAAGGCCAGGACGATCCCCGTCATGGCGCCCCCGACGAGCATGCCGATCCCCACGGGCCGGAAGAGATGCAGACGCATGTACTCCGGGATGGCGGTATACGGTTCCTTGACCTGATCGGGCAACGGCAGCAGGCCCATGTGGGACAGAATCGGCCCCAGAATCCAGTAGCAGACGAACCCGCCGATGACAAAGGCGACGCCGCCTCGACCAGCGATGAAGCCCACGCCGATGGTGAGCAGCGAGACGAACCAGATGCCGTTCATATACGGCGGCATTCGCAGGAACGAGCCTATTTGCAGGTCCTCCACCCCGCTGAGGTGACTGGCCAGACTCACGGCGGCGCTCAGCCCGATGCCGGCCAAAAGGAGAATCGCCTTGTGTGCACTGGCGCCGGGGGACTTCAAGACTGTCGCCACGGCGATGCCGCCGGGAAAGGCCAGTCGCTCGAAATCGATCATCTGCTTGCGCAGGGGAATGACAAAAGCCACGCCCAGAAAGCCGCCTGCCATGCAGCCGAGGATCATCAGGACGGGGTTGAAATCGGTCTGCTTGAGGATGAACAGGGCCGGAATGGTGAACATCATGCCGGCCGACGCCGCGTTGACGCTGCTGGCGATCGTCTGGTTGATGTTGTTCTCGATGATGCTCTTGCGGTGCAGGATGCCTCGCAGGATGCCGAAACCCAGAATGGCAGCCAACTCGGAGCCCTCGTGGGAGAAGCCCAGAATCAGGGCGGCATAGCCGAGACTGACAGTGATGAGGATGCCGATGCCGTAACCGAGCAACAAGGCAGTCCAAGTGAACTCCGGGTATGACCCCCGGCGAACGAGCTTCTCTTTAGAAGAGGCAGATTCTATGGCCAAAAGCATCCCTAACAAAAGACAAGAACGGAGAGCGTGGGATTCGAACCCACGGTAGGGCAAGCCCTACACGGCCTTTCCAAGACCGCTCCTTAAGCCACTCGGACAGCTCTCCGGCAGTTTCCCATCTGTGCAGCAGCAGCCTGATTCTACGCGAAAGCGGCCTCAAGACAAGTCGAAATGCCAAAAACACGTTTGGAAACCGCCTGTTTGGCATCCGCGATGGACTTCTCCGGTCGAGCGAGTCAGAATGGTGAACCGCGCAGGCTGCCGCCGGGACTGGATATGTGAACATGCATGATACAGCCGGACAACTCGTCGACGAGCTGCTGGTGATGGAGGCCCAGAGCGGCAACGCCAAGGCCTTTGAAGCGCTGGTCAGTCGCTGGCAGAAGCGGCTCTGGCAGTACGCCCGCCGGTTGACGGGCAGTCCCGAGGCCGCCTGGGATGTCACGCAGGAAAGCTGGCTGGGCGTGGTGCGAGGGATTCGCAAGCTGAACGACCCGGCCCGGCTGCGACCCTGGCTCTATCGCATCGTGACGAACAAAGCCAACGACTGGATCCGGTCTGCGGCCGAGGCTCGAACGCCGCCTGCTGTGGCGGGTCCGACCTCGGCAGATGGGCCGATAGACGTGGATGTCTCGGCCGACCTGCAAGGCGTGCTGCGGCAGTTGCCGGCCCGCAGCCGGGTGGTGCTGACCCTGTACTACCTCGAAGGGCTCGGCCTGTCGGAGGTCGCCCGCGTGCTCGATGTCCCGGCCGGGACGGTCAAGTCGCGACTGTTTCACGCCAGAAATGAGTTCAAAGAGATTTGGCAACAATCCGCAGGATAGCCTGCAAGGAGAGCCATCATGAACGATGAACAGATCAGAAAGATCATCGACGGACCGCAGGACTATGACGACTCCAAGGAAGACAGCCTGTGCTCGATGCTCAGCGACTTCTACAGCCGCAAGATGCTCTCGACGGCGATCCTCGTCTGGTTCTGGGGGATCATCTTCGTGGCCGGCGCCGTCTATAGTGCGGTCAAGTTCTTCGACGCCGAGCAGACCAGGGACCAGATCATGTACGCGGCCGTCTTCGTTTGCCTCGTCCAATTCCTCGGTCTGATGAAGGTCTTCGCCTGGCAGATGATCGCGAGGAACAGCGTCAAACGCGAGGTCAAGCGCCTCGAACTGCGCATCGCTGAACTGTCCGCGTCGCTGGCGGGCGGCCGTTCGTAGGGGCGAATCATCATTCGCCCCTACGGCTTGCGCAGGACGGCGGGCTTGATCGTCCAGGCCTGGAGTTTGGCGACCTCCATCATGTGCGGCGCGCGGAAGCCTTCGGGGAAGACCACCCATCCCCACAGGCCGGGCGAATCGTCGGCGACATACTTCTTCGCAACCAGCTCGCCCCGGCGCAGTGGAACATCGCCCGAGAGGCCGCCGGATGCCACCACCTCCGCCAGCGTCACGGCGAAGTCTTCGGGACGCATCGGCTCGCCCGCCACCCAGATCACAGAGGGCATTTGCCCGGTCTGTTGCACGATATCGAGCAGTTCCTGGGCGGCCTCGCGAATGGCCACAGAGGAATACGTGCCCTCGGTAACGAATCGCTGCGGCGCTGAGGCCGGACCGTAGACGAATTCCAGCGTGATCTTGCCAGTGTCGGAATCGCCATCGGCCTTGGCGACCGTCTGGGCCAGGGCCAGCAGACCTTCGCCCGCCGTGGCGATCTTGCCGCCCAGATCGACATACGAAAGCTCCGTGCGGAAGGCCTGCGCGATCACTTGAACATCGCGTCGCGTCAGCGGGCGGGAGTAGACCCGGTCAGGATACAGCGACGGGATCTCCCGCGCGGTCACGAGGCGCGTCTCGGGGTGCCGGACGATGTGGTCGAGGAACGCCTCGAACGCGTCGAAGGCCTGCTCCTGCTCCTGTGGCGATTTCATGGGCGGCCGCTTCCACTGCGAGCGGGGCGGATTGGCGCCGCGGGCGAAGTTGACGCCGTCCCAGAACTGCGTATGGACGAACTCGCACGGGTGGTAGTAGATGCTGATGATGCCGCCGCCTTCGCCGAGCAGCTTCTGGTGGACGCGGTCTAGCTTCTCGCAGGCCTGCTGGACCTCTTCGTCGGTCCAGCCGGTCCGTATGACCGCGTCGCCGAGCCTCAGGATGTTCAGGAGGCCGCAATACCAGAAGGGCCGGTTGTCCACGTTGACGTGGGAGGTCTCGTCGAGATAAAGCGGGATGTCAAACGCACGCAGCGCCGCGTAGCTCTGCGGCGTCCACGATCCTCCCGGCTGCCCGTAACAGGAGGCGTTGACGCCGAAGACCTGCCGCAGCGTTCGAAGCCCGGCCCCCTCGCGCCGCGTGAACTCCGAAACCCCTTCCTGCCAGGTCAGGTCCCGGCAGTATTCCGACGGCGTCGGGTGTACGCTGTGGTACGTGGAATGATAGGCGATGTCGTTCTTCGCCAGTGCCGCGATCACATCGTCCCGCCCTCGCTCCTCCAGGACCCGGGCCTTCTCGCCGACGATCTTGAAGGTGGCCTGGACTCCTCTGGCCGTGAACATCTCCGCCAGCCGCATCGCCGCGTCGTCCGCCTCGGGCAGGATGAAGTCCTCCGTGTCGAACCAGAAGGTCACGTACACAGGCAACGCCGCCGCCACGGGACCCGTCAGGAAGGCAAACAGGGTCAACGACAACACCACTACGCGCGACCAGAACCACCTCATTCTCCATCTCCTTAAGCCAAATGCTCATTTGGTTAGCCACAGGCTATTCACCCAAAGCGCCTGCCCTGTCAGACCTCCTGGGGATACATGAAATCCGGGATGCGACGAATCTTGCGTTCCGCGTCGAGGCAGGCCAGAACGCTGGAGCCCTCCGTCAGCAGCAGGCCGCTGTCGCGCCGCAGAAGCCGGTAGGTGTGCTCGACCTTGGCGGCCGCGACGTGGGAGCAGATCGTCTCCAGCAGCAACGGCTCGTCGTAGAACACGGGCCGGCGGTACTTTATGCGCAGCTCGGCCACGACGAAGTAGATCCCGGCTTCTTCCAGGTCCCGGTAGGCGACCCCGTTGGCGCGAAGCAGTTCGGTCCGTCCCATCTCGAACCAGACGGGGAAGACACTGTGGTGGACCACGCCGCCCCGGTCGGTCTCCGCGTAGCGAGGCACGATAGGAATCGTGTGAGTCGACAGGGTCATGTGCCTGGGCATTTCCTTTTCCATCGACGCATAGGATACCACGTAGGCGGCTCTCTTCAAGCGGCTGTCGGCCGGAAAGCGGCCGGTCCCGACGGCGGCAATCGCCCCGGGAACGATGCCTGCGGCCTGGCCGTTCCGCCCCTGCGAAGCGCAGGGCCAAGGAGTACAGAATTGCCCCCCGGCAGAGGAAAATTCCACGGAAATTTCTCTTTACCGGATGCGCGGCAAAGGGTATATTCTCAGTAGTGAAGCACCAGGATGTGCCCTCAAGCCCCTGCGTGTTATCTCGCTTTTCCTCTCCCTCCGCCGCGCAGGGGCTTCTTTCCATCTCGTGTTCTTGGCGGTTCTGCGCGCTCGTGATCCTCGGGGCCACCGGCCGAGTCGGCCTTCAGGATTGCATCCACCGGCGCTCGATCTGTTCCAGCGTCCTGCCCTTCGTTTCGGGTACAAAAGCGCGGACGAAGAAGAACAGCACGATGCAGAAGGCGCCGTAGAGCCAGAAGGGAAAACCCCGATGGAAGTTGGCGACCAGCCAGGGGTTCTGGTCCATCATCGGGAAGGTCTGCGAGACGAGGTAGTTGGCGATCCAGAGGCAGACCGTAGCAATGGCCATGGCCCGGCCGCGAATCCGCGTGGGGAAGATCTCCGAGAGGATCACCCACGTGACCGGCCCGACGCTCAGGGCGAAACAGGCGATGTAGCCGAGGATGAACAGCAGCATCCAGAGGCCGGTCGCCTGCCGGTAGGCTGCCAGGCCCATCGCGATCAGGCACAGGCCCATCCCCGCCGAGCCGATCAGCATCAGAGGTTTGCGACCCAGTTTATCCACGGTCCAGATGGCGACCACGGTGAACGTCAGGTTCACTACGCCGACGACGACCGTTTGCAGCAGGGCCGCATCGGTCTGCGAGCCCATCTTCTTGAAGATCTCGGTCCCGAAGTACAGAAAGACGTTGATTCCTGTGACCTGCTGGAGCACCGCCAGGACGATCCCGATCACGAGAATGATCCTCATGCCCGGCTGGAGCAGTTGCCTGAGGGAACCGCTCTCGTGCCTCAGGGTCTCCTTGATCTCCGCCAGTTCCGCCTGGGCATAGGCGGCGCCGTCCACCCGGCCGAGGATGTGCAGGGCCTCGTCGGTCCGGCCCTGCTTGGTGAGCCACCGCGGGCTTTCCGGGACCACCAGCGACAGGATCAGCAAGCCCAGGGCCGGCAGCGCCTCGGAGCCGAACATCCACCGCCAGCCGAGCCGCTCGTTCCACGCGGCGTCGCCCTGGAGAGCGATGAAGTAGTTCACGAAGTAGACGACCAGAAACCCGCTGACGATGGCGAACTGGTTGATGGACACCATCCGTCCGCGCATGCGGGCCGGACTGATCTCGGCGATGTACATCGGCGAGATCATCGAGGCCGCCCCGACGCCAAGGCCGCCGAGGATGCGGTAGAGGATGAACGCCGTGAGCGTGCGGGGGATGGCGGTCCCGACCGCGGATACGAAGAAGAAGACCGCCGAGACGATCAGGGCCTTCTTGCGCCCGAAGCGATCGCTGAAGGGCCCCGCGCCGATCGCGCCAAGCGCGCAGCCCAGCAAGGCGCAGCCCATGGCCCAGCCCTGCTGGACGTCGTTGAGGCCGAAGTGCGCGGTCAGCGGCCCGATCGCTCCGTTGATGACTCCCGTGTCGTAGCCGAACAGCAGCCCGCCCAGAGCCGCGACGATACAGACCAGGAAGACGTATGATGTGCTGCCCGTTTGCGGGATGGCCGGGTCAAGGTCTTGGCTCATGAGTTGGAGGACTCCCGTTCCGTCAGGGTTGGCAGTGGTCCATCGCGTTGGTCAGCGCCCAGGCGATGAACATGGCGTGGTCGTTGTTCTTGTAGCTGCCGTCGGGGTTCATGTATCGGCGACGGGCGCGCTCCATCGATTCGACAGCCGGGCAGGCCCTGTCGCCCAGGAGTTGGAGCGTGCGGGCGGCGTGGAGGACGACCGTCTCTCGCGGATCGTTCAGACCCTCCGTCAGGACAGCCAGCCCCTGCTCGCACCGGCCGAACCGGCACAGAACGCTGGCGGCGACGAAACGCACGTTCGGACTCGGATCGTCCAGCGCCTTTCCGAGGGCATCGAGCGCCGGCGCCGCCTCCAGGCCAAGCGCATCGAGACCGACGGCGGCCCAGTACCGCACGGCGCTGTCGCTGTCGGTCAGGTTCTGACGCAGAGCGGGCGTCGCCTGCGGCCCAGCGCCGACGCGCATCGCGGCCGCCAGGATGCGATCCTGCGGATACGCGAGGGAGGCGCGGGCCATCTCATAAGGCGTCGATCCCGTCGCTCGGATGTGCATCTCGGCCTCGGGCAGCAGCCCCACGTCCTTTGTTCGCAGCATCCAGTCGCGAAGCTCCTGGCGCAGGCGATTCAGAGCATTGCGATGCGCGGGCGCGTCGACGAGATTATCCGTTTCGTGCGGGTCGGCCTGCGTGTCGTACAGCTCTTCGACCGGCTTGATCGATTCCCACAAGGGCCTTTGCGCCCCGGTCAGAGAGCCTGACGCGGCCACGCGACGCAGCTCCTGCATGATCTGTGCCTGGTCGCAGTACGTGCTGGGCTGGATGTAAGGCAGGTGCGGCATGAAGTTACGGATGTACTTGTACCGCTTGTCACGGACGCACCGCGACATCTCATACGCCTCATCGACCCGGCTGGATGCGCCGTAGATGTACTCACGCGGCGGCGCCATTTGCGGTCCGAGAAACGGGCGGCCCTGCATGTGGTCCGGGACGGGCACGCCCGCCAGCATCAGCACGGTCGGCGGAAGATCGACGGTGCTCACAAGCCGATCGAGGCGACCGCCCGGCGGCGCGGGGGCCATGGACCGATAGCGCGCCGGAACGCGCACGATCAGCGGCACGTGCAGTCCCGAATCGTAGAGCGTGCGCTTGAACCGAGGCAGGCCCAGGCCATGATCGGCGAAGAAGAACACGATCGTGCTGTCGGCCAGGCCGTCGGCGTCGAGCTGGGCGAGCAGGTTGCCGACCTGTTTGTCCATGAACGTGATGAGGTCATAGTAGCGGGCCCAAATGCTCCGCACCATCGGCGTGTCGGGATAGTAGGGCGGCAAGACAAGCGCATTGGGATCGTGACGTTCCTCGGGCGCGAGCTTGGAGCGGTACTTCTCGAAGAACGCCTCGTCGGAGCCGTTGATCTGGCCCTGGTGAGTGGAGACGAAGTTGAAAACGCTGAAGAAGGGCTGACCCGGCCGGCGGTTGCGCCAGTGCGCAGCGCCGCTCGACTCATCCCAGATCGTGGCGTCCTTGAAGTTGTAGTCTTCCTTCTCGTTGTTCGAGCAGTAGTAGCCGGCGGCCCGCAGCAGCTTCGGGAAGGGCCGGATCGACGCCGGCGGCGGCACCGTGGAGCGCAGGTGCTGGCTGCCGAGCGAGGTCGCGTAGACGCCCGTGATCAGGCACGAGCGAACGGGACTGCAAACGGGGGCCGTGACAAACGTCTGCGTGTAGATCGTCCCTTCGCTCGCCAGCCTGTCGAGGTTCGGCGTCAGCGCGTGCGGGTCACCGCAGCAACCCAGATAGGGGCTGGTGTCCTCGCAGGTGATCCAGAGGATGTTGGGTTTCGCTTGCGCCGTTTCAGCAACGCCGGTGGTGGATCGCTCGGATGGGGCGCATCCCGATAGCGCCGCTCCTGCGGCGCACAGGCCGGCCGTTCGCAGGAAATCCCGGCGCGCCTGGATTCGATCCTTCATGGTCGCGATCTCCGTGTCATTTTGCCGTCACGACGGTCAGATCTCGAACGCTGCGGACCGGTTCCTGTCCCGGCGTTATGAGTTCGGCCGTCAGCAGATACGGACCGGGCTCGGACGGAACCGTCTGCTCGAACGAGAAGCTCTTCTTGCCCAGCGGTTCAACGAGCAAGGGGTTCTCCTGGCCGGCCACAACATCGTTGCCCTTGAGGATCCGCAGACGCACACTGCCCTCCCAAACCTGCGGCAGGTCGTTGATGACGACGACTTTGAACTCGTGCTTCTCGCCGGCCGCCACGTCCTGGCCCCAGTAGTCGAGCATGATCCCCACCGGCGCGAATGCGTCGCGCACGTATCGCTCGAAGTTGGGCTCGAACGTGAGCTTCTCCAGGTCGATGAAGTGGTCGCTGGTCGCGCCACCTTCAGGCCGGGGCTTGTCGCCCGCGCGGGAGTAGCCCAGCCCGCAGAAGTGCAGCACGCCGGCGCATTGCCGCCCGCTGCGCCAGAACTCGGTCAACGCTGCCAGGTATTTTGCGTAGAGCACCCGCCGCTGCTCCGTCGTCGAATCCGGACCGAGCAGCTTCTCGTAGATCGGGGCGGTCAGACACGTGGGCGTGCCGTCGCGATTGAGCCACAGCCACGCGTATTCGTTGATGATGATCGGCACTTTGAGCTTTCGCTGGGCCTGTTGCAAGGACGGGATCGGCGAGACGTTGACGATGTCCGGGAGCCCTTTGAACTTCGCATTGCCCCAATCGGCGTTGTACATGCTGACGAACAGATATGGATGCGTCTCGACGCAATCCTGCTCGCTCTGCGGTTCGGCCCAGCCGTTCTCCCAGGGCCGGTTCGAGAGGTCCAGGCGGCGTACCGCCTGGAGGGCCTTGCCCGTCTCGGCGGTGTGGCTCTCGTTCTGCGCGTCCCAGATCACCACGCACGGATGGTTCCAACGCTCGCGCATCCATTCGGTGTATTCGGGAATGATCTGCTCGGCGGTTGGCTTCTCGGGGGCCTCGCCCAGCAGCCAGATCGGGAACTCATCCTGGATCAGAAAGCCCACCTCGTCGGCGATGTCGTACCACAACTCCGGCGGAAAGCCGATGCAGTAGCGGATGCTGTTCCAGTGCATGCCCTTGAACTTCTGGTGCAGCCGGCGCACCCACTCGGCGCGCCAGGGCCGGTCCCCCCGTTCGGCGTCCTCGAAGAACCGGTACGCGCAGACGTTCGTGCCCCGCATGTAGTAAGGTTTGCCGTTCAGCATCGCCCGGCCGCTCTCGCGGTCGAACTGGAACTGCCGCATTCCGAATCGCGTGCGGACCCGGTCCGTGCCGATGTCCACCTCGATCTCGTAGAGAAACGGGTCCTCCGGCGACCACAAGCGGCAGTCTCCCGTCGGGAACTCTTCGTCCAAAGGATACCATGCATCATCGTCGAGTTTGGCTATCAGCGTCGTGTCGTGGATGATGCCCCTGCCGCTCTTGGCCTCACGAATCGTGAACTTCACGTTCATCCGGTCCTGCCGCGTGGGATTGAGCACCTTCGCCAGCAGCCGAACCGTCTTCTTCTCCACGTTGGGCACCATCTGTACGCTCTCGATATACGGCGCCCCGGTCAGGATCAGCTCGACCGAATCGTAGATGCCGGGGATGTACAGATACTTCTCGAAATCCCAGCCGCTCGGCACATCCACCGGTCGCGATTCGCGGTCGGCGCCAACGCGGACGATCAGCTCGTTGGCCTGCCCGCCGCCTTTGAGGTGAGGTTTGACATCCATCAGCGCCGGCGTAAAGCAGGGCAGGTGCTCGCCGACGAGCTGCCCGTTGAGCCACACCTTCGTGCCGTACCTGGCCTTGTGGATCTTCAGCAGCGCGACGTCGGGAATCTGCCCCTCGACGGTGAACGTCCGTCGGTACCAGAACGCCTGACGCCGCTCGCTCTTCTGGCCGACCTCGGCAAACGCCGGCTCGGCCATGTCGATCAGCCCCGGCACCGGCACCGTGTGCTCGAACCGCTCCGGCATCGAGTCCATCGACCCTTCCGCCACCTGCCACGTCCCGTTCAGGTCAATGGTTCTGCGTGCGCCGACGTCGCCTGCCCGCGCAGGCACAACGCAGACCGCCGACAGGAACGCTGCGATGATGAGAGATACGACCGTAGTCCTCATGGCCATCTCCTGAATCCACTCATTCCGGCACCTGCCCCGCGTGCCATCCCAACATGGTCGGACGCCGCAGCCAGGAGATCGCTGTTGAAGTCGGCATCATCGTCGCAAGATTGCTGGTCAAGACAGCACGGATAGAACCGTCGCATATACCCGATCGGCAAACTGATCGAATCGCGCGGCGTCCTGTTCTGTCGGTTTGCCGGAGGGCGACAGTCCGAGATCACCGGGATAGCGGCAGTCCGTATAGATGTCCGTCAACTCACGAAGCACATTGACATCGAGGTCGTGAGAGAACTGGTCCGCGACAACTTCCCAGAGCCTTCTCAGGTCGTGGACGCGCGGCACGGTCCCCAGCCGCTCTTCCGCGACGGCCTTGAGGCACTTCTCCACGCACTGCTGGGCGTGAAACGCGACTACTCCGGTCAGTTGGGGATTGCTGCGCAAGGCTTGAATGGCTGCGAGGTCGTCACTCGCTTTGATGAGCCATGCCTCTGTGACCGGCTTCACAGCTCCACCCCCTGGCTGACGACCTCTCGGGAGAAGGCGCTGCCCATCTCCTGAAAGCGTCTCCACTCGGGCGAGGTGTACACCAGCAGATCCAGCGCATAGTCCTGGTTCAGCGCGTCCAGAGCCTGGCGGACGGCGAGCCGATTCTCCATCCGCTCGCGATACGTTTGTGGCATCATCTCGCTGTCGAGCACGACGATCAGGTCGATGTCGCTGTCCTGATCCGTCCCCCCTCTGGCACAGGAGCCGTATACGATGACCTTCGCGGGGTGCAGCGGCTTCAAGGACTCCCTGATCCGATGCTTCAACTCATCCAAAGGCGCCGTTCTGTTGCTTCGCATGAACGCATTCTACGGCCCCTGTTGAGTTCGGTCAACCGCCGTTTCGCGCGCCATCCTACCACGTTCGGCCCGCACGAGGCAGCCGAGAGTTCCTATTGACTGTCGCTCTCATCCAGCTTCTGGATGATCTCCAGTTGCCGCTGGTCGGAGTAACGTCCCAGGTCCTGCGCCTGTTTCCTGGTCTTGCCCAGAGCCACCAGCAGGATGGCCGGGAGAACGGCGATGATCGCGATGACCACCAGCAGTTCGATCAGCGAGAAAGCATCACGTCTGGGCTTCATCGCGCATTCTCCTGGTCTCCTATCGCAGGCCCTCTTCATGCTGCTGGAGTTCGGCGGTGCTGAGATACCAGGGGGCCCGCGCGGACCACCAGATGCCGCACTGGGGTTTAACGCCAGGGTCGGAGTCGAGAGAGCCGGCGGGGATGATGACTCCGTCGCCTGCTCGGGTGGCATGGGGCAGCGGCGAGCCGCACGTGGCGCAGAAGCACTTGGCGAAGCGTTTCGCTTCGGGCAGGTCGTATCGTCTCACCTGCTCCCGGCCGCGGGTCCACCGAAACTGATCGGGCCTGACGAAGATGTTGGCCGCGTGGGCCGAACCGGTCGCCTTCCGGCAGCGCGGGCAATGGCAATAACAGAACTGCACCACCGGATCGTCAAACTCGTACGCCACCGCGCCGCACAGACAGCTTCCTGCATGCGTTCCCAACATGTGTCCTCCTTCTGGTGCTTTCGGAAGATGTGCCGGAGACCTTGGGTTCTCCTTGGCCGTTAGTCCACGATCTCCAGGTCTGCCAGGTAGATCGCGGTGATGGGTTTGCCGGTCGCGTCTTTCTCGTGCGACGAGTACCATGACACCAGCGCGCGGTTCGGGCCGGTCTCGACGAAGCCGGGGTAGGAGTTGTCGCCGGCGCTGGGGAGTTCGGCGAATTCGTGCAACCGATCGTTCCCGAGCCAGCACAGCGAGGTCACAGGTCCCTTGTCCCCGATGGTCTTGCGCCCGCCGACCACGTAGCGGCCGGCCCAGCGTGTCAGCAGGGGTCCGCCGATGTAGCGGTCGAGTTCCTGGCGTTCCCACTGTGTGTAGGGTTTTTCCGATCTGAGCAGTTGGGCATTGGCCCGGCCTCTTCGCCCGATGGCGATGATGCCGCCGTCGGCCTCGAACTGGAACGCGGTCTCGTCGCCGTCGATTTCCTGGAACAGGGCGCGGCTCCGCCAGATCAGGCCATCGTCGCTTTCGAGCATCGCCGATTCGACCATCGAGCCTTCCCCTTTCGGCCCGATTGCGAAGTCCTTTTTTCGCCGGCCGCACAGATAGGCCTTTCCGTCGAAGGCATTGACCCGCCAGATGTAGTGGCCGAACGTCCCTTCGAGCAGGATGGGACTGTGCCACTCGGCGCCGTCTTTGGACCATGCGGCGTAGCCGAGGTGCTGGTTCAGGTCGTAGTCCTGCGGCTTCGGAGACGTCTGGCCGCAGTACCAGGTGCCGGTGTAGACGAAGAGCGTGTCCTTGAAGATCAGAAAATGCGGGTCGCGCGTGTCTCGCCTATCGACGCGGAAACGGTGGACCTGCTCCCACTGCTTCGCATCTGTGCTGGCGAGAATGAGGATCGACGCCGAAGGGTGCACCATGTGGCCGTCCGGGCAACTGCGAAACGCCAGGTAAAACCTGTCCCCGAAGCGAACCAGGTCCGTGAACGCATTGTGCTCGCCGTTGTGAAACACGCGGCGAACGTTGGTGACTCTCACCTGGGGGAATTGTCCGGCCTTCGACAGTGCCGCCGGAGAAAGCAGCAGCGCCGCGATCGCAACGACCAACATGCTGATGAACGTTCTTCGTTTCATGGCTCGATGTCCTCTGCAAGGAATTGCTGTCGGCCCATCCGAACGTATTATGGCGGGCGGCGCACCACCCGGCAAAGCAAAAGACATGCCGTTCGTTTGCAGTGGTCCCGATGTGCGTCGGGATCAGACGCTACTTGTTGAATATGTATGCCCTTACGGGCACACTACAAACAGCGCGAGGCATGCCTCGCCCCTGCGGGCATACTGCATACGGTCGTTATCGCCGACGATCCGTTCAGGACGGACGGCCCTCCGGGAAGGACGGCAGGCTCTCGTCGATGTAGGCCCAGGGCACGGCGCGTCTGGTCCAGGTCTGGCAGCTTGGCTTGACACGCTGGGGCTCATCGAGACTGCCCGCCTTGAGGAAGACCAGGTCGGGACATTTCTCGGCTCGGGTGAACAGAGGCGAGCCGCACTCGGGACAGAACTGCCGCGGGATCTTCCGGCCGCTGTCGGCGATGGCGGTATAGCCTTTGACCTGGCCCGAGAGGATGCGCAGGTCCGCCGCCCGGACGAGGACGCCCACGGTGTAAGGCCCTCCCGTCGCTCGCTTGCAGTCGTCGCAGTGGCAGTAGCTGGCATTTCCAGGGTCGCCCGGGCATTCATACCGCACCGCGCCGCACAGGCATCCGCCTCGCAGAATCGTTTCCATGTGCAATTCCTGTCGCCCAGAGATTCCTGCGCGAGATCGACAGCGATCGATCCGCATCATCTTCCTGGCGCTATCATCGTGGGTACGTGGCTGCCGGGCGAGGCATGCCTCGCCCCTACGACCACCACCGTTTGTCTTCGCGCCATCCGTGCCGGACACCTTCAAGTCGTTATAAGGTCCAGCCGTCCCGGTAGTCCCGGTGCAGATATCGGTTGGCCGCTTCGTCGTTGGTGATCTTCTGATTGGGACCGTCCCAGTCGAGCGCCTTGCCCGTGCGTATGGCGATATTGCCCAAAAGCGCGGTTTCCGTCAACAGACCGCTGTGGTTCACAAAATCCGAACCCGCCGGCGTCCCGCCTCGACACGCATCGA
>CAZOFX010000118.1:0-16569 GCA_964579055.1 uncultured Pirellulales bacterium
CCGCTGTTCTGACTGACGATCCGGAAGTTCGCCACCTGCTCGCTCTTGATCGTATTGTCAAACGAGATGTCGCTGGGCCGGACGATGCCACTGACCTCGATGGCCTGTACGTCACCGGCGATGTTGCGGTCGCGCGTCCCGATCACCACCAGATTCCCGTTGGGCAGGATGTCCACGACCACCACGCTGACCCGGTCTTCGAAGCTCCGCTCATCCTTGTAGTCCGCCTTGCTCTTTAATTCGTTGGCGGTCGTGGCGTTCATCGTGAAGCCCGGAATGCTGGGCAAAACGTGATCGATGTTCAGATCACCGTTGAACTCGCTGGAGCGTTCCGTCTCTTTCTGCAGGTCCCGCTTGGCCTTGTTGTCCACCTTGCTGTCTTCGACGATCACGATCGTCAGCACGTCGCCGATGTTGCGAGCCACGTCGTCGGCATATACCGTCCTCATGTTCGTGTCGCGTTTGGCCCAGATCGAACCGGCGGGGAGCGCTTCTGCGGCGCCGAGCACCAGCGCCATCGCCAGCCATATCCTTGTCTTGTTCATTCGTCTTCCTTCCATACGTGGATTGGGCCTGTGAAACAGGCCCGTGATTCGTCTTCCGCCTTAGAGCGCCGGTTCCACCGAGCCATCGGGCATGATCTTGCAGAGGATCACACGGGACGAGTCGGCGTTTCGCACCTTGACGAGTTCCCCCATCCGGCCGTCCTGGAGCGAAGTGCCCATGGCGGTGACGAGGATGCCGGGACGTTCGATGCGAATGAGCACCGTTTCGTTGCGTCGCACCTGGACCGAGGTTGGCGCGGAGCTGAGCATGGTGTCAAGAATCTCGGCTCCGGCGGCCACGGTGCGTGTGGCCACCAGTCCGTACGGGGGTTTCCATCCGGACGGTTCCGCCTGGTCCGATGCGACGGCGTCAATCGTCACGTTCTCCGGCGTCAGGGCCGTTCCCTCCGCGATCTGCACGGCCGCCACGACGCGGTGCGTCCGGTACTTCAGACGGAACGAGACGTCGCGCGTGCCCACGTCCTGGCCGTCGGCCGTCACGTGCACACGTACGGTGACGTGGCCGCGGACCGCGCCGCGAACCAACTGGGGCCTCAACTGCACGTCCTGCGGTTGGTTGGAGAGAACGAGGTCTTTCGGCCGGGTGACCGCGACGATTTCGCACACCGAATGCGACGACGTCAACTGGCCGAGGAATTGCCGTCCGATCTCGACGAAGTCCTCCACCTCGATAATCTGCTGCTGGCGGCGCACGGTCACCGAATCGGCGCCGGTCAGACGCACCTGATCGGCGGCAATGCCGCACGAGGCCAGACGGCTGAGGATGGTGGGACGATCCAGGACCAGTTTCTGGCCCGGCGCCGAGAACCGGCCCAGAAGCACCTGGCCGGCCTTGCCGACCAGCGGCGCCGATCCGCGGATCACGCTGATCTGTTCGAGGCTCAACTGATTGCCCTCGACCGTCACCTCGCGCGGCAGGTGAACCTGCAAACGCGTATCGTCGGCCGGATCGTTCACCGCCACCGTCGCGGCGCCTGCGACGGCGCTGAGCGCGACCAGACAGGCAACCGTCGGGGCACAGAAAAAGATCCTACGTTTCATCGCCGGCTCCCCTTAGAAGATGTTGTTGGTGTTGCGAAGCATTTCGTCACCGGCCTTGATGGCGCGCGAGTTGATCTCGTAGGCGCGCTGCGCCGTGATCAGGTTCACCAGCTCGTTGACCATGTGCACGTTCGACTTCTCCAGAAATCCGGACTGAATCGAGCCGAAGCCGTCTTGCGCGGGAATGCCGACGACGGCCTCGCCGCTGGCATCCGTCGGGGCGTACAGATTGTCGCCCTGGCTTTGCAGGCCCGACGGATTGGGAAAGCGCGCCAGTTGGATCTGGCCGATCACCGAGCGGACGCCCGCCTGGTCCGTGACATTGATGCCTCCGTCGGCGCCGATGTCCACCGACGCCGCCTCGGTCGGGATCGTCAGGGCCGGTTCCAGCATGTACCCGGTCATGGTGACGACCTGTCCGTTGGCGTTGGTCTGCAACGACCCGTCGCGGGTGTAGCGGATGTCCCCGTTCGGCATCACGACTTGCAGAAAGCCGTCGCCGCGAATGGCGATGTCCATGTTCCGTCCCGTATTGCGGAACTCGCCCAGACTGAAGATCTTCAGCGTCGAGGCCACGCGGACCCCGCTGCCGATCTCCAGACCGGTCGGCGCGTTGATGCCCGGAGCCACTTCCGTGCCGGCTTCCTTCTGCCGAGCGTACAGCAGGTCCTGAAACTCGACCTGGCTCTGCTTGAACCCGGTGGTGTTGACGTTCGCCAGGTTGTTGGCGATCACATCCACCAGCGTCTGCTGGGCCATCATTCCCGTGGAGGCCGTGGAGAAAGCTCGTATCATGGGCGACTCTCCTTGTCTGGACAGCGGATCGGGGGCACCACCTTACCCCATGGCCACGCCGATCACGCTGTTCGTGGTATCCTTCTTTACGTTCACCAGCTTCATGTTCGATTCGTACATCCGCGAGACCATGATCATGCTGACCAGCTCGTCGATGATTTCCACGTTGGACGCTTCCTGGTACCCCTGTTTGACCACCACCTCCTCGACGTCCTTGGCCGGCACATCCTGCGGGGCCCGATAGCAACTGAACCCGACCGCTTCGAGCTGGTCTTCCTTTCCCGCAAAGTCCACGATTCGGAACTGCCCGACCGAGGCGCCGCCTGCGTTGATCTGTCCGGCCTGACTGACGGTGACCTGGGAGACGTCGATCCCCGTGGGGATGGTCAGAGGACCGAAGGCGCCGGCCACGGAGCGTCCCTCGGAATCCACGATCTGCCCGTTCTGGTTGGCGCGAAACACGCCGTGCCTCGTGTACAGTGGCCCATCCGGGGTCTCGATGACGAAGAACCCTTTTCCGTAGAGCGCCACGTCCAGCGTCCGCCCCGTCTCGAACAGATTGCCCTGCGAGAAGTCCAGAGCGCTGGCGGCCGCATTCTGCTGATCCTCCAGCATGCTCGAGAATGAGTTGCACCGGCGTTTGTATCCGGCGGTGCTGACGTTGGCCAGATTGTGCGCGATGATGTCGAACTCGCGCGTCAACGCCTTCAGACTCGCACTGACCTGGCTTGCGACATCGGCCATGCTATATCCCCTGCCCCACCGGCGCGCCGCCGGCCGCGACGTTCGCCGGTTCGGTCTTTGCGTCGTCGGCCTCGTCCCGGGCGCCCGCCCTGGACGCCAGGGCATTCGTGAGGCGCACCATCTCATCGATCTCCGATTCATTCAGTCCCGACAGCTCGACCGCGATGGAGACCCCCGTGTTCGTGACGCGACTGTGCCGCACCAGGCCCATGTCCTCCACGACACACCTCTCGTCGGCGGTCGGTTCGTCCCCGGCTCCGGCGACCCCTGCCGGACGGAAGATCACCAGGACTCTCTCCCCCGGACGGAAAGGCATCGGAAGCTCGATCCGCAACCCCGGGCCGGCCAGTTCGGTGATCATCCCCGGAACAAACTCCGGCGCGCCTGGCCGGTGGTCCGCCGGCATTTGATCGGGACCCGCGTCGCCCGTCGCCTCCAGCAATCCCCTCCTGGCAAACGGAAAACTGGCCACCAGGGCCGGCATCCTCGCGGCGACCCGAGGGAAACGCCGACGGTTGACGAACCGCACATCGTCGGTGTGGTTGAGCACGAGCCGGGTCTGACTACAGCTCACCGCGGTCGTGTCGAACTCCCAGACGTACACGCCAAACGCGTATCGCGCGCACCAGAAGTCGCCGGCGCGCGTCTCCACAGGCTCCTCCAGCTCCACGGCCAGTTCGAGATCGTCGTTGCGCACCACCTCGGCCCGGATCGGATCGTCGGCCTGATGACGCCGGCGACGCGTTACCTCCACGATCTTGCCGACCGGAATATCGCGGCTGCTCGGCCGGCGGGAGGCAACCATTCCTCCGAGCGACCGAACCGCCCGGAAGCCCAACCTCTCTCGAAGATAGGCCACCTCCGTCTTCAGTCGTTCATTCTCCTCGACTGTTCGCGTGCGCGCACACTCCGCCAGGAGCTTGGCGGCGCCGCGATCGAAGGCATCGACCGTGGTGAAGATATCGTGACTGCGCCCCAAGCCGCTCCGCATGACGATTGCCAGCAGGATGTGACGGTCGCGTCCGCTGAGCCCGCGCCGCACGGCATTCTCGGCAAACAGCTCGCGCGTCAGGTTCCCGCTCCGCGTCCGGCGACGGTGACTGATCCACCACAACAGGAAGACCAGGACCGCCATCGTCGCGCTGGCGGCCAGGATGAATTCGTACCGTGACGAGTACGCGGACGAACCGCCGCCCAGCCGGCGCGCCGCCGACCATCGCTCGATCGGCGTCAGCACGCCGATCACGGCCTGGCTCATATCCCGCAGCAAGTCACTGACGATCATCTCATTCCCTCATCGGCCCATCACGGCGACCGGTCCTATCGGATCAGGTTGGTCAGTTCCTGAAGAATCTGATTGGCCACCGTGATCGTCCGCGCGTTCGCCTGGAATCCGTTCTGGGCCTGGATCAATGTCACGAACTCGGTCGCCACGTCGGCGTTGGACTTCTCCAGCGCCCCGCCGTGGATGGAACCAGCCCCGGCGGTGTTTGCCTGCGTAATCACCGGCGCACCCGAGTTGGCCGACGGAACGTAATACCCATCGCCGGCGCCTTCCAGACCGGCGGCATTCTTGAACAGGGCCACCGCCATCGTGGCCAGGTCTTTCTTGATCCCGTTGCTGAAGCTGCCGATGAGCATGCCTTCGTTGTCGATCGACACCGCCGACAGGCTGCCGGCCTCGTAGCCGTTCTGCTCGCGTGCCACCGCCGTCGAGTTGCCCGCGAACTGGGTCAGACCGTCGAACGATCCGACCGTGCCAAGGCTCAATTCGATCGTCTGCGGATGGCCGAGGTCATGCGCGAACGTCATCGTGAACTCCAGGGCCGTGCCGTCGGGGACCCCGTTGTAGGCGCCGGTCTGAGGATCGAAGGCGATGCCTTCGATGCGCCGGCTGTCCAGGTCGATGGATGCGATGCTCCCGGTCATGGACGTCAGGATCAGGTCCCACGTGTTGACGGTGTCGGACCGCACGAAGGCGGCGGACATGACGTGTTTGCCACCCTGCGAGTCGTACACGGCGATGTTGACCCCTTTGACTTCGTCGCCGCCTACCGTCTTCAGCTCGAAGTACCCGGGCACCTCCAGCGCGCCGGTGCCGCTGTAGGACATGGTGATGTCCGATTTGCTGTAGCCGGTGGCGTCGTCCGTGATGCGGATGTATCCGTTGGCCAGCGAGGCAGTCGAACCGCTGAGCACGTTGGTGTTCAGATGGGTGATCAAATCATCCAACGTGGTGCCGGTGCTGACCGTGAAGTCCAGGCCGGCTCCACCGAAGGCGGTGCCGTCGGGATAGTACCCTTCGAAGCTGATCGTCCCCGTCTCGGCGGCGCCCAGTTGGCCTCCGGCGGCCGAGCCCCCGGAGAACTGATCGAGCTGATCGATCTCGGTCGCGCTGGTCGCGTCGGCGTCGCCGACCGTGAACTTCGACGAAGCCATCAGCAGTTGCGCCGTGGCGGTGCCGGCTGCATCGGCGCTGAGGTTGCCGCTGACGACGATCTCCGTGGTCTGACTGGCCGCCAGGGCCACATCATAGGGGACCCGGATATTGCTGCTGCCCGGAATCTGGAATCCGTCGGCTTCCCCGACGAGGCCCAGCCGCTGCACGCGGTATCCGGTATTCGGGTCGACCAGATACCCGGCCTCGTCGACGCCGAACTTGCCGGCCCGCGTGTAGAGCGACTGCTCGCCGTCGCTGACCACGAAGTACCCGGCCCCCTCGATCGCCACATCCAGCGAATTGCCGGTGTTCACGATGTTGCCCTGGGCCATGTTCGCCGAAATGCCCGAGACGCCCACGCCGCTTCCCATCTGCTGCGGGTTCGTGCCACCGATCCGATCCGTCGGCTGCGACGCCTGCTGCAGGGTCTCGCCCAGCAACTCGGAGAAGGTGATCGTGCTCGCCTTGAACGCCGTCGTGTTGACGTTGGCCAGGTTGTTGCCGGCCACATCCAACATCTTCTGATGGGCCTGAAGCCCTGTCACCCCGGACGACAACGCATAACTCATCGCACTGCTCTCCTACTACTGAAAACGCCGATTGTCTCGTTACTCTCGAACCGACAGCACGTCCGCCAGACGGACCTGATGGTCGCCGACGATCAACTCGATCGCGCCGTCGTCCAGAACCACCTCTTCCACTTCCCCGGTCTGGGTTTCCTCCGTTCCGTCGTCGGCCGTGGTCGCAAACGACACATCCTTGCCGATCAGGGAGCTGGCGTATCCCTGCTGGAGAGACGCCAGCACCTGACTGAAGGAATTGTTCATGCTCTCCATTTGCTGGAGCTGCGAGAACTGCGCCAGTTGCGCCGCCATGTCCTGGTTGTCCATCGGTTCCAGCGGGTTCTGATTCTGCAACTGCGTGACGAGCAGTGTCATGAAGTTCATCTGCAAGTCGCTGGCCGACGCGACGGCATCCGTCGTACTCATGTCTGTCTGCCTCACATAAGAAATCTCATTCGCGCGGCGCTCTTGTCTCTGCGCCGCGTGCCTCGGCATCTGCCGACGGCCATCGGCGGGACCTTGCAATCAACGTGCCACCGCCGGCGAAGGGCGAGCGCTTTCGGCGCGCGGCGGCGCCGTACCTGACGTCGAAACAGGCACTTAGACATCGCAAATGTTTTTTCGCGGGCGAGGCCGCGCCGGATCGCCCTGCCGGACACCGGGATGAATCTTCCTGTCCTTCAGAGAATCCTGCCTTCCGTCCCGCGCCGGGAAAAAATACAAACGGATGATTTCTATTCGCCGATCTCACGACATTTTATGCGTCCCATAAGAATGATCGGACGAGTCCTATATCCGCGCGCGATCGCCGCGCCGGATCGGCCGGGCCGAGAAGTGTCCCATAAAAAAGGGACATCACCCCTGGCGCATCCCATACGTTCCTGACGTGACATCGAAACCCGTCCAATAAAAATTAAAGTTGCCTGAAATCGGCAGTCGATGGGGGCGGTATCGTGAAGGAACGGATGCAGCACGATGCCAAGAACGACTCAGTGACATTGGGGTGGTATGAGCCTACTTCGAAGAATCGCGGTCATCAGCCGAGACTCTCAAATCCACAACCTCGCTCAGGAAGTGGCCCACGAGGTGTTCGTCGCGGACGACCTGTCCGAAGCCAGTGACATGATCGAAACGGTGGCGCCCGACCTGACGCTGTTCGACGGAACGGTCGCTCCAGGTCACATTCGCGGCTTCCTGGACCGCCTCAGCCTCGGGAGGCATCCGGCGCCGGCGACCGTCGTGGTCGCGCTGGAGCCGCCGCCCTTCTCCGATACCGAATACGAACGGGCCGGAGTGTCCCGCCGGCTCGTCGGCGCAGAGGAGTGCCGGCGCCTGCACGAAATCGCCGCCGAGCTGCGAGAGGCGGCGCGACCCGGCGAGCCTGCCGACCGCGTCCGGCATGAGGACTACTTCCTTGACGAGCATGCCGAGACCGTCACGATGGTCGGGAGGAGTCCCGCCGTACGCGACGCCCTGCGGATGATCCAACTGGTCGCCGACAGCCAGTGCAACCCCGTCCTGATCCTGGGCGAGACCGGCACCGGCAAGGAGGTCGCCGCCAGGGCAATCCATGTACGGAGGCATCCGGATGAACCTTTCGTCGCGATCAACTGCGCGGCGTTGACCGCCACGCTTCTCGAAAGCGAGCTGTTCGGCCACGTCAAGGGGGCCTTCACCGGCGCCGACCGGGACAAGACGGGCCTGCTCGAACAGGCCGGCAGCGGCACGCTGTTTCTCGACGAGATCAGCGAGATGCCGCTCGAACTCCAGGCCAAGCTCCTGCGCGTGCTTCAGGAACGAACGTTCCGCAAGGTCGGGGGCGTCAAGGACCTGATCTGCCAGGCCACGATCATCGCCTCGAGCAACCGCCACCTGAAGAAAGAGGTCCGAGAAAACCGTTTTCGCCAGGACCTGTACTATCGCCTCAACATCTGTCCGATCGTGCTGGCGCCGCTGAGGTCGCCGCAGCGTCGCGAGGACATTCGCCTTCTGGCCCATTACTTCCTGACCCACTCGAACATCTGCGGCGCCCGTCCCGAGAAGGCAACCACGATCACGCAACTGGCCCTCGAATCGCTCTGCCGGCATGACTGGCCCGGGAACGTGCGCGAACTGCGCAACGTGATCGAGCGGGCCATTCTCCTCGAGAGGACGGACAAAATCGGCTTTAACAGTGTTGTTATCGAATCCGCGGACAGTGACGAGCCTTCGGCGGGCCCGTCCAGCGAACGGGTCCGGGACTTCTCCCTGGAGAAGGCCGAACGCGAGTTGATCGCACGCGCCCTGCATGAGACGGGCTGGCAGAAGACCCAGGCGGCCTCTCTTCTGGGCATCACGCGGGCGACGCTGTACGCCAAGGTCAAGCAATACAACATCCAGAAGCAGACCCCTCAAGCGAGCGAGTTTTGCATGCCCGCCTCCGAGCCGGCCGAGTCGGAAGCGGTTGCAGTTGGTTAGCCGTCGCGTCCGCCATCGGTCCGCCCCGCCCGCCGCATTCGCCCCCGCCACGATCTAACGTCACACGCCCTTCCCGAAATGCCCCCGCGCACGCATCCGACCGCCGTCGTCGCTGTCAGAAAATCGGGCGGTCCGTATAGAATCCTGACATCGGTCGCAAACGATGCGCCATAGAAGAAAGGCCCTTCCATCGGCCCATCCGTCGTCTGAGGGCCGTTGGACCGCCGCCATCGCCCCGCGACCGCCCCTCTGGCACGCCTGTTGCTATGGTCTGTCCATGGTCCTGGGCCATGCTCTGCGAACGCCGAAGGCGACCCGCGAGCGTCGGCCGCACTACAGAGAGCAAGGCATGATGCCGATGAAACGGCCACAACCCAGTCGCAGGAAGAAGACCGAGGCGCCCCAGGGTCCGTCGGGCCCCCTCGATGAGGAACTCTTCGCCACTCCGGTCAACCAGCCGGAATACGGTGACATCTTCGCATCCTTCCTCGACCTCGCCTCGGAAGCCGGGCCGCCCGAGTTCGGCGATCTCCTTGAAAGCCCGATGACGAGGCCGCTGCGTCTGCCTCGCCCCCGATTTACCAACGTGCAGAAAGGGCTGTTCGCTGGAATCGTCTTCGTCGCGGCACTGGTGGCCTATGCAGCGCTGCGGATCGTGCCGTCGGCGTCACGGGCGAACACCCCTGCGAAGCCGGATCCGTCGCAGAACCAGTACACGTCGTTTCAGCCGTCCTACACGGACGGGCCGGCACAACCGCCGCTCCAGTCTCCTGCACCGACCCCCTCGATCCCGGAGCCGACTCCGATGCCCCCCAGGGCGGAGATCAACCTGCCGACGGTCGAACCGCTGTCCCTCCAGATCGCCGACAAGCTGTACCTGGGCGCCGATTACGAGAGCGCTCTGGCGACGTACGACAAACTCTATCGGCGTCTTCCTCCCACCGAGGAACAGCAGCCGCTGCGCGACTTCCTGCTGCTTCGCATGGCCTTGTGCAGCCGCAACGCCGGCAACGCGCAGCAGGCCGACAACATGCTCCGAACCGTCTCGCTCAGTCGGCTGCCCATGCTCCGCGCCCTGGCGCGATACCATCAGAGCACGACGCTGATGGAACGCGAGCGTTATCTGGAGGCGGCCACACGAGCTTATCAGACCATCGCGCTGGTCGAGGTGGTGGACTACGACGCCAAATGGGTGCGGGCGGTCCAGCGTCAATGCACGTTCCTGATTTCCGAGGCGGTCACCCGAAGCCTGCTGTCTCTGCGGGACGCCGACGGCGACCTGCCGGCGGAGCTGTGGACGCGGCACCCGGACATCGACCCCTTTGTCAACCTCGATGAAGCCCAATTGAAGGTCTTCCTGGCCTCCGGGTCCGAGAAACTCGATGAGGCGCTGCTGGGGCCGCAGATCCGTCCGTCCGAAATGGAAGGCCACTGGTCGGTGATCTGCAACGGCGCTCCGATTGAGGAACTGCTGTCGCGGTTCGCTACGAACACGGGCTACAACCTCCAGTGGCCGGAGAACAGCCGGGTCGCACTGGAAGAAGAAACCATCCGTCGGCGGCCGGCGTACCTGTATCTGCGATCCGCAACGGCGCAACAGGTAATGACGATTGCGGCCGGAAGCGTCGGTCTGCTGGCCCGCATGGACACGGACGGAAATGTCCGGATCATCGATCCATCCTCTTATATCTCCCTGGCTGAACACACCACGCTGCTGGCCGAGGAATCCGTCGCGCTCTGGCAGCGGTTCCTCCTGACGGCCGAAGACGACACCCGGGTCCCCACGAGCCATTTCGCTCTCGGACTCCTCTACGCCGCACGCGATCGGATCAACGACGCCATCGCGGAATACAAACTGATCGCCAACCGCTTTCCGAAAGATGCGCTGGCTCCCTATGCGCTGCTGTATTCAGGCCGGCTCAAGGTGACGTTGCGGGACTATGCGGGCGCCCAGAGCGATCTCAAACAGCTCGTGGACCTCTATCCCGAGACGGATCTGGCGGATCGGGCCTGTCTGTATCTGGCCGACGCGACCCTGAAGGCCGGGTTGTACGAGGAGGCGACGAACCTGTACCGCAAGGTGTACAACATGGGCCTGTCGCGCGACTCGCAGACGGAATCGGCGCTGGGAGCCGGACGCGGCTTCTACGAAACCGAGCAGTATGAAGAGGCGGCCACGTGGCTGAGCCGCTATGTCACGCTGGCCCAGGACCAGAACCGTCGGGAGTTCCACGCCGCCTGTCTGCTTCTCGGAAAGACCTATCTGGCGCTGAAGAAGCCCCAGCAGGCTCACACCGTGCTGAACCTCGCGCTCCAGGGCGATCTGTCACAGCAGCAGCACGTCGATACCGTCGTCGCCCTGGTCCGCGCCTACATGCAGCAGGGGCTCTACGTCGAGGCTCTCAATACCCTCGAGGGCGCCAACGCCTGGCAACTGTCGCAGCAGGAGGCCGTCGAGCTGTTGCTGATTCGAGCGAGGATCCTGCGGTCCATCGGCCTTCAGAACAAAGCGATCGCCATCCTCGGGGAACGAGGCCAGTTCCTTCCCAGTTCCGAGCTTCGAGGCAAGGTGGCGCTGGAGCTGGCCGGCTGCTGCGTCGACATCGGCGACCTGGAGCGGGCCCGCAAGACGCTGAGCGAAACGCTGACGCTGGTCGAGTCCGGGCCGCTGGCCCAGCAGATCGGCTGCGAGCTGGCGCGGATCTGCCTTCGCGTGGGCCAGCCGGGCCAGGCGATCACCGTCTGCTTGCAGTTGCTCGAACACACGGAGGAGTCCACGGAGAAGAGAGAGATACAGACCCTGCTGGCGGAGGCATACCGTCAGCAAGGACAATATGACCGGGCCGTCTCGGTGCTGCTGGAGGCGCCGACGGTCTCTTCGAATTCCGGCGGCGCGCTGCCCAATCCGGGGGTGGGATTATGACGACAAACCGACACACGCCGCGTGACGGCGGACCGCGGGCGGGCACGCTGATCGTATCGATCTTCTGCCTGGTCTTACGATCACCCGCGAACCCGACCTGGGGACAGGCGAAGCCGACCCCGTCGCCCAAGCCCCGCGCCGCGAAGGCGCCGGCCCGTCAAACCCCCGCGAAGAAGACGGCGTCGGAAGACGGCGTGACGCCGCAGTATTCGTCGTCGGACGCGGACTACGCGGTGACCGGACTTCTGAGCCGCACGACGACGCGAGGCGAGGAAGTCGACGCCAACCTGCCCTGGAGCACCGGCCTGACACGCCGCCTGTGGGAGAGCCGCATGACGGCCCCCGATCCGAACGAGGATGCCGAGACGCGGGCGGCGCTGAACGACCTGATCCGCCGGATTCGCACGGTGCGATTCGAAGACAGCGTCACGGAACCGACGTTCTCGGTGCCCGCGGAGCCGACGGCCCCGACGAAACCGACGCCGCTCGCCAGCCCCGCACCGACGGCGCAGACACCACCGGTCGAGTCCACCACAGCCTCATCGGCGCCGCTCGAACAGGCCGACTCGCTGGCGCCGAAGACCGTGAAGAAGCTCGAAGACATTTTGCAGGACCCCAATCAGGTCCGCGATCCGCTGGAACTGGCGGAACTGCTGTTCCTCAGCGGACATCGAACCGAGGCCGCGATCTTCTACGAGCGGGCGCTGGCTCGCACCATGCTCCACGATCGGTCGACGGAAGACGACCGGGCCTGGATCCTGTTCCAGTTGGCCAACTGCCTTCGCGAGACCGACATGGCCCGCGCCAAAGACTTGTATGTGAAGCTCGTGTCCGAGCATCCGGGCTCGGCCTGGACGGAACTGGCCAAGGCCCACGGCCGATTGATCACCTGGTATCAGAGCGCCAAACCGCAGCAGCTCATGCCGCCCAGCCGGCCGGAATGAGGCCATGGCTCTACGCGCTGACAGGAGACTCCGAGAGTGAGTGACATCGACATCGAAAGTGACAGCCGAATCCAGGCCCAGTACGACAACGTCAACGTGCTGATCGTCGAGGACGAACCGGAGACCGCGCGGCTCATGCTCGCGATTCTCGCCCGCAAGGGCGTGCGCGCCCAACTGGCCGGTACCACCAAAGCCACCCTCGCGGCGCTCGACAAGAATCGCTGCGATCTGGTCTTCCTCAGCACGCGGCTGGGCCACGCTGGTGAGCGGTCGGACCGCTTCGAGCTGCTGGAGGCTATCCGGGCCGCTGCGCCGGAGATGCCCATCGTCATGCTCGCCGGACCGCAGGAACCGGACGTCGTGGAGGATCGCTCCGCCGACGGCAATCACCTGCTGCGCCTCGGAACGCAGACCGCGGTCAGAGCCATCCAGGCCGGCTGTCGCGACTTCCTGCTCAAGCCTCTGTCGCGGCAGACGATCGAGGACCTTCTCGAAACCGTGCTGCCCAATCATCGCGTCGCCACCGCCGCATCGGCCTGCGAGGGAGACCGCTGCCTCTACCAGATCGTCGGACGCAGCGCCCGGCTCATGCAGACCGTCACACTGGCCGAACGCATCGCGCCGACCTCCGTGCCCGTCCTGATCAACGGCGAGAGCGGAACCGGCAAAGAGCTGATCAGCATGCTGATCCACCACAAGAGCAAGCGGGCGCTGGGACCGTTCGTCCACGTCAACTGCGCCGCCCTCAGTGACACGCTGCTCGAAAGCGAGCTGTTCGGACACGAGAAAGGCGCCTTCACGGGAGCGTACACCCAGCGCAAGGGCCGCTTCGAAAGGGCGCACGGCGGCACGCTGCTGCTCGACGAGATCACCGAGACGCCGCCGCAGTTTCAGGCCAAGCTGCTGCGCATCCTCGAACAGCAGGAATTCGAGCGGGTCGGCGGCAGCGAGAACATCAAGATCAACGTCCGCATTCTCAGCACGACCAATCGCGACCTGTGGCACGAGGTGCAGATGGGCCGCTTCCGCCAGGATCTGTACTACCGGCTCAGCGCCACGCGGATCGTCGTGCCGCCCCTGCGCGAGCGCCGCGACGACCTGACCGAACTCGTCTGGCATTTCGTCAATCTCTATGCCCGCGAGGCGCAGCGGCGCATCACCCGCCTGGACCCGGCCATGATGGAGATCTTCGCGGAGTATTCCTGGCCCGGCAACATTCGCCAGTTGCGCAACGTCGTGCTCACCAGCCTGATTCTGGGGACCGGCTCGACGTTGTCCCTGGCCGACGTCTCGTGGCTGTTCGACGAGCTTGGGCCCCTGGCGCAGTGCGATCGGCCGCATCGCGGAATCGCCGCCCCCGGATCGATCGCCGATCCGACCGCCGAGTCCGCTTCCGCCGTCGGTGGCATTCCCCTGGCCGATCTCGAACGGCAGGCCATCCTCGAAACGCTCCGCCAAACCTCGGGCAACCAGACGAAAGCCGCCAAGGTTCTCGGAATCAGCGACCGCACGCTCCGTGAGAAAATGCGGCGTTACCGTCAGCAGGAATGTCTCCAGCCGGTCTCCTGAACGCCTCGGGACAGAGCTCGAACACAAAGAAGGATTCGCAACATATGGCTGAACCGGAAAAGAAAGACAAGAACGAGAAGGCTTCCGAGTCAGAGGCTCCGGACAAGAAGGGCAAGTTCTCCAAGCTGATGCCGTGCCTGATCCCGGTGGTCACGGTCGCGTTGTGCGCCGGCGGCGGCTTTCTCGTCGGGCGGCTCTTCGGCACGCGCGGTCAGGCTCAGAATGTCGCCGCTTCCGAGGCGCCGACGGCAACGGCCCCGGCATTGCCGCCGGTCAATGCGGCGGCCACCGGGTCGAGCTGGTACTACGACCTCGAACCCATCGTCGCCAATCTCAACGACCCTGGCGTGACACGCTACGTCCGGATCGCCCTGACGCTCGAAATCAGCGACAAGCTGGCGGAAAAGGACGGCACCCCCTTCTTCGAACAGCGAAAGCCCCTCCTGAAGAACTGGCTGACGCTCTTCGTGGCCAACCTGACTCTGGAAGACATCCGAGGCGAGCGGAATCTGCGCCACGTGCAGAGCCAGATTGCCGACACGTTCAACCAGGGGCTGTTTCCGAACGCCGCGCCGTGCATCCAGCGCGTCCTGTTCAAGGAGTTGTCGATCCAATGACCGCTGCGTCCGGCGTCAACCTGAATCGGGCCCGACTGCACCGCCTCCTGGCGGCGGTCGGTTCTGCGCCGGCTCCCGCCGAGACGTCTGCGTCCGGCGCCGCGCTCTACGACTGGCGCGATCCCCATTACTTCAATGAGGATCAGTGCAATCGACTGGCGGCCGTCATGAGCCAGGTGGCCGCGGCGCTGTCGGAACGATGCGTCCACTTCTTCAACAGCGAGTTCCAGGTCGTGCCCGTCTCCATCACCCAACACTTCGCCGATGACATGGCTCGTCACGTGGACACGAAGCAAAGCTTCTCGCTGAGCTTCGGCCCGGCGCAGAAGCCGCCGTGCGGGTTCCTGGCGATCGGCGCCGATGTGGCCCTGGACTGGGTCACGCGTCTGCTGGGCGATTCGGAATCCGACCAGGATCCGAACCGGTCTCTCTCCTCGTTGGAGGAGTCTCTTCTTTCGGACCTCGCCGGCGCGATGACCGAAGCGTTTGTCGACTCGCTGCGGCCGCATCAGGACCTCAAGCCGGCAGGCCAGGTGGTCAGAGGCTCCGTCGGAGTATCGTTCGAACCGACCGATCCGATTTGCAGGATCGTCTTTCGGATCGGCAAAGCCGATGGCGATGCCGCCTCCCAGGTGACTTTCATCGTCGCGGGGCCGACGCTGGCCCCGGTCCTCGGCAAGTCCGTGCAGGCCAAGGCGACCGTCAAGCAGGACGAACTGTCCCGCCTGCTGATGGAACATGTGCACCAGATGCCCGTGACGATCTGCGCCCGGCTGGGCTCGACCCGTCTGTCGTTCGAGGAGGTCCTCGACCTGGCGCCCGGCGACGTCCTGTTGATCGACAAGGGCCTCGACGAACCGGCGGACCTGATCCTTCACAACCAAATCGTTTTCCGCGGCCGTCCGGCCCAATCGGACGGACAGTACGCGGTGTTCATTACCGAATGCGCCGCCGCATCCCGCTCCGACGTGCCTCGGGGTCGCGGCGCCAAGTGAGCGTCAGAAAGGAAATCCGGCCATGCCTGAAACCGCCGAAGCGCCGACCCAGAATGAGCAACAGCCGATTCCAGGCGGCGAAAAAACGCCGGCCCAGCCGGTGGAATTCCCTCCGGCTCCGGAGGGAGAGGCGACCGCCTCCGGCGGCCAGCTCGACATCCTCCTGGACATGGACGTGCCGGTGACCGTGACGCTGGGCGCCACGCAGGTGCCCGTCCGGCGTCTGCTCCAGCTCGGACCCGGCGCCGTGCTCAAACTCGACAAGTCTATCGAGGCCCCCGTCGATCTGTACCTGAAGGATTCGAAGTTCGCCGAGGCCGAGGTAGTCGTGGTGGACAACCGGTTCGCCGTACGAATCAAGACGATCACCGGTGCCGCCACGTCGGAAAACTGAGGCAACCGAAAGCGCAAAGCAGCGACGCACAGGAGCTGAATTCTCTCTATGGCATCCGATCGTTCCAAAATGCCGCATCCAGCCACGGGCGACTCCGGCGGACACCGGGACCTGATCAATGTCCCTCTGGCCGCCCACAGCAACATCATCATGGCGTTCGGACTGGTGGCGGTGCTGGCCACCCTGATCATTCCGCTGCCCACCACCGTGCTCGACCTGCTCCTGGCGTGCAGCATTTCTCTGGCCATCGCGGTGCTGATCGTGACGCTCTCGTCCACCGAGCCGCTCGAACTGTCCACGTTCCCCTCTCTGCTGCTGTTCACCACGCTGTTCCGCCTCTCGCTGAACGTCGCCTCCACCCGTCTGATCCTGCTTCAGGGCGATGCCGGCAAGATCATCCAGACCTTTGGCGGTTTCGTCGCCGGCGGCAGTTTCGTCGTCGGCATGGTCATCTTCCTGATCCTCGTCATCATTCAGTTCATCGTCATCACCAAGGGCGCCGAGCGCATCAGCGAAGTGTC
>CAZOFX010000119.1:0-16217 GCA_964579055.1 uncultured Pirellulales bacterium
GCAAGTTCGGGCACCCCAGCGAGGCGCTGGAGAAGGGCCAGGAGGTCAAGTGCGTGGTCCTCGAAGTCAACGAGGCCAAGCAGCGGATCTCGCTCGGCATCAAGCAGATGACCGAAGACCCGTGGATTCGTGCGATTCCCGAGAAATACATCCCCGGTCACATCATCAAAGGCAAGATCGCCAAACTCACCAATTTCGGCGCGTTCGTGGAGCTGGAGCCGGACCTGGAAGGTCTGCTGCACATCTCCGAGCTGGCCGATCACAAGATCGACAAGCCGCAGGATGTGGTCAAGCCCGACGATGAGGTCGAGGTGAAGATCCTCAAAGTCGATCCCGAAGCTCGCAAAATCGGCCTGAGTCTGCGAAGGGTGCAGTGGGCCCAGGAAGAGCACGCCGCACCGGCGCCGTCGTCGAGAGTGCAACCGGTGGCCAGAGAGGAAAGCTCTTATCCCTCCGGCGGCGATACGCTGGGCATCACGCTGCGGTCCGCCAAGCCGGCGCCCGAGAAGAAGGAGGGCGCCGAGAGCTGACAGCCGGCCAACCCAAACGCGGCAGGTAGAACCGCCTGTCGCTCGGAGCAGTTTTCAGGGCTCTCCCATACGTGGGAGAGCCCTTTGTCTTGGTGTGCCGAGCATGTTCGATAGCTTTGAGGGCGCCGGTCCCTTTGACAGCGTGATGGACGAGCGGGCAAGTGAGCGCGAAGTCCGTTTCCATCAAGGGCACGGGTTGTGAATCCGTAACCATTCGGTGAAGTACATGGAGTGCCGGGTTGGATGTTCGATTGCGTTCTTGCAGCTTTGTCTACTGTGTCAGCGGATGGTGATTATAGACCCGAGGGCATCCAGTTTTGGGGGAGCAGTTCCTCGGTGCCGTCGGCCGGGTGTGTGGTGATTCGCCCGAGGACATCCCACGGGCAGGCGAATGGATCGATCCCGCAGAGCCTGCAACTGGCCACCAAGCTGTCGCAGAAGCATGGCCACTCAGACAGGGGCGAGAAGACCACGGGCACATGGGGAAGCACCACATGACATAACCTGGGCCAAGGCGACTATTGCGTTGGATGGTTGCCAGCGTGCAGGGCGGAGGTCAGGGAAACCTGATCTTGGCGAGGTAGATGCTGGTTTTGCCCTGGTGGCTGGAGTAATAGCTGACGTAGAGCAGGTCGTTTCGCCAGAGCAGGCCGGGATAGCTGGTGTCGCCTCCGCTGGGCAGGTCGAGCAGACGGGTCATCATCTTGTTCTCGGCGTCGAGCACCGCCAGCGCGGTGTGGGCGCCGCCCTGGTGCATGCGTCCGGCGGCGATCCAGAGGCCCGAGGGCAGGCGGACCAGGTCGGGCCCGCCGAAGGCGTTGAACTCGGTCCCGAGGTCGTGCCATTTCCACTGCGTGTAGTCGGGGCACGCGATCCCGAGCATCGTACTGCTGGGGGCGTCGCCGGCGTTGTCGCGGCGGACCAGCGCATAGCACGTGCCGTCGGGGGCGAACCGCAGCGTCGTTTCGTTTGGAAAGCCCTTGTCGAACAGCCTCTCGACGAGGGTCTCGTACTTGATTCCATCCGTGCTGGTCAGCAGCGACAGGCACTGGCCGCCATTGGCCCCGGCGGTGTACGACACGCCGTAAGCCTTGCCCTCGTGCCAGGTGACGCGCCACAGCCAGCGGCCGGGCTCGCTGACGATCACGGGCTCGGTCCAGGTGGCGCCATCCTGTGAGAACGATACGAAGCTGCCTGTGGGCGCGGATTCGCCGTCCTGCTTTCGCGGCGCGGCGCCGCCGATCAGCATGAGCCGGTTGTCCGGCGTAATCGACAGGTGCGCATCGCGGAAGTCATAGCCCTGGAACGAGATTAGCGCCGCGGACGTCCAGGTGTCGCCATCGGCCGATCGCAACACGCGAATCCGCCCGTCGGACGAGACGTGACCGCGTCCTTCGCGAAAGGCGCAGTAGAACTGCTCGCCGAACCAGATCAGATCGGTAAACGCGTTGTGGGCGGCGTCGTCCCAGATCTTCCTGACTTCGACGATTTCGGCGGCGAAGGGCGCCACGGCCCCCGAGGCGATGCTGCTGAACAGGGCCAGAAATGCTACGATCGTTCGTGTTCTCATGGTGCTGCAATCTCCCCATCCGTTCCGTTGTCAATAGGCGCCCTTGGCGCGCATCTCGATGCTGAACAGCGAATCCGAGGCGGTGATGAAAAGGGTCCGCCGGTCCGGGCCGCCGAAGCAGACGTTAGCGGTCCAGCCTTTGTTGACGTCGATCTGCTCGACCTTCTCGCCGTTGGGATTGAACACGGTGACGCCGCGTCCGGTCAGATAGACGTTGCCCTCGGTGTCGATCGTCATGCCGTCGGAGCCCATCGAGCAGAAGAGCTTCCGGTCCGAGAGCGAACCATCGGCGTTGACCGTGTATCGATACGTCTTGCGGTCCCCGATGTCGGCGACGTAGAGTAGCTTGCCGTCGGGGGTACCGATAATGCCGTTGGGCTGCACGAGGTCGCTGGCGACGCGGACGATGCTTTTGCGGTCCGGCGTGACGTAGTAGACGTGCTGGCCGTCCTGCTGCATGGCGGGGTCACGCTTCCAGTAGGGCCGCTTGTAGAGCGGGTCGGTGAAGTAGATGCCGCCCTGGGGGTCGATCCAGAGGTCGTTAGGCCCGTTGAGCAGCTTGTCGTCGAAGCGGCGGACGAAGATCGTGACGTGGCCCTGCGGATCGATCATCCACAGCTCGTTGTCCATATCGGCGCAGGCCCAGAGGTTGCCGTGCTGGTCGAAGAACAGGCCGTTGGACCGGCCGCAGGGCTTCATGAAGTCGGTCAACTTACCGTCAATCGACCATTTGCAGATGCGGTCGTTGGGCTGGTCGGTGAAGAATACGTTGCCCTCGCGGTCGGGGGCGGGGCCTTCGGTGAACTGGAAGCCGTCGGCCAGCAATTTGACCTTGGCGCCGGGGGCGGTGACACCGCTCGTCTTCGCCTTGTCACTGTCCTTTATGACGGCCACCAGTTCGATGCCCTCGGTCTTGCCCAAGTCGCGCGAGTACTTCTTCTGCTGCGCGTCGTTCCAGTGCTCGTGGACGCCCAGGCTGGCCGGCCGCACGACGTTGCCGGCGTGGTCAGGATCGTAAAACGTGCCGGAAGGCGGGCTGTCGATCAGCGCCGCTTCGTGCAGGTAGTCGTCGGTGCCTGGCATACACGAGTACTTCTGCACGTTGGCCTCCGCCTGGAGGAAATCGAGGCCCACCGAATCGATGGCGACCGGGTCCTGGCTGGCGAACAGGCTGCTGGTCCAGTCGTTGTTGAACGGAGTCGATTCGAACCGTCGCGGCTCGTGCTCGACGTAGTGGATGCCGCCGTAGAGTCCGTCGATGAGATAGAGGACGGTCTTGCCGCCGAATTCGCTGTGGCTCATCAGGTCCACGAGGTTCCTGTACCGGCCCGTGGCCCGGTCGAAGCTCGTGTGCATGTCGTAGTAGCCCCTTTCGTAGGGCAGGCGGATCAGCGAGCCGTAGTGGTTCTTGGCGCAGAGCGTGACGCCGGCGCTGGGATGGGCCTTGAGATTGGCCAGATTGATGAGATACTCGGCCTCCGCGTACGCCTTGGGCACGTAGTCCTGTGCACAGCCTTCGGTGTCGCAGCTCCAATGCAGAGAGACGGAGGACGGCCCGGTCTTCGTGCGCCCGGAACCGCCCTGGCAATCGAGGTAGGTCACGTTTGGGAATTGCCTGTGCAGGATGTCGTAGTATTCGTTGGCGAAGTAGGCGAGGGTGTCACCGACCGCGATGTCGGACTGCTTGACGCCGGCGGTTTCCGTCAGTTGCCGCAGCAGTGAGGCGATCATCTGGGGCGAGGTGTTCATGTAGTCCACCCAGCTCTGTAGCGCGTAGGTCTGGGGATTCACGGCGTCGGTGGTGCGGATGAAGCCGACGAAGTTGACTTTGACCGTGATCTTCTGGCCCGGCTGATAGCCGACGTCGCCCTTGCCCCTGGTCTTGTTGTGATAGCGGAACAGCGCGTCCCACGCCGCATTGTCGGAGGTCTCGCCCGTCAGGCTGTGAAGGGTCTGTGACAGCATCTTGTCGACGGCCGCCTGATTCGTGTGCTCGTCCTGCCAGAGATGGCCATCGCCTGGGCCTTTCCAGTCGGTCGCGTCGGGATCGTGCACCCAGACGACGCGCCCGGGATGGATCCCTCGGGCAACGCCGATGGGCTCATTGGCCGGCTGGGGATCGGCCAACAGGGGTTTCTCGGTGGTAATGCTCAGTGTCACCCAGATCGCCGCGATGCTGATGCCTACGGCGGCCAGGGCCAAGGCGTATCGCTTGCCTTGCAGGCTCGATCTGGCCTTGCGCAAGGCTGCCACGGATGCCGCGATGCCGAGCAGCCAGACGACGAAGCCGGAGGCCAGGGGCATCGCCACCCGCTGGCAGGGATACATCGCTCGCGAGGGCTTGGGCACCACGCGGATGAGGAACCAGGCCAGAGCCAGCAGGCCGGTGATCGGCAGCAGCCAGAGCATCCACGGACGCGGGGCACGAGGTTCGATCGGCTTGCCCGTCTTGGGACAACGTCTACGGTCTTCACGGCGGTCATAGCGGCAATGGTGTGGATCATGAGATGTCATCGGCTCAACCTCCCAAATCGTGCGGTCCATCATCAGAGCTCAACTGACCGGCCATTGTAACATGGAATCCCCGTCAAGTCGCGTCTTTTCGGCCGCACGCGGCAGGGGAGCGGGGCCGATCAGGCTATTGCGTCGTGCGGGGGTAATCAGTAAGATGGCGGGAAACATCCGTGGGTCACCGTATGAAGTGGATGGGAGGTTGCATGGCATATCGAAGGGGCATCACGCGAAGAACCTTTCTGCGGGCTACGGCATCGGCAGTTGCGGTTCCCTATGTCATCGGGTCGTCGGCTCTTGGGGCTGGCAGCCGGGCGCCGGCCAGCGAGCGACTGGTGATGGGCGCCATCGGCTGCGGCGGGCAGGGCACGCGCCACATCGGCGGCGGCATCTGGGTCCAGGGCGGCGGGTTTCTCAGCAAGCCCGGCGTGCAGGTCGTTGCGGCCTGCGATGTCAATCGCAACAACCTCAACAACGCCAAGAGCATCATCGACACCTACTACGGCAACAACGACTGCGTCGCGTATCACAACTTCGAGGACCTGCTGGCCCGCGATGACATCGACATCATCCTCTGTGCCGCCGGCGACCGCTGGCACACGCCGATTTCCATCGCCGCCGCCAAGGCAGGCAAGGACATCTACTGCGAGAAACCAATTTCGTTGACGGTTTACGAGGCCCGCGAACTGGCCCGCGCGATGCGGCGGTACGGACGCATCTTCCAGAGCGGCACGCAGCAACGAAGCTGGTACGAGTTTCGCTTCGCCTGTGAGCTGGTCCGCAGCGGATACATCGGCCACGTCAAGCACATCAAGGTCAACGTGGGTGGCCCCCCCGAAGAGTGTCACCTTCCCGCGCAGGGCTCGCCGCCGGACTGGCTGGACTACGACCGGTGGCTGGGCCAGGCGCCGTGGCATCCGTTCCACCCCGACATCCTGGGCTGGATGCGGTGGAAGGACTTTTCCGGCGGCGAGATGACCAACTGGGGCCAGCACATGTTCGACATCGCGCAGTGGGCGATGGGGATGGACGAGTCGGGCCCGGTCGAGATCATCCCAGCCGACGGCAACGAGTTCAAGGCGCTCACCTACCGCTACGCCAACGGCACGGTGATGACGCGCGAGGGCATCAGCCAGCCGACTCCCGGCGTGCGGTTCGAGGGGACCGAGGGTATGATCGAGGTGACGCGCGAGCAACTGATCACCGAGCCGGACTCGCTGCGCAGGCAGACGCTCACCGCCAACGACGTGCACCTCTACGAGAGCAAGAATCATCCGGACAACTTCCTCGACTGCGTACGGACACGGAACCGTCCGGCCTGCGACGCCGACGTCGGCTATCGCTCGATCAGCGTCTGTCACCTGGGGAACATCGCCTATTGGCTTGAGCGGCCCCTACGTTGGGACCCGGCGGCCGAGCGGTTCGTCAACGACCGGCAGGCCGATTCCATGCTCCAACGGGCGATGCGAAGTCCCTGGTCCATCTGAGAACGACAATGCAACACGGTTTTGGAAAAGGAGCACCCATGCGAACTCGACATATTCCCCACGTGTTTGTGGGACTGGCCATCGGCATTCTGTTGGCAGGATCCGCTGCGGCAGCGGAGGCCAAGGTAGGCGAGGGCTTCAAGCTGCACGCGCTCAACGCGGATTCGCGTTTCGAGGCGGCGGGCATCCTCGACGTGAATCGCGACGGCAAGCTCGACGTCGTCTGCGGCGGGTTCTGGTACGAGGCGCCGACCTGGACGAAGCACTTCGTCCGCGAGATCAAAGAGGAAGGGGAGTACCATTACGACTTCGCCAACCTGCCGATGGACGTGGACGGCGACGGCTGGACCGACACCGTCGGCGCCGCCTGGCACGACAAGATGGTCTACTGGGTCCGCAATCCGGGCCAGGCGGGCGGCCCCTGGCAGGTGTTCGAGGTGGATACGCCGGGCAACATGGAGACCGCGATGGCGTACGACATCAACGGCGACGGGCAACTCGACATCCTGCCCAACATCATGAGCGCGGCGGCCTGGTACGAGCACCGCCGCGATGCCTCGGCCCCGCAGGGTGTGCGATGGGACAAGCACGTGCTGCCCCAGGAGGCAGCCGGCCACGGGCTTGGTGCCGGAGACGTCAACGGTGACGGGCGGTGCGATGTGGTGACGCCGAAGGGTTGGCTGGAGCAGACTGCCGACGGCTCGTGGACGTGGCGTGCGGAGTTCGAGCTGGGTTATGCCTGCATTCCCATTCTGGTCCATGACGTGGACGGGGACAAGGACTCCGACATCGTCTGGGGTCTGGGCCACGATTACGGCGTGTTCTGGCTGGAGCAGAAGAAAGACGCGCAGGGCCATCGCTCGTGGGAGAAGTCCCTGATCGACAAGTCGTGGTCCCAGCCGCATTTCATGCTCATGGCCGACCTGGATAGCGACGGCGTCGACGAGCTGGTCACCGGCAAACGCCATCGCGCCCACAACGGACACGACCCGGGCGGCAACGATCCCGTCTGCGTGTACTACTACGACTTCGACATCGCCTCGGGCAAGTGGACCCGCCATACCATGCACGAGGGCGGCCGCGTGGGCTTCGGGATCAACACCGCTGCCGCCGATATCGATGGCGATGGCGACCTCGACGTCGTCGCTCCCGGCAAGAGCGGGCTGTACCTTTTCGAGAACCTCATCAAGTAGTTGACGATTGACGAAGGACGACTGCCATGTCGAAACCGAAGATCGCGATGATCGGGGCCGGAAGCCTGATTTTCTGCAAGACCCTGGTCATGGACATCCTGGCCACCGAGGCCCTTCAGGGCAGTGAAATCTGCCTGATGAACCGGACGCGACCGAAGCTGGCCAAGATGGAGGCTTTTGTCAAGAAGGTCATCAAGGAGAACGATCTGCCGGCGACGGTCACGGCGACGCTGAATCGCCGCGAGGCACTCGACGGAGCGGACTACGTGATCAACATGATCCAGATCGGCGGCGTCGAGGCCTTCCGCATGGACTACGAGATCCCGTTGAAGTACGGCGTCGATCAGTGCATCGCCGATTCCATCGGTCCCGGCGGCATCTTCCGCGCCCTGCGGACGATCCCGGTCCTGGCGGACATGGCGGCGGACATGAACGAGCTGTGTCCCGACGCGATCCTGCTGAACTACGCCAATCCGATGGGGGCTAACTGCTCGGCCTTGGGCAGCGTGGCCGACGTGCAGTTCATCGGGCTCTGTCACGGCGTGCAGACCACGCTGGACCTGATCAGCCGGTACGTCAACGTCCCGAAGGACCAGGTCGACTACGTCTGTGCCGGCGTCAACCACATGGCCTGGTTCCTGTTGCTGAGAGACAAGCGGGATGGACGCGACCTGTACCCGATCCTCAAGCGCAACGTCGAGAAGCCCGAGTACTACGTCAACGAGAAGGTGCGCTGCGAGGTGATGCGGCACTTCGGGTACTTCATGACCGAGAGCACGGGGCACCTGTCCGAATACGTGCCGTGGTTCCGCAGCAGCAAGAGGGCCCTGGAGATGTATTGCGATCAGCCCGATTTCGGCGGGGCTTCCGGCGCCTACTATCACTACTGCAACATGCTGGCGGAGAAATACAAGAAGGTGGATTATCTCGCGACGGAATCGCCCAGGATCACGCGTCGCAGCGTCGAGTACTGTTCGTACATCCTCGAAGCGGCCGAGACGGACCGGCCGTTCCGTCTCAACGGCAACGTTCGCAACGACGGTTACATCACGAACCTGCCGCAGGGCTGCTGCGTCGAGGTCCCGGTCTATGTTGACTCGCAGGGTTTGCACCCGGTGACGGTCGGTGAGCTGCCGGTGCAGTGTGCGGCGTTGAACCAGAGCAACGTCACCGTGCAGGAGCTGGCCGTCGAGGCGGCGCTGACGGGGGACCCGGAGCGGGCGATGCAGGCGGTGGCGATGGACCCGCTGACCTCGGCGGTCTGCACGCTGAAGGAGGTCCGGGACATGACCGGCGAGATGCTCGAAGCCGAGCGCAAGTGGCTGCCTGAATTCAAGGGCCGCAGGCTGACGCCGCGACCGACGATCGCGGTCACCAAAGCCACGGTTGGCGTGGACGTTCCGCTCGACCCGGCCCTAGCCATCGCCAACCGCTTTGGCGAACTGGCCAAGTAGGGATGCGGTTTACAGACGCCGTTCGAAACGGTGGGGGCCTGGGGCGACGTCGTCGAGGACGATGAACTTGCCGTCGCGTCGACCCTGAACGGCCCGGCCGTCCATCAGCACCTGCGTGCTATCGCTGCCCAGGTTGGGCAGGTATACGATGGCGGGCATGTTAGCCGGCGTGGCCACGTTCAGGATGAACGACTGTCCCTTGACCACCTCGGAATCTACGTGAATCGTGCCGCGGACCGTGGGCAGATCGAGGCTCCCTCGTGTCAGTGAACCGACCTGCGGCTTGATCCGTACCTTGGCGAAGCCCGGCTCGACCGGCTCGATGCCCATCAGACAGCGGGGGATGATATTGGCCGGCGCAGCGCCCCAGGCGTGGTTCCAGTCCTGATTGGGCTTGTACTTGTTGTCCCACGCTTCAAGCGTGATGGTTGTGCCCACGTCGTAGACCATGTGGGCCCAGCTTCGGTCCGTTTCCCGGTCGGTCATCAGGTGCAGGGCGAAATCGTCCAAACCCGCTTCGTAGAGCGCTTCGAGCAAGTACTGCGCGCCGTAGACGCTGCACACCATGCCGCGATTCTTGACGAACGCGGCGACCGATTCGACATGCTCCGGCGGCACCAGACCGAACGCCAGCGGAAACATGTTCGCGTGCAGCGCGCTGTGGGCGCTGCCTTCGCCATCGACGTAGATGCCTTTGTCCTTGTCGAGCAGCTTGTCGTTGAAGGATTGCCTGACCTTTGCTGCGGCCGAGGCGAACTGCGCGGCGTCCTGCTCCTTGCCGAGGGCCTGAGCGATCCGGCTCATCAGCACGAGCGCCCGACAGTGAAAGGCATTGACGACGGTGTTGATGGGCTTGAACTCGAAATCGTCGGTCTCGCCGTAACCGCCCTGGAGGCCGAGGATGTTCCCGTGCGGCCAGTCCACGATGTCCCGCAACGTTCCGTTGAAGTGGATCGACGCGAGCACGTCGTCGGTGACCAGGCCGGTCTGTGTGCTGATGAGCCCGTCCTCGCGGGCCAGCGCCCGTAGCGTCTTGGCCTTCAGGTCGTCGTAGAAGTGCTCGATCGAGTCGGTGTCGCCAGTGTACAGATAGTCGGCCCACGCCATCAGCACCGAATGCAGAATCCACTCGGTCGGCCAGGTCGGGTGCATCATCAGGTATTCATGCGTGTAGCGGGCCATCGTGTATTCGCGGTCCACGCAATAGTGGCAGAGCTGGTTGATGCAGGCGTCGGCCTCGTAGGGAATCCGTTCCCGGTCGCCGTCGACGTAGACGCCGCAGAAGCTCGTCGCCTTGATGCTGTACTTGCACAACTCCCACACGTCGTTGAGGACCGGATCGGATGAATGGAAGCGGGACGCTCCCGCGTCGAACGGATAGTGGACCGCGATCTGGCAGATCGTCGAGGCATCGAGCGCCGAGGGGCTGTTGACCACTTCGCAGTACCTAAACGGCATGACCTCCCCGACGGATTCCGGCATCTTGATCGCCTGCGGACCGGTGTTTCGCTTATCGGGCGAGATGGTCAGCCTGTACGCGTGCGTGCCTTCTTCAAGCGTCAGCCCCAACTGCCGATATCGCCTGGACCCGCCTGGATTGCGGTCGATGTTGTTGGGCTCGGAGTAGACCTCGCCGAGGTGGACTTCGACCCGGCGACCCACTTCGGGGCTGGTCAAAGTCAGCTCGACGGTGCCGAAGGCGGCCCTGCCGAAGTCGATGAAGTAGTGCCCATCCGCCTTGGCGGCGATCCGGACCGGTTTGATTCTGCTGGTCGCCAGCGGATAGCGGGCGGTCGTGTACGGGCCATCCAGAGGCCCTGTACGGAACGTCTGGACCTGGGAGTATGGGCTGACGCGATCTTGCTGGTTCCAGGTCCGCACCTTCCAGTAGTACGTTGTGTCCGGCAAGAGGGACCGGCCGGCATATTCGACGCCGACCGACCGGGAGGATCGAACTTTGCCGCTGTCCCACCGGTCGCCCCGGTCCTGTTCGATCCGGTTCATGGAGGAGGCGACGAGAATCTGATATGCCGTCTGGACGTCGTTCCGATCCAGCCCAGGTACGATCCAGCCGAACTCCGGCCGGGGATCGGCAATCGCTGTCTTCGTCGGCTCGCTCATCAACTCGCACAGGAGCCCCGAAGGCGCTGACGAGGCCGCTGTGAGACTCTGGGGTGCATGGGAAATAAGGGCAAGAAGTGCCGACAGTAGCGTCTTTGGGCATTGTATCCAAGTGTGCGGCCGATTTGACTCGGTCATGGCGGTCACCTCCAGATTATCTTTCCCGGGAGCGTCTTAAGCGCTGTAGCACAAGAGCACCAGATGACGATAATACCGAAAAGCCTGGATGGCGACAACTTCGGACGGGTGGCAATCTGGGGAGAGCGGTTGCCTGTCAGGGGAAGTTGCCTTATTATCACGTGTTTCGTGCGGCACCGGCCGCGAGTCGAACGGTTCAGGCGGGCTGTGCATCCCCTCGCGACAAGGTGAGGAACGGTGCCTGCCTGACCCTGATTGGAACTGATTCACTGCCTGATGCAGTGTGCAGTGTGAGGTCGTAGATGGATAAATATGTCTGCATACACGGCCATTTCTACCAGCCGCCGCGTGAGAACGCATGGCTGGAGGACGTGGAGTTACAGGATTCGGCCTATCCCTACCATGACTGGAATGCGCGGATCACCGAGGAGTGCTATCGTCAGAACGCCGCCTCGCGCATCCTCGGGCCCGATCGCAAGATTGTCGATATCGTCAGCAATTACGAACGCATGAGCTTCAATTTCGGGGCAACGCTCCTGTCCTGGCTCGAAACCCACGCCCCGGACGTCTACGAGAGCATCCTTCAGGCCGACCGGAACAGCCGGGAGCGGTTTTCCGGACACGGCAGCGCTCTGGCGCAGGTGTACAATCACATGATCCTGCCCCTGTCCAACACCCGGGACAAGCATACCCAGGTCATCTGGGGCATCCAGGATTTCAAGCAACGCTTCCAGCGGGCGCCGGAAGGCATGTGGCTGGCCGAGACCGCGGCGGATCTGCCGTCACTGGAGGTGCTGGCCGAGCATGGGATCAAGTTCACCATTCTGGCGCCGCGGCAGGCCAAGCGGGTCCGCAAGGTGGGCGCCCGCCGATGGAAGGATGTTAGCGAGAACGATCTGGACACCAGCGTTCCCCATATCTGCGTCCTTCCTTCCGGCAAGCAAATCGTGCTGTTCTTCTACAGCGGTCCGGCTTCGCATGACATCGCCTACGGCGGCCTTCTTCACAGCGGCACCAACTTCGCTTCCCGGCTGATCAGCGCGTTTCCTTCGGACGGGGAGGGTCCCCGTCTGGTTCACGTGGCGACGGACGGAGAATCGTTCGGGCATCACCACCGTCACGGCGACATGGCGCTGGCGTACTGCATTCACCACATCGAGAGCAACAGCCTGGCGAAGATCACCATCTATGGCGAGTACCTGGAGAAATTCCCGCCGGACCAGGAGGTGGAAATCTGGGAGGGCAGCTCCTGGAGCTGCGCGCACGGGGTCGAGCGGTGGAAGAGCAACTGTGGCTGTGCCGCCGACCAGGCCAATTCTGGAAAACAGCAGTGGCGCGCCCCCTTGCGGCAGGCCATGGATTGGGTCCGCGACAAACAGGCGGAGGTGTATCAGGACCGCATGTCGAGATACCACGCCGATCCGTGGAAGCTGCGCAACGAGTACATCGCGGCGATCAACAATCGCTCGCAGGAAAACGTCGAGGATTTCATCACCCAGTCGACCGGACGGGCGCTGCCTCCGGATGACAAGGTGACGTTCCTCAAGCTCCTGGAGATGCAGCGGCACGCGATGTTGATGTATACGAGTTGCGGGTGGTTCTTCGACAACATCGCGGGGATCGAGGCCGTGCAGGTGATGCAATATGCGGCCCGGTCGATGCAACTGTGCCAGGAAGTGCAGAACTGGGACCTCGTGCCGCAGTTCAAGGAGATGTTGCAGCACGCTCCCGCCAACGTTCGGCCGTTTGCCAACGGGCGCGAGGTCTATGAGGCCTTTGTCGAACCGGCTCGTATCGACCTGAACCGGGTGGCGGCGCACTTCGCGCTCAGTTCGGTGTTCGAAGAGGCCCGCGAACGGACGACGGAGATCTACTGCTATACGGCCACCGTGGACGGCCTGGATCGCAAAGAGGCCGGGATGCAGGTTCTCACCACCGGCCGGGTTACGATTCGGTCGAACATCACCTTCGAGCGGCATGCGGCCGACCTGGTCGTCTTTTACCTGGGCGATCACAATCTGTTCGCCACCGTGCGGGCACGCATGGACGACAACGAGTTCAACGCCGTTCGGCAGGAGTTGGGCAAGGCATTTCGCCGGAGCGACAGCAACGAGGTGATGCGGCTGATGAACGTCGCCTTCGGGGGCAAGAACTACTCGCTGACCCACCTGTTCAAAGACCCGCAGCGGCAGATCCTCCACGAGCTCCTGGAAAGCACCTGGGAAGAGATCGAGAGTTCGTTCCGCCACATCTACGAGCACAATTACGCGATCATGCAGATGATTCGCAACATGAACATGCCGCTGCCCAAGGCCTTGTCGGCGCCGGCGGAGTTCATCCTCAACGAGGATCTCTGTGCGGAGATTCAGGCCGATGCGATCGACGTGAATCGTCTGCGGAACCTCGCCGATGAGGCGGAGCGCCTGTCGCTGAGCCTGGACAAGGAGCGTCTGAGTTTCGAAGGCAGTCACCGGATCAACGACCTCATGGATCAACTGGCCGGGCGCAGCGAAGACGTGAAGCTGCTCTGTTCGATCGAAGAGAGTCTGGAGATCCTTCGCACGCTGACCTCCACGCTGGATCTGCAAAACGCGCAGAACGTGTTCTTCGACATCGCCAAGCGCAAGTGGCCGGCGATGAAGCGCCGTGCCGCGGCCAACGACGAGGAAGCGGCCAAGTGGGTCGAACATTTCGGGAACCTGGCGCACCATCTCGGCCTGGCGATTCCTTAGAACGGATCAGGGGCGACTCGGGCCTGGACCGCGGCGGGCCGACGGTGCGACGCCATTGTCGGTTCTCCAACGATCTGCGGCTCCTGATCGACAGAAGAGGTTTAGGATATGCTCAAACAACGATCCAGTGGCATCCTGATGCACCTCACGTCGGTGCCTTCGGAATTCGGCATCGGTGATTTCGGCCCGGCGACGTACCGGTTCGTCGACTTTCTTGAGCGGGCCGGCCAGAACTGCTGGCAGATTCTGCCCCTGAATCACACCACCGCCAGGACGGGGCATTCGCCGTACAACTGCTTCTCGGCCTTTGCGGGAAACCCTCTGCTAATCAGTCCGGCCCTGCTATACCGGGCAGGGTTGCTCCGGCGTGGGGAGATCGCTAGTCCTCCGTCGTTTCCGGCCGACAGAGTCGACTTCCCGAAGGTGGAACGATACAAGCGAGAGCTGCTCGATCGGGCCTTTCGACGGTTCCAGGAACGACCGCAGCCAGCCGACTACGAACCGTTCTGCGCGCAGCACCAGACATGGCTGGAACCGTTTGCCTCGTTCGTCGCGATCAAGAGACATTTCAAAGGGCGGCTCTGGTGCGAATGGCCGGCGGCCTTGCGGGACAGAAAGACCCGGGCGCTGAATCAGATGAAGGCTGATCTGGCCGACGCAATCGAGCGGGAGCGTTTTCTTCAGTACGTGTTCTACCGGCAATACCTCGATTTGCAGCGATACGCGCACGAGCAGGGCATCCAGGTGATCGGCGACCTGCCCATCTACGTCGCCTATGACAGCGCCGACGTCTGGTCGAACCCCGAGGTGTTCAAACTCAGAGCAGACAAGAAGCCGAAGTTCATCGGCGGGGTGCCCCCGGATTACTTCAGCAAGACCGGCCAGTTGTGGGGCAACCCGGTCTACGACTGGGACTATTCCGAGCGTACCGGATTTGCCTGGTGGATGCAGCGGATCCGGCACAATCTCCTCCTGTTCGATCTGGTCCGGATCGACCATTTCCGCGGGCTGGTGGCGTACTGGGAGGTGCCTGCCGGCCACAAGACCGCCGCGCACGGCAAGTGGGTCAAGGCGCCGAGCGAGAACTTCTTCGGCACGCTGTTCCGGCAGATCCCGTTTGCCGCGATCTTCGCGGAGGATCTCGGTCACATCACGCCCGACGTGCGGGAGACCGTCGCCAAATACGAGTTCCCGTGCATGCGGGTGCTGCAATTTGCCTTCAGCGGCGATCCGAAGCGCAACGTCCACATGCCGCACAATCACATATCCAACGCGATCGTCTATACGGGTACGCACGACAACAACACCACGCGTGGCTGGTTCGACAACGAAATGGACGGGGCGCGGCGCAAACGTCTCTCCGAGTATCTGGGCCACAAACCCGGGGCCCAGGAGATCTCCTGGACGCTGATACGCCTGGCCATGTCGTCCATCGCCAGGCTGGCAATCATCCCGATGCAGGATGTCTTGTCGCTGGGCGCCTCGGCCCGGATGAACTACCCTGCCAAATCGACGGGCAACTGGTTCTGGCGGATGCGCGACGGGCGGCTCACATCGCGTCTGGCCGCAAGGGTGAGGGACCTGACGGAAACCTACGGCCGCCTGTAAACGCAACGTGATTGCCGGCGGGCGATTCCGCTATGTAGCCGACGGGCTGTCGGTTGGGGGTTCTGCGTCCCGCACCTTTCGGAAGACCACCACTCCCAGAGGCGGCAGGGTGACGGACAGCGTGTGGTCGAAGTTCCCGTAGAAGGACGCCGCGGAGGCCTCAACGCCGCCCATGTTGCCCAGGCCGCTGCCGCCGTACTCCGTGGCGTCGCTGTTGAGGATCTCCTCCCAGAAGCCGCCGTCGGCCACGCCGACCCGGTAGTTGTACCGAGGAACGGGCGTGTAGTTACAGATCACCGCCAGGGTGGAGCGGCCCGCCTTGTCCTTGCGCAGGTAGCTGATGACGCTGTTGTCCGCGTCGTGGAAATCGATCCAGGCGAAGCCGTCCCGATGGAAATCGGTCTCGAACAGCGCCGGCTCGCTGCGGTAGAGATGGTTCAGATCGCGCACCCATTTCTGAAGGCCCTGATGGGACTCATCCCCGGTCAGGTGCCAATCAAGACTGTGCAGGTGACTCCACTCGCGATGCTGGCCGAACTCATCCCCCATGAACAGCAGTTTCTTGCCGGGATGGGTGTACATGTATCCGAACAGCAGGCGAAGATTGGCGCGCTTCTGCCAGGGGTCGCCGGGCATCTTGCCGTAAAGAGAGCCTTTGCCGTGCACGACCTCGTCGTGCGACAGCGGCAGCGCGAAGTTCTCCGAGAAGGCGTACCAGATCGAGAAAGTCAGCTTGTCCTGGTGGTACTTGCGGTAGATGGCGTCCTGGCTGAAGTACTCGAGCGTGTCGTGCATCCAGCCCATGTTCCATTTCATGCCGAAGCCGAGCCCGCCGGTGACGGTGGGGCGCGTCACCATCGGCCAGGCCGTGGA